>JAAFIM010000027.1 GCA_013297745.1 Chitinophagales bacterium | reverse complement strand
TTTATGGAAAATTTATCAGCGCGCGGGGTATAAAACCCCACGCTATTGAGCGCATATAGGAAAATTTAACTGCAAAAAGCTAATTGTAAAAAAAATGAAAAATATACTGCGAAAGGTCAGTTATTAATATAAACTATCTAATAATTTTTGTACTAATACTTAAAACCAATACAATTAACAACTAATCCCTAACCACTAATCACCAATAACTAACCACTAAATTATGTCTTATCTAGATAAACTTGCCGATATTCGCCACTTTATTTTTGATGTGGATGGCGTACTTACCAACGGTTTGCTACACGTGCAAGAAAACGGCGAACTACTGCGCCAAATGCACACCCGCGACGGCTACGCGCTCAAAGCAGCCCTTGAGCAGAAATTTGCTGTTACTATCATCACAGGGGGCAATTCTCAAGGCGTTATCAAAAGGCTCAACGGGTTGGGCATCACTCATATTTACAGCGGCATCCACCACAAGCTCAAAACCTTAGAAGAATTGGTTCATAACCATAATTTAGACCTTAGCACGGTCGCGTATATGGGCGATGATTTGCCCGATTATGAGTGTATGCGCGCCGTACATTTGGCAGCTTGTCCTTCCGATGCAGCTATGGAGATAAAAACCATTTCGCAGTATATTTCCCCCGTCAAAGGGGGCGAAGGTTGCGTGCGCGACCTGATAGAAAAAGTGCTAAAAGCACAAAATAAATGGAAAATAGAATAATTAGTTGTTGGTTGTTAGTTGTTAGGGATTAGTTGTTAGTCGTACAAAAAATGAATGATACAAGATACTTATCACTGGAGTTACGCTTGAGCTATTCTGTGATAAAAGTCAAGTTGAAAAACTAAATTTTCGCCGTGCGACGCCAAAACCAGCGTATGTCGCGGAAAGACGACCAACCGAGCGCAGCGAGGGCAGTAGCTTTTTTGCAACGCAAAAAACGTCGGCTTGTAGCGACGGTTTTGCGCTTATTTTTGAAAAAAATACAAGCAAAAACGCCTTTTTGGCGTTGGCTTTTTTGGTACTTTTTTGCCATCAAAAAAGTACGAAAGATAAATTTTTTAGGCGTAAGCCGTCAAAAAAATTTCTAACCTATTTAATTTTTAGTTTTTCTTATACTAAAATAAAGCCTCAAGCGTAACTCCAGTTATCAGACATTTTTTCCAAACTATTATATCAACTCCCATTCATAACTAACCACTAACCACTAATAACTAATCACTAACCACTAATCACTATCTATATGCTTGGCAAAATTATATTAGTCTATTGGTTAGCCATTAGCCTATTTTGTTTTATTTTAATGTTTTGGGACAAACAACAAGCCCTCAACAATCGCTGGCGCATATCAGAACGCCGTTTCTTTACCCTCGCCGCTATTGGGGGCAGTTTGGGCGTTTTGGCGGCTATGCCCATTTTTCGCCACAAGAATAGAAAAAATAGTTTCAAACTACCCATTTACGGGATTATAATCGGACAAGTAGCTGTTTGTTATCTCCTCAACCTTTTACGCATTATTTAATATGAACCCAAACCGCCGCCAATTCCTCCGCCGTTCCGCTCAATGGTTGGGCGCAACCCTATTATTGCCCGCTATGGCAAAGGCTAACGCGTATTTAGACCCCGAATGGGCTTTGCGCAAATTGACGATTTTGCACACCAACGACACCCACAGCCGTATAGAGCCGTTTCCTATGGACGGGGGCAAATTGCAGGGCAAAGGGGGCGCAGCGCGGCGGGCTTATCTCATCCAACAGATTAGACAGCAGGAGGAAAATGTGCTGCTATTGGACGCTGGGGATATATTCCAAGGTACGCCTTATTTCAACTACTTCAAGGGCGAATTGGAGATAAAACTGATGTCGCAAATGGGCTACGATGCAGCCGCTATCGGCAATCACGATTTTGACGGGGGGTTATTAAACCTTAAAACCCAAATTAGCAACCACGCCAAATTCCCCCTACTCTGCGCCAACTACGATTTCAAAAACACAGACTTAGCCCAAACCGTTTTACCCTATAAAATTTTTGAGAAAGCAGGGTTAAAAATTGGCGTTTTTGGCTTGGGGGTTAAATTAGATGGATTAGTACCAAAACCCTTATATTTGGAAACTAATTATTTAGAACCTTTAGAAGTTGCGAATAAAACGGCAGCTTTGCTCAAGCAGGAATTAGGTTGTGATTATGTTATCGCGCTTTCGCATTTGGGCTACAGTTACGCAGATAGTCAAATTTCAGATTTGAAAGTAGCAGCCGAATCCCAACATATAGACCTTATCATAGGCGGACACACCCACACGTTCCTAACTACGCCCACTCCAGTAAAAAATAAAGCCAATCAATCCGTTTTTGTTACTCAAGCGGGTTGGGCTGGGGTTATCTTGGGGCGAATAGATGTATATTTTGAACGAGGTAGCCACAAAAAATGTATTCAGTGCCTCAATCAATCTGTAGAATAATCACCAAACCCGTTCAGCTATCGTTGGGCGGGTTTTTTATATGGGGGAAAGTGCTTATTATTGGCTATATTTTTTTATTTTATAAATAATAACTATCTTTGCAGCGCATTTCCAAATTTTTAAAACTATTAAAGAATTAACAAAATACCTTTATCAATATGTGGGTGGAAGAAATTAGATTAGAAAATATAAAATGCTTTGATAACCAAACCATAAAAATGGGTACTAATAAAGCAGCCCATAAATGGATTACCTTACTAGGTGAAAATGGCACAGGTAAAACTACTGTACTAAATGCCCTCGCACTTCTGTTGGCAGGACCCGAAGGCGCAAAGCAATTATTGAATCGCCCTGAAGGCTGGTTGAAAGATGAAAGTAAATTTGGCAAAATTTCTATTACTATTCACCAAGATGAAAATGATGAAAACAAATTTGGCGGTGATAAAGCACAACGAACAAAATTCGGTTATACTTATTTTATTACTGGCAGCAAAAAAATAAGTATTAGAAATAAAGAATATACAGACCCTACGATAGTTGAAAACTCGGATAAAATTTTAACCTGGCTGCGTAACAACGTCTTAATCCCTAAAGGAAAAACTTGGTTTGCAGCTGGCTATGGTGCTTTTAGAAGATTAACTCGTGAAAATCGTATTTTTACCCCTACTCTACAATCTCCATCCCGTTTTAGCAACTTTTTCACCCAATTCCAAGAGGATAAATCCCTTGAAGCCTTTGAAACTTGGTTAGTGCATATAGATTACAAATTAGCAAAAAACCCTAACGATAAAATTGCCTCACATCAAAAAAATTTGGGCATTAAAGCTATAAACGAATTATTACCCGAAAATAATTTTTTTAGCCGTATAGACGAAAACGGTAAAATATGGTTTAATATCAACGGTACTGAAGTCTCCACTATAGCCTTATCTGACGGTTTTAGAAGTATTATGGCTTTAGCTGGCGACCTTATTTGGCGTTTAATAGAGGCTTTCCCAGAAAGCGAGGACGCACTAAAAGAAAAGGGTGTAGTGTTAATTGATGAATTGGATATACATTTACATCCGATTTGGCAGCGTGATATTGCGCTAAAACTGCAAAGTATATTTCCTAACCTCCAATTTATTGTAGCCACCCACAGCCCATTAGTAGCTTTGGGTGCAGGCGAAAAAGCAGTTACTTATAGCTTTGTAAAACAAGGGGAAAAAATTGAAATACAACCAATACCCGATATTTATAAGTATTCAGTTGATGAAGTGCTAACCAGCCCCGCCTTTAACTTAGTTTCTGAATTTTCTCCTCAAGTGCAAAAGAAAATAGAACGCTATGAAGAGTTAAAAGCTATCAAAAAACGCGACAATGCGCAAGGGGAAGAATATGAACAATTGACTTTATTTGTTCGGGATATTATCATCGAAAAAACTCCTTTGCAAAAAGAAATTAATGCATATATTCAAAAAAACGCGCATTTGTTAAAATGATTTTTATCTCCAATCACGCTCAAGCTAAACCCAAAGTCTTAGTTAAAAAAGCTCTGGCTTGGACAATAGATTACTACAAAAAGTGCAACGCATACTTAGCCAATCCTAGTAATACTAACAAAATAGCCAAAGAAGCCGCTGAAAAAAAATATCAACACAAAGATATTAAAAACGCTCTTATTAGTGTTTTTCACCATAAATGTGCTTATTGCGAGTCTAATATAGGCGCGGTTGATTTTGGGGACATAGAACACTTTGCGCCTAAATCCATATATCCAGAATTATGTTTTGAATGGGATAACTTACTGTTAGCCTGCAGTAAATGTAATAACAAACCACATAAAGGGGTACAATTTCCCTTAGATGCACAAGGGCAACCGCTTTTAATTAACCCTGCGCGGGAAGCCCCTAACGAATTTTTGCGTTTTATTTATAATCCCCAATCAAAAATAGCGGAAGTAGAAGCTATCAATAATAACCCGAAAGGGGTAGAAACGATAAAGATATTTGGGCTAAACTCTCCCAATAGGCGCGAGTTGCTAAAAAAAAGAACTACTGTTGTTTTTCAATTGGTATATATAGCCATAAACGCAGCTCAAGGCGATTCAGATGCACAAAGCCTGATGCAAAAAGCTGTACAAGCAACAGAAGAATACGCAGCATTTGCGCGGCAACTCTGGGTGCAATTAAATTTATCACCTCTACTACAAACAATCGTTTAGATTGTCTTTCTATTTATAGAATAATAACCGAACCCGTTCAGCTATAGTTGGGCGGGTTTTTTATATGGGAAAAAATAATTTTTATAATCCTTAACAAAAGGTTAAAATTGGCACGTTTTTTGCTGATGGGTATTTATTCTTTTCACACTCATAAATTTTTTACGATGAAAACAACATTCTTTTCTTGCCTAATGGCAGCAAGCAGTTTGGCCACAGTTAGCCAACTCCACGCGCAAAAGCTTATCGCAGAGATTAAAGCTGAAGATTTTTTTTACAACCCTTCACTCCCTTTTGACCAATTTGTTTGGAATTTTACTGGGGGGATTACTCAAACCGTAGCGGGAGTAGAAATTACCGAAGACATTATGACCAATTTTACAGTTATTCGCAAACTCAACCAACTCTACACTTACGATTTGAAGGGGCAAGGCAATTATATAGCTAAGGAGTTTAAAAACAGTTTAGTAGCTGTTAGCAATAGTTATGCGGAAGAGTTTTTGGTAGCCGATAATACCAACACTGTACAATTTGTTTCGGGATATTTTACCACCAGAGAATGGAAAGAGAACAACACCGTGCAGGCTTTGGCAAATCATCGCGGGGTTTTGGCTGTGGCTGTAGCCGCTAAAGATGAGATAGTGGTTAATTTCTATACCAACACAATGAGCAGTTTGGATAAAATCCTTACCCTTACGTTAGCAAATCCCGATAATTCCCCCGTTACGCGCTTGTATTTTGCCGAAAAAGGCAATCATTTGCTACTTAGCACCAAAACAAGGGCTATTCTGTGGGATATTAACAAACAAAGCGTTATTGAAGAGCATACTTTTGCTGAAACGGAATACTTTAACCACAAGCCCCGCATAGCCCTAAACATTTTTGGGGAGAGTTACGCGGTTATTGACAAGCATAAAGTCATTGTGGTAAAAAATGTCAATACGGGCGAAATGACCACAATCGCTATTAAAGATAATATAGAAGATATGCGCATTAGCGACGATAATCGCTTCCTCTATACCGTAGCCGACCACCAATATATTAAATTTGATTGCAGTACGGGCGAAGAGCTAAAACGGGGCAAAATTCCCGTTATTGATTTTTACAAATCCCGCTTATCTCCCACTGGCGATTTTATGATATATTATCCCTTTTTACCCGCCAAATCAGACGGCACTATCCAAGTGTATAAATTGGATTGGTAGTAAAAAATTCATTCTAAATACTCAAGCCTCTTCAGAAATATCTGGAGGGGCTTTTTTGTGCTTATGGCATTTTTTGCAAAACTAACACTTAACTTTATCAAAATAGTGATTTTACTCCGCCAACATCTCCCACGTTTTAGGGTCGTATTTCCAAAGGTGGAAATAGGGCAAAATTTTTTTAGGACGGTATTTCCAACTTCAGAAATGGTGCAAATATCGTTTTTTATACCCTTTCTAAAATCATAAGTAACATAAAAAAGGGGTTTTATTGTATTGTTTAAGTTGAAAACAGGGCAAAAATTGTTTAGAATAGTATTTATGAGGTTAGAAATAGGGCAAAAATTGTTTAGAATAGTATTTCTAAAGTTAGAAATAGGGCAAAAATTGTTTAGGATAGTGTTTCTAAATTTGAAAAGGGTATAAATATCGTTTAGGATTGTATTTTTTATTTTGATAATAATATAAAAAGGCTTATTTTTGCGGTTTCTGTTTTAAACATTTATATAATGATGAAAAATTTTACCTGTATCATTTTCAGCTTATGGGCGATTATTACTTGCAACTATGCTCAAGTTAATGCCCCAGCCTATCAAAACATTATCCGCTCTGGCGCAAGGGCTGAATTAGCCCCATTTTTTCACGGGGTAGCATCTGGCGACCCTTTGGCTACACAAGTTATCCTTTGGACAAGAATTACCACCGACTCCAGCACGGCTCAAGTGCGTTGGCGCATAGCTACCGACACAGCAATAAGCCAAATCATAGATAGCGGAGCAGTTCAAACCGATGCTAACCGCGACTTTTGCGTTAAGGTAGATGTTCAAAATTTGCAACCTAATCGTTACTATTATTACGAGTTTGAATATCTAGGACAACGTTCTATAAGAGGTCGTACCCGCACTTTGCCTGTAGGGGATGTGGATAATATCCGTTTGGCTGCTGTGTCTTGTGCCAACTATGAGGCGGGATTTTTTAACGTCTATAATGCTCTATCCAAAAGAAACGATATTGATTATCTGCTGCATTTAGGCGATTATATTTACGAGTATGGAAACGGTGTTGTGTCTAATGTTCGCCCTGTAGAACCTGCAAATGAGATTATCAACCTTGCCGATTATCGGTTAAGGTATTCCTATTATAAATTAGACTATGATTTGATACTATTACACCAGCAATACCCTTTTATCTGCGTATGGGACGACCACGAAACTGCCAACGATGCTTGGCGAGGCGGTGCGCAAAATCATAGCGCAAGCACAGAAGGACTTTGGGAGGATAGAAAAAGTTACGCAGCACAAGCCTATTACGAATGGCTACCCATTCGCCACCAAGATATGATAGACAGTCAGCGCATTTATAGAAATTTTAGAATGGGAGACCTATTTCAACTCTCTATGCTGGATACGCGCATACAAGCTCGCGACCAACAAAACGGAATTGACCCCAACCCAAACAGGACTATATTAGGCCGCCCACAATTTGATTGGTTTTGTAATAATATGGATACATCCACAGCTTTATGGCAAATAGTCGGCCAACAGGTAAGTATGACCAAAATGTACGCGCCTCTTTCTATTAATCCGCCTGTTGGGATTTTATACCGTGGCGACGGTTGGGACGGTTACGGGGCAGAGCGTAATCGTTTATTTGATACCATCTTACAAAAGAATATAAACAATATGGTTGTTTTAACAGGCGACTTACACTCGGCTTGGGCTAGCAATTTGCCTACAGACTTTTACCAACCCAGCACAGGGGCAGGTTCGGCTGGAGTGGAGTTTATCACCAATAGCGTTAGCTCTCCTAATCATAACCCCCCAGCTGCTATCCCTGGTATGTTGGCGGTTAATCCACATATCTATTTTATCCAAACTTCAGGACACGGTTATATGCTTTTGGATGTTAATAAACAACGCAGCCATTGCCATTTTTATACGGTAAGCAACACCAACACGGAAATTTATACGGATAATTTTACCAGCAGTTATTATGTCAATAGCGGACAACAACGTCTTATTGTTTCCAACCAAGAAATTTTGGCAGATATGCGTTTATATCCGAGCCCAGCCCCGTTAGAGGTTAGAAACAATCCCACCAATAGTGTTTTATACAATAACAATCGGTTGGAAACGGTGCTAATGGGCGTATATCCTAACCCGTTTGATACAGAAATAACCCTGCAATATAGTTTGGCGCAAGTGGCAAAAATACAGGTGCAAATTTACACCCTTTCGGGGCAATTACTACAAACGGAAAGTTTTGGCGAGCGCGCTACAGGCTGGCATACGGAGCGGTTTTATCCATCCAATTTGGCGGCAGGACAATATATTTTAAAAGTACAAATGGGCGACAAGATACAAACCCGTTTTATCCGAAAACAATAACCGTTGGAAATAAAAAATCCCCCTTTGTCTAATCAGCAAAGGGGGATTTTTTGTGTATGGAATGTGATTAATAAAAATACGTTGCTTTAATTTTTTATCGTCCCCACGTTATAACGTGGGGCTACCATTATTGAACCCTTTCAGGGTTCAAATCTGCCAACCCCAAAGGGGTTGAATAGCAGTAGCCCCACGCCGCCGCGTGGGGACAATGGTAAAAAAATAATATATTTGCTATCGCGTAATTTTTAGATTTATAATTATTGATACGCAGCAGCTAAAAATTCTTCGTACATAGCCCGCCAGCCCTCCCAACCCAAGTTCTCACAAAAGGAATTGTTGTGGAATAAAACGGATAAATTTCCCCCGTATCGGCGCACCGTTTGCAAATAATCTAAACACAACCGCAAGGCTTGCGCAGGGGATAATTTTAAATAATCGCGTAAGGTAACATCCATCAACAGCAACGGCTGAATTTCTAAACTGGTTATCTTTTCTCGGCTAAGGTCGTACCAACAAAAAGGTAGGTTTGTACCCGCCCGAAACCCGCAAGCATCGGCATAACCCATAGAAAAATCGGTTTGAATACCAACATCCAACAAATTTTGATAAGTTTGGGGCAAATGTAACTTGAGAAAATGTTGGCGAGAAGCAATAATCGGCTGTTGGGAGATGGTTTCTAACCTGTTTTTTTCCGTTTGCAACAATTGCGAATAGCTATTGGATTGATAAGAAGGATGCAAACCTATAGGATAACGGGCGGCAACTTGTTGCACAGTTTGGGCAAAAATGGGCGAGGTCGTAGGGGTGTTTTTATCATAAGTATGCCATTTTGCGGTTAGGAAAAAATAGCGCGGGCGTTGGTCGTAACGTTGATGCAAACTATCCAAATAAGCAAAAGTATTGTATAAATCGGGTTTTAAACGGGCTAAAGTGGCAATTTGCAAGGCTAACAGTTTCCAGTGTCCCGTAAAAAAGTTTTTGGATAAAGCCCCCATTTGTCGTATAAATCCCTTTCCTAAAAAAGCGCGCATATAATCAATATCATAAGACAGTTGCAGGCGATAAGTGGGCTTTTTCGGCTGAAGTTGGGGGTATATTTGCGCCAATTTGTGGATAAAATGTTCGCATAAAATGTTGATAATGGGCAAATGTAGGTGATTATATTTTAGCGAAAGGCTTTGTGAGGCAGAAAAACGCCCGTGCGCATCTGGCGAATAGGGCAAATGCTCCTCATAACGCGACAACAGCAGAAAGCAAAAGGCAAAAATGTCAAAAGGCAGCACGCTTTGGGGCGAGGCAGAGGGAAAAAGTAGTTGGTAGGGTTTATCTTCTATAGAATAGGTTGCGGTAGCGATTGGGATGGGTTTTATACCCGTTTCAAACAACAGATTAGCCGCTTGCAGATAGATAGCGGAAAAAGTAGATTCGGGTTGGGGTTGATAATATATTTTGGGCAGATTGGATTGGTAGAAAAAGGTTTTATCCGTAGTAATTTGGTAATCATCAGCCAAAAAATTATCAAAAATAAACCCTATAATATACTCAAAACGAGGCAAAATATGGGTTGTATAAATAAGCAACATATAAAAATTGGCATAAAAAAAGCGAAGAGAATTATAGCTCTCTTCGCTTGGGGGTAGAAAATGAATTTATTTGCTAACTACAGTACATAATTTTTTGACCTCGCTATTAAAAGTCTCCACTACATCTTTGCGGGTGGGATACTGTTGTTGCATTTGCTGGGCTACAGGTTGGGTACAAGCGGTAAAAACTTTGCCGATATTCACCATTTTGCTAGCAGCAGCCTGACGTTGGGCTTCAGTGGCTGTTTCCATTTTTTTGGAGTACTTCAAAAATTCTTTAACCCCTTTGCAGTCGCAAGTTTTGGCAGCATAATCTGAAGCAGCTTTTTGCATTTCTGCTTTTTGGGAAGCTTCTTCTTCAGCTTTGGCTTCTTCGTTGGTGCGAATGGATTGATTATTATCAATTTTTATCACCTGATTATTATCGGTTTTAGTTTCGCCACAAGCTGTGAATAAAAGGCTAGCAACAGCAGCCAATATGCTAAAATGTAGTGTTTTCATAGAAATTGATTAGAATAGCAGTAAAAAATTATGGTAAAAAAAGTTATTTAAGATTGATTTGGGCGGCATCGATAGGCAATTGCGGGCTAAAAAATATCATAGAATTGCAAATTCCCCCGTTGATAATTTGAGCAAACCCATTAAAACGGGCATTAGCCAAAACGCTGTAAGTTTTGATATAAGCCGCGCTAGGGTTGGCTGATTTGCCTTGAGCATCGATAACGAAAGTATATTCAGCATCAAACAATTTTTGCGTATTTCTGGGCAAATCTGCCACATTGGAAGGTACAAATTTCACCTTAACCTCATATTCGGCATAACCCAAGCGGCTTTGGTCTGCATCCAATACTTTTTTGACATTAGTAACTTGGATAACCCCAGCTATTTTGGTTTGATAAGTACATTCAGCGCGTTTGGCTTCATCCTCTTCAGCTTTTTTGTCGGCAGCAGCTTTGGCATCAGCAGCGGCTTTGGCTTCGGCGGCGGCTTTGGCCTCCTCTTCGGCTTTGGCTTTGGCTTCAGCATCAGCTTTGGCTTTGGCTTCGGCTTCTTTGAGCATATCTTGGCGCATTTTTTCGGCCATATCTTTTTTGAGCCGTTCTTCTTGCGCTTTGCGTTGCTGTTCGTCAATTTCGCGCTGGCGGGCTAAGCGGGCTTCTTCAGCTATTTTAATTTTCTCTTGTTCTTTGCGTTGTTTTTCTTCCAATTTAGCCTTTTCTTTGGCCTCTTTCTCCTCTTGTTTTTTGCGGATAGCTGCATCTTTTTCCTCTTGTTTTTTGCGGGCAGCTTCTTCTTTGGCTTGTTGGGCAGCAAATTCACGCTCTGCCAACAAACGAGCCTCTTCAGCTATTTTTTGCGTATCAAGTGCGTTGGTAGCGAAATTAGGATTTACCCCCAAATTATTGCTTGGATTGCTATTGTCGACATTACCACCATCTGTAACGCTAGCATCAGTGATTGTAGCCGTGCTGTTATGTTTGGGTTCTTCGTCTGGATTGCTTGGATTTTCGTTGTCTGGATTGCTTGGATTTTCGTTATCTGGATTGCTTGGATTTTCGTTATCTGGGTCGCTTGGATTGGGATTAACATCATCAGGATTGGGTTGGTCAGGGTTGTTATCTTCATCTGGGTCGCCGCCACCATTAGCTGCAGCCAATCTTCTTTCTCTTTCTTCCTCTGCTTTTTGAAACTCTGTTTCCCGCTTGATACGTTCTTCTTCTTTTATCCTAGCCTCTTCTGCCGCTGCCGCCTCTGCTGCTATCTGTTCAGCGGTTTTCTCCTCTGGGATTTTGTCCTCATCGGGTACAGCATCGGGATTATTTTTGGCAAATTCGTTGTCAGCTATCAACATCCCCTCTTCTAATCTGCGTTTTTTGATATTTTGAACCTTATCTCCAGCCTCAAACGCATCGTTGGGCAAGCCACCCGTTTCGCCAAATTTTATCTTTTCGGGGCAAAGCGGACCTTGCAAAATTTTCATACTATATTTAGTATTTTTGCGGATTTGGTATTGGCGGATATATTGAGGCCCAACCAAAAACTGCTCGCCTTGTGAGGTTAATTTAAACTCCATTTCTTGGTCGCGATAAGTCGCCAACAACTGCCCGCCCTCTTTGGGGATAAATTTGAATTTAATGCTGTATTCGTCATATTCCAACGCGCTTGAATCTTTGGAAAGCACCTTATCCACGCTGATAACTTCAGCCAATCCAGCTATGGTTTGATACTCGCAACCATTAGATTTGGTTTTATTAGCTGTGGTTTTTACTGAAGTGCCTTGAGCTTGCAAAGGGTTGAATAACAATAAATTACTCAATGCTAAAAAGCAATAAATGAGTGATTTGGGGGATGATTTTAAATAATTCATAGTTGAATAGTTTATGAAGGTTAAAGCGGTTTTTCACTGCCAAATATGGATAAGATGCAAAATAGGGTTGAAAAGCGCGCGCAAAGGTAAGTTTTTTTTCTAATATAGTAAAAAAAATTAAGCTTTTTTGCCAAAAAAACACCCTTTTTCATAACAAAAATATAAACCTACAGCCAGATATTCGATGGCTACCAAATATAAATTTTCTTCGTACAAATTTACATTTTCATAACTTTTGTAGGTCAAAAATATAAAAAAAGACCATATTAAAACGTATCTGTACGAGGTCAAAGCGGCAAAAATCAACAGATTGGATATATACCAAGGGTGTACGGTTGTAGCCAATAAATAATAAACGGTTAGTGTAGCCAGCATCAATTCGGGCAACTTTGTTGATTTGTCTTCCGCTTTTTTGGCTATATAAAAAACAAAAAATAAAGCAATAAGTGATAGCGTTCTACCCAAAACTGCAATTTGATTGTTGCCATAAACCCAAAAACCAACCTGACGGGTCAAATAATAAATCGAAGCGTTAAATTCAAAATTTTTGAAATATAAACCCACGCTGCTGCCAATTTTTTCTATCAACGCCAAACTAAAAAATGGTAAAAAACTGCCCACAAATATACAAAAAGTAGCAGCCAAAACCCAAAAACCGCGCCACAGCCCCAACCTACACCACAAAAGCGGCACAAAAATCAAAGGCAATAGTTTGGCCACCGCAGCAGCAGCCAAAGCCAAAGCTACAAGTTTATACTTTTGGGTTTCTACCGCGTATAAGGTCAGCAACAAGAAAAAAATTTGCACCGCCTCAAAATGTAAATTATAGCTTAACTCTATAATTATTAACGGATTCAGCCAATAAAAAGCTGCATAATAAATAGGGCGTTGATATATAACCAGCAATTTTAGCAATAGATAAAAACTGCCAATTTCAGCCCCAATAATAAACAAACGGAGAAAAAAAAGTTCTGTATTTAGCTCTTGATGGGCAAAATATGTTGACATATAAAACCAAACTTGGGACAAAGGCGGATATACAGAATAATAACGGGGCGAGTTTAGATGTTGATACAACTCCCCCAACTTCAATTGGGTAAAAAGGGGTGAATTTAACCACTCTTCAGGGCGGGTATCAAATGGATTAAATCCAGCCACCCCAAGCCGCCCATCCCAAATAAACCTAAAATAATCATCAGACAAAGCAGGAATAGACAGCAACCCAATCAGCCTAAATAATAAGCCTGCAGTGAATAAAAGCGCGATAAAATTATTTTTTTTGCCCGTAAAAGCAATTTTTTTTATCAACAAATAAGCCAGCCCTACACTAGATAGCCAAATAAGCAACCAAATGGATAAATAAGCCACAAATTCGCTCCGTATCAATAAATATGCAGCGATAAAATAAGCGATTAAAGCGGTAAAAAAAGCAATTAACAGGTTGAAATATAAATTTATTGATATTTTTTGCATTTTTAGTATGAAATAACGATTTTTTTATCAAAAAAAACTAATTTTGCGCCCAAATTTTAATTTTTATCATAAACACAGCAACTTCATTTTGTCAGTAAATTTAGTTATCATCCCCACCTACAACGAAAAAGAAAACATCAGCAAAATCATAGCTGCTGTTTTTGCCCTACCTGTAGAATTTGACCTATTGGTTATAGACGACGGTTCGCCCGATGGTACAGCCGATATTGTGCGCAACTTGATACCGTTATACAAAAACAGGCTACATTTGGAGTGCAGAACGGGCAAATTGGGTTTGGGGACGGCCTACATACACGGGTTTAAATGGGCGTTGGCGCGAACTTATGAGTATATTTTCGAAATGGACGCGGATTTTTCCCACAATCCCCAAGATTTGCCCCGATTATTGGAGGCTTGCCAAACCGACAAAGTGGGCGTTTCTGTGGGTTCTCGGTACATCAAAGGGGGCAAACTGCACAATTGGCCTTTCAAAAGGCGATTTATGTCCAGGGGCGCGTCTATTTATGTACAATGCGCAACGGGAATGTTGGTCAAAGACCCTACAGCGGGTTTTGTGGGCTACAAAAGAAGTTTTTTGGAAAGATTAAACTTTGAAAAAATAGGCTTTGTAGGTTATGCTTTTCAAATAGAGATGAAATTTGCCGCTTGGCAGTTGGGGTTTTCTATCAAAGAAATTCCCATTACCTTCGCCGACCGCATAGAGGGCGTCTCCAAAATGAGTATGGCTATATTCAGCGAGGCGATTTTTGGCGTGCTCAAAATACGCTGGAAGGGCTGGTTTGATAGTTATGAGCGAAAATAAACGCAATTTTTTACAAAAACAAACACACATTATGGCACAAGATTGGAATATAAGCGAAAAGAATAAATTCGTAGCAAACAAAAAAGATGAAAAAGCCGTTTTGGTAGCTTTGATTACCCCACAAGTGGGCGAAGCGCAAGCGATGGAATACTTGGATGAGTTGGCATTTTTGGCACAAACAGCAGGCGCAACCATTTATAAAAAATTCATACAAAAATCAAACGGAATTGACCCGCGCACCTTTATAGGCAGTGGCAAAGCGCGCGAAATTCAACTATATGTGGAAGAACATCAGATAGATTCGGTGATTTTTGACGATGATTTGAGCGGCAAGCAAACCAACACGTTGGAAAGTTTGATGAAATGCAAAATTTTGGATAGAACCAGCCTAATTTTGGATATTTTTGCCACCCGCGCCCAAACCGCTCAAGCCCGCACACAGGTAGAATTGGCACAAATGCAGTATCTTCTACCCCGATTGCGCGGACTTTGGACGCACTTGGAACGCCAACGGGGCGGTATTGGTATGCGCGGCCCTGGGGAGAAAGAGATTGAAACCGACCGACGTATCGTTAGGGATAAAATCAGCCTATTGAAACAAAAATTATCCAAAATAGACCAACAAGCCCAAACCCAGCGACAAAATCGGGGCGAACTTATCCGCGTGGCCTTGGTCGGTTATACCAACGTGGGCAAATCTACCCTAATGAATTTGTTGGGCAAAGCTGAAGTTTTGGCAGAAAATAAACTATTCGCCACTTTAGATACTACAGTTAGAAAGGTAGTTTTTGACCAAATGGCGTTTTTATTATCTGACACGGTGGGATTTATCCGCAAATTGCCCACTCACTTGGTAGAAAGTTTCAAATCTACGCTGGATGAGGTGCGCGAGTCGGATTTATTGCTGCACGTGGTGGATATTTCCCACCCTTTGCACGAAGACCAGATAAAAGTGGTCAATCAAACCCTGCAATCTATAGGCGCGGGCGACAAACCGATGTTGTATGTGTTTAATAAAATGGATTTATACCGCCAACTCAATTTTGATGAATTTTTGACCGAAGAGGAAAAAAATAATTTAGAATTGGATACGCGCTTACGCTATTTGGAACAATGCCAACAGAAAGCCGTTTTTGTTTCCGCCACCGATAAAATAGGCGTGGACGTACTCAAGCAAACTATGCAGCAATTGGTAGCAAGTTTGTACGTGGAAAGATACCCCCACCAAGTCAAAAACTTTAATAGTTTCTAACCCCACAGCCGCCAACCAGCGGCTTTTTTTTGGTTTTTATACAAAATTTCATACAAAAAAATCGTGATACTTGATACAAATAATCTTATTACAAAAAAAACAATTTTAATCACGGGCGCATCAGGCTTTTTAGGATTTTATTTGAGTTTGGAATTGGCAACAGAATTTAATCTAGTGGGTTTATACTGCCGTGCACCTATAGAAAAGCTAAATTTCATCCAATGGCAAAGCAGCAACTTATTAGAAACAGGCGAAATTCGCCCCCTGCTTAATTCTATAGGGAAAATAGATATGATAATAAATTTGGCAGCTTACGCGAGTATAGATTTTTGTGAAAAATTTCCAGCTTTAAGCCGAAGGCTCAACACATTGGCGGCTCAAGAAATGGCAAATTATTGTGAAGAAAAAGAGATTTTATTCTTACAAATTTCTTCCGACTTGGTTTTTTCGGGCGCAGATGCAGCCTATACAGAAGATGATTTTTGCCATCCACTCAACCGTTACGCCCAACAAAAATGCGAGATTGAAAACTATCTAAGCGACAAAAAACAAAGTTTTGTGAGCAGATTGCCACTTTTATACGGTTTTGGGCTAAACCACAGCAACTTTTTGCCGATTTTGTTGTCTAAAATTAAAAATAACGAAACGGTAGAAGCCTTTGTGGACGAATTTAGAACCCCACTAAGCGGTATGAGTGCGGCGGCTGGTTTGTCCGAACAAATTAGAGCACTTTTGGCGGGTAAATCAAGCGTTTTGGCTGCCAAAATTTTACATTTTGCTGGCAAAGAAAGCATTTCCCGCTATCAATTGGCAAAAAAAATTTGTGAAGAATTTGCCCTCAATCCCAAAAATGTAATCCCCACCAAGCTAAAAAATCATAATTTGGCTAAATTACGCCCTGCTGATGTTAGTCTTGATGCTTCTTTGGCACAACAATTACTCAATTTTAACCCGCCTACCATAGCTCAAGAGCTAAAAATACTAAAAAGCCAACAACTTTAATTTACATATCAACTCAACCCATATAAAAAAATTCCTTTTAGCCAAAGTATAATGATAAAAAAAGCTGTTTTAGTACCAATAATAAGCTGTTCCTTAGCTTTTAGTTGCCAAAACTCAAGCTCTAATATGGGCAATAGTTATCTACAAAATAACCCCGATAGCCTTAATAATACAGACAGCGTCGCAGTTAGCCCTGATACTATCTTTTTGTATATGTCAACCAACTATGCGGGGGTAAAAATAAGACAAACTCCTGATTTACAAGGGGTTACAACCGAAATTATTCAACAGATTGGCAGCATTTTAACCTTTCAGAATGACAGCACCAACTTTGAAACAGAAACCAAACTAAACAATCAACCAGTAAAAGCGCGTTGGTATAAGGTACAAAACCCCCAAACAGAAAAAGAAGGTTGGGTTTTTGGGCAAATGGCTAGTTTTGTACCCAAAGACGAAAACCAACACCTCAATTATCAACGAAAATTGCGCAACAGTTCGGGCGGCAAAGAAGGCAACAGCGCAAAAATACGCGATACAAAAGTAGACAACAATCTACTCAATACGTATAAAAACTATCTAAGAAGTTTAAATTATAAACAATATTCTCATGTTAGTCAAGCCGCCATTTTTTTTGAAAACAACTTCGCCAACGCTTCTGGCGCTACTTGCGATAGAGCACTTTTAGATTTTAACGGCTTTTATCAAGAAGCGGTCAGTTTTGCCAAAAGCAAACAAAACAGCGGCAAATATCAACATTTAGCGCAAGAAATTCGCAGTTATGGGCGGGCTTATGCGGGTGCAGATTCTAGCCTTTTTTATCTATCCGAAAATGGGATAAAGTTGGTTTATAAAGAAGGCAAAGTAGAATTTGGCGAAGACTGGGATTTTGTCGCTCGGCGTTTTTATCGGTTTGTATCCCCACAAATGCGAACTTATCTCAACCAAATCCAACTAGAATCCGAAACTTACTGGAAAGAAAATGGGCGGTTTGTTGCCCCACTCAATCAAATAGCTGATTGGGCTGTATTTTGGGCTAATTTTAACGAACAAAACCCCAATTTCTTAACCATTTCGGACTGCCAACAAAGAAGCCAATACTGGATAAAATTGTTGATTTATGGCTTAGACAACGAAGCGGTTTTTGATAGCAACAAAAAACTCAATAGTCAATATAAAATGGCTTATGATTATATAATAGCGGAGATTAGAACGGGTAAAATTTGGGGTGTTTTTGCCCAGCGTTTTAGCGATTTTTATTCGGCCTTAGAGAAATCCAATTTTAGCTTCAACAACAGCATTTTGAAAGCGCAACAGGTGATACTCAACGAAACCGATTAGCAGATTGGCAAACGCCAAAATACTTTTGAACCGTACATATAACGATAAAAAAGATTTTTTTTTAGCATAATTTTAGCGTTTTTTGCATAAAAAATTTGTGGTACAAGAATTAATAGCTATGTTTGCGCGTTTTTTGCCAATGAAGTTGCCAATTTTATGAATTTTGCCCAACCTCATTCACGTTCTAACCGTTTAAATAGGCAAAAAACTACCTTAATATTGTATTTTTTTTAATAAAAAATGTTTTTAAATATATGTCAGCAAGCATATCAGGGATTCCATTGGTGGATTTATCCCTTTACACAGCAGGCAACCAAGCCGAAAAACAGCAATTTGTGGCAGATTTAGGCAAAGCCTTTGTAGAAGTAGGATTTGTGGGGGTGGTCAATCACGGCATACCTTCTGAATTAGTGAAAGAATTTTATAACCAATCCAAACATTTTTTTGCCCAACCTGATGAAGTCAAAGCAAAATGCGAGGTAAAAGGATTGGCAGGACAACGCGGCTACACTTCTTTTGGCAAAGAACACGCCAAACAATCTAATGTGGGCGATTTAAAAGAATTTTTTCAAATTGGACAAACTGTACCCAGCGAGCACGCCTTGGGCAAAGATTACCCCACCAATGTAGCTGTCGCCGAACAACCCAACTTTTTGCCCACAGGATTAGAACTATATCGGGCTTTTGAGCAATCAGGCACAGCGTTATTGGAGGCCATAGCTATATTTTTGGGATTGGAAAAAGATTATTTCGTTCCCCACATCACCTACGGCAACTCCATTTTGCGCGCTATTCATTATCCGCCCATCACGAGCGAGCCCAAATCAGCCATTCGCGCTGAAGAACACGAAGATATTAACCTTATCACTTTGTTGGTAGGCGCGTCAGCCGACGGTTTGCAGGTCAAAGGCACAGCCAACGAATGGTTGGATGTAAAAGCAGTAGGCGACATTATCGTTATCAATGTGGGCGATATGTTGCAGCGTTTGACCAACAACAAGCTCAAATCTACCACCCACCGCGTCGTCAATCCGCCCCGCGAATTATGGCATACAGATAGATTAAGTATTCCTTTCTTTTTGCATCCACGCGGCGATATGGATTTGACCTGTTTGGACAATTGTGTGGCAGCTGGAGAAACCCCTGCTTACGAACCCATTACGGCTGGAGGCTATTTGGATGAGCGTTTGAGAGAAATCGGGTTGAAAAAATAATTTTTTTGAAAATTAGAACACGGGATTTAAGTCAGACTGCTTAGCCGTGTTCTAATTTTTTTTGTTAAATATATCTAAAAATTATCATTTTTTGCACCTTTGGCACAATTTTTGCCCAACCTAACAAAAATTATTCAAAAAAATTAACCCAAAACGACCTAAATCTATTTTATGATGAAAAAAGTCTTATTTGCGCTATTGTTGGCTGGTTTTAGCTATGCGCCCCTACAAGCTCAAGGCAAAGTAGGCTATGTAGATATGGAAAAAGTATTGATGTCTATCCCCGATTACAAAAACGCCCAAACCTCACTTGAGCAACAAGCAGAGATTTGGCGGCAAGAGATTAGCAAAGAATACGATAAAATAGACCAATTATATCGCGATTATCAAGCCCGCGAGGTGTTGTTGAGTGATGAAACCCGCAAACAAAAACAGGAAGAAATCGTCAACAAAGAGAAAGAAGTGCGAGAGTTGCAAAAAAAACGTTTTGGCCCTGATGGCGAATTGTTTCAAAAAAGACAAACATTGGTCAAGCCTATACAAGAAAAAGTATTCCAAGCCACCAAAAAATTGGCAGAAGAGCGCGGCTATGATTTCATATTCACCGCCCCTGACGGCAGCACGCTTATTTATGCCAAATCAGATAAGGATATTACCGACGAGTTGATAAAAAGGGTAAAATAAACCCGTAACCAATAAACAAACCCTAATATGTTAAAACACTTATTTATTGCAGCCACATTGACCTGCAGTTTACAATATAGTCAAGCCCAAACAGGCGCAGCCGCCAACAATGTTACCGTGGTTGCTTATGTAGATGCTGAGTCCGTCATATCAGCTATGCCCGAGTTCAAACAGGTAGAGTCAGATATAGAATCTTATAAAAAGATTTTAGAAAAACAGCTCAAAGCTGACGAACAAGCACTGCAAACTTTTTATCAAAGCACGATGCAAAAAGCTCAAGCTGGACAACTTTCTCCCCGCCAACAAAAAGAAGCTGAGGAAAAATTGCAAAAAATGCAGCAAGACTTGCAAAAAAAAGCGATGGAAGCCGAGCAACAAGTCATAGCCAAAGAGGGGGAATTGACCAAACCTTTGTACGAAAAATTTAATGCCGCGCTCAAAGCCGTAGCAGAAGCCAACAAGTACAACTATATCGTGGATAAAAAGGTGATGTTGCACGCTGGAGGCGAAGATGCTACCCTCAAGCTAAAAACAAAACTAGGACTGCCATAAACCATATTTTTATTTTTAAATAAGCTTTCAACACAAACCAAAATATGTATTTTATCAAAAATTATCTTTTAGCTGCTTTATTGTTCTGCAGTTTTACCCTTGTCAGCCAAGCCCAAACTATAGCCCACGCCGATATAGACGACATTAGCCAATCTATGCCTGAGTTCAAACAGGTGCGCTCCGAACTTGAGATTTTCCAAAAACAATTGACCAATGAGTTGGAAATGGATGAGCTAAAACTCAAACAGTACTTGGAAAAAGTACAAGCGCAATCTATAGATATGACCCCTCGCCAACAACAAGATGCTGAAGCCAAATTGCAAAAAATGCAGCAAGAACTCCAACAAAAATTGCAAGATGCTGAAAAAAAATTGATGGAAAAAGAAGCTGAATTGTCAAAACCATTGTTTGACAAACTAAATGCTGCAATCAAAGCCGTAGCAGAAGCCAACAAATATATGTACATTATTGATAAAAAATTGTTGCTTTATTCTGACGGCGGAACGGATGCGACCAGCAAAATCAAAACTCAATTGGGGATGTAATTCCTAATTTGTATATTCACTTCTCAAAATAGAAACAAGTTTTAAAACCTGTTTCTATTTTTTTTACCTTTTTCTAACCAATTGGAACATTTTTTGCTATAAAATACGTTATATACTCGCATCCATTTTTTATACAAAATAAATCGTAAATTATGTTGAAAAAAATTATCTTCGCGCTGGCTTTGACCGCGTTAGTTTCCAGCAGCTATGCTCAAAAATATGGCAGCGGCTCATCTGGTAGCAGCTCAGATTCCAAAAATACCAAAACAACCCAAAGTACCCCCGAAAATGATGTGTTGGAAACATTAGGGCTTATGGGTGGGGTAAGTTTGTACAATACCTATATACTCATTGGTGCTATTAGCGACGCTTACGCCAACAAAGGCTACACAGGTGAACTGGCTACAGAGTTGCTCAACAAACAGGTCGCGCTTATAGACGCTCAAATCCAACAATACAAAACAGTTAGCAAGAGTTTTGTGAAAAAAACCGACGATAAAGTGGCGATTACGACCATTAACGAAATTTTTGAAGGGCTAAAAACTCAAGCTACACACGTTTTAGAATACATCGAAACGGATGAAGTGGATGCTGCCGACAAATATGAAGAGCAAAGGTTAGAGAATTGGGCTAAAATTAGCGAGTTTTTGGGGATGGAATAAAATACTTGAGCAGGAAACGAAAGTTTTTCTGCTTTTTTTGCCCTCTTTTTTGAAATAAATTTGTCAAAATCAAACTTTTTAATTATTTTTGCGTTATAATAACGAATTATACAGAATTTAGAAAGTAAGTGTATAATAAAATGTGTCGCGCGAAGCGCGTAACTACACCAATCCGTTGAGTTTCAGGGAGGGCTTCGCCGTTCTACACTGTTTGAAGTGAGACGAAGCGCAGCTTTAGCAAGCGGAGCGAACAAGTTTGTAGAAACAAGGCGTTTTTGGTACTTTTTGCGCCTGCAAAAAGTACGAAGAAAAGAATTTTTAGGCGTAAGCCGTTAAAAAAATTCCAAAACACAAGTTTTTATAAGTGATGTCTTTAATAATTTACACTGCTATTACACACTCACTTTTTCAATTCAGTATTAGTAACCAAATTTGCATACTCAAAAAAAATGCCCACTACATTCTCATTAATGCAGCAAGGAGTTACCAACCTTAGCTCCGAAGCCATCGTCAATGGCACCAACACAGCTTTTGTAGGGAAAGATGGTATTTGCCAAAAAGGAGGCTCTATGGTGCAAAAAGCCTGTGCCGAGTTTCTTCAAGCAAATCCCAGCCTAAAAATTGGGGATACTTTCCTCACCACAGGCGGCGCACTATCAGCCAAGCAAATTATCCATGTCATAAGCCCCCGTTGGGGTGCGCAAACCGACGACGAAAGCCAACGCTTGTTAGCACTTTGCTACACCAACGCGCTCGCTATAGCGCAACAAGCCAATATACGGGTTGTAGGGCTGCCCACGATTAGCACAGGATTGGAGGCTTTTCCCAAAAAAACAGCAGCCGAAGTGGCTTTACGCGCAGTTGCTGATTATGTAAAACAAAACCCCAACGCTTTTCAAGCCATTTTATTCGTTTGTGCAGAAAATGCAGAGTACAAAATTTATGAAAAACGCTGGGATAGCTTCAAAGCCGAAATGGCCGCTATCTAATCAACGCAATTTTAATCTCAAAAAAAATAAAAACCAACCGCATAATTTTGTGGTTGGTTTTTTTTATCCTATTTTATAACCTTAATTTTAATCTGAGATTTTGTACGGCACTTTCAACAAAAAAGGTTGGAAAACTTGCCCAATATACAAATTGCCATTATAATATAGCCCAGTAGCCGCCGCAGAAATCAAACCGCCTTTATCCGCAAATGCAACCTTCCGCGTTTTGCTGTTCATATCCACGCGATAAATTACGCTTGGGCTGCGCTTTTTGGGGTTTTGAAAGTGAAAATAGAATTTGGGTAAGCTGATATGCGCCGCTACAAAAGCATAATTTTGATACGCTCTGATATTATCCCCGCCACGCGCTTTGGCAATTTTGGTTTTATTCAGCAATTGCCCCCCCGCACCAATATCATAAGCCCAAACCTTGTTCTCGCTGGTCGTGCCTATCAACAGTTGGGTTTGTTTATAAATTTCCAACCCGTTGGCATACCCCAATTTTTTAGCCGCATATTCGCAATTTCCGCCCTCATCGCAATACACCACCGAGCCACTTTTTATCTTAAAAAAAGCATCCGACCTGCGCGTGCGCTTATTCAAATCATTGCTCACATAAAATCCCCCATTGGGCAAAGCCGCCACCGAATTAGGGCTTTTTATCAACTTATGGGCATATTTTTTAATAAAAACTAACTCGCTTTTTGTTACTTGATATTTGTAAATAAAATGTAACTTTTTAGCATCATCGTGCGAAACGATGAAAAGATAGCTTTGATTGTCGTCTCCCTTGGTTAAGAAAATCCCGTGTGGATGAAAATCTAAACTATCAGGTTCTCCCGAACGGGGCAAAATCTCCGCTTTAGGGTTGGGGGCGGATAAATCCAATTGCATAATTTCCCCTTGTGGGGCTTTTTCTTGCGCCCTGTGGTCATTACAGGATATTAATAAACGCTGCCCACCGCCGCTAATGGTGTCCAAAAGCAAATCTTCTGGGGCAAAAGCGACCTGTATTTTCTCCCCTTCTTTATGGGTGGTTTGAGGGACGCGCGCGCAAGCAGAAAAAAATAATAGTAGTAAAAGCGAAAAATTAAGGGCTGTTTTTTGTGTTTTCAAAATTCAAATGTCTTTTTTTTGATAATTTTTTATATTTTTTGCGTTTTTTGCAATTTTCCAGCGTGTTTTTCGATAAAAAATTTGCAGGGTTAAAAATCTGTCGTACCTTTGCACTCGCAACATCGCAGGGTGGAGCAGTGGCAGCTCGGCGGGCTCATAACCCGTAGGTCGCAAGTTCGAATCTTGCCCCTGCATCTATATCGCACGGTGGAGTAAAGGTAACTTGCAAGGCTCATAACCTTGCGTTCTGGGTTCGAGTCCCAGCTGTGCATCTTGGTTAAACCAAATCGATTTTATCGGTTTGGTTTTTTTATTTTTGATAAAAAGCCAAAATTTGTTCGGTCAATAATTGATAAACCTGAAGCCAATTAGGATATTTTTCTAGCAGTTCGCTATGTTTGGCTATCGTGGTATAATCTCCCCTTAGCGCAGCCCCTGTTTGCAAACAACTGATATTCTGTGGGTTAGCGTGAATTTTATCCACTGTTTCCCGCATCAAAGGTAATAATAGATTAAAATCTACAGATTCGGCTTGGCAAAATTGTTGGGCTAAGGCAAATAAATAATTAGAAAAATTATTGACAAAGACTGCCGCAACGTGCAGTTTTGCGCGCTGTTCTTCATTGATTATATGCACGTTTTCTGGGTTGCTAATTTGCTGGGCTAATTCACACAAACTATCTATTGTGCTTGGATTGGAAGCATTAATGCAGAATGCTAATTGGTTAAAATCTACCATTCTACCCTCGCTAAACGTTTGTAAAGGGTAAAAAACGCCATAATTATCAATGATTTTACTTAACTTTTCTATATTTTGTCCTCCTGCTGTATGTGCAATTATACACTGTTTGGGCAAGTTCAAATGTAGCAATTGCTGCCCAACCTGAGCTATGCCCGCATCTGATACACAGATTAAATACAAATCGGCGTTGCTGTCTATATCCGCCAAATGTTGTATGGATAAGGCTGATTGATTAGCGAATAAAATATATTCAGGGCTTAAATTTCGCACATAAATTTGCACGGTCAAACCCACTTTTTGAAAAGCCACAGCCAAGTTTTTTGCCACCTTGCCCATCCCAATAATGGCTATTTTTTGTATTTTGATACTCATTTTATGCTAGCTGGCTTCTGGATAATTTACTCATAAAAAAAACCTCAAAAGCGGTAAATATAGCGTACAACAACATAAAAGAAAGCACAGAGGCGCGGGGAAAATCTGGGTTTTTTTTCATAAAAAGGATAAAAATAATCAAGGTGAAAAACATTTTCAGCCCAATACTTAGCAAAAAAATTTGCCCAAAAAGTTGTTTGTTTTCACTTTTAATACTTTTTTGAGAAATTTCGAACATAAGCCAACAAAACGCAGAGAAAAATCCAAACCCCAGCCAATTTAGCCCCATAATAGCAGCCCAACCGGGCACGAATAAAGCCAAGTTGGACAATAAAAGCGCAGCTAAAGACGCGGTAAATAGCCAATAGCCCAAAAATGAAAATCTGGTCATTTGTCGTTGAAAGCTTGTTTTATAAACATATATAAGGATAAACCAACCCCAAATAGCGAGCCTATCAGGGTAAAAATAGGTTTGGTTACAAAATACTTGTCTAAAGATACCCCTAGATAAGCAAAGCCGCCTATCAATAATCCCATTTGTGTAGCCATACCAGCATAGCGGATATAAGCGCGAGAAGCAGCTAATGAGTGGGGGGGGGTTGTGGTAGGCTTATCGTCAATAGGTGATTGGTTATTATTTTCTTCCATTTTTTTATTTTTTAAGGTTGTAAATAACAACCATTTGGCAGCACAGCATTGGGGCTTAACATTAATTTGGCACAATACAACTGCGCAAAAATTTGGGCAGAATCTGCCACGGCTATAATCTGCTCAGCCCTCAACATTGCGCCAACTTTGCCATAAATTAAGATATTTTTAGCCCAAATTTCGCCCCTAACTTCAGCATTTTCAGCGATAAATACTGTTTCTTTACAGTCTATTTTGCCCTCCACTAAGCCAGCGACGTACAAATTTTGTTCGCTTCTGATGTTGCCTGTAGTGCTAAAATACGGGGGGAGTTGATTGGCGGCTTGCTGCAAAATTTCCTGATTAAGGATAAAACTAAACATAGAAAAGCTATTTTATTAACATAATTGGAAAGAAAAAGCCTAATAACCGCAAAAAGTTATTAGGCTATAAACATTTATTCTTTAATCTTTAGCTGGTTCTTTGCTAATGTCTTCCAAAGCATCAACTTTTTTCTTAATTACTTTTTTGGGGCTAATCGTGCAATGCATCCTGCGCTCTTCCAATTTGGGTGGATAATCAGGGTCTCCAAATTCAGCCAAGCCTTTCAAAAATCGGGATAACAAATCAAAACCTCTATCTTTAAACACTATGGAACGTCCTTTGAATTGGACATAAGTTTTGACTTTAGAGCCTTCTTCCAAAAAATTTTGGGCGTGTTTTAACTTAAACTCAAAATCGTGGTCGTCAGTATTAGGGCTAAACCGAATTTCTTTCAATACGACCTTAACCTGTTTTGATTTTTGTTCTTTTTCGCGCTTTTTGCGGTCATACAAGAACTTTTTGTAATCCATCAACCGACAGACTGGCGGAGCAGCATTGGGAGAGATTTCTATTAAATCTAAAGCCAATTTCTCTGCCCAATCCAATATTTTGCGGGTATAATGGATGCCGATTTCTACCGTTTCGCCCAATTGCTGGGACATAGCTTGCAACTCTTCGGGCTCGCCTACAAGGCGAATTTCTACCACTCGAATTTGCTCATTAAGGCGATGTTCGGGGGCAGTGGGTTTGTTTCTATCTAATTTTGCCAAGAAAAAAAATGTTTGATTAAAAAAAATGAAAGTGGTTAAAAAAAACCGAAAGTTTTTATGTTATCGGCTGCAAAGTTATTTTATTATTTCCAAACAGCCAATTTTTTTTTCAAAAAAAACCACTTTTGCCTATTTTTTTTAGTGTTTTTGTATAAAAAAGTTGGATTACTAAGCTTTTTGCCAAATTTTGCTATTTTATCTCTGCCAATGCTACCCGATTGCCATTCTTAAACCCCACCACAAAAGGCGCCTGCACCCCACGGGCGGCTGCGCGGTCTTTGGCTTGTTGGGCTGCATTTAGGGTTTCGAAGCCCGAAAGATAAAAATAGGTCAGTCCGTTGGGATTAAGTTGTTTTTCGATAGGCGCAAGGTCAGCGAGATTGTTAAAACTCACCTTTTCTGGTTCTTTAAATGCACCTAATTGGACTTTGTACTCTACCGATTTATTGGCAACAACAGGTTTATTATTAGCTGTTTTATTATCAGATTCCCAATTGGTTTTAGTTTGGTTGTCAGCCCAATTAGCATAAGTATTTTCTTTGATAGGGGTACTTGTGTTGTTATTGACCACTGGAGTTTCGTTGGCTGTAGGAGGAAATATCACTTGTGAAGAACTAGCCAATTTGCCCGCCAATGTTTTATTGTCGATGGGTACCGTTTTTTGCCAAGCCTCTGTGTAGCCTTCTTTTTTCAACTCTGCCAATATCTGGGCGGCGTGTTGTTTATCCGCAAAAGTACCCACTTTATAAGCTGTGAGCATATTTCGGGGTTCTGTGGTGACATTGCCGTATTGGGCTAACTTATCCAAAGCGGATTCGGATAAGCGGCTAAAAATACCCACTTGTATAACATAACCTTCGTTGGGCAGATTAGCATTTAAGTTAGGATTTTGGCGCGAAAACTTTTGTGTGGCTGGTTTTAAGCTTTGATTGTCTATGTAATTGGTTGGATTTGGGTTTGTATTATTGTTATTGAACTCCACATCGCCAAAGACGTCAGTTTCGCTATTGGTAGTGCCTGCACGGCGCAAGTAACGAGTTCCCAATAAAGTTTTTTGCCCTCCCGATTTAGTTTGAACTTGGAATGTTTCATTTTCAAATCCCGATTTAGAAACCACCAGCAGATATTCGCTCATAGGTTCTAAAATAAGCGAGTACTCCCCAAATTTGTTGGTTTGAACTTTTTCCTTTTGCATCGTTCCCAAATTTTTGACATAAACGCTGGCATCAATTATGGGAGTTTTGCTATTATTTTCCATAATTGCCCCTATATAAAAATTAAGCGCGCAAGGAGCTTCTTCAGGATTGGTATTTGGTTTGGTGTTATTATTAACCCCGCGCGGATTGCTGCCATTCGGATTAGAATTGGGGTTATTGCTGGGATTGGGATTAGGTTTGGGGTTGAATTTATTATCATTATTCACCACATTGCCATTGTTATTATTGGTTTTGGGATAAACCACTATAGCATCAGCACTTTCTCTATCCAAGACAAAAGGCAATAAATTTTCATTCCCGGTCAATTTTGCGCTATAAATATCATAATCGCCCTGTGATTCTTGACGATTGGAGGCAAAATATCCCAAATTATTGGCATCATCAAATATAAAGTATAAATCGTCGGCGGGTGAATTAACCCCTGCGCCTAAACTTCTAACCGATTTCCAAGTATTGGCTTCTAAGGTTGCGCAATATACATCATAGCCGCCAAAACCTTTGTGAAAATTGGAGGAAAAATATATTTTACCATCATCAGCTATAAAAGGGCTTACCTCATCCCCCATCGTATTGATATTGGGGCCTAAATTTTGAGGTTCTGACCAATTGCCATTTTCCCAAAAACTCACATAAATATCAAAACCGCCATAACCAGCGTTGGAATTGCAAGAAAAATATAAGGTTTTTCCGTCAGCCGAAAGGCTAGGAAAGCCAACCACAACCCCATCTTGTTTGAAATGTGGGAAAGGTTGTTCTGCTCCCCGCCCCCATTCTGGCGAACCGCCTGTGCTAGCAAACTCCAGCTCACCCGAACGCAAATTGAATACAGGCAAATGACGCACTCCATCATTGAACGTGTTTATCATATAAGCCACCCTGCTGCCATCTTTGCTGTATGATACGGGGCTTGTGTTGGTGTTTTTGCTCAAATCGTCAGGCGAAGAGATGGTTTTGGGCGCGCTCAAATTCATCCCATTTCTATCCACAATATATTGTATGTTGGTTGTAGCGTCAGAATAGCCACCCATAATTTCCACCGTGCGCGACGAGGTAAAAATCAACTTATTTTGGTAAAAAGCTGGGGCAAAATCGGCTTTTTCAGAGTTTAACCCTGTTTCGTTTTTGACCACATAAATGCTATTTTTGTTCTTATAATTTTCAGCAAAATCGGCAGCAGACAGCAATTTTTCCATCGTGGCTTGGTATTGAGGCGCTAATTTGCTAAAAGCTGTTTTGGCTTGTTGATACTCGCCTTTCATATTCAGACTCAAGCCATAATAAAGGGGCAAAAGTGGATACATTGCCATAGCTTCGGGATTGCGCATAGCTTTGTCAAACCACATAGCAGCACGGTCGGGCTGATTCATCACCAGATAACATTGGGCTAAAGTATTTTGTGCCTCTATCGTTGCCGCTTCTTTTGACATACCTTGCTCATAAAGTGCTATAGCTTGGCGATAATTGCGCACCGCAAAGGCTTGTTTGGCTTGTTCTAAAATAGTTTGCGAATAGCCCTGCGCAATGCTCAACGCCCAAACAGTAGCAGGAACTACCAACTGGCGCGTAGAATGGAGGATTTTTTCGATGGTTGTTTTCATTTTAAATTTTATTTGAGGTAAGAATTCTTATTTTTTGGGTGGGTTTTTAAGTAGTTTTTTGGCTGCGTTCAATATCACCTTCTCTGACACAAAAGGCAGTTTTTTGATTGGGTTGGCAAAACAGTCCAAATAGTTTAAATTGTCTGGCAATTCGGGTATGGTTTGAATATGGTTGTATTGGCAGTTCAAACTCCACAAATTGGCGGGAAGCGTCACGGGCAAATGGCAGATTTTATTATAACCACAATGCAAATCGTTCAACTCAAAACTTTCATCCATAAACGGCAACTCGGCCAATTGGTTATGTTCGCAATACAACTCAAACAGAACCTTTTTATTCGGCGACAAATCGGGCAAATGGGTTAATTTGTTATAATTACACTCCAGCGTTTCCAACATAAGCGGCAAAGGGGGCAATTGGGTGAGCAAATTCCCGCTGCAAACCAAGTTTTTCAACCCGCTAGGCAAAGGGGGCAATTCGGTGAGTTTATTATCTTCACAATAAAATTCCTCCAGCGTTGGGGGCAAATTGGCAATTTTGGTTAGTTTATTCTGACCACAATCCAAGTGCTTGAGGTTGGGCATAGGGGGCAAAATCAACTCTTTTAGCCTGTTTTCGTTCAGATATAAAATTTCCGCGCAAGCGGGCAGCATTGGGGGCAATTTTTTAATATCATTGCCTTGACCCAGTATTCGCGTGCGCAAAAAATCCGTAGGAGCTACTATACATAAATCGTGATAGCCTGCTTTTTTTATAATTTTTTTTATATCCAAACCCTGACTTTGCGCCAACAATTCAGCCAATTGTATATTATCGGCTTGGCTGCTACACAATAATCGGAGAATTTCGCCGCTATAGTTGGTCATAAGCGAGTTTTTAGCATTTATCCAAAAAGTTTATTTGTCGTCTCTGCCGCTTTTATCTATAGCATAAGTGCTGCCTTGCTGGGTAGAAAACATCAACACCTCTTGCACGTTGACATAAGCGGGGCGGGTAGCGATATAATAAATCATCTCCGCCACATCGTAAGCAGCCAAAGGTTTGAATTTGTCGTAAATTTTCGCTTTTTCTTCATCTTCGTACCGCACTAAAGAAAATTCGGTATCTTCTACCGCGCCGGGATGCACAGCCGACACGCGCACGTTGTGTGGGTACAAATCCAACCGCATCGCTGAAGTCAGCGCATCTACAGCCGCTTTGGTTGCACAATAGACAGCCCCGTTTGCATACACCTGTTTGCCTGCTGCACTACCCACGTTGATAATATGCCCTTTTCTACGCTCCACCATACCAGCAGCTATTTTGTTTATCATATACAAAATCCCTTTTAGGTTGGTATCAATCATTTGGTTCCAGTGGGATAAATTCCCCTCGTGGATAGGACCAAAACCTTTGGCCAAACCCGCGTTATTGATTAAAATATCCACATTTTTAAACTCTTCAGGCAAGGATAAAAACGCATTTTCTACCGATTGTGGGTCGCTCACGTCTATATGCAAAGGGTAAATTTTAGCATTAAAACGCTGCTCCAAACTCTCTTGCCAACGCAGCAAATACTCTTCTCTTCTCCCCGCTATGATAAGTTTGAACCCCTGCAAAGCAAAAATTTCTGCTACTGCTTGCCCTATCCCAGACGTTGCGCCTGTGACCAAGACCGTTTTTTGCTCTTCAGTATCAGCCAACAACTTAATCTCAAACTCGTTATTCACTTTGGGCTCTTCCTGAATTTCCAAAATGGGAGCTTTGCGCAAAACTTTATAAGCTTGGTCTAATTCTACCGTTTTCAAACTTTCGTCTAAAGCACAAGCCTGCAAATAATACATTTTAGCCAAATCGTTTTGGTGTAAAATAGCCATATTCTTGGCCAAAGCTATATAAGATAAAGCGTGTTCGGGTTCTAATTCTAATGCAGCGTGCAAATTTTCTACCGCGCGGCGATAACTACCCAACTCACTAAGCAATAAAGCGTATTCATAATACAAATTCGCTGATTCGTCACTGCATAAAATTGCCTTTCTATAACAAATTTCGGCAGCTTTAGGATTGTTTAGAAAACGATATTGCAAACGCGCCAACCAAATCAAAGCCCGCCCGTTTTGAGCATCTATCTGTAAGATGCGTTCATAACAAATTTTGGCGTGGACAAAATCGCCCTCTTCACTTTCTGTTTCTGCCAAACAAAAAAGAGTGTCCAAATCCGTCAATTCAGCAATTTGATAATTTTCATATACCAACTTTTCATCAAAATCATTGGGTAAAGCAGACAAATCAAGCGCAAATTCTCGCTCCTGTGGTTGAGTATCGCCCAATAAAGGGGTCTGCTCTGGGTTTAAATTTATATTTTCCATTAAATTAGATTGAATTTCTATAGATTGAGGGGTTGAAATAGCCATTTTATCGGTTTCAGTATGGGCTGATTGAGTTTGGAACTGCTCTACCTTTTGCAAAGCTTTTTCCATTTTTTCAATTTCTTGGTCTATACTAAACCCATCATTTGCCAATTCAGTAGGGGTTGTTTCTACTTGGTCTATTTCTTCCAAAATTTGATTTAAGACTTGGCTTACTTCAGCCGAATGGTTTTCTGCCAAAATTTCGTTCAGCAACCCAACCACTTCTTCGGGCGGAGAGGGAGAATTTTCAGTTTCTAACTCACTTTCTTCCAACCCCTCAACCACTTCTTCGGGCAGGAATTGGGAATTTTCGTTGATTGAATTTTCGTTGATTGAATTTTCGTTGATTGAATTTTCAGTCGCTGTATTTTCAGTTGTTGTATTTTCGGTCACTGTATTTTCAGCCGTTGCATTTTCGGTTTGAGTTGCTGCTTGATTTTTAGCATCCAAATCAAATTCAAATCTTTGCCAAAACAAAGCATAGTCTTCATTTTGCATTTTTAGATAACTCAAAGGTTGGTTGTCTCTAAATTTACCCAAAACGGTGTTCATAGCAGGCTGCAATTTTTTGGCTACAGCAATATCAGCTTCCAAATCAGGCTTTTCACTTTCTGGGCATACATTCAATTTTTTGCGCAAACGTATCCATTCTTGATACCAATAATCGCGGTAATAAACGGTATCTGGTACTGTATAAATTTGTGTAGGTTGCCATTCATATTCAGTACTTGCTGGTTTTTGTCGTTTATTGTACAATAGAACGGGCAACACTTGCGGGCGAGATTCTGTTTGCCCCAACCAAAGCGCAAAACGCATAGTTTGGACATTTTTTAGAAAATCATCGCTTATCAATACCAAAATTTTTAACTTTTTATCTGCCTGTATAGCTTGATTAAGTGTTTCGTTATCAACATTTTCCCACACCGTCAAGGCAGATTTTTGTAAATAATTTTTTACCTCTTCCGCAGTTTCAGCATTTTGAGTTGCATAAAAAAGATATAAATTGATATTATTCATTTCAATAAATTGGTTTAAAAATTCACTTTTTTTGCCTCTATAATCAAAAAAACGCTGCAAAGTTGCAAAAAATTGTTATTATTGCGGCACAATTGTGATATATTTTTATATTTTTTACTTATTTTTAGCCCCCAAATAAATCAAATGAGACATTTTTTTTACTTTTTTATCCTCTGTATTTTAGCCGCCGCTTGCCAAAAATCGGCAGATAATCAAAGCAAAGAACTCAACCTTTCTTGCCAAAAACTAAGCCAATTGCCTGATTTAAGCCATTACAAAGTTGTAGAAAGGCTATATGCAGACTCCAATCAACTCAAAGAACTGCCTGCCAGCTTGAGCCAACTCCAAACATTGTTGGAATTGGATATTTCTTACAACCAATTTAGCGACTTGCCCGCGCATTTGGCGGGATTAACCCAACTAAAATATATAGACCTTAGCCACAACCAGTTTAAAACCCTGCCCGCAGTAGTCCTATCTTTGCCCAATTTGGAACGGCTAGATTTGAGATACAACCAAATCACCGACCTGCCCGATGAAATCCAACAGTTGAAAAAATTGGATGTAGTTTATCTATTTGGCAATAATTTTAGCGAAAGCAACCGCCAAAAATTCCGCCGTCTGCTCCCTCAAACCAAATTTGTTTGGTTAGATAATAAAGTTTCTGAATAAAAACTTAAAATAAACAACTTTTTTATGATAACAAATTTTTCCGTCAAAAACTTTAAGTCTATCAAACATTTAGAGTTAGACTTAGCCCGCGTCAATGTTTTTATTGGGGCTAATGGCTCTGGTAAGTCTAATATATTGGAAGCCTTTGCGTTTGTTTCTGCGTCAGAAAGTAATAAAATTTATAATGAAGACCTTATAAAAAAAGGGGTTCGTATAGCAAAACCTTCACTTACCGCTTCTGCATTTGCTGGTTCAAAAGAAGAGCATAAATTACATTTTTCTATTAAAATAGCAGAAAGCATATCAGATTTTTCCATCATACCTGAAGAAAATGATAACATACACACAGTTTGGCGCAACCAATATGATATGGATGCCCTGCAAAGACAAGCGGATTTAATGCTTTTTTTGGCTGCCCTATCGCAACAAACAGAAGTTTCTACTTTCCAAAAAGAAACTTTGGCATTATTAGCTGATAAAGCTATGGCATCTATGCAGCCATTATTGCAAAGTATATCTCTTAATCCCAATAATACTGCGGATAAGCAACTACAAATAATTATAAATACTTTAAAAAGTGAAAATTTTACTCCCAAAGAGCAACAAGTTCTTGATTATCTTCACGATTTTGTTATCTACCAGCCCAACACACCCGCTTTACGCGGAATGACCAACGAAAGCCACAAAGAACCGCTTGGAATTTTTGGAGAAAATTTAGATGTTTTAATCTCTAATTTTAGTAAAGAAGAACAAGAGATTTTAAACAAGTATAAAAAACTTGTGCTTTGGTTGGAAGATTTTTTTATAGATGAAAGCAACAACCTTAAATTAAAAGGTTACAAACTTAATCGCAGTTTATCTAAACTCTATTTTATAGATAAGTTTATGCGCAAAAAAGACCTCAACAATGTTTTTTCTGCCGAAAACTCCAACGAGGGCGTTTTACATCTGCTTTTTTACATAGCTTTATTGATTAGCAAACGTACCCCACAATTTTTTGCAGTAGATAACATAGAAAGCAGTCTAAACCCGCACTTATGCACTCACTTAATGCGTACAATTTGCCAAATTGCCAACGAGGAGCAGACTAAGCAAATGCTTATCACCACCCATAATCCCGCTATTCTGGACGGGTTAAACCTACACGATGACAATATACGCCTTTTTGCAGTTTCGCGAAACGACAAAGGGCATACGGTCGCCCAAAGGATTAAAACCAAACCAAACAATGAGCTAAAACTCTCCGAACTTTGGATGCGCGGTATTTTGGGTGCTATAGATTATTCCATTTAATTTAACTTTTTTCATTATGTTTAAAGGAAATATCGGCATTATAGCGGAAGGTAAAGGCGACCAAGTGGTGATTCGCAACATTCTTAAAAGTTGGAAAGTTGATAACAGCCAAGTCCGCAACCTACTACCCAGCAACAACACAGACGAAACCAGCAAAACCAACGCTATAGGCACACTACAAGGGGTCAGAAATAAATGTTTAGCTATTTGCAAAGATTTTTTTGCCATAGAAGATAACAACTTAATCACTGACCTTTCGCAGTATATTTTTCATTTTTTTTTACAATTAGATTTTTGCAGTTAAATTTTCCTATATGCGCTCAATAGCGTGGGGTTTTATACCCCGCGCGCTGATAAATATTCTATAAAAAAATAGAAAATATAACATTTTTTACCATTTTTGTGCGTGGGGTTTTATACCCCACGCTATTGAGCACACACTGTTGTTTTTTTCAATCTACCAAATTTTTTCACTGCGAAAGGTCAGTTAATCATTATTCATTTGGATACTGCCGAATTGGATAAGCCAGATAACGCTAACTTTGGTATCAACAAACCTACAGACAAACAAACTGAGAATTATACTGAAGTGCTGCGCGCTGATATTGTGGAATGTATCAACTCCAAGTGGCTTTTTGATTTGCCAGAAAATAATTTAGAGCATATAGTTCACGCCATAGCCACAGAAGAAATAGAATCTTGGTTACTCGCCGATTTCGTTGCTGATACCCTCACACCCGCAGATGCAAAGGCGGTATTTTTGAAAAAAGCTTATGCTAAAATGAACGATAAAGAAAAGAACAAAGCTAAAAATGACCCTAATTTTATCTTTGAATTGTTTAGCTCCGTCTTTAAGAAGCGTAAGGATTTAGACCGACTTGCGCCAAATAACTTCAGCCTCGCGCTTTTTGTTTGCCAAATGGATACTTACGCTCATCATCACAATTTAATCATATAAATCATAATGCCTTACAAAATAACCTCTTCCAACCCCTCCGCCACCTTTGACATCAACCCCGCCGACATACGCTGGGATTTGCAGCAGTGGAAACCCAACCAATTTCATATCGTCATAAACGGACAAGCGCACAATGCCACCGTTATAGAAACAGATTATAAGGCTAAAACGTTTAAAATAGCGGTCAATAATCGCATATATGAGCTACAACTGCAAGACGAATTAGACCAGCTAAGCGGCGCGCTCAATTTTGGCAACGCTGCCGCCAAAAAACATAACGTCGTCAAAGCCCCTATGCCTGGCCTCGTGCTTTCTGTACTAGTATCCGAAGGCGCAACGGTCAAAAAAGGGGATAGTTTGCTTATCTTGGAGGCTATGAAAATGGAAAATATCATCAAAGCCCCCACAGATGCCAGCATCAAATCAATAAAAGTGGTCAAAGGCCAATCTGTAGAAAAAAATCAACTGTTGATAGAGTTCGTTTAACGGCTTTTTATCAACTTCAACCCTATAGGCTGCGCATCGGGCGCGCTTATTTTCACCCATAACAACCCTGTAGGCATCGCTTGTATGTCTATGGGGTTTTGTTTTGGCTGGTAATTGGTAAGGGTTTGAAGCGATTGCCCTTGACTGTTGTAGATTTCTACCCTTATACCCGCGTTATTATCCCAACTTTCGGGCACATTCAACCATACTTTGTCCATTGCTGGGTTGGGATATGCGCTGATATTCGCTTGAGTGGGGGTTTCGGTTAGGCTTACCACGTTGGGGTTATAGCTATAAATAGAAATACCGCCCCGTTTGTTGCCAACCAATACATCCAAAAAACCGTCCCCGTTGATGTCTGCCACCGCCCCCATACTTTGTCTGCCTTCGTCTATACCCATAAATGAAGCGGTTTTATCTCGGAAAGTTCCGTTTAGGTTGTTGCTGATGCTATCGTGGTGATAAAATCCCCCAAACTCTGCCCCTGTCCAAAGCTGCAACTGCCCGTTCCAACGGTACAAAATAGGCGCAGAATTGCCCTCGTTGCTACCCAACTGCCGCGCGTCTATATTGCCAAAACTCAAGCTGGTCGGTGTAGCCGAAAAATTGGCGGCTGTAGCCGTTCCTATATTCTCAAAATGGTTCAAATTGCCGTTGCGCTCGCCTACTACCAAATCAAAATCGCCGTCGTTGTCCAAATCTGCCCAAGTTGCGACGCTGTTGCTACCCACATCAAGGTTAAAATAGCCCAACACTGGCGCGGCAAAATTGGCTGTAGTCGCTGTGCCTATATTTTGACTGTAAAAAAGCCGCCCATCTTCGCCCCCTCCTATCAAATCTTGGTCGCCGTCTCCGTCTATATCCGCAAAAGAAGGGGTTATGCGGGCTAAATTATACCTACTCAAAGCCGCAAAGTTTGTATCTACTAATCTATAGGCAGGATTGTTGATTGTACCCACATTTTTAAACGCCCATAACTTGCTGCTAACTGTGGTGGTATTCACAAAAAAACCGCCCGTACCTACCACTATATCCATAAGCCCGTCGCTGTCGTAATCTACCCAAGTAGGGGCTGAAGTTTTGCCCATATCCACCATATTTTCTACCAAAAAATCATTTTGGATATAATCCCAAACAGGGGCTGCATTCGTGCCTATATTTTCATACAACCATACACAGCGCACATTTTCCGCCACTTCGTCCAAACTTGGGGTTACCACCAAATCTTTAGCCCCGTCGTTGTTGATGTCCAACACATAAGCGGCAGGAAATTGGGATAAATCTACAGATACAGAGTTGCTGGGAAAAAATGTTTCCTCACTAGCTGCCCAAGCTGCGGTTAGGCTGCCATTGTTGGCCACCAGAGCCAAATTATTGAACGATACATCGGATAAAAACAACTCTTTTATCCCGTCGTTATTTATATCTATGGTCGTTAGCGCAGAACCAGCGTGGCGAGTTTGCAGGGTTTTGTGTTCTGTATTCCAATCGTTGGGAAATTCAATCGGTGGTGCTTCTGGTTTCAACGGCAACCAACCCGCATAGCGCGCGCAACTATCTATACGCGGGCTTAACTCCAACTGTTCGGACAAACCCGATTCGTAAAATCGCCCCCAGCAATTGTCAGCCAACACATATCTCAAACTATCCGCTACCCAACCGCTATCCACAGACACATTTTTATACCATTCTATATATCCTCCCAAACCGTTGAACGTCAGCACGTCCATATCCCCGTCGTTGTCTATATCGGCTATATCGGGTATATCCACATTGGATACAAATATATGGGATAAATTTGCGCCCTGCGCGTCCGCATACATAATAATATGCTTTTGCAACTCAAAACGGATTAGGTTATTCGCTCCCCTTTGCCCTTTATACACAGAAATACCAATTTGCCCCAAAGTAGGGTTTCTACCATTAGCGAATAAATCCATAATCCCGTCATTATCGTAATCTCTCAACAAAGCCCATTGCTCAACTTTGGGGAATTGATTTGCCCACTGCGGCATAAAATCATAAGCCGATAAGCTTTGCGCGCCATTGTTGCGATAAGTGAGCCATACATTCCCCACTCGGTCAAAAATGGCTAAATCCGCTAATCCGTCCCCGTCTATATCTACAGCCGAAAACTGCCCGTTGGCCAGCCCCCCAGCAAGCGGATTGCTAATGGCTTGGTTTTGTAGGTCGGCAAAAGGTATCGCGAGGCGGTTGAACTGTGCTTGTGCAAACTGCGACACGCCCAAATAGCCAATCATCAACAAAAAATAATGGGTAAAATGGTACTTGTTCATAATTGTTTATGCTTAATAATCAACAAACAGTATAAAAAATAATCAGACCGCAAAGATAGTTTTTATTTCAACACTAAAGTTGTTTTTTAAAATTTGTAGGCGGTTTTTTAAAATTTATTTAGCAACGTTTGATTTAATTAGAATAATTTTTTTATCTTTGCGCTGCCAAAACAAACGGGTTGGTTACTCTTTATTTTGACATAGATTTATTTTTCAACCTTTATAAATTCTTATTATATGCCCAAAGATTATATCCCCCGCAGCGAGCAAGAATTGGCCGCTTGGGCTGCTACTTACAAACTCCAGCTTAACAACCAAGCTCGTGCGCTTAATATAGACGCCAACCAAATAGCCAACACCAACCAAATTATTGACCAATTCTTACAGGACTTAAGCACGTCTGAATCTCAAAAAGATTTGTACCGCGCTGCTGTGGCAGAAAAAGACGACAGCAAAAAAGCTATGATTACGCTTTTGCGGTTGCAGGCCAATTTGATAAAAAACAGCCCCACTTATACCGAAGCGGCGGGCGCAATGCTGGGAATTATCCCCAACGAAACAAGCAATGTTAATAATAATACGCTCAAACCTCAACCTAAAATTAGCAAAAGCGTGCAGGGGGTTTCTATCAGCTACATCAAAAAACGTATGGACGGCGTAATGCTATACTGTCGCCGCGGGAGTGAAACCGCTTTTACCTTATTGGATAAATTTACCCGCAACGTGTGCGAAGACCGCCGCCCCAATCTCAACAACGCCCCCGCCGAATTGCGGGAATATTACCTTGTTTTTTTCAAAAAAGACCAGCCCGTAGGGCAAGCCTCCGATATAACAAACATTACCGTTTAGGTTTTGGGGGTTACAACAACCCTTCCGTTGGCTGCAACAACCCTTCCGTTGGCCACAACAACCCTTCCGTTGGCCACAACAACCCTTCCGTTGGCCACAACAACCCTTCCGTTGGCCACAACAACTCTTCCGTTGGCCACAACAACCCTTCCGTTGGCCGCAACAACCCTTCCGTTGGCCACAACAACCCTTCCGTTGGCGTTCGCAACCCTTCCGTGGGAAACAACAACCTTTGCGTGGGACGTATATTTTGTATTGTTTGAGCGAACACATAGGTTCGCCCCTACGCACTACCCGTTAATTATTAACAACTAACAATTAATCATTAACAACTAACAATTAATCATTAACAACTAACAATTAATCATTAACAACTAACAATTAATCATTAACAACTAATCACTAATCATTAACAACTAATCACTAATCATTAACAACTAATCACTAATCACTAATTATCATTCCCCTATGGAAAAATCTCAATTGATTGCGGATTTGCAACAAGCTGCCGCCAAATCTCAACACGCTGTAGTAGAAATGTTGGCTATCAACGCTATAGAAAACTACCCAAATGAAGCGTTTGGTTATTATTATCAAGCCGTGTGTCGGGTGCAAAGAGGCAATTATTTAGAAGCCGCAGAAAGTTTGCAAGAGGTAGAAAAATACGACAATGGGCATATAGGCGCGGTTTTATTAGGGGCTGATATTGCCTGCGAACAGGGAGAAATTAAACAATGGGCGGAAAAAGTGAACAGAGCTTTAGCTTTAGACCCGCTTAATGCCGAAGTACAACTACAAGCTGCCCGTTATGATGTATATCAGTTTGAAAATGAAAGCGCTTTGAGTTATATCAATAACGCTATATTAAAACTTAACAACGAAGCGGCTTACAAAGTGCGCGCGGAGATTTATCAAAATACAGCCCAATACGAACTTGCGCTGTTAGATTTAACCTCTTGCCAACGTTTTAGCCCCAACAATCCGCTTATTATTCGCCAAAAAATAGCAATCCACAAGTTGTTGGCAGACCAAGCAGCAGTAGAAAGCGAATATCGACTGTTGATAGCTTTGGACGACAACAATTTAGATTACAAAGCAGATTTTGCTTACTTTTTGACCGAAGCGGGTTTGTACAAAGATGCCGAATTTTATTGGGATATACTCGTGGCTTATCGCCCCAACGAAGCAGACTATAGCTTAAAACGCGCTGCGGTGCGTTATAAACTGGAAAAATATACAGACGCTTTGGAAGACTGTAGCACAGCGTTGATGCTTAGCCCCAAAAATGCAGATACGTATATTTTGTTGGCAAAAATTCGCTTGGCTATGTACGACATACAAGAAGCTATAGAAGAATTGGACAACGGTATAAACGCAGAAGCTGACGATTTGGCAAAATTACACAATTATAAAGGGGAAATTTTGATGAATGAATCCGATTATATTCGCGCTGCCGAAGAGTTTGCTATAGCTGCCCAAAGCGACACTTACGAAGCTACAGCCTGTTTTAACTTGGGCAAATGTTATATGGAACAAGGCGAGTTGGAAAAAGCTTATGAAGCGTGGCAAAAAGCCGAGGCAGCATTTCACCCAGATGCGGACGAGATGATACAAACTTATTGCAGCGCGCAAGTGGCTGCTCAAGCCCAAAGCACAGAAGCAGGTTTGTTGTTTATGTACGAAACAGAAGCAGAAAACAACCGCAATTCGCGTTTTATAAAAATGCTAACGGGTAAAGTTTGGAAGTTTAGCGAAGAAATAACGGTAAAATCAAACCCTTTATTTAAAGAAATACCTCAAGAAATGAGCGAGTTGTTGCTAGACGCTTTCAACAAAATGGTATTATTTATCAATCCAAACGGTTTATTTATTATGAACCCGGAACAAAACGACCTAAGAACCGTATACCGTATAGATAAAGAAGAAGCCAACGAAATCTGGTTGATGTGTCAGCCTTTGACTGGTAGCAAAGAACGCTTGTTTAAACTCAAATATGAGAATAAAGCGGTGTCGTTAGATGGTTTTGCTGAAGATATGGAGTTTGGTTTATATTTTCGCCCTGCTGAAAACGGGTTGAGCGCCAAAGAAAAACAGGCTTATCAACAAAGGGTAGAAAATGCCGAAATAGCTTTTATGAATATGTAGGTGGTTGGTGGTTGAGTGTGTGAAATAATTATTGGTCGTTATACGATATTTAAAAAATTGGTGGCGTTGGTGTAGAGACGTTGCATTGCAACGTCTCTACAAGGTATTATTACGTAATTTTTTATCACCAATAATTTATTTCACACCCTTAACCACTAACAACTAATCACTAACAATTAACAACTAACAACTAATATATTATGTCACAAATCAAAGAAATTAAAATTGGTGAAAGTTGGAAAACAGCTTTGTCTGCTGAATTTGAGCAACCTTATTTTGCAGCCATCAAACAATTTTTAGTAAATGAGCGCGCAGCAGGAAAAGTTATTTATCCTCCTCCAGCTATGATATTCGCGCCTTATGATGCTGTCCCTTTGTCGGATGTCAAAGTGGTCGTAATTGGTCAAGACCCTTATATCAACGAGGGCGAAGCGCACGGGCATTCATTTTCTGTACCACGCGGGATAAAAGTTCCCCCCTCTTTGCGCAACATATATAAAGAATTGGCTACCGATGTAGAAGGTTTTCAAATTCCCAAACACGGCAACTTGGAAGCTTGGGTAGAACAAGGGGTGTTTTTAATCAACGCTACACTTACCGTAGAACATAAAAAAGCCAATTCGCATAAAGATATAGGCTGGCAAAAATTTACCGATGCTACCATCCGCGCCATATCTGCTCAAAGTGAAAATGTGGTGTTTATGCTTTGGGGGAAATTTGCGCAAGGCAAAGCTAGCCTGATAGATGCCAGCAAGCACAAGATATTGATGGCTGCACATCCAAGCCCTTTGGCAGGAGACGCATTTTTGGGCAGCAAACACTTTTCGCAAGCCAACGCTTATCTGTTGGAAAAAGGCCGCCCAGCTATAAATTGGCATTTGCCAGCTTAATACAGCGAAGAATTATCAACCAAAAAACGCCTATTCCCAATAAAAGGATGGGCGTTTTTATAAATAAAAACAAGTAAGCAATTTTTTTTGCTAAAAAACAAAGCCAAAAGATACAAGCATTAGGATAAAAAACTATCTTTGCAGCGCAAAGCCTTATCACAAGGATTTTATAAACATTTTTCAGTTAAATTATCAATTAAAAGATGAGAGACAAATTAAAAAGAATAGGGGTATTTTATGACGGAAACTACTTCTTTCGCGTGAGCAGTTATTATGCTTATGGGCACGAGCGCAAAAGCCGCTTGAGTATATCAGGATTGCATGATTTTGTACGCCAGCAAATAGCGATGGAAGAAGATAGTGACCCCAAATTATGCCAAATAGTAGATGCACATTATTTTAGAGGTAGATTGAGTGCAGCGGAAGCTAGCCAACGCGGCGACACCCTATATTGGGACAGAGTATTTGACGACATTCTAATGTCAGAAGGGGTAACAACCCACTATTTGCCCGTCAAAACTATAGAAGGCGGCGGCAAACAAGAGAAAGGAATAGATGTATTATTGGCTGTAGAAGCATTAGAAACTGCCTTTTATAAAAAGTTTGATGTCGTCGTGCTTATTGCTTCCGATGGCGATTATGTGCCTTTGATTAGAAAGCTCAACACGCTGGGCACAAGAGTTATGGTATTGAGTTGGGATTTTGAATATACAGACGACACAGGACGCAGATTTACGACCCGCACCTCGCAAGATTTGCTGGAAGAGGTATCTTACCCTATAGCGATGCACGAAATCATCAATAATAGATTAAGAAAAAATGAACCCTTGGTGAATAATATGTTTGTGCAATCGGAATTTCGCCGCCCACAACAGCAAAAAAGCGGTTACGTAGAAATAGACAATGGAGAATTGATAGATAATAATTTATTATTTATGCAAAATGGAATCCCAGTGCAAACGGTTATCCCGCCAGCGCAAACGATTGTTCAGCCTCTGCAAACGGTTATCC
>JAAFIM010000026.1 GCA_013297745.1 Chitinophagales bacterium | reverse complement strand
AATGATAATCTAATCCGTTATTTAGTCCGCAACGATTATGTTTGGGCTAATCCCCACGAAAATCAATCCAAATTGTACAATACTTTGGATTTGTGGGTAGATGCGCCCGTTAGCCCTGAAGAGTATAAATTATACATTAAGGTTTTGGGTCAGGGGCAGCGCGAGATAGCTCATTATTGGGGATTTTTCAAACCGCAAGTGATGGCTTTGCCTTCAGCCGAGTTCACTTCAGCCTATCAAGATAGGATAATAGCCAATCACAGTGGGTTGAAAATCAATTTTATGCGCCACGATAGCGTGTTGGGGTTAGAAAATCCGCACACGCATCAATTGGAGATAAACACTGACAATCTTTTCACCCTACACGCCCTTTACTTTTTCGGGGTAGAATATCTGCTAATAGATGAATATCCAGTCAGCAACCCTATATGCAACTATACCAGCAATAGATCTATGGTGGTTTGGGTCAATCCTACCGAAGAAAACGCCAAAAAGTTTAGAAAAGCCTCCGATTATTTTTCGGGCAATCCGCCCTCTGTCAAAGAAATGTGTAGAGACCGCCGCTATATGCAGGGCAATACTTATTTTCAGACTTATTATAAATCGTTGGATTTTAACGAAATATATCAAAATCGTAAAATTATCAACTGTAAAGGCGTAGAAGCACATTTTGCAAAGTTCTAACCCAGCCTATAATTAAATTATTCAAAACCTTTTTTCCTTTATCAACGTTATTCAACACATTATACAAACAAACATAAGCACCTTATATGAAGCGAGTCGTAATTACAGGACTGGGCGCGCTCACCCCTATAGGCAACACATTGAGTGAGTATTGGCAAAATTTATTAGCTGGGGTAAGTGGCGCGGCTACTATCCGTGGCTTTGACCCCGCCAAGTTTAAAACTCAATTTGCTTGCGAGTTGAAAAATTTAAACATAGCCAGCCTTTTAGATAAAAAAACCATACAACGCACCGACCCTGTCATACAATATGCGATGATAGCTGCCGACCAAGCAATAGCCGATGCGGGGATAAAAGATTTACCCAACAAGGAAAGAATGGGCGTTTTTTGGTCTTCAGGTATTGGTGGGATTCAATCCATTTACGCAGAAGCTGCCCAATTCGCCAAAGGCGACGGCACGCCCCGTTTTAGCCCGCTTTTGGTGCCTAAAATGATAGTGGATGGAGCTGCTGGTCAGTTATCTATCCGTTATGGGTTGAAAGGAGCAACGGCTGCTATAGTAACCGCTTGTGCTTCATCTTCTCACGGTTTGGCTTTCGCTTTGGATTATATTCGTTTGGGTAGAGCTGATGTGATGTTGGTTGGTGGTTCTGAAGCGGCGATTACTGAAGTGGGGGTGGGAGCATTCTCTTCTCTACAAGCTATGTCCAAACGCAACGATGAACCCACCCGCGCTTCTCGCCCGTTTGACAAAGATAGGGACGGTTTTGTGATTGGGGAGGGAGCAGGGGCTATAGTTTTGGAAAGTTACGAACACGCTATAGCGCGTGGGGCTAAAATTTATGCGGAATTTGTAGGCGCTGGACTTTCTGGAGATGCTTACCATATCACCGCGCCAGAACCTAATGGAGAAGGCGCAGCAAGAGGGATGAAATTAGCGTTGGAAGATGCTAAAATTAGCCCTTCGGATGTGGATTATATCAACACACACAGCACTTCTACCCCCTTGGGGGACGAAATGGAGCCCAATGCGGTTATTGCTGCTTTTGGCGATGCTGCTTTTAGCCTAAATATAAGCGGTACAAAATCAATGACAGGGCATTTATTGGGTGCTGCTGGAGCGATAGAAGCGATTGCTACCATTTTGGCGGTGCAAAACGATATTATCCCCCCAACTATCAACTTGGAAAATATAGACCCAACAATTGACCCGCGTATGCAATTGACCCCTAATGTAGCGGTGAAAAGAACTGTTAATTATGGTATGAGCAATAACTTCGGTTTCGGCGGACACAACGCCAGCGTTATTTTCAAAAAATATCGCCCATAAGTCTATAAAAAAATAAAAAATCCTACCTCGCGAGAAGTAGGATTTTTTTGTGAATAAATTTATCACTGGAGTTACGCTTGAGCTATTTTATGATAAAAGTCAAGTTGAAAAGCTAAATTTTCGCCGTTGGCGTTGGCTTTTTTGCCACCAAAAAAGTACGGAAAATAAATTTTTTAGGCGTAAGCCGTTAAAAAAAATTCACCCTGTTTAACGTTACAACTATTTTGTAATCAATAGGGTTACGAGAGTATGTTTTACAAAATAATATATTTTTTGTTATAAAATAAGCGAGAGCGTGGGGTTTTATACCCCACGCGGTGAAAAAATCTTATTAGTTTTACACCCAACGCAAGAATAAAATTTTATAAAATATCTATCTTTTTGGTGTGTTGGGTGTAAAACCCAACACTAATAAGGTTTATTTTATCTACCGCACGGGGTATAAAACCCCGTGCTATTGTAAAAATCTACACTCTCGTAACCCTAATATAAACCATAAGCGTAACTCCAGTTTATCAAAAAATAATGCAGAATTAAAAAAGTAGAAAAGCATTTTGAAAGGTAAAAATATGAAATTTAGCTTGTTTTGGGTTCTCTTTTTTATCCCAATTATTTGTAAATCTCAGATGCAGCGCGCTTGTGTTGATAGTATGGATTTAGCTGCATATCAGCCACATATAGGGGATAATTATGATTGTCATCTTCTGTTTGTAAAAAAAGATTATGCTAAGTTACATTCTTTTTTATTGCGTAAATACTCGCGTTTATGCCAGCCCAAAGATACTGCGCAAAAACAAGTTTTTCTATCTGTAAAAGTATACTTTAACTGTGAGGGACAAATTATAAAAGTTGATAAAAAAGTGGAAGTGTTTAGCTCTGGGGCAAAAAAAGGGATAGTTTTTTTTAATAAAAAAACGAGGCGGCTATTTATCCAAACGCTAAAATTTAGCACGCCTAAAAATTGCCTTTTATGGCACGCTTGGGCAGGAAAAGAACTTACTACGCAATTGACCATACCTTTGTGCGATAAAAATGCTGTAAAAAAATAAAAAATCCTACCTCGCGAGAAGTAGGATTTTTTTATCGTTCGAAATACCGTTTATTCCATAAATTCCAAACTCATACCTGTAGTACTGAAGCCGCCATCGTGGAAAAGGTTTTGCATCGTAACATAACGGGTATAATCGGAGAACAAACTGATGCAGTATTTGGCACAATCCAAAGCTGGAGCGTTGCCTAAAGGCGACATTTTAGCCGAATGTTCTAAGAATTTATCAAAACCTGTAATTCCCGTTCCCGCTGTGGTGGCTGTGGGGGATTGGGAGATAGTATTAACCCTAATTTTTTTATCTTTGCCAAAATGGTAGCCAAAACTGCGCGCGAAAGACTCCAATAGGGCTTTGGCTTCTGACATTTCGTGATAATGCGGGAAAGCGCGCTGTGCGCCGATATAACTAAGCGCGAGGATAGAACCCCATTCATTGACTGCGTCTTTTTCGTACAAAACTTTCATCAATTTGTGGAAACTAATCGCCGAAATATCAAAACTTTGCTGCATATAGCCATAATCTAAATCCGTATAAGGTTTGTTCTTGCGGATATTCAACGACATACCTATTGAGTGAAGCACAAAATCAAATTTTCCCCCAAAATGTGCCATAGTTTGCGTTACCAACTGTTCCAAATCTTCTACTTTGGTGGCATCGGCAGCTATCAAAGGGCTGTTGAGTTGGGTAGAGAGTGTTTTGACCGTCCCCAATCTGAAAGCTACGGGCGCGTTGGTGAGTACGATTTCTGCCCCTTCGGCTATGCATTGTTCGGCAACCTGCCAAGCTATAGATTGGTCGTTGAGTGCGCCAAAAATTAGCCCTTTTTTTCCTTTTAAAATCATTTTTTGGTTGAAGTGGATATTTATGAAAAAAAATCTCGCGGAAAGGGCAAAAATGTTATCTAATTAGACCATAATTCCCCATTTAGGCGCAAAGGTATAAACTTTTGTGGCAAAATAGCAGGTTTTTACAAAAAAAAATTGCCTTAGCGGGTTAATTTTAGCGGTTAAAAATTTTAAAAAATAAAAAAGGATGCGTCAACTTGCAAAAAAATTGCATCTTTGCAGCAAAATAAATGCTTTTAACCTCAAATTATTATCAAAAAGTCAATGAAACAGTATATTATATTCGTTTTAAGCTTATTTATAAGCTCTTTATTCTTAAAAAGTTGCGAAAGCGATAGCCGATATAGTGGGGTGCCGCGCGCTTACGGACAAGTGGACAATATATTGCTGGTTTGTGATAGTTTTGTTTGGCAAAGTCCAGTGGGGGACACCTTCAAAAACTATTTTGAGGCTTTGTATCCAGTTACGCCCCAAGACGAACCCCTTTATGATGTGCGGCAGATTATCCCCGAAGAATTTAGCGATGTCAAACGCACCCATCGCACCATAGTAATTTTGGCTAATTTAGAAGCTAAAGATGATGCTGCTACCAAATTGGTGACTCAAGCTATATCAGAAAAAAATGTAGCACGCGCTCAGTCCGACCCAACGTATAGAATGGCGATTCATAAAAACAGATGGGCACAAGGGCAAATTGTTATTTATTGGTTTGCGCCCAACCGAGAAGAGTTGTTGCGTTCTATTAGCTCTTATCACAACACCATTATACAAGCGATTAGCAAGCACGACAACGAAACATTGGCCAAAGAAATTTATCATCGGGGGGTAAATACGGTGGCTATGGATACCATCAAAAAGCTGTTTAATGTTGATATTTCCATCCCCAAGGATTATTTTATAGCGAGAGTGGATAACAAGGGGATTTGGCTGCGTTGGGAAACAGACAAGACAAGCGATAATTTATTTTTATATAGTTTGCCCGCTGACACCAAACTAAGCCCTGATAATCTAAAATTGGTGCGCGATACATTAACACAGGAGTATTTTTCCAGCCGAGCCGATAGTTCTTATATGATAATAGATGACCGATTTTTGCCCACAATTTATCAAAATACGTTGGTAAATAATGCCCCCGCTATGCAAGCAAGGGGAATTTGGGCTATGGTCAACGATTTTATGGGAGGCTCTTTTGTTACCTATTTAGTGCCTGACCCGCGCAATAATCGCGTTCTATTGCTAGATGGTTTTACCCACGCGCCAGGGCAGAAAAAGCGGGTAGAAATGCGGCAAATTGATATGATTTTAAATACGCTCAAGTTATAAAATTTTATAAAATTGGGTATAAAATCCTGCTCTTTGGGGCGGGATTTTGTATTTTGGGCTAAAAAAATAAGCAGATAAGAATAAAAAGCTATCTTTGCGCGCTTTTTTATCAAACCAAAAATTTTAAAAGCTGTTTTAACACAAACGGTTTATAAATACAAAAAATGGATACAATTAATTTTATCGGGGAACGATTGTGGGCGGGAATGCTCGGCAATTGGTTTATTATAATCGCTTTTGTGGCTGGGTTGTTTTCTACTGTGGCTTATATAGCGGCAGCAAGAGCCAAAGAAAGTTCGCTACAAAATAGTTGGCAACAACTAGGGCGTTATGGGTTTATTATTCAGGGATTTAGTATTTTTGCGGTGATAGGCTTATTGTTTTATATGATGCTCAATCGTTATTATGAGTACGAATATGTTTGGGCGCATGTATCCGATGATTTGCCTTTTGCATATACTTTTTCCGCATTTTGGGAAGGGCAAGAAGGGAGCTTTTTGCTTTGGATGTTTTGGCAGGTGATATTGGGTTTTGTGCTGATAAAAAAGGCTGGTGAATGGGAATTTCCTGTTATGGTGGTGATGGCTTTGGTGCAAACATTTTTAATTTCTATGCTTTTGGGGATTTATGTGGGGGATGTAGGCGATAGGATAGGTTCTAACCCTTTTGTATTGTTGCGGGATATGAACGATGCGCCATTATTTGACCAAGCCAACTATTTAAACCAACTTAAAGGCAAGGGGCTGAATGTTTTGTTGCAAAATTATTGGATGGTGATACATCCGCCCACATTATTTTTGGGTTTTGCATCTACAATAGTGCCGTTTGCTTATGCTATAGCGGGATTATGGAGGGGAAAACACAAGGAATGGTTGCGTTCTGCACTGCCTTGGGCTTTATTTTCTGCTTCTGTGTTGGGGACGGGGATTGTTATGGGGGGAGCTTGGGCTTACGAAGCGTTGAGTTTTGGCGGATATTGGGCTTGGGACCCGGTAGAAAATGCTTCTTTAGTGCCGTGGATTACTTTGGTGGCTGGTATTCACACCGCATTGATTGCCAAAAATACAGGATATTCGCTCAAAATAACCTATTTCTTTATGCTATCTACTTTTTTATTGATAGTGTATTCTACCTTTTTGACCCGAAGCGGTATTTTGGGGGAAACTTCGGTGCATTCTTTTACCGAAATGGGGCTAGAATGGCAGTTGGTTATCTTCTTGGCTACAATTACCTCGTTGGCTATAGGCTTTTTCGTATTCAATAGCAAGGAAATACCTGTTTCCGAAAAGGAAGAATCTATGTACTCCAAAGAGTTTTGGTTGTTTATCGGTTCTCTAACCTTATTATTTTCGGCAGGGTTGATAACTTACACCACTTCTTTGCCTGTTTTTAACGCCGTTTTGGGTACAAATCTTGCCCCGCCTGAAGATGTGGTAGAACACCACAATCGTTTTCAGCTATGGATAGGGGTTTTGATAGGTGCTTTGTCCGCTTTTAGCCAATTTATGCGCTATCGCAGTGTAGAAATGACAGGCAATTATGCCTCTTTTTTCCTAAAACAGGTGGGAATTAGCTTAGTATTGACCGTATGGGCTACCGTACCGATGATGTATTGGAGCGGTATTCAAGCTTGGCAGTATTGGTTATTGGTTGCTATGGGTTTTTATACCATTTTTGCCAACTTGAGTTACGTGATTAGCGTGTTGAAACTCAAGTGGGTGCAGTATGGGGCGGCTATGTCGCACGTGGGTTTTGGGATGTTGATGATAGGCGTGGTGTTCTCTGGTGCGCTAAAAACGCCCATTTCGCAGGGTTTTACCTCTTTGACCGATAATCCTTTGGGTAATTTGAACAAGCAAACCGATAAAAGTATCCTTTTGGTTAAAAATAAGCCCCAAAAGATAGCTGACGGTTACGAAGTGGATTACAGAGCGGAAAAAAACGAGGGTAATTCACAAATTATAAGCCTATTTTTTACCCGAAAGGATAAAGAGGGGAATATATTGGAGGAGTTTAGCACCCAACCCAATGTTTTATTCACCGAATTGCCAAGTGGTAAGCTGAAATTTGCTTCCGCCAACCCCAATAGTAAGCATTATTTGCATAAAGATGTGTTCACTTTGGCCGTTCCGCATTGGGCTTTTGATAATCCCGAACAACCAGACCCCGTTGCTGATACCGCTAAATGGCAACGGCACGAGGTGAAACAAGGCGATACGATTTATAGCAGCCAAAATTATCTAATTTATGAGGGGTTGCAACCTAATACTACCAATAAACAGCCTAATTATGTCCCTGTGGATGGGGATATTGTGATAAATGCTCGCTTTTCGGTGCGTAATATAGAAGGACAAGCCCCAGTTGTAGCTGAACCTTTATATTATATTAGAGGCAATACCCCTTATTTTGAACCAGCACAACTGCCTGCGCAAGGGTTGCAAATCCGCGTGGTGAAAATTTTACCCACAGAGAATAAAATTCAGGTGGAAGTTTTAGACCAAAAACCCAAAGAACAGTATATAGTCTTACAAGCTATAATTTTCCCGCTGATAAACTTGGTTTGGTTGGGGATGATTTTGATGATGACAGGGCTGAGTTTGGCGATGATAAACCGCTTATTGCAGAATAAAATGACCAATCAATAAAAAATTAGCTCGCTTAGGCGGGCTTTTTTGATAAATAATCATCTCTCAAATAAATGATAAAACTAGTCTTTTTCTTATCCCTTTTTTTTATAATACAAGGCTGTTTCCACATAAGCCAATGTACACACCACAAAGTTACATTTTGCAGTAATTATGAGTTCGAGTACCGCGAGAATTGGGAGAATAAAGCAAAGTTAGCGAATGAACGCAAGTATTTTTCCAATTTCGACCTATTTAATTTGACGGGTATTCCGTTCGACAAAGAGAAAATTGTTCAAATAGAACCTTACTCGGATAACCCAATGTATATGTACCAAGTGAATTGGGCGGATTCGTTTTATTTGTACTATTATGAAAGTCCGTATATTTACGAGCCTTGTGTCTGTGATAAATTGGATGCGCCCTACACGGATAGTTTTGAGTTGGAGCGTCCTTTGTGGAAATTTTATAAAATCAACGATACGACTTATTTTAGCACTCGTTTGATGATTGAAACTCGCGATAGTTTCTTACATACACCCAGCCAAATTTTTTGGAAACGCAGCCTTCAGAATTGTTACCGTTCTGGCAAATGCAATCAACGGTATAGAAATCACCGCGCTAAAAAAAGACCTTTTGTGTGTACTTACAGACTACTCCCGAAAGATACGCCCAAAGATTTGTTTTGGGAAATTGCTAACAACAAAAAACCAAAACTAAAGAAAAAAAGACAACGCCGTTTCTCTATGGATTCGCTTATTCGTAGTTTCCAAAAATAGTATCTTGCTCACTTCGGCGGGCTTTTTTTATTATTTTTATACTTTTTTCAAATTAGAATTGTCTTTTAATAGTAATTTTATTCTTTAAAATGTATTAAAATATGTGTTTTTTTGAATAAAAATTTTGTCGATTCGGATAAAAAGGTTTATTTTTGCGATACAATTTAGCACATTTCATAAACTTACAACATTAACAAAATGGGTAACAAAAACGAAGGCAACGCCACAGAAAATACGCTGTTGGCTGAGCTACAAGCCAAATTATTGGCTATTGTGGAAGAGTATAAAAAAGTTTGCAAAGAAAAGGCAGCTTTATTCGGTGCTACTACTGAATCGCCCACTATTTTTGACCAAAATCCGCTCGTTGTTGAGTTGAAAAAATTGTACGGAGAACTCAGCCCCGAGCTAAAGCCTCTATTTGCTGCTTTAGTGGATACGCTTAAAAGTGGAAAATTTGACCCAAAGTCCGATATTTTGGATAAAATGGACGAGGTTGAAGCTGATATTGAAAAGATATTGAGCTTGTGGGTTCAAATTAATGAAGCCTTTCCGCTTGAAAATCGCGTTTGCAAAGAACCTGTGGATATGGAAAGTCAGCTTAAATTAGCTGAATGGAAAGAAAAAATTGCTAAATTGCGCCAAGCTGTGCAAAAAATCTACGATTTGGAGGAAAAAATACGCCCACTGATAGAAAAAGTAGGGAATAAAATGAGCCAAGAACAAGCCACTGATATAACTGAAAATTGCAAAGCTATTCTGGATACTATGCCAGCCGATATAGCCCAACAGTTTGAAAATGCTAAAACACCCGAACAGTTGGAAAAAGCTTTGGATGTCTTTTTGGATGCTTTGCTCGCTGATAAAATTGGTGGCGCGCTTCAAAATGCAGAAACAAATATAAATCGTGCTAATTTTATATTAATTTCTAATGTAACCAAAAAAAATGGTAAGTCTAAAAAAGAAAAAATCTTTAAATTTGATAATTTCTTAGCTAAAATAGGTACAAAAGGCAGCCACATCATTCAAGCAAAAAATCCAGAACAGGCTTTAACCGAAGTTATGCAAATTTTGGATAAACTTACTACAATCTCAAAAAATAAAACGATGATAGGGAGTTTAGTTGTGGACTCGCACGGTCATAGCGAATCTTACAACGGCGTTTTTGATTTAGGAATGCCCAAAGAAGCTATTGCAAGAAATGAGAGAAGTTTAGGCGTGGGTGATTTAAAAGAAAAAGAAATTTTTAGCCAATTGGCTATTAAAGATGGAAATGGCCATCCTAAATACATTGATAAAGAGTCTGATATTTTATTATCAGCCTGTTGGGCTGGTAATCATACAAATATGCTTAAAGCAATGAATGAAAAATTTAATGGTGCTTCTGTGTACGCTCAAAAAAGTGTAGGTATTTCAATAGGGTTAGTTTCCACAAGAAGTTTTAGTGCTATTCCTTCCCATACTATTAGGTTTTTAGGGGGGATAGATTATATGGATAGCGAGGATGTTATGAATATGGGGAAATGGACAAAAGTTGAAACAGAAAATGGTAAAAGCAAAGTTGTAAATATGGAAACTTTACCCATTATTGATAAATATGGAAATGTGGTGGAAAGTGATATAAATTTTCAAGAGCAACACAAAGATAGGCTTAATAAAATTGCTAAACAATTAAAAAAATGAAAAGTAAACTGCTGTATTTTATTTGTATTGCTGTTCTGGTAATTTTACAATCTTGCTATGATTGTTATCGTCCGTCTTATTATAGACTGAGGTATAAACTCGCTTATAATAAAAATTTTCCTAGTAAAAAGAATAAAAAAAAATATAATTATTATAAAAATTTTGATTTGTTTTCGATGTCAGGAGATAGTGTTATAAGCAAAGCACAAGGCTATTTATACACACAAACTTGGCAAGATTCTTTCTATTTGTATTACTATTCGCTGGATGACTATAAGTCTTGTCTTTTTCATAATTTTCCAACGTTAAAATATAAAGATGAAAGACCTGTTTGGAAGTTTTATCCAATCAATGATACAACGTATATAAGCCATATGTTAATAGTTGGGCGGAAAGGATTTCAGGGGGGCATAGGTGGATATGGGTACTTTTCTCGCCAAACTTTTATACATACACCAAGTTATATCTGGTATGGGCGGCAGTACTATTTAGATACGTTTCCCCCTAAAGTTATATTAGGTTTAGAAAAAACTAAATCTAGTGAAATGTTATTTTGGGAATTTGCAAAACAATCGCGATATATGTTTCAAAATAATAGTTTTGTTGAACAAACACCAACTTTCTCTATGGATTCGCTTATTCGCAGTTTTCAAAAATAGTTTATGCTCACTTTTTATTGATTATCGGATAAAAAATTGCCTATTGTAAATAATGATTAAATTATCTCTCTTTTTATTCGCTTTCATTTTCTTACAAAGCTGTCTTTATTTAATTGGAAAGGATAAAAACAACCCAACCATTGAAGAATTTTTGCAAATAGGGGATAGTGCCACTATAGAAAATTTAGCTGACCAATCTTTGCTACCTATCATTGATAAAAATGGCGCAATTATTGAAGTTAACGATAATTTTAACGAACGAAATAAAAATCGTTTAGAGAAAATCGCTAAGCATTTAGAACGTAAAAAGCGCAAAAAAAATAACAATAATGATGAGCAATCAGTTAATTAAACTTTTTAGCTTGCTGGGATTATTCATTTTGTTTGGGATTAGTTGCCAATATAGGATGTTAGGCATAGGAGAAGTTGGGGAAAATATCCACGTTTTCCATACCCAATATATAAAATCCTACAAAAAACATAAAAGGCAAGTGTGGAAAAAACAGCATTCTGATAGCTTTGAGGTATTTCGTAGTTTTGATTTGTACAACTTGAAGGGGAATAAATATCGCCCAGCGCGTGGGGCGTTCATTATTAAAAAAAGTTGGCAAGATTCATTTTATTTGTATTATTTTCACAATGATTATTCGCTCGCAGCTGCTGTGCATAATTTTGTACCTGAAGAAATAGATACTTTGCAAAAAATTCCTGCTGTAATTTATCAACCTCCTCTTTGGAAATTTTATAAAATAAATGACACTTTAACTATGAGTACAAGGGCGGGAGGCGGACATAAATGGGGTGAAGTTTGTTTACGCTGTTATGTAGTGGATACTTTTTTGCACACACCTACTTTGATAGTAATGCAAAGAGATAATTTTATTCAAGATACCTCCAATTGGCCAGAGGTTTGGATAAGTGCCAAAGAAAAGCAGAATACGCCCTATTATTTGTTTGATGCGATATTCAAAAATGATTATCCTTTATACAAACAGTTTCATTATGGTATAGTCACTAATCAATATCTTTCAGATAGTTTGCTGTTGAATGCTGACTTATACTTACCAATAATAGAAAATAAATGACGAAATTATTTATATATTTATCCTTTTGTTTTGTTTGTTCAAGTTGTTTTTCTGTAATTGGCTTATTTATCCAACCCGAAAAAGGCACAAATTGTATGCATCATAAATCCGAATTTTGCAGTACTTACTTGGAGGCTTACGAAAATGATTGGATAAATAGGCAAAAAATGGCTAAAAGCCGCACGTATTACAGTAATTTTGATTTATTCGCACAAATAGGAACTGCTATTTCGGACACCATTAATACGCTTTTGCCCAATCCAGAAAGAGGTTATGAAGCGGCCGATTTTGACTCTTTGTATATGTATCGCGTGAATTGGGCGGATTCGTTTTATTTGTATCATTACCGCAGCCCTTATTTAGTGGAACGCTGTGTTTGTGATATGTACGATGCGAGTTATACAGATAGTTTTGAGTTGGAACGTCCTTTGTGGAAATTTTATAAAATCAACGATACGACCTATTTCAGCACACGGTTGGTAAAATACACCCGCGATAGTTTTTTGCATACGCCTAATCAAATTCTTTGGAAACGCAACGTTCAGAATCGGGATTCTTTGGGTAATTTCAGCCAGCGTTATGAAAATGAGCGCAAAAAGAAAAAACCACTTATTTACACTCACCGATTGGTACGCCAGCAAATGCCTAGGGATTTATTTTGGCAAATAGCAAATAATCACTCTCCAAAATTAGCCACTCAAGTTATACCCCATTTTGCTATGGATTCGCTTATTCGCAGTTTTCAAAAATAGTATCTTGCTCGCTTCGGCGGGCTTTTTTCGTTTTTAATGAATAAATGCTATTTGATAATTTTTATTGTTTTATATTTGCGGTTTATTTTAGCATTGCAAAGCTGCAATACTTCGTTTTTTTTATAACAAAAAAATATAATATGTCTAATTTTTATCAATGGCTACCTGTTGGCATTTTTTGCCTATTTTTTAACGTATATATTTTAAACGCTCAAACATATAGCTATACAAATGCTACATTTACTTATGTGGATGCAGCCCGTAGCAATAGAAGCGTACCTACAGAAATATATTATCCTCAAGATGGTGGGGCTGGCATTGCACAAGGTTCTTTTCCTGTGGTGGTATTGGCGCACGGTTTTGCTATGGGGGTTGATGCTTACGAAAATTGGGGGCAAGAGTTGGCGCAAAGGGGTTATATCGTATTGATGCCTCGCACAGAAAGCAGTTTGTTTCCCAGCCCAAGCCATTCAGCTTTTGCTGCTGACATCAATTTTTTGTGCGCGCAAATTTTATTAGAAAATGCGAATAATCAATCTTTGTTTTTTAATAAAATTATCAATAATATAGGGCTTATAGGTCATTCTATGGGCGGTGGGGCTTCGTTTTTGGCTGCGGCCAACAATACAAACATAAAAACAGTGATTGGATTTGCTCCTGCCGAAACCAATCCTTCAGCTGTAAGTGCAGCTGCTCAAGTACAAGTGCCTACTTTGGTACTTTCTGGCTCGCGGGACGGGGTTACGCCTGCTGCTAGCAATCATCAACCTATGTATGATGCGGTGTCTGTTGCACACAAAAAACTTTTTATTTCTTTGATAGGCGGCGCACATTGTTTTTTTGCCAATAGCAACTTGGCCTGTGATTTTGGTGAAAGTACTTCTTCTACCAATATCACTTTGACCAGAGCGGCACAACAGCAAATTAGCTATAATGTGGTTAATCCTTGGTTGGATTATTATCTAAAATCCACCTGTGATAAATTAGATACTTTACTAACTTATATCAGCGCAGAGTCTTCAATTAGCTACCAACAAAATGGCTTTTCTCCCATCGTTGTCAGTTTAAACAACAATCAATTGGTTAGCAATTCTCCGCTCGCTAATTATCAATGGTATCAAAATAATCTGCTTATCAATAACGCCAATAGCGCCACATATACGCCTTTGTCGGACGGAAATTATCAAGTTGCGGAAATTGATGTAAATACTTGCCCTATATTTTCCAATTCGGTTAGTTTTTTAATCAATGCTAGCAATTTTATCCCCAATGATAACCCGCTTATATATTATAATGCTTATAGCCAGCGTTTTAACTCTGCAACTATAACCCAAGTTGATTATTATCAAATATATAATATGAATGGGCAACTTATAGATGCAGCCGCCGCTAGTACTTTGGCTAATATCAGCAGCCCACGCTTGCCAAAAGGTGTGTATATGGCGGTTTTTTATGCAGCCAACCAAACTTATAAGCTCACTTTTTTGGTGGATTAGTTTCTAGTTATACTAAGTTGAAAAAGTAAGCGTGTAATAAGAGCTATTAAGTACTGTAATTATAAAAACTTGTGTTTTAGAATTTTTTAAACGGCTTACGCCTAAAAATTCTTTTCTTCGTACTTTTTGCAGGCGCAAAAAGTACCAAAAACGCCTTGTTTCTATAAACTTACTCGCTCCGCTAACGCTCCGTCTCGCTTCAGACAGTATAGAAACTCAACGGATTGGTGTAGTTACGCGCTTCGCGCGACACATTTTATTACACACTGACTTTTTAAACTCTGTATTATACTAAGTTGAAATCAATTTATGACAATCCCACTTTTATCAAAAATTATAAATTTTAGTTAATGCTATGCCCAACGCTTATTTTGATTTTTCGCGCAACGAACGCTGGGGGCTGTTGATATTGCTTATATTAGCTGTATTTTTGTTCTTAATGCCATTTTTATCCCCTTTGTTTACATCCCCAAAGTTGGAAATAAGCCCCAAATGGGCTGAAGAAGCTAAGATATTCAACACGCAGTTGGCTATAGCTGAGCAAGAAGAGGATAAATATAAGAGTTTTGCTAATTCGTATAAAAATAATTATAGCAATTATCAACCCCGCGATTATAGCAACGACACTGATGCCAAAACGGATAATGTGGTGGTGGAATTGTCCGTTTTCAACCCTAATACAGCGACTAAAGAGGAGTTTTTAAAATTGGGACTAAGCGAAAAAGTGGCTTATTCTATCCTCAATTACCGCGAAAAAGGGGGACAGTTTAGGATAAAAGCCGATTTTGCCAAAATTTATACCCTGCAGCCAGCCGATTTTGAGCGATTGCTGCCTTATATTGATTTGCCCGAAACCAAAAACCCCGCTCAAGTTGCACAAGCGGATACCGCCAAAAAAATTTATAATAATAACCCCAACGCGAATAATTTTAACCATTTAAACCCCAACCCTAGCGAAAAATATCCCCAAAAGGCGAAAAATAACAGCATCGTTTTGGATATAAATAAAGCACAAGCGGCTGATTTTGAACAGTTAAGCGGGGTTGGGGCTGGTTATTCCAACCGAATTGTAAAATATAGAGAATCTTTGGGGGGATTTGTGCGCATTGAGCAAATTGGGGAAGTTTACGGGCTGCCAGATTCTATTTTTCAAAGGATAAAAACTAATCTCTCCTGTCCCAATCCCCAACCCAAGCAGATAAATGTAAATATAGCCACAGCCGAAGAGTTGAAACATCCCTATTTGTCCTTTGGGCAGGCTAAAGCTATAGTGCGTTACCGCGAAAGGCAGGGCGGACGGGTCAAAAATTTGGATTACTTGCAAACGATAATGGAATTGGACGACCAGAAAAAAACCGCCGTGCGGATAAAACCTTATCTAAAATTGGATTAAATTTTATTATTCATTTTTTATAAAACAAAATTATATGAACAGACGTGATTTCACCAAAAACGCAGGCTTGGGAATTTTGGGCTTGTTGTTATCTCCTGCTTTGCAAAGTTGTAAAAAAAATTATCCCCCCAATCCCAACCCAGTTTTGATTTTGGGGGCGGGTATAGCGGGTTTATCGGCTGCTTATAAACTTAAGGCGATGAATTTTACCAATATCATCGTTCTCGAAGCGCGCAATCGCATCGGTGGGCGAGTTTGGACGGATAGAAGTTTGGGAATGCCTGCTGATATGGGCGCGTCTTGGATACACGGACCGAGCCGAAAAAATCCCATCCGCAAAATAGCCGATGAGGTGGGTGCAAGTACTTACCGCACAGATGATGACAGTGTGCAGGTTTATTATCAAGACGGCACAGAAGTCTCTGATACAACTTTAGAAAACTACGAGGCACGATACGACGACCTTTTGGAAGACAGCAAAGAGCGCGCCACAGAAACAAAATCGCTTCGCCAAGCTATGGAAGAGGTGCAGGCTAATTTTTTGAACGATGCTCTTTTGCAGTATATGGCTACTGCTTATACAGAGTTTGATGCAGGAGCATCTTTAGAACGGCTTTCATCATTAGGATGGGATGCGGATGAAGTATTTCCCGGCGATGATGTGCTTTTTCCCAATGGTTATGATGCTATAGCCAACCATTTGGCTGAAGGTATAGATGTGCGTTTAAATCAAATCGTCACTAATATAGATTATAGCGCTACTGATACTATAGTAAACACCCAAAATGGGGGAGTTTTTACCGCTAAGCACGTTATTTGTACTTTGCCTTTGGGGGTGTTAAAAGCCAATTCTGTACAATTTAACCCAGCATTGCCCAGCAGCAAATTGGGTGCAATCAATCGCTTGCAAATGGGTTCTGTCAATAAAATTCTACTAGTTTTTCCCAATACTTTTTGGGAGGTTGATACTCAATACTTTGGCTATTGTTCAGCTATAAAAGGACAGTATCCTTATTTTCTAAATGTGAAAAAGTTTATGAACTTAAACGCATTGATGACTTTTGGTTTTGGCGATTATGGGCTTGCTTTGGAAGGGCAAACAGATGCACAAATACAAACGGACATAATGGCTATATTGAGAATTATGTTTGGTAATAATATCCCAAATCCTACCAATATATTAGTTTCTCGCTGGACTGCTGACCCATTTGCTGGAGGCTCTTACTCTTTTGCGGCTTTGGGAAGTACAAGGGCTGATTTTACCGAGTTTGAAACGCCCGTAGAAAATAAGCTGTTTTTTGCAGGCGAACATACCGATGGCGAATATCGGGGTACTGTGCACGGAGCTTTTCTTTCTGGTGAGCGCGAAGCGGAGAAAATTTACGATTTATATTAAAAAATAAGCGACCCAAACATTGGTTTAAGCAATCTAAACATTGGTTTAAGCAATCTAAACATTGGTTTAAGCAATCTAAACATTGGTTTAAGCGACCTAAACATTGGTTTAAGCGACCTAAACATTGGTTTAAGCGACCTAAACATTGGTTTGAGCGACCTAAACATTGGTTTGAGCGACCCAAACATTGGTTTAAGCGACCTAAACATTGGTTTAAGCGACCTAAACATTGGTTTGAGCGACCTAAACATTGGTTTAAGCAGTTTATTAATGTTAGGTATTTCTAATTTTATAGTAAAATATACTTTTCTAACCCTAATTTAGGCTGCTGTTACACACTTATTTTTTTAATTTAAAACTTGTTTAGTATTATAATTTTGCTCACGGATTTTACGGATGCGCTTACGCGGAACTTTGTTTTTACAGATACCGCCAGATTTATTTTTTATTTTTAGGCTAAAAAATCCGTAAAAATCTGTTCCATCCGCAAAATCCGTGAGCTATTTTTTTATGATTTGATAAATACTAAACAACTTTTTAGTATAACTAACCACTAATAACTAACCACTAACTCAATGGCTATTTCAAAACCACTTTCATTCTATTATAGGCGCGAATGGCGTGTTTTTTTGCTAATGTTGGCGGCTGCCGTGGTGGCTTATTCCATCTATTTTACCCAAACTATAAGCCAATCGTTAATATCAGAAGAGGAAAAAATGGCAGAAATTTGGTCGCAAGCGCAAAAAAGTATCACCACAATGAGCGAAGAAGCGGCAGCAGTTTGCGATTTGAGTTTGCACAGCCGCATACAAGAACTGAATACGACCATTCCAATGATTTTGGTGGATGAAGAGTTCAAAATTATAGACGCGCTCAACTATAAGGGTAGAGATTTGAAAAAAGATGCTGTATTTTTTGCCCAAGAAGTTGCCGATTTGCGCCTCAATCAACAGCCGATTATTATAGAAACAGAATTTTATAAAAATTATCTCTACTTTCGCCGCTCTAATCTCATCAATCAGCTGGTTTTGTTCCCTTATCTACAAATTGGGTTGTTGGCTGCCTTTGTTTTATTATCTTTTTTGACCTGGAACGCTGCCAAAGCTGCCGAACAAGAGCGGGTTTGGGTGGGAATGTCCAAAGAAACTGCGCATCAATTGGGTACGCCGATTAGCTCGTTGATAGGTTGGGTGGATAATATACGCGCTACTGCAGAAACCACTACAGACGAAGATGCCAAAGATATGCTAGAGATGACAGCGGACGAAATTAGCAAAGATATTCACCTGTTGAAAGTGGTAGCAGAGCGTTTTTCTAAAATTGGGGCTATACCCGAACTACAACCTGTAACCATTAGCGATAATTTGCAACGCTATCACGATTATATCCGCCAGCGCGCCAGCCGAAAAATTCGATTTGATTTTCCACCAGCTGCTGATTATAAAGAGGTTGTGGTTAATGCCAACTCTTTGCTGATAGATTGGGTGATAGAAAATTTGTTGAAAAATGCGTTAGACGCTATGGATAGTGAGGGGGAAATTACCGTCCGCATCGTGCCTGAAACTGAATGGGTGCATATAGATTTTGCCGATACAGGCAAGGGTATGGACAAAAAATTGTACAAAAAAGTATTTGAGGCGGGATTTTCTACCAAAAAACGGGGTTGGGGATTGGGTTTATCCCTTTGCAGGCGGATTATTGAAGAATACCACAAGGGTAAAATTTTTGTAAAATACTCTTCTGTGGGGCAGGGCACAATTTTCAGACTTTCGCTCAAACGGGCTGGAGATACGATTGGAAAATAAAATAACTGACCTTTCGCAGTGAAAAAATTTGGTAGATTGAAAAAAACAACAGTGTGTGCTCAATAGCGTGGGGTTTTATACCCCACGCACAAAAATGGTAAAAAATGTTATATTTTCTATTTTTTTATAGAATATTTATCAGCGCGCGGGGTATAAAACCCCACGCTATTGAGCGCATATAGGAAAATTTAACTGCAAAAATCTAATTGTAAAAAAAAATGAAAAATATACTGCGAAAGGTCAGTAAAATAAATCAATAAACATAAAAAATACAACATTATGCGGGACAAATTTATGCAAATGGCTATAGACGAAGCCAAAAAAGGGTTGGAAGAGGGGGGAATTCCCATCGGTTCTGTGCTGGTGCGGGGCGAAGAATTGCTAGGGCGCGGACACAACAAACGCGTACAGGACGGCAACCCCATAGCACACGGAGAAATTGACTGTTTGATGAACGCTGGGCGGGTGGGTTCTTACCGAAATACGGTTTTGTACTCTACTTTGATGCCCTGTTTTTTATGCGCTGGAGCTATAGTGCAGTTTGGGATAAAAAAGGTAATCGTGGGCGAAAATGCTACCTTTCACGGCACGGGCGAGTTTATGCGCGCGCAAGGGGTGGAGGTTATCAACTTGCAGGATGAAGAGTGCATATCGATGATGCGCGATTTTATCCAGAATAAACCCCAACTTTGGAACGAAGATATAGGCGTAGATTAGCTAATAATCAACGTTTTGCACTAAAAAAAATATGTATCAAAATTATAAAGTTTCTGCCCAACTTACAGCCGACGAGTTGGATTTTTTGGTTCAAAAATGGGATATAATCTGCCAATTTTATCCAATCAACCCAAGCCAAAAGCTGCAAATGGCGCAACAATGGCTGGATGCTTACCAAGAAAAAGGGCGTTTTTATCACAATTTAAGCCATATTTTCAACCTAATCAAGTTGTCGGAAGGGCTAAATTTATCTCAAGAGTGGTTATATCCGTTCCAATTGGCGATTTTTTACCACGATATTGTTTATAATCCCGTTAGAAAAGATAACGAAGCAGCGAGCGCGGAAATAGCTTTATCTCATTGGCAAAAAATGCTTTCTGATGAAGATATGTCGCAACTCCAAACTTACATTTTATCCACAGCCCAGCATCAAAATTTGAACGGAAAGGCTGAAACTCAACTGTTTTTAGATTTGGATTTGAGCGTTTTGGCTGCGCCGTTGGATTTGTACCAATTATATTGCGAGGGAGTGCGGCGGGAGTATATTTTATCCTTTGATAATGAAATTTATACTCGAGGTAGGTTAGATTTTTTGAAAAAATACGCCCAACGAGAGGCTTTTTTCTACTCTCCCCAGTTTGAGATGCTAAATTCTAAAGCCAGAGAGAATATAAATTGGGAAATTAGCTTTTTGCAGAAAAACGCATAAAAGGGTAAATTTAGCACAAAAAAAGCCCCCACTTCAATCACTGAAGTGGGGGCTTTTTGTAATAGGAAATTAAAAATTATCCATATTATTATCCAAATTATACAAGAAATCAATAGCGGGTTCGGTCATTTTGCCCGTTGATTTTCCATTTTTGCTGATAGAGCCGTCAGCATTGATTTGGTATTTGTCGGTGCTGGTGAGTGCGTCATCGTAGGTTTTGCTGTTGATGCTCAAGTCAGCGTTGATAACAGCAGATTGATAACTTTTGTCATCATAGCTATAAGCTACAGTTTCTTGTGCGATAACATTCCCGTCTTTGTCTATAGTAGAAAGTACCACAGAGTTATTATCGCCATAGCTGGGAGCTTGCACGTATAAAACCGCGTTGAAAGTTTTGCTTTTGACGATGATAGCATCCGCGCTAAAGTCATCTGGTCCCATACGGCTCATATAGCCACGCGCCAAGGAAGGGATAAAATTTTTGAACTCATTACCCAATTCTGGGCGGGTTTTGATACCGCTGCTGATGTACTTGTTGTCGATAACAAGGGGTAGTTTTACCTCTTTAAATTTATCCAAGTAGCGTTGGTATAAAACTTTATCAACAGGGGGGGCTTCGTTGGCTGTCCAAAAGCCGAAAGAGCAAAGTCCGATAAAAACCAAGCCCATAAAAGCGAGATGCAATTTGTTCATAGTGGAATTGTAGTGTGTTGGTGAAATAAAATGTTTCGTCTTTGTTCAGATGCAAAAATAATGCAAATGGTTGTGCAAAGATACAATTTTTTTTAAAAATAATCATTTTTTTTCAAAAAAAGGTGCATATTTTGTTTAATGAACGGTGTATTTTAACAAAAGTCGCTCTAAATCTTGTGCAAGGGCATTATTTATATCAATTTTTCGCTTAAAAGCGATATAATCTATGGGCAAAAGTTGAGCATTTTCTGAATATAGTTGCACAGCCAATAACTTTTCGCCCCTATAACGCTGGGTGAGTTTGTCTAACGCTTGGATAAGTTTCTCATTCAATTCTTCCAAGCATATTTTCAGGGTAATTTGGCGCATTTTGTCGTGTCCGACGGATTCTAACAGTCTAATTTCTTCCACCGCAAATTCGTAAGAGTCTCCCTTCCAGCTTTTTTTATATTTACCCTTTACGCAAAGGATAGCATCGGGCTCCATAAAATTTTTAAACTTTAGATAATTTTCGCTAAACAGCATAAGTTCCATTTTGCCTTCATAATCTTCTAGCACAATTTTGCCAAAGCCTGTACCTTTTTGGCTGGTGCGGTGTTCTATAGAGGTAACCACGCCCGCTATCACTACGGTTTTATCCTTATGCTGTTCTATGTTTATCATCGGGGTAGCAAAGCGTTTGTATTCTAGTTGGTAATCGTTGAGCGGGTGTCCACTTAGGAAAATGCCCATAACTTCCTGCTCTTTTTTCAATTTTTCCATCAAACCCCATTCCTCGCACTTGGGGGGCAAGGGTTCTTTTATCATATTTTCCATACTGCTCGCCCCAAAAAGGGAATTGCGCGTATCGCTCAATTGTTTGTGGTAGCTGCTGGCGTAAGCGGATAAAACGCTGATGTAATTTTCTTTGTCTGCTATATGAAAAAATTGGCTTCTGTTGATACCCCAACTATCAAACGCGCCGCTGTAGGCTAAGGCTTCCATACATTTTTTATTCACCACTTTGGCATTGACACGGCGGACGAAATCGCCTATAGTTTTGAACGGGTTATTTTTTCTCGCTGCCAAAATCTCCTCTACCATACCCTCGCCCACGCCTTTGAGGGCTGAAAGTCCAAAGCGGATTTTTCCCTCTTTATTCACGGTGAAATCTGCGTTGCTTTCGTTGATGTCTGGGTTCAAAACGCTAATACCTTGCGCTTTGCTCTCTGATAAGAAAAAGTTGACATCTTCAGTGCTGTTGCGGTTGTGGGTCAGCACCGAAGCCATATACTCGGCTGGATAGTTGGCTTTGAGATAGGCGGTTTGGTAAGCAACAACCGAATAAGCGGCGGAGTGGCTTCTATTGAAACCATAAGCGGCAAATTTGGTCATAATCTCAAACGTTGCTACAGCTTGAGCTTCGCTAACCCCCAATTGGGTAGCTCCTGCGATAAAGGTAGCGGATTGTTTGTCCATTTCTTCCTTCTTTTTCTTACCCATAGCGCGGCGCAAAATGTCCGCTTGCCCCAACGAGTAGCCTGCCATCACTTGAGCCGCTTGCATAATTTGCTCTTGATAGACCATAATCCCGTAAGTATCTTTTAATATCGGCTCCAACCACTCGTGAGGGTATTCTATCTTTTCTTTTCCCGCTTTCCGCGCGATAAAACTTGGTATATAATCCATAGGGCCTGGTCTATACAGCGCGTTCATCGCAATAAGGTCTTCTACATGCGTGGGGCAAAGTTCTTTCAGATATTTTTGCATACCTGGAGACTCAAACTGGAATATGCCCACCGTATCGCCTCTTTGGAACAACTGCATAGTTTTCAAATCGTCAAAAGGGATAAGGTCGGGGTCAATTCTAGCCTCTTCGCCGTATCTCAACACGATATTTTCTATACAATCTCTGATAATGGATAAGGTTTTCAACCCTAAAAAGTCCATTTTCAACATTCCCGCGCTTTCCACCACAGAACCGTCAAATTGGGTAACCAATAATTCAGTTTCTTTGGAGGTACAAATGGGTATACATTCGGTCAAATCTTTGGGGGCGATGATAATTCCTGCCGCGTGTATGCCCGTATTACGAGCAGAACCCTCCAAACGCTTGGCTTGTTGGATAATTTTGCCCTCTTCGTTGTCTTGGTTGGCGATTTCTCGCAATTTTTTTATATTTTCTAACTCTTCAGGTTGCTTATCAAACTCTTCAGCCAGTTCAGCGTTGGTTTTGTTGAGTAATTTAGCCAACTTCGTCCCCGCTTTGGTGGGCACATATCCAGCCAATCGGTTGGAGTCAGCCAAAGGCAAATCCAATACACGAGCTACATCTTTTATAGAAGACTTAGCCGCCATCGTACCAAAGGTGATAATCTGCGCGACTTGGTTTTTGCCGTATTTATCCACCACCCAATCAATTACGTCTTGCCGCCCGTAATCGTCAAAGTCTATATCAATATCGGGCATTGATACCCGCTCGGGGTTTAGAAAACGCTCGAAAAGTAGCTTGTATTTTATCGGGTCTATGTTGGTAATCCCCAAACAAAAAGCTACAGCCGAACCAGCAGCCGAACCCCGCCCTGGGCCTACCGCGACCCCCATTTCCCGCGCTGCGTTCATAAAATCCTGCACGATGAGAAAGTAGCCCTCAAAGCCCATTTTTTGGATAATCCCCAACTCATAATCCAATCGCTGCTTAACCTCTTCAGTCAAAGCACCGTAACGACTGCGCGCTTTTGAACCCTGATAAGCCAAAAATTTTAGATAATCAAACTGGTTATAAAATCCTTGCGGCAGTTGGAAAGAGGGCAACATTATATCCTGTTTGAGCTTGGGCATATACGTTTTATCGTAAATTTCCATCGTATTGGCTATAGCTTCGGGTACATCGGCGAATAGCTCGCTCATCTGGGCTTGGGTTTTGAAATAAAAGTCGTTGCTGGGGAATTTAAACCGTTTTTCGTTGGCTATTTTGTCCCCTGTATTGACACAAAGCAAAATGCCGTGAGCAAACGAATCTTCTTCATCCACATAATGGGAGTCGTTGGTGGCGATGAGTTTGAGATTGTATTTTCTGGCGAACAAAATCAGCTGTTGGTTAATATCCTCTTGCGAAATGCCCGTTTTATCTATATTCTCCAAACCTCTATGCCGCTGCAATTCTACGTAATAATCTTCGCCGAACACATCGACCCACCAGCGCAATAAATTCTCTGCTTTTTCCAAATCGCCAGCCAAAATCGCTTGGGGAATTTCCGCCCCTATGCAGCAGCTCGTCGCTATCAACCCCTCGCTGTATTGAGCTATCAATTTTTTATCCACACAGGGGAATTTGCCAAACATCCCATCTATAAACCCAATAGAACAGAGTTTGGATAAATTTTTATACCCTTGTTGGTTTTTGGCTAATAAAAGTTGGTGGTAACGCACGGGGCGTTTGGTATCTTTGCGGCTGTGGTCATCTACGATATAAAATTCGCAACCCACAATCCCCTTTATCCCCCTTTTTTCCGCTTCGGCTACAAACTTGAACGCGCCGAACATATTCCCGTGGTCGGTCAATGTTACGGCTTTCATCCCATCTTTTACCGCTTTGTCCATCATATTGCCTATATCGGCAGCTCCATCTAAGAGCGAAAATTGGGTGTGTGAATGTACGTGGATAAATTCGGGCATTTTCTTCTAAATTATTTTATCCCAAATTGGGAATTATTGAAAAATGTATATCTTTGCGGCAAAAATAGCCTTTTTTCGCTTTTTTAAACCAAAATGTTGCAAAAAATAGCAAATTTTGTTTATTTTTATAAAATTTTAACAAAAAAAATGCAGCGCGAGGACTTAACCAACGCGCTGCAACCCCTATGAAACCTACATTTTAACAGTGTGTCGCTTCCCAGCGAGAAAAATAATTCTTATATTCACATTTCAAAACTTTCTGTTGTGGAATAAGCAATATCATTTACTTATTTAAAAAATGCAGCGCAAGGATTTTGTCCCAACGCTGCAACCCCTATGAAATCTACATTTTAACAAAAGTATGTTGCTTCCCAGCAAGAGTTTATTTTTATGCCTTTTCGGCTGTTTATTTTTGAAAATAGGCGCGAAACTAATTTCACGCCAAAAACTACATTTTTTAACCCTATTCAACATTAGCAGCTTCACAGCCTATTAGTCTATTGTTGTATTCTATGCCGAAATAATAGCAAATTTTGTGCCAAAAAATTAAGTTGTTTTAAATCAGCATTTTATATAATTTAAAACACTTAATTTATTCCTAAAATGGGAATTTTATTCCAAAATGGGAATATATTCCCCAGTATGCCAATAACTAAAACTATTATTAAAGTTATGAGAACGAAATCTAACTCCAAGCTTATTTTTATCGTTGAAGATGATGTAATTTATGGAAAAATGCTCAAATATCTAACCGAGTTGAATCCAGATTATACCGTTTATTGGTTTAAAAAAGGAAAAGAATGTTTAGAAAAGTTGCATTTGCAGCCTCACATTGTATTATTGGATTATAGCCTGCCCGATATATCCGGCAAGGAGGTTTTGGAAAAAATTAAGCGCGTCAACAACCAAATAGGGGTGATAGTGATTTCTGGGCAGCAAGATATAGCTACAGCTGTGGAACTGTTGCAGATGGGTGCTTATGATTATGTGATAAAGAATGAAGAGATTAAAGAGCGTTTGCCACATATTATGCAAAAACTATTTCATAATCAACAACTTAGCGAAGAGGTAGAAACGCTAAAAGAAGAGCTAGGGCAAAAGTTTCAGTTGGAAACTAGCCTTATTGGTCAAAGCGAGTCTATGCAGGCGGTTTATACCCTGCTCAAAAAAGCCGCCAAAACCAACATTACCGTTTCAATCACAGGAGAAACAGGCACAGGGAAAGAGGTGGTGGCAAAAACCATCCATTATAATTCCGAGCAAAAAAAGGGGGCTTTTGTGGCTATCAATATGGCTGCTATACCAGCAGAACTTATTGAAAGTGAGTTATTTGGGTATGAAAAAGGCGCATTTACTGGCGCTATCAATCGCAAAATTGGCAAGCTGGAAGAAGCACACAATGGCACCCTTTTTTTGGACGAAATAGCAGAAATGGATTTAAGGCTACAAGCCAAAATTTTGCGGGTGCTGCAAGAGCGCGAATTTGTGCGGGTAGGGGGAACAAAAACCATCTCTTTTGATTGCAGGGTGATAGTAGCCACCCACCGCAATTTATTGGAATGGGTAAAAATGGGCAGATTTAGAGAAGACCTGTATTATAGATTATTGGGTTTGCCTATTCATCTGCCCCCTTTGCGGGAACGGGGCAACGATATTTTGTTGTTGTCGGATTATTTTATCCACGAATTTGCTCGCAGCAACCGCCAAAATCCCCCCGCATTAAGCCGCGAAGCTAAAGAAAAATTATTGCGTTATCCTTTTGCGGGCAATGTGCGCGAGTTGCGGGCGTTGATAGAATTGGCTTCTGTGCTTTGCGATAACGGGCTAATTGATGACAAAGACCTCAAACTGCAAAAAGCGTCAGCTGCGTTGCCTTACCAATCCACATTTATTAGCATTTCAGAAACCGAAGAGATGACGATGAGAGAGTACGAATGGAAGATTATCCAAACGTATTTACAAAAATATAATAATGATGTGTTGGCTGTCGCTGATAAGTTGGGGGTGGGCAAAAGCACGATATATAGAATTATCAAAGCACATCAAAACTAAGCGATAAATTTCTGCTAATTATCGTAACCGAAACGTTTCAAACTTTGTTCATCATCGCGCCAATCTTCACGCACTTTGACAATTAGCTCCAAAAATACATTTTTTTCCAAAAATTTTTCTATATCTTTGCGCGCAGCTATACCCAAACGCTTGATAGCAGCCCCAGCTTTGCCTATAACTATCTCTTTTTGAGTTTGGCGGGTTACAAAAATATAAGCATAAATTCTCACCAAATTGCGGCTTTGGTCGGGGTCTTCTTTAAAAGTGTGGATATTAACCTCACAAGAATAGGGAATTTCTTGGTGGTAGAGTTCCAGAATTTTTTCGCGCACAATTTCAGCCACAAAAAAACGCTCGGGGCGGTCTGTGAGTTGGTCTTTGGGGTAAAACTCGTGCCCTTCTGGCAAAGCTGCTCGCAAAGCGGTAAAAAGACTTTCTGTATTTTGCTTTTTTAGGGCAGAAACGGTAAAAGTTTGCTTAAATTCAAATTTGGCTTTCCAAAAATCTAGCACTTCTTGCAGTTTTTCGGGGCTGACCAAATCCATTTTGTTGATTACCAAAAAGGCAGGGCATTGGGCTTTTTGCAATTTTTCTAACAATTTCCCATTGACTTGTTCGTCTATTTCCATAGGGTCGATGACCAACAACATCACATCGCCATCTTCAAAGCTGGTTTCTACAAAAGCGTTCATTTTTTCTTGCATTTTGTAGTGGGGGCTGTTGATAAATCCTGGAGTATCGGAAAAAACCATTTGGTAATCGTCGCCGCTTACTATGCCTATAATTCGGTGGCGGGTAGTTTGGGGTTTGTTGTTGATGATAGAAAGTCGCTCGCCTACCAAAGCGTTGGTAAGGGTAGATTTGCCCACATTGGGTTGGCCTATTATATTGATAAAGCCTGAATAATGTTTGTCCATAAATATAGATATTGTTGCGCTTAATTTGGGTTGAAATATGGCGCAAAACTATGTGATGAGATAAAAAGCCCGCAAAAGTATAAACAATTTTCTATTTTTTTGTTATAATGGCAAGAACTATAACTTTTTTTAACCTCAATACCTTTTTTATGCGATTGGAAGACGAAATTAAAACTGAAAAATTTCAAAGTCAAGCCCATAAAGCTTTTTTAAATGTACTTTTTACCGCCGCTACATTAAGGTCACGCACTAGCCATATTATTAAGCCTTACGGAATTAGCCACGAACAGTATAATGTGTTGCGTATATTGCGGGGACAAAACCAAAAAGCCATCTGTATGAGCGAAATTTGCTCGCGTATGCTGGACAAAAATTCTAATGTTACCCGTATTATGGAAAAATTAACCCAAAAAAATTTGGCTATAAAAACCAAATCCCAATCAGACCAGCGCGAGGTGGTAGCCGAAATTAGCGAATTAGGTTTGGCTTTGCTGGAAAAAATAGATGTAGATTTTGAGAAAAATAAATTACACGAGGTGGGTTTATCCGAAAAAGAAGCTATACAATTAAACCTTTTGTTGGAAAAAATGCGCGATTTTTAGATAATAAGTAACTGAACAAAATGGAAGTAATTTTTATGCTTCAGTAAAAACTTGGGTTTTGGAAATTTTCTTAACGGCTTGCGCCTAAAAATTTCAGTGAGGGCTTCGCCGTTCTTTTCTTCGTACTTTTTGCAGGCGCAAAAAGTACCAAAAACGCCTTGTTTCTACAAACTTGTTCGCTCCGCTTGCTAAAGCTGCGCTCCGTCTCACTTCAAACAGTGTAGAAACTCAACGGATTGGTGTAGTTACGCGCTCCGCGCGATTTTTCACTTTGTTTTTGTCTACTTACTTATATATTTTTTTAGCATAAAAGCTAAACCTTTTTTTTATAGAAATGTTTGTATATACAAGTATTTTAATTAACAGTTTAATATCCAAAAAATATGGACAGAAAAGAATTTTTAAAAAAGTCAGCCTTGGGCTTGGGCGCGCTTTCGCTCACCAATTCGCTCAATGCCAATCCCCAACCTAACGATAACCCTGAGTTGGATAAAACAGTGGGTTTTGAACATTCGCCTGCCAATATCTACAACCAAAATATGAAAATTCAAGCCAATATGCTTATACATCGCGCCGATACTCGCGGCGGTGCAGACCACGGTTGGCTGAAAGCCCGCCATACTTTCAGTTTTGCCAATTATTACGACCCAGAGCGGATGCATTTTGGGGTGTTGCGGGTGCTCAACGATGATAGGGTTGCGCCCTCGCGGGGGTTTGGTACGCATCCCCACAACAATATGGAGATTATCACCATCCCGCTTACAGGCGCTTTGCAGCATAAAGACAGTATGGGCAACACCGCAATTATCCGCAAAGGCGAGGTACAAATTATGTCGGCAGGCACAGGCGTTCAACATTCAGAAATGAACCCCAACAGCGACCAAGACGTTACGTTGTTACAAATTTGGGTTTTGCCAAAAGCTCAAAACATACGCCCACATTATGAGCAGAAAGTGTATGAAGCCAAAGACCGCAAGAATAAGTTTCAACTCGTCGTTTCTCCTACTCATAAAGAAGCTGTTTGGATAAACCAAGATGCTTATTTCCACCTTGCCGATTTTGATAAAGGGCATAAAGCCAGCTACAATCTCGTTTTGCCCAAACAAAACGGGGTTTATTTGTTCGTCATCAGCGGCCAACTCAATATAGGCGGGCAAACTTTAAATCCCCGCGATGGGATGGGGCTTTGGGATGTTTCAACTTTTGAAATCGAAGCCGCTTCCAACGCTGAATTTTTGATTATGGAAGTGCCTATGCTGGTCTGATATTTGGTGTTGTTAAATTTTCTATATATACAAAAGCCCCCTTTCTTGCGAGAGGGGGCTTTTTTTATAAAAACTATCTTTTTGATTATCTTTCTATTTTTGCCATTTTGCGTTTAGCCCACCAAAGTATAGCCAACAAAGCCAGCCCAGTAGCAGCTATTATTAGATATAAACCTATAGAACTTGCTACTATATCAGGCATAGCGTTGGTATCGCCTATCAATATAAAGGGTGCCCACAGAAAAGGATTGGCAGAATTATTGTTGGCGGCTTTGATATAATCAATTTTGGCCAGTTGCAAGGCTTCATCTTTTGTTTTGCCTTGAGCTAAGTATTTATAAAATTGAGCCACAATTTTAGAGGTGGCTAAGTCATTGACACTCCAAAGGGTGGTAAATATAGATTTAGCCCCAGCGTAAGAAAAACCTCTTGCCAAACTTTGTACCCCTTCGCCGCGAGATAATTTGCCTATGCCTGTTTCGCAAGCAGAAAGCACCACCAAATCCGCGTTCAATTTCATATTATATAAATCGTTGATGTACAAATACTCATTTTCTTTGTCGTCAGCAATTTCTGCAAAGGCTAAAAGCGAATAATCGGGGTGGTCATTGTTGGCCATACCGTGAGTAGCAAAGTGAATAATGCGATAATTGCCAGCCAATTGTTTAAACGTTTCTTCTTTTGCTTCTTTGTTGATATACAAATCGCCCCCGTTTAGAATTTTGGCTATTTCTTGTACTTCGGGCACATTAAAGGTAAGGGGAGAAAGGTCATAACGTTTGCCTCGTACTTCTGCTGATTCTTCTTTGCCAAAAGAGGGGGCAAAGGCCAACAAATTGCTTCTTTTTTTATCAAAAGTTTTGGTTTGCATTTCTTGCAGCAAAGTCGCCGAATAAGAGTAAGAAATAGCGTGTTGCAACAGCAGATAGTTATGGGTTTTAAACTGTTTGCCGTCAGCGGCTGGGCTTGTCAGCAACGCATCAAAAGGTAGGTAAGCCAAAGCACCATCAGGTATAATCACCAAACGTTTGGGTAAAGGCGAGATTGGCGCGATAAGATTTTGATACAATTGATGGGACAATTCAGCGTAGCGGCTGGACATATTCGCATAAGAGCTTTCAGATTGTTCTACTGAGCCTAAATAGTATCCATAGATATATTCGCGAAAATCGGCTATTTGTTTGCGTAAGTTATTCCCTTTGATTACCCACGATTTGATTTCAAACTCTTTTTTGCTAATTTTAAAAATATAAACAGCTTCTGTACCCATAAAGTATTCGATGATTGCTTGGTCTTCAGCCAAATTTTTGCGCGTATCTTCTACATTCAACAGCTTTAATTCGTGCTTGATTTGGTAATATTGAGGCTGTTCTTTTTCCAACTGTTGCAAAAATTGTTCATAGTTTGCCTTTTTTTCGCCAATTTGGGTTTGCAAAGCGTTGATTTGAGGCAATAAATCTTTGGTTTTTTTTGGCAAAAGGGCAAAAAGTTCTTGCTCTAAGTCGCTAATGGCTAATTTTAGCTCAGTTTCTTTCTCAATCAAAGCGGGCGGAATGCCTGCAAATTGTTGGGCTTTGCTGTTTTGGAACGCTTCCAATAAGCCTAAGGCTTTGCTTTTTTCGGCAAAATAAAAGGCTTGATGTTTATATTTTTCTTCTTTGCTGTTGGCAAATAGTTCTAAACAGATGGCTATAGCAAATTCGTAATTATCCACACTTGCAGCACTTAAGTATGATTTAGCGCCTACAGCATTTTTGCGGATATAATTCACCAATTTATCCCCTACAAGTACAGTTTGATAGGCCAATTCCAACTGGCGGGGGTTTTTGTTTTGTAAATATAATTCATAATGCGCTCTAGCTTTCCAGCCCAAAGCCCCTGTAAGTTGGTATAAAGCTATACAATTGGCAAAGTTAGCTTCTTGAGGCAAAATATCTATATTATTATCTTCAAAACCATCAATAAGGCTTATGATTTGCGCTTGAAAGGGTGCTAAAGCTTCGCTTGGGGCTAAGTTGTAGAGTTGGTAAATACCCAAAAATTTATAAAATTCAGCTTTAATCGTACTTTTGGCTGGTAAATTTAATTTTGTGAGTTCGGCTTCTGCTGCTTTGAGCGAAATTTTTATCCTATCTGAATTGTCGGTCTTGAATAAGTAACCGTCTTTGGTTAAATAGGTTTGAGCTGTAGCTAAGAAGGCATTGAATATAATGGGGCTGCTTTCTGGTAAATAGCTCTTATCGTACATCAGATTGACGTTAAAATATACTAAAGCCGAATCCAAAAAGTTGGTTTTTTTATAATCATTGAGAAATAACTTTTGGAACGTCGTACCAATTTGCTCGTTGGCTATGTGATAATTTGTATAATCTGAAGGCTGTAATCCTAAAAATATCTTTTTTGCTTTTTGTAGGCTATTAATGGCTTCTTCAGGCATATCCATTTTTTGCAAAACAGCCCCTTTATTGAGCAAAGCGATAGCGTAATCCAAACTTTTGTTGCCGTATGCTTCTTCGGACGAACTAACCGCTAAATTGGCTGTGCTAATCGCGTCGTTGAAATTGTCGGCTTCTGCATAAGCCAAACAGAGCTGGCTGTATATGTAAGCCATAAGCTCTTTGTCTGGTTTGGGCTTTAGCAATTCTTCAGCTTTTTTTAGCGTTTTAATCGCTGTTTTAGCCTGCTGAAGTTTGGTTTGCATTTGTCCGATATTGGCATAATCGCGGGCGAGTTCGGGAGCGTTGGGGCTTAGATTTTCGTTTATAGCCAACGTTTTTTGCAAAAAAAACAGCACTTTGGGGTCGTTTTCTAGCGAGTAGAAAGCAATAGCCGCATTTTTGTTCAATTTGGCCAACTCTACTGAAGGTTTGGGCTGATTTTGGGATAGAACGGATAAGCAAGTTTCGGCCTGTTGGGCAGCTAGATTATTTTGTTGTGTATTGAGTAAATTATCTGTATAGTTTATCGCTATTTGGAGATAATTATTCCAATTTTTTTCCTGTTGGGCTTGTTGCAAAAGCTGTTCGTAGTTTTGCCCATAACTGACAAAAGGAACTGCCAAAAACAAAAGAAATATAATTTTATTCATATAAAAAAAATTCAGTTGGTAAAAAGGGGGAAAAATTGCTAAAAAAAAAGTAGCGATGCCGTAACATCACCACTTTTGTGAGTTGTTGGACAGTTGAGATAAAATTTTAGTCCATTTTGATAAATTTATCTGTTGTGATACCTTTTGAGGATTTAATTTGTATAATATACAATCCTTGCGCAAGGTTTTGGATAGGAATGGTGATTAGGTTAGCATTGCGTTCAAAAACTTGGCTAGCAATCAACAACCCTTTGGCATCAATGATAGAAATAAGCAGCGATTCGTTTATTGTTTCTCCCCAAATTTCAACATTCAAGTTGTTTTGGGCTGGATTGGGGTATAATTTATACCAAGATTTTTGGGCTGGATTGGCTTCGTCTACTGACAAAACCACAGAAATAGCACCTGACGTATCACAAACTGATTGACCTAATGCGATGTTACGCATATAAATGCGCGCAGCGTCCAAATTGACATATCCTTTGGCGCGGATAAAATTGCTATCTGCATTGGGTAAGGCTACAGCAGAATTTATCAGCGCTGCTTTTAAGTCACAATAGTTGGCGTTTGGAAATTCATAAGCCAAAATTGTAGCAGCGCGCGCTACCATAGGGGTGGCAAATGAAGTGCCTTGTGTGGCGGTATTATTATAAGGATTATTGCCTAATGTATCTGTAGGTTGTAAGGTTTGGGTATAAGTACCGAAAGCGGCTATATCAGCGTGGGAAGCGCTTCTATTGGCATAAGCGGAGAGCTGAAAATTAGCATCAACAGCAGTGACAGCTAGTATGTTGGCTACTGGATAATTGGAAGGATAATGAGGGAATGTGTCCAAATTGGCTGCATCATTGCCAGCAGCGCACACAAACAATATATTGGCTGAGTCTTGCGCGTATTGGATAGCATTTTTTAGCACTGTACAAGATAGCCCATTATATCCCCAACTTGCATTGATGACTCTCACTGGGCTACTGTTGGCGTTTATGGTGCCTGTACTTTCATCTTTATTGTAAACAGCTGCGTAATAAATGGCGCAAGATGCTTGAAAAGAAGTGCCTTCGTCATATTGATTGGTATATTTTATCGGCAATATAAACATAGCACTATCATTTTGCGGGCTAAGACTAGGGGTTGATTTGCCCACTGCTATACCCGCAACCGCTGTCCCGTGTCCGTGGTCGTCATACATTTTACCATTTCTATTAAAGTAATTGAAACCTAACAAATCGTCTATTTCACAGTTACCGTCATCATCAGTATTGTTAAATGCTATTTCGTTTGAATTCGATTTGATTTGTCTTGCCATTTGGGGATGGTCAGGGTCAGTCCCCGAATCTATAATAGCTAGTAAAGCACGGGTGTTGGCTGGGTCTGCTACCCGCAAGGCTTCTGTGTAGTTGGGGTTGGGGTCAGACGTGCTTTGTATGCTTGTAAAAGGGTAGTTGTGGTCAGCACTTTTTAGCCCTGGGCGGCTTTGGGTGCTGGGTTGGCTGACAGTAGTTCGTCCGTTAGTTTCCATCTGAATTTGGCGGAAAGTGTCTGACCAAGCCCAAACTTGCAATTTACCGCAAACACAATCATCAATTAGCTCTGCTTCTGGGCCATAATCATTTTTCATGTGGCTTTCCATACTGGCTTGGCTAACAGAGTCTTCTTTTTCTACGGCTACCTCTTGGCAATGGATTTCGCGCCCTCTCGCATCATAGCAGCCTTGCGACATAATTTTCTTTTCTAATATAGGCAATTCTAAACCAGGAAATTTGTCATTTTTGACAATTCCATAAATAAACGTTTGGTTGAGATTGGTGCTGTCCATAGTCAATCTGATTTGCATTTGTCCATTTATACCCGAAATTTTGGCTGAATTGAAAGCGTTTCTTACTGGGCTATTGGAGAGGATGCCATTAAATGAAGAACTTATGGCTGTATCAATAGAATTGCTGAGTGTGTTTACACTTCCTCTAATTATGGCTGGTGATTTGATAGAAAATAAGGTTACATGATTTATACCATCAACAACATTCAAGGTAGTATCTTTTCTCCAACGAAAAATGTAAGTGTTTTGATTAGCATTCAGAAAAGAGGCAAGGGCACCATTAGCACCATATCCATTGCTGGGTTCTATTTCATCCACATTATCTAAATCTTTGTTCAAACCCAAAGTTATTCTGCGATTTTCGGGCGTGCGACGCACACCACCTATACCCAATGTGGTCTGTTGGGGCGCATATACAAAACTAGAATTGTTGGCTATCAAATCATAGTGTCCAAATCCATTGGTTTGTAGTTTTAGCATACGAGCCATAGCTACCAAATCTTTAAATTTCAGCTTGTTGTTATCAACTCTTAGCGTGTCTAAATTAGGGAAAAATGTGGGTAGTAGGTCTAAGTTGCCATCTCCTATTTGGCTGTAAGGCAGACTAACATATTCGTTGATTATCATTTCTTTCCATTGCGAGCGGCTAAAATCTATATAACGAAGCCGATTGACATTAGTTGCACCATTACCAGCCATAAATCGGAGTTGTTTTCCTATAAACCAAACTAAAGGCATAGGCAATTCAATTTGTGACCGTATGGGAGCTGGGTCTGTATTAACACTTAAATCTATTTTTTTCAAGTTAACTAACCCATCATAATAACTGCCATTGCTAGGGCGTGGATAAGCCACCAAATTGTTATTAGATAAGTCTATATGTTCAATATTTGGAAATATATCAAAAAGAGCTACCCCCAGGCCGCTCACGCTATCCAATGGTCCTAAAACTTGTAGCCCGTTATTTCTAAAAATAAATGTTTTCAACGAAGTAGTAACCGAATTGGATATTGGTGTATTCATACTAATGGAACGAAGACCATTATTCAAATCGTGCATATTGTTATTGCTCAAATCTAATACGCTAAGCCTTGGGCAGTTTGTTAATATGCTATCCCATACTACGCTAAAAGTGGGAAAGGGGAAAGTGAATCGAAAAGCACCATTCGCTAAAAGTGTATCCAACTGTCGGAAATTTGTGATAGCTTCAGCTAATGCATTGGTCGGAGGGGTATTGTTGGGGTTGGCCTGAATCCTATTATCGCTTAAATTAAGATATACAAGGGAATTGTTAAGGTTGTCTTCAAGATAAGCGAAGGGGGGAGGAAGGTCGCCATTGAGCATATTATTGGATAAATCCAAATGACTAAGATTAGATAGTCTATCCCCTACAAAAATCTCCCGCAAATTGCCAAGAGGTAGTAATGAACCTGTGGCTCTTTTTCCCGACAATTCCAATCTGCGTACTCGCACAGAGTCAGGGTATGTTGGGTCAGGGATTAAAAATATGCCTTCCGAGCCTAAAGCCGCACCAATAGAGACCCCAATGCTATTGCTGGCTAATGCGGACGTACCGAGGCTTAAAAAACTTTGTGATTCCAAATAAGTTAATGCAGCCAAGTCGTCTCTATCCAAGTATACTTGGGCATTGATTGATGAGAATGCTATGGAGGTTAAAAAAGCAAAAAGAAGTAATTTTATTTTTCTCATAGGGAAAATGTTTGTTGTGTTTGAGTTCTTTATGATTAAAATGTTTAAAGTATTACCGTTAGTGTTTGTGTTTTTTTAAACAAAGCCTAATTTTTAACGATTTTTTAACGTTATTCTATTATTTTTAGTTCCACTCGTCTATTGATTTGTTCTTCCAATAAGGTTTTGGCGTTGGGATGTATCATTTGCCAATTGCCATACCCTTTAAAAGTTAGCCGCTCTGCTGCTATGCCGTTTTTTATCAAATAATCATAAACAGCACGGGCGCGATTGAGTGATAATTGGAATGAACTGCTGCTTTCTTCTACAGCGGGGGAGTTGGGGCGGTTGATGTGCCCGCCAATTTCTACCCTAAAATCATCATTCAAACGCATAAATGTAAGTATGGATTCTATAGCTGCTGCCGAACTTGGCAGTAATTGGGCGGTGCCACCTTCAAAGTACAAGTCGTGAAATAGCATTTTCCCACCAATAGAAGCTTTTTCTAACCCAAAATTTAAAAAATAAACCTCTTTATCTTTTAAAACGCCCACTTTGGATACAAAAAAATAATTTTTAGCATAAACTCTTGCCTCAACATTGGTTATTTTGTTAAAAATTTGCTCGTATTCACCTTTTTCATTGCTAAATATCGTATCTTTGCCTCCCAGATAGGATAAGACTATCATAGCGGACACAGGCATTTGTGTTTGGGCATCTACAATTTTACCTTTTAGGGTAGCTTGGGGGTAAAAATCGGCTTCATTGAAAGGTATCACCACATATATCATCACACGCCTATTTTCAGCCCTTCCTTTTTCGCTGCCATCGTCTGCCAAAGGGCTATACTCGCCATAGCTTTTTATATCCAATAGGCTGGTATCTATTCCAGATTGGGATAAAATACCTTCTACGGCTAAGGCGCGTTGGTAGGACAATAGCTCATTATCTTTTTCTGTACCCACCGAATCTGTATGGGCATGTAACCAAAGGCTGGCTTGAGCGTTACTTTTTAATAAATCAACCGCTTGCTGGAGGGGGAATTTATACTTGTCTTGTACTTTGGAACTTCCTGATTCAAAAAAAATAGATTCTGACAATAAAATTTTATGCTTCTTTTGGGCGTTGCTTGCTAGTATGTGGGTTAGTAGCAGTAGCGAGACCAATACCCATTTTATAACGTGCTGCATAGATTTGTAGGTTGGGAAATTAGAGATAATTAAATAGTTTGATGGTTGAAATTATCCAAAAACGCTGCAAAGTTAGCATATTTTTTCACCTTATATTTTTTTTAGCGTATTTTTTATTTTTTCAAAAATATTATTTTAAATGACTTCTTATTTCGAACAATTCAAAAACTTGTCTGCTCGCGTGCAAGTTTTGGGGAGGTGTCTTTGACGTTGACAATCAAATTATACAACTCCAAGAGCTCAAAAAGGCAAGTTTAGACCCTGATTTTTGGTCTAAACCTGAACAGGCTCAAATTCAACTCAAAAAAATCGCCGATTTGGAAAAAAATACAGAAAATTTTGCGCTTATTGTACAAAATACAGGGGACTTGTCTGTGTTGTTAGAATTTTATTCGCAAAATGAAGTATCTGCCGAAGAGGTAGAGATTCAATTGAAGCAAACGGAAACACAGATTGCTGATTTGGAGCTGCAAAAATCATTTGCCGAACCTCAAGATGCTTTGGGTTGTCTGCTCAAAATTACGGCTGGCTCAGGGGGAACAGAGAGTTGTGATTGGGCTGAAATGCTGTGTAGAATGTATGTGATGTGGGCGGAGTCTCACCGTTATATGGTGCAAGAAATTAGCCGACAAAGTGGCGAACAGGTTGGGATAAAAACAGTAACTTTGCAAATAGATGCTGCTTTTACTTATGGTTGGCTCAAAGGCGAAAATGGAGTGCATCGGCTTATACGCCCCAGCCCTTTTAATGCTAAAAATAAAAGGCAGACTACTTTTGCTGCCGTTTTTGTCCAACCTTTGGTGGATGATAGCATAGTGGTAGAACTCAATATGGCTGATATAGATTGGGATACTTTTCGCGCAAGCGGTGCAGGCGGACAACACGTCAATCGCACCGAATCTGCGGTAAGGCTTACCCATAGACCTACAGGTATAGTGGTAGAGTGCCAGCAGGAACGCTCTCAACACCAAAACAAAGAAACAGCGATTAAATTGTTGAAATCTGAATTATATCAGTTGGAAATTGCTCAACGCAACCAAGTTAAGGCGGCTATAGAAGCTACTAAAACTGAAATTGAATGGGGAAATCATATCCGCAGTTATGTGTTGGACGACCGTAGGATAAAAGACCATCGTAGCCAGCACGAAACTTCCAACATCAAAAAGGTGTTGGATGGCGATATTGATGATTTTTTGAAAGCTACTTTGTTATCTAATAACTAATGTTTTAGCTGATTTGCTGCTATTTGTTTTTGTTGTGCATAAATAAAATATAATTGCCTAATCTTAAAAAAAATTATTGCTTATGAAAAAACACATTTCTAAATTTTTTTTATCGGTTTGTTTGTTTGGTATAAATCCTTTTTCTGCTATGTCGCAACACGTGCATACCATCACCGTGCGCAAAAAAGTGGAAGAAGACAGCCTAATTAGAGCCAACACTCGATTTTTGGCGCCTCTCGGTGGCAATGATAGGGCAAAAAAAGAACCTAAGATAAGGCAAAAACTGCATATTGCTGAACTTTATCCAGATAGCACAGCGCTCAACAACCTAAAACAATTGCCCAAAACGCAGATAAGTTATGATATTAGATTGATTACTTTGTACAAAGACCAGCCCCCGCGATTTTGGGAAAAAATAGACCCAGAATTTAAAATAGAACAGTTGCCTAGCTTGGGTGCTCGTTCTACAGATTCGTTGTTGTTGGTAGAATATACGCAGATATTGGGACGCTTGCGCAATAGCGAGCGGGTTTATTTACAACCTTTTGCTATCCAAACTTATGGGCGGGCTTTTTGGCAAAAAATCAAGTTGAAAAGTATATACAACAATCAAAAGGGGCTGCTGCCGATACCAGCCAAACACGATATTGTCCGTTATCAACTTGTGATGAAAAACGCTAAAAATGATATTGTCTATCAAGCAACTTATGCAAATGATGAGTTTGATTTGGCTATAATACCCGATTTTGTCACAGTGGTTGAATTTGTACAAATTGAAGCCTTAAAATCCTTGCCCAAAAACAAGATGAAAGAACGCAGCGTGTTGTTATCCAATTTGAGCATAGATGCGGAAACCTTGCGCCGTCGTTAGATGGTTTTGTTTTTATAAAAAAGAATTTTTGGCTACAAAACACATAAAAAAAAGCTATTGCAATCTGAATTGCAATAGCTTTTTTTATGCCAAACCCCAATATTATGGGATATTTATTTTTTCGTTTTTAATAAATTGGTGGCAAAGTCACGGATTTGTTTGACTTGTTTAATTTTTGTTTCAAAGTTCTTTTGCACCGTTTTATCCGCTTCATCGTACATTTCCAAGCATTGTTCACAAAACTCTATCATATTTTCGACCTCTACTTCGTCGTGTTGCTCATTATTTTGGATTTGTTTTTTGAAAGGAGCAACCATACCTGATAGTTCGCGGAGGTTGTTTTCCAACAATTTGCCAGCATCCAATTTGGCATCTAATTCTACCCTGCCAGTATCTTCCACTTCGTCTGCTTCATCTTCGTCTTCCAAGTCAATATCCTCAGGCTCACTTTCAGCTTGCGCTTCCAAGTTGCTTAGGGATATTTCGTCCATTAGCCCAAACTGGATTTTGTACATAGTGGTAGGGATTAGCTTTTTGAGTGTGCGTAAAATTTTGCTACTTTTGTTTTTCGCCTTGCCTTTGGCTAAATCTATTTGAATAGTTTTCTTGCCATCTTCACCTACGCCCGCATAGTAAGCTCGGCCAATGGCACCTAAATCCGATTTTGCCACTTCATTGCGGGCAAAATTTTTCCAAGCTGCATTCCATCTCCCAAAAATAATCAAACACATAGCTTTCTTGTCAGGATAATCATATTCTGCATTAACCATGACTTGCATAGGTTTTTCTTTGCTGGACAATCTTTCGAATTTTTTCAGTGCGCGTTTGGTGATGCCGCGCATGGCCTGAAATTTCAAATTGCCTAAGTCTTCAGGGCGACGGCCAATTTTTGAACTAATACGCATAATTTGGTTTGTTTTTAGTTGTTTTTAAATCGGAGTATAACAAAATATTCAATATGTTTATTTTTCGGGCGCAATATAGGCTTTATTTTTAAGTTGTGCAAATGTTTTGAAAAAAATTGGCTTTAAAACTAAGTTTATGGGATAAAAAAGCTAAAAAAAAATAAAAAAACTATCTTTGCGCCGCTTTTATTCGTTGTTGCTATCAAAAAATAAAAAATAATGTTAAAATTATCTGATTTGCTAATTTATATTTGTTTAATCTTTTGTATAAGTCCTCTTGTAGCTCAAAATTTAGCCATTGTCAAGGGTACGGTTAAAGATGAGTTGGACGAAGGGCTTTCATTTGCCAACGTTATTTTGCTCATAGAGGGTAAAGAACGCGATGGGGTAGGTGCAGAAGTGGATGGTACTTTCAAAATAAGTGTGCCTTCCAATACCAGATTTCAACTTAGATTTTCTTTTATTGGGTATAAATCAAGAACCACCGCCGTTTTAGAGTTGGAAGCCAACGAAGTGTATAAAATTCCTGATATCGTATTATCCGAAACTCAAGAGTTTGAAATCGTGGTAGAAGGCAACCGCGAACGGGATGCACAAGTTATCAGCCGCGAGGATTTTCAAACTTTAGCCAATACTACGGGCAATCTGGAATCTATGCTCCAATTTATGGCTTCTGGGGTTTCTGCTGGCACAGGGGGCGAATTGACCTCCCAATACTCTGTGCGCGGGGGCAATTACGACGAAAATTTAATCTATGTCAACGGGTTTGAAATCTATCGCCCTTTGCTTATCCGCGCTTCGCAGCAGGAGGGGTTGACTTTTCCCAATCCCGATATGTTGGATAATTTGCTGTTCTCCAATGGCGGGTTCAAAGCCCAATATGGGGACAAAATGTCTTCTGTGTTGGATGTTAAATATCGCCGCCCCAATCGCAAGTTTGAATCTTCTTTTGGCGCTTCGCTGCTGGGCGCACAGGCCTATGTGGGGGGCAACAAACGGTTGAGTTTGCATCGTCGCGTCAGCGCAACCTTGGGCGCAAGGTACAAAACAACCCAATATCTACTCAATTCTCAAGCTATACGGGGCGAATATGTGCCCAATTTTGTAGATATTCAGTCCAATATCATTTTTGATATTAACAAAAGAATGCAGTTAGAGTTGTTGGGCAATTATAATTTGTCTTCTTTTTCTTTGGTGCCCGAAGATGGCAGCAATGACACTGGACTATTTAATTATGTGCTTAATTTATACTCGCGTTTTCAGGGTATGGAGAAGGACGATTTCAAAACGGGGATGATAGCCGCTTCTTTTAGCATATCTGGCGACAGCAGCCGACAAAAAATCCGCCGCGATAGCAGCAAAACCAGCCAAGCGAATAAGCACCGTTTTTTTCTATCTTATTATCAGAGTTTGGAAAACGAGCGGATTGATAGAATAGCAGAGTATTATCTCACCATAAAAGAGAGCAATTTGGGTTCTGAAAATTTTGGCGAACCAGCCGCTACCTTAGGCTATGGAATAACCCACTTATTCGCGCGCAATTTCCTCACAATGAGCGTGGCTACAGCCGAATATAGGGGCGTTTTTAACTATAACGTGTACAAAGATGCGCGAAAAAAGGAATTTTATAACCTTACCCAATGGGGAGCATCTTACAAAAATGAGCAGATTACCGACGACCTCAAGGAATGGACGCGCAATGATTCTTTATATTATACCGTGCCTTTTGATACTACAGCTTTATTTATACCCGATTATGTACGCACCAAAATAAGTCTTAATACCCACCGCTTGCAGGGTTTTGTGCAACACAGTTGGAAGTATATCAATCCTGTTCATCAATTAGAAATTATAGGCGGCGTTCGGGGCAATTATTCCAGTTTAAACGGCGAGTTGGTGATTAGCCCTCGTATGCAGTTGTTTTATACCCCGCAAAAATATAGCAATCCTTTGGCTGATAGCACCAAAAAGACAAAAGATTTGACCTTTAAGTTGTGTATCGGCGGTTATAATCAACCCCCTTTTTATAGAGAATTGCGCGATTTGGCTGGACGGGTCAATACGCAGGTGAAAGCGCAGCGTTCTTGGCAGGTTTTGACCGGTTTGGTTTGGGATTTTGTGGCATTCAAACGCAGATTTAAGTTTATAACCGAAGGCTATTACAAACACCAGTTTAATATGGTGGCTTATGATGTGGAAAATGTGCGTGTGCGCTACTATGGCAACAATAACTTGAGCGGTTATATCGCAGGTTGGGATTTTCGTATGAACGGCGAGTTCGTCAAAGGGTTGGAGTCTTGGATAAATTTGTCCTTTATGCGCGCTCGTGAGCGTTTTGATAGCGTGCAGCACCAATTGCGAACTTTTGAAGAGGGGCAAATTGTGGTAAAAGATGTAGACGATGTAGCCAAACCTACCAATCAGCTGTTTTTGTTCTCTATGTTTTTTCAGGATAATCTACCCAATGCCACTTGGGCACAGGTCAATGTAGCCCTTACAGTAGGTTCTGGGATGAGTTTTGGTATCCCACGCGATAATGTGGTGTTTAGAAATACATACAGTTATCTACCTTATCACCGCATAGATATAGGTTTTTCTTTTGTTTTATGGAATCAGCAAAAATATATCAAAAAACGGTTTGAAAATGATGAGGATTTGTTCCGTTCAGGGGAAAAATCTTTGCTCAAAAAGAATCTTCGCTCGGCTTGGTTGAGTATAGAAGTGTTTAATCTGATGCAAGTCGCCAACCAATCTTCTTATAATTGGATAAAAACCTTTGACGGTGTCAACTATGGCATACCCAATACGCTCACTTCGCGCCGTCTGAATCTCCGTTTTAGGGTAGAATTTTAACCCCGAAAATATAGCCTAATAAAAAGAGCCTTTTCCGTTGTGGGAAAGGCTTTTTTTATTTTTTTACGGATTATTTAGGCATCCGTCCGTGTCGTTTTTTGGCATCTTCTGGAAATAGCTTTTGATAAATCGGAAACAAATTTTCAGTGGGACACTGGCAGTTGAATATAGATTTTTTTAAAGCTACAGGCTTTAGCATAAAATCCTGTTGCCAAGTTGTTGTCATTGGTAAATTGCCAAGTGTAGTTTTGACATATCCAGAGTCCAATTGTTTGAAAGTAGCATCTAATACTTGTGTTATTTTGTAGTCTTTCCCTTCCATCTGTAGATTTAAGACCCCTAAGGTATCAATAGGAGCAAATAGATAAATTGCATCAAAACCTTTAAATTGAGAATTTGCCCCAAATTTTCCAAATTGATTATAACGTTGCGTGTTTGTTAAATTTGTTGAAACCTGCCTATAGGTTTCTCTTAATTTTATCACGTTTGTATCTTTTCGGTAAAAACCTTTTAGACAAAATAGTTCATTCCCCATAGACATAGATAAGTAACTGAACAAAATGGAAGTAATTTTTACGCTTCAGTAAAAACTTGTGTTTTGGAAATTTTCTTAACGGCTTGCGCCTAAAAATTTCTTTTTCTTCGTACTTTTTGCAGGCGCAAAAAGTACCAAAAACGCCTTGTTTCTACAAACTTGTTCGCTCCGCTTGCTAAAGCTGCGCTCCGTCTCACTTCAAACAGTGTAGAAACTCAACGGATTAGTGTAGTTACGCGCTCCGCGCGATTATTCACTTTGTTTTTGTCTACTTACTTAAATCGCCAGCAAACATAAAAGTACTATCTTTATATAATTCTAAAACTGTCCATTTGGGTTTCTTTAATAACGAGTATGTAAAAATACCGTAACTTTCAGCTAATTTTTTATCACATTTTGCGCGTTTGGTGTAGGTGATTTGTACACTTTCTATAGCACAACCCACAAAAAACGTACAAAGAATAAAAGATATTAAAAGCACTCGCATTAGAAAAATTGAAGTTATAAATTATTTAGGCATCCGTCCGTGCCGTTTTTTGGCATCTTCTGGAAATAGTTTTTGATAAATCGGAAACAAATTTTCAGTGGGGCATTGGCAGTTGAAAATAGATTTTTTGAAGGCTATTTTTTCTAAAAGGTAGTTTTGTCCATAAGCAACACTATCTACTAATTGACCAGCCCTTGTATTAAAAAAGCCTTCTCTCTGTTTGCGGGCTTTGGAATCATAAACGTGGGTGATTTTATACTTTTCTTTTTCATCTTTGTACAAATGGAGAGAGTTGGTAGCGTCATCTAAAGGGGCAAATAAGTATAAATCTGGAAAATGATGAAAAGTACCAACAGTGTGGATTGTTCTATTTAATTCCCAAAGTTGTAGAAATTCCTGAGTTTTTTTGTAAGGACCTCGCGAACAAAATATTTGATTGGTTGTGTGTAGGGATAAATCGCCAGCAAACATAAAAGTACTATCTGTGTACAGTTCCAATGCTGTAAATTTAACATCACCTAATAGAGAAGTAGTAAAAATACCGTAACTTTTAGCTAATTTTTTATCGCATTTTGCGCGTTTGGTGTAGGTGATTTGTATACTTTCTATAGCACAACCTACAAAAAGCGTACAAAGAACGAGCGCGTTAATAAATATACGCATCAGAAAAATTTTAGATTTTGAGCATTAAAAGTAGTCGGGTGGCTTGTTCGCCATTGATTAA
>JAAFIM010000025.1:4814-45462 GCA_013297745.1 Chitinophagales bacterium | reverse complement strand
AAAGGCTTCTTTTGCTGAAGTCCAAGCTTTTAAATTAAACCTGTAATTGCTCAATAATGCAGGAATAAGCACCCTTTTTTTGACTTGTAATTTTTTTTCTAATTTTTATACTGCGAAAGGTCAGTTATTAATTTTATCCGCTATATTTTTGTCCCCACAAGAACAGCTAAAGTTCAAAAAAAGCAAACCCCAAAAAAACAACCAGCTATTTTTACCCAAAAAAATAATTGCTGCTAATTTATTCTCTTTTTTTTCACTAATTATCATTTTTACGTATTTTTTTATCATAACAAAATTTATTGTAAAATATCTATAAAATATAAATTAAAGTAACGATAAGAATAGCTTCACCGGACAAAATACCCAACATCATTTTGGGATAAGGCATTTTTACCAAACGAGCTATATAACAAATCAAATCGGTGGGTACAAGCGGGAAAAAAGCCCAAGCCATAACCAATAAAAAAGCGTATTTGTGTTGAAAAATCTTCACAATTTTATCAATTTTATCAGGGTATTTATTTTGTAAATAATCAGCCAAACCCAACCAATCCGCAAAAAAATATAAAAAACTTGCAGAAGCAAATAAACCAAACAAAGAAACCGATAATACCCAAAATTCGTGTTGTGGAAATAATAAAGCCCCCACTACCACAAAGGGCGTGCTGGGTATCAAAATAAAACCCCGCAAAGCGGAAATAATAATATAAGCCAACCAAATTTGATTTTCAAATCGGGAAAAAAAATCTCGCAAATAATCAGCAGACAAAAACTGGGGATTGAATAATAAAAAAACAAGCGTAATAACGACAGCAGCCAACCAAATAAGCGCCGATATTTTTTTTAAAAGTATAAAATTATTGGTCATTTTATAAGCCAAAAAACCTAATAACTAAGGTTATTAGGTCAGATAATTTAATATGTGAATAATCTAATTACAATTTTTTCCCTTGATGAATTTATTCAATTTGGGGTCAGATTCTATCTGATTGAGATAAGTAAGCGCATCATAATGCCCCAATTTATGCGCGCTGCAAATGGTTTCATACGCTTGAACTGTAGCGGCTGCTTTTTCATCTTTGTTCCCTTTAAAAATCCCCTCTTTCATCGCTTTGGCAGTTTTTAGCAAACGAATCCCTTGGTCTAACAGCTCGTTTTTGCGATTGTCTTCAGTTTTGGTAACTTTTCGGTTGGCTTCATCCCGCTCGCGGCGCGCTTGGGCAATTTCGTTATCCAATTGGGTTAATATGCTTCTGGCTTGGCTAATTTCAGCATTTAATTGCCCAAGTTGGGTATTTTGGGTATTGACTGTATTGTTCAAATCTTGATTTTGCCCTTTCAAAACCACCACTTCATTGTTTAAAGCGGCAATTTGAGCCTGTTGTTCGGCTATAATTTTTTTCTTATCTGCTATGGTACGGAGTAAAGCTGCGTTATCTTTAAGCGAAGATTTTGACGATTTTAGCTCCATTTCTAAGCTAGAAATTTTTTCCAAGCTACTAGCCAAAGCATTTTTAGCCGCTTCAGCCTTTTCTTTTATACTTTTGGAATTGGCAGCCTCGCCAGACTGCTGGGCAGATTGGGTCAAACTATCGGCTTGGTCTAACAATAAATTAACCTCAGCCATACTGCCGTTCAAATCAGCCAAAAACAAACTATCAGTTTCTAACCGTTTTACCAATCGGGCATATTCCTGTTGATTAACAGGGCAAGATTCGCCACAACTTGATAAACACACAGAAACAAATACAGCAGCCAAAGGCAAAAAACAGGATAATTTTAACATAAAAAAGAAATTGTTGGTGTATAAAAAAATGTTAATTTATAGACTCAAAAGATATAGTTTCCATAGCCAATTGTAAAATCATTCTATCCCCTCTTTGTTCAAATTTGCCCTCGCCCACCCTATTTAATCTCACAATTTGAGTGCTAATGGTTATAGAGCCTTGTTGTTCTTGTTGGGGATTGGCGGGGGACAAAAGATTAAAACGAAAAGTTATCTCATCGCCCTCTTGTTTAAGCTTGGATAAATTGAGTTGGGCGCGGCTGCCGTTGATATTTCCAACAAAAGAGGTGGGCAATCTAAAACTAGCCCTATCTACGGGTTGGCTTGAGCTACTATTTGGCAGTTCATTGCTATAAAGTGGGGTGTTGGTCTGTTCAGCGACAATTTTTACATTATTGGCTTGGGTAGAATTGGGCTCAAAATCTACCGAAATAATACGCAAACGGTTGGCCGTTGGTGACTTCAAATGGGTCATTAAGCCTATTCTGCTATCTCCGTCCGCCTCGCGGATAATCAAACGTCCATCAGCTTTGGCTTGGGGCAAAAATTTACAAATACAATCATAATTTTGTGCTTTTTGCGGGGTAGAAGCCGCGACCGTGTATAAACTGTCTATTTGCATACGCAAAAAAGCCAATGTATCGCTCACCTGCTCGTAAGGACAAGGCGCAATAATATCCTCAAAAAGGGGACTATTACCTTTTGCGGCTTCGCGGTTTGGATTGTCGTCGTGTATCAGCATAAAAACTATAATAACAACGATAATAATAACAAAAGGCGAGGCGATTAAAAACGCTTTTTTTAGCTCAGGGCTAAATTTACTGTTAGCTTCTGGCTTATTTGGGGGGCTGGAATTAGGCTGCATTTTTTTTATTTTACCAACTGGAGTTACGCTCCTGTCATTTGACTTTTAAAAGTTAAGTGCAAAAGCTAAATATTCGCCGTGCGACGCCAAAACCAGCGTATGTCGCGGAAAGACGACCAACCGAGCAAAGCGAGGGCAGTAGCTTTTTTTCGTAGAAAAAAACGTCGGCTTGTAGCGACGGTTTTGCGCTTATTTTTGTAAAAAATATAAGCAAAAACGCCTTTTTCCTTACGGGAGGGCTTCGCCGTTGGCGTTGGCTTTTTTGGTACTTTTTTGCCATCAAAAAAGTACGAATAATAAATTTTTTAGGCGCAAGCCGTTAAAAAATTTCTACCCGATTTAACTTATAGCTATTTTGTACTAAAATTAAACCTCAGGCATAACTCCAGTTACCAAGACAAGATAATTTTTTTCTCTACTCGCCAACCTGCGCCATCTTTGCGCAAAGTACCTTTTTGCATGGTAAAATTACCATCTTGCGGAATACGCCCTTTGCCTTGCAACTCACAGACAGCCAGCAAAGGCTCTAATCCCAAATGTTCGGCACGGCGTATCACTTCCACATCTTTTATCAACTCAAAATCGGCTGTAGCTGCCTGTTCGGTTGGCAATTGCATCGTATAAAAAGCATTACTGTCTTTTTGTATTTGTACAGCCCTATCATAAAAAATGCCCTCGCGGGTAGGCGCGTACAAAAATTTTCTAAGCCCTTGCGTTTGTGGATTGGATTGGCTAACGGCTTGGTTGGTCGCCTGTGTATTATCCACCACTTTTATCTCATCTTGGCGCTCGGATAGATATTTCAACTCTGCTTGTAGCTCTTCTTTGCTTTTCTTTAGGGACACAATTTGGGCGTTTTTAAACTCCAACTCTTCTTTCAACCCTTTTAAAATTTTCTCTTTCTCGTCCAACTCTTTGCTTGCCGTATTATTTTGGTTATTTTCTTTGGCTGCTTGAGTGTTGGTTGCTTCCCGCAATTTTTTGAATAAAAACGCATTGCCTGCTAAACTTACCAAAGCTACTAATAGCAACAAAGATATAAATCCCCAGCCAGATTCTTCTGCTTTTTGCAAATTGGGGGCTGCACCTTGTCCCATAGCTACGGAAGTATCGGGGTTATTCACTATTTTTTTTTCTGTATAATGTGCGTGTAATTTCATAGCAAAATTGCAAGCCAAAACCCTAGCCACCATTGTTTCTTTATTGATAGTCACGGCTGTGCTGGTGTCTATCCCCGCGAACAATTCTTTTATAAATTCGGGTTTGGCTGACAATAAGTTCCCCCCCAAAAGATTGGAAGGCACTCGCTCGTAAGCCAACTTCAAGCTTCTATCATCTTTAGCTGCTCTAAAACCGTCTATAATGTTATTCGCTTTGGCGTTGTCGGGAAAAGCTTTTAATAGCTCGGCATAATTAGTTTCCTGATTGGGATTATTTAGGCTGCAGCCGCATTTTTCGGGGTCAAAATTACTTATTTGCGCAAACAACAAAATGGGAAAGAAACCCAATAAAAAGAAAATTATATTTTTCATCAATCAATTTTTATTTTAAAAAAAAGGGGTTAAAAAATAGAAATTAACGCTTTTGGTTAAGCACCCTATTCACAGCCATTTCTACCTCTGTGATAAGTTGTTGTTTGAATTTGGGCAAAAACTCCTCTTTCAACTCATAAATTTTCCACATTCGGGCTATAGTTTCTTTTTCTATCTCTGAAAGTTCTTTTCCACCCCAAGCTTGTGGCTGCAATTTGATAATCGTATCGCGCAACAATTCAATATCCAAAGATTCTTTCAGCGCAGTTTGCAAATTTTTGTTCTCTTGTATCCAACCCAACAACTCATCCGACTGGATAACAAAACCATCTTTAGTACGGGGCAGCGTTTCCAACAATTTCATCCTTTTGTCTATTTCGGTCAAAAAACTTTCTATAAACTGAACATTTACCACAGGAATTTTATCAATTTTTGCTTCTATTGCAGCCAACTTATCGCCATTATCAGCAGCCGAGACTGAGCTTAATTTAGCATCTATGTTGTCATTAATCGTTTTAAAAGCCGAATTGATTTGCTGTTCCATATTGGCAGCAAAATTTTGTAAAGTGCTTTTAAACTCTTGACTTTTCAACACGATTTGGGTTTGGTCTGTTGGGGTTTGAGCCTTCGCCCCCCGCAAGAGCAACCAAGCCAGCAGCAGCGTAAGCAAAGAAAAAGCGGCAGCTATGCCTATTACGTAAATCATTTTGACCTGTTTTATCTGTTCGGGAATGTTAGAATTGGTGTTGGAGTTGCTATTTTGAAAAGTATTAGCGTTTTGGTTATTAGAATTGCTGGGATTTTGGTAGAAATTGCGATGTTGGGCTGGAGCTTGTTGGGGATTTTGTAGATAAAAATTATGCAAAGTTTCAGCCAATTGGCAAGTTGTATAAATCAACCAAGGTATCAACTGCTCATTTCGTTTGCGAAGTTGTCGGGTGGTTAAGTTTTCAGCCTCTTTCCAAGCGGATAAATTAGCGTTGGCAAAATTTCGCTTCAGTTCGTTGTCCACTTCTTGCAATTTGCGCAACCAGATATTTTTGTCCAACTTGGTTAAATCATTAGCCAATAAATTGATAAAATTAACCGCTTGTTGGTTGATAGCGCCGTTGATTTCAAAACTTGACTTGATTTTTGTGGGGCTAAAATGAATTTTTATAGTATTGATATAACGCTCATCCCCCAATTTTTTCTTATCCAACACACAACCGCAAGCATTTCTATCAAACACTTTCTCTATTTGTGCAAAAGCTGCCCCCAAATAAAGCGAGAGCAGCCCACACAAAACTATTCGGATAAAACCCATCATCATTAAATCTGATTGTTGGCAATTTTTATCCCCAGATTATGCAAAGCACCAACTATAGGATAAAAAAACAAAGATTCGCTCACCCGCGCAGCTGCATCCGACATAGCAATTTGTCTATCCAATCCAGCCTGAAAATGCCCCTCCAAGTTCTCTTGCATCACCTTATGATAAGCGCGGATTTTGCCTATAGGAATACCAAAATCGGTGAGATAATCATTGTCCAACTCCGCGAAAATAAACTGTAAAAAATTATTGACCTCTGCCACCGCACTATTTCGGCAAGTTTCTATATTATCTATCACCTCCTGATAGCTCAATCTGCTGGTTTTATCCGCAAAATCTGAATCAAAAGGCAGTCTTTGCGCCGCTACCACCTCTTCGGTTTCGTTCCCTACATACGCCAAAACGGGAATTTCTTCGTCCAAAGACATATTTTTCTTAAATTTGGCTATACCGCCCTTGCAAGTGGCTGCTTTGGGCTCGTTACTTTTGTGCAAGGTTACATCTTTGGGCGCATCTTTGCCGTACACTTTGCGATAAATTAGCACGGTAATTTGACTTAACAAACGCCAGTCAGCCGAATTATCCAACAAGTTGATAATTTTTGACCCATTACCGCTAAAGAATATGTGTTGGGGCATTTCTACCCCCAATTTTTTGCACATTTTGGCGATATGGTATTGAATAGCCGCATAAAAAACAAAGTATATAACCTTGAAATCGGTATTTTTTTGCAATAAGCTGGTAAAATCAAACTGCAATTTGTTTTTTTGCAGGGTAGCGTTGTTAGACAAAGAGAAAAAGAAGCTAATCAAATCCGCCGCATTGCCCTTATTGGGGTTGCCTATCTGCTCAAATGTTTCAATTAAAGGCAATAAACTATAATAGTTTTCGCTAAAAAACAAATCTACTTGCGGTTTGAACCTTTGTAGCAACCCATTTTCCAAACTCGCGCCCTCGTTATGCCCCGTACCAAACAAAGCCCCCCCCGCAAAGCGGAAAGAGGTGAGAAAAACTGGTTTTTTGCTCTTGAAAATAACCACATCTGTAGAACCACCGCCTATGTCTATACTCAAAGAAGGGCGCACGCCTATAGCTTTGGCCTCTACGTGGTAGTAAGGGCTATCAGATTCAGAGTATTTTATCAACTTGGGCGCGGCTGCAAAATGGCGCGCGTGTAGCGTTTCCCACGCATTGCTGAGGGTATTGAGTGCCAAACCGCCCATACTGCTTGGCGCAAACCAAATAATTTGCGTATTGGCCAAGTTGCCTTCATTTAACAAGACCTTGTTTTTTATCAAAATCAATAAAGATTCTAAATAAGCTTCTATTCTTTTGTCAGCCGCTACCGAATCTTTTTCCCCTGTTTTGCCCCCAACTGACCATTTTAGTTTGGTAACCAGATTGTATTGAGGCAACAGTTTATATTTTTCGTAATAAAAAGCTGGGTTGAAATCCCCATAAGTCATCAACGCACCGCTAAAATTCAAGTGTTGGGTTTCAGCCAACGCTGTACGGGTGGGGAAATCAAACTCTTTGCCTATCTCGCTGGGTATCATCTCATACAAGAAATAATTTTGTAGCTCTCGGTAAGAACTCTCCCATTGTTTATCGTCCAAAGTGATTAATTGCACATCTTTTTCCCCCACTTCAAACGCTTTGGGCAAACTCTCCCCGTCTGTATATTCTATGTGGGAGGTTGTTGTACCAAAATCTATAGCAAAAGTGAACGATTTGCCCCCTTGATGCCAATCTGGATAAATGGGGATAATCAAACCCTGTTGTTCTTGCTTGCGCAAATGGATATAATCCACCTTTTCGTCAATTTGCATAAAACGAGAGGTCACAAAATGGTTTTTGCCCATATCGCTGCTCACCGTTTCTTGGCTAGGTTTGAAAAAATCCACCTTATCATTTTGGTAGAAATGGATGTCAAATAACTGTCTATTTTCGTCCTTTTCTATCAACGCAAACCGTTTGTTTTTGATACTTGGGCTGTTGAGAAAGGGAAAAAATCCAGCATTTAATAAAGCTGGGACGATTGCGCCTTTATTTTGGGCGAGGTTAGGGGCTGTATTTCTAAAATAAAAACGCTCAAAGGTGAGATATTGATTGTCTTTTTGTATAGGGACGCGCAGGGTAACTTTTACACAATTGTTATCCTGTTTTTCCATCTCCAACACTTTTTTGCCGTCAGGCAAAGTTTGGAGTAAATCTTTGGTGTTGAAGTATTGAAAAAACTCTCTTTTGATAGGGATTAAAAAAGAAAAATCGGGCTGTTCGTTGCTTTGTTTATTGCCTTGTAGAAAATTTTTCGCATTACCGTTAAAAAAATATTTTTCATTGGTCTTGAACGGCAATTCCAACAGATGACTTTCCAAAAAGTCTGAAACGGTCAAATAAGGATATTTTACCGACAAGTCGGGCAAACGGCGTTCTTCCAACGAAGCAGGTTCATAAAACGGCACTTTGGTCGTATGCGTCCAACGCCCACCCCAATAATTGAACGGATTATGGAAATCATTTTGCAACACAAGAGGCAAATTAGCCGATTTGGATTTGGTATTTTTGGAGTTGGGGTTTTGATAGCAACCGATAATAAAATCGCTGCTGGTGCTGACCGCGCTCGCGGTTTGAGATTTTAATTTATATAAATTTATATTCGGCAACAACCAAATATCCGTACCCGCGCCCGACACATTGGACACTTCATAATCAGCCTGCAATTTGCTCAAAGCATTTTGTGTGCCTAAATTTGCATAGCTGTTTAGTTCAGTTTGAAACTCGCCCGAAAGCATCTTTTTGTTGATATTCAAATGCTCATATATCAACGCCATATCGCGGCGTAATTGCGGTTGCGCTTCAAAAAACAAATAAATAAATCGGATAAAAGCCGCGTCGCGTTTGTACAAAGGATTGAAAGAGTTATCAAATAATTCATCATCCCCGTGCTTAAGTTTGGTAAAATTATCGCTGTTGGGATTGGTAAAAAATAGCGTTTTGGGGCTAGTGCCGCCTATGACTTTATGATTGTGGCTAATCACATAAACCTGCTCTTGGCTACCCAAAGCATCTTTCCAAAACAAGTCCAATGTACGCGCTAATAATTGATGTTCGGCAACGCCAGCTCTCAATTTGGCTAATTCTGTGCCTTTGTCCCAACGTACAATATCTATTTGTTGATTGCCAGCGCGGAAACCATCTATATTGAACATTAACTGCGCCATATCCCACACATCAGAAATCAATTTGTGGTGGCTTGTAGTCCCAGACAAAGCTTGAGGATTGCTCAAAGCATCTTTATTGATTTTGGCGAAAGCATCTTGTACCAAAAAAATACGCGCAAAAGGGGTAGGAATAGAGGTCACAGGCACGCTAAAATGTGCGTCTGCTGGGTCTTTTATCGTATCAATTTGGGCAGCAGCCAACTTTTGCGTTTCGTGCCAATCCGTACTGGTGGCAGCGGCTGTATGTAAGCGGAAAATTTTGAAAGCCATATTATTGTGATGGTGTGTTTTGTTTGATTTATGATATACCCATTATTTTTATCCAACTCTTGCGATATTAGTTGTATTTTTTCAACAAATGCTAACTGCGAAAAACAGCACAAAGGTAAATAAAAATTAGATTTGAAGGTTAAATTTTAGTGTTTTTTAAAAAACCAACCCATTGTTGATATTGATTATCATTCATAACCCGCGGGAATTTGACCTGTCCGCCCATTTTGCCCTGTGATTTTTGGAAATCATAAAAAGCACTAACGGGAAGAATCTCTGCTTTTATGGTTTTTAACAAATTATGCTTGCGTTCGGTACAATAATCATCGTTATTTTTTTGCAAAAAGCTATCTATAAACTCAATAATTTGCGTGTTGATATGCGCTGTGCTGGAGGGATTTCTCAAACCTATAAACCAAGTATGTTGGAAATGTGTTTCGTCCACTTTATGCCCTTTGACGGTAAATTCTAGAATATCAAGCTGAAAATGTGCTTCGGCAGCCAATATAGCCGCATTCATATTATCAACGGAAAGATGCTCCCCTGTAAGGCTCAAAAACTGTTTGGTGCGGCCTGTGATTAAAATCTGTGGCGGGCTAAGGCTAACAAATTTGACCGTATCCCCGATAAGATAACGCCAAGCCCCCGAACAGGTGCTGATAACCAAAGCATAATTGACATTTAGTTTTACCTTATCTATAGCTATCGCTTGCGCGTGGGGGGCAATTTCGCCGTCAGGAAAATTATCATCGTTGAACTCCACAAATTCAAAAAAAATGCCATTATTGAGCATCAACTCTAAAGGCATAGCTGAATTTTTAAAATCAGTTTGTGCAGCCAAAGAACCCTCCGAAGTATAATAAGTATCCAAATAAATGATAGACTTGCCAATTAGTTTTTCAAAACGGGGTTTGTAAGGTGCAAAAGCTATCCCACCAGAGGCATAGACTTGCAGATTCGGCCAAATTTGGCTAATATCTTTTAATTGATAAGTTTTTATAATTTCCTCCAACACCATTTGCACCCAAGAAGGGATACCAGCTATCATTTTTATATCCCAATTAGGCGCATTTTTGACCATAGCAGCCAAGCGATGCTCCCAATCGGGCAGGTCAGAAACGGCTTTGCCCGGTTTATAAAAATGCTCAAACCATTTGGGAATTTTGCCCGTGTTGATACCACTCACATCCCCCACCAAAATATCGGATTGTTCTTGATAAGGTTTGAGTTGAGAACAAGAACCTACCAATAAAAAGTCGCCTTCAAAAAAATTATTGGGCATCTTGAGCGCATCATCACAACCAAAAACTCTTAAACTGGTACGGCGCATAGATTTTATCATCTCACTCGACACTGGAATGTATTTGCTGCTATTCTCCGTAGTACCAGAGCTTAACGCAAAGTATTTAATTTTGCCCGGCCAAGCTATATTTTCGCCCCCGTCCAATGCTTTTTTCCACCAATTGCTAAACATTTGCTGATAATTGACGATGGGTAATTGCTGCTGAAACTGCTGAATAAAATCTTGTTCTTGACTTATTTTATCAAAATGATAATGAGTTCCCAATTGGGTATGATTGGCTTGTTTCAATAATTTTAGCAAAGTTTCTTGCTGTTGTTGTATAGCCGAACTGTGCGAATAAGCAAATTTATACCGTAATTTTAACCCTAATTTAAAAATTGTGCCAATAAGCATAGCCATAATACTAGTATATATTTTATTTTTTTGAATATGGGGATAAAATTTATATAAATCTTTAAATTGCCCCAATTGATGTTTGACCGTAAATGTAGATGCTACATTAGAATTTTCGCCTTTGTTTCAGCGCATTGCGCGCCCAAAGCCCCACCAAAGCCACAGCAGCCAATGGGATAAAATACCACCAAATCGTGATGCGGCTGGCTGGTACGATATTTTTTGTATTGCCCACTTGCAGCAGACTAGCCCACAACGCAGGATGCGCAGCCTCGCCTTTTGCGGTTTGCAAATAATCCAATTTTGAACGCTGCAAAGCTTCGTTTTTACTAAATCCTTGTTGGAGATATTCGTAAAACTTAAGGCTAATTTTGGGCGTGGTGTAATCGTTGGGCGACCACAAACCCATCAACAAGCTGCTCGCCCCTGCATATATAAAACTTCGCCCTACACTAATTCCTGCCTCGCCGCGCTTATATTTGCCAAAACCAGTTTCGCAAGCGGGCAAAATGACCAAATCAGCCGCTAAATCTAACCTTTTAATCTCCTCACTTTGGAGAAAATTATCATTCAAAGTATCCACATTTTCGGTAAAAACTAAACCCGATTGTTCAGCAATTTCCGCATTTACCACATTATGCATAGCCAAATGTAAAATACCATAATAAGGCGCATTTTGTACAAATTCATATTCAGTAGCTGCTGCGCCCGTTACAAAATAACCCCGATAAATTTCAGGCAATTTATTAATTTCATCCGCTGCACCTTTGAGCGGCAAAAGGGTTTGGCGCATCTTTTTTTGTTGAGGAGGGCGTTTTTTAGCCAGAATAGAATCGTGTTTATAAAAATCGTCCAAAAGTTGATAATCTGCCGCCATACCCAAAATTTGCCAATTGCTAGCTTGACTTTCGCGGGTTTGTAGCGTTTGGTACAGCGAAGCAGAATAATGGTAAGAAAATTTATACCTTTGGAGCAAATAATCCCATTCCCTTGCTGAATTTTTGCCCAAATCAGAAGCCACCAAAGCCTCAAAAGGTAGATAAGTAAATAATCCATCCGCCACAATCACCAGTTCGTTGGTTTGGCTATCAATACTCGGGAGCAGATAATTTTGATAAAGGCTAAAAGATAATTTTTGAAGCTGTTGCCCATCACTCTTGGGGTCAGCATAAAGCGGGATTAAAGCATTAAGGGTATTATATGCTGCCTCTATAGGATATTTACGCAATTGGGAATGCTGTTTGCCCACCGCAAAAATATAGATATATTCGTTGCCCACCCAAAAAGAAAGCATTTGGGAAGAATCCTGTAGGGTTTTTTGCACCTCACCCATCTCCACTATAGGAGAAGCGTACTGCAATTGATGATATTTGGGATAATCTGTTTGAAGCTGGGTATTAAAAGCAGTTTGTTGGGTTTGAATTTGGGACAAAGTGTTTTTAATCCGATTATATTGGGCTGTATCCGCTTTGTTGGCACTCATCAATTTTTGTTCATAATATATCCAATTACGGCGCAATTGTTGTTCTGTTAGTATTATAGAATCAGGCACACCAGCAAATCGCTGCCTTTCCTCCCCACAAAGCATTTGCAGCAAAAACATAGATTTGGTTTGCTCACTCCATCTCCAAACTTGATGTAAATAAGCAGTATCTTGAGTTTTTTGGTGCAAATGTTGGCCGATTTCCATCACTTGGTCATAAGTAGCATACAACAGTTGGATAAAATCGGCTTTCGACTGTTGAGAATTTAGGTGGATAAAATTGTACTCAAATAAACGGGTGGTTAATTTGGCTGTTTGCCAATAACTTTGCACAAAACTATCATTCACCCAATAACTGCTGTCTTGTTTGACCATAGCAGAAAGACAATTTAGCTGCGAGTTGGCAATCTGCAAACCAGAGTTTTTATCAATTAAATCATCAAACGAAGGCAAACCATAAATGCTATAAACGGGGTTGGGTTGTGATTGAATTATGACATATTGCCGCTGAATCATCTCTAAACCTTTTTTCGCTTGCCCCGCACCCATATAAGTCTGGGCTGCTGTTTGATAATAATCTAGTAAATATGCAGTGTTTATATCTTGGATTTTAAACAACCAAACCTCCAACTCTTTGAGCAACTTAAGTGCTTGTTCATTTTTTTTCTGTTGTGAATAAAAGTCTATTTCTGCCCGATAAAGTTGTACTTTATTGCCCTCTCCCGCTTTGGTATTTTCTATACTTTTGAGATATGTTTTGGCAGTTTTTAGCAGTGAGGGTATATTTTCCCATTGTTGATTATCAATAAACAGCTTAATTTTGGAAATATACGCATCTATCAAAGCACTTTTAGCCTGTTGGATAAAATTTTCGTCCTGGCTTGTATAATCTATTTTTTCATAAATAGCTATAGATTTATCAGCAAACGACAAGGCTGTTTGTGGTTGATTAATTTGTTGGTAATCACGCGCCAATCCGCCCAACACAGCCGCCCAAAGCATACTATCATTATCCGACAACTGCTGTTTTTGTGCTATTAAACGCAGACTTTTCTCCCTCAACTGCACACTATAGCGATAATCTTTTTTGTCATCTCGCAAATTAGCCAACTTGTCATAGGTATTCAGCAGATTTATACTGATAGGGTGTTTGTAGTGCGCTAATTTTTCGGACAAATTAAACCATATTTTTTCTATAGTTTCTGTATCTGTATCCGCGCGAGCCGCTAAGACCATAATTTCGCTATAATCTGAATAATCCGAGGCGGGAAAAGCAAAATAAGCTTCTATTTCTTCATCCAAATGCTGATTGTATATCAAATCTAATATAGCTGCTAAATTTTTCAACTCCTCAAATCGTTTTTCTGCGAATAAAAAACGGGCTATTGGCAAATTTCCACTAAATACTAAACCCCATTCTTGCTCTTTTTCGGCTATAGCCAACAAACGGGCTGAATAAATCAAAGCCGAATCCGCATTAAAATCCAATAGCTGGGAGTTGACGATAATATAACCCTCCAATGCTGGGTGTTGAGCTTGTTGATTGGATAATGTTTGTTGGATTTTATCCACTTTTTGCCGCCACAATTCATCTGTTAGCATCTTTTCGCGCGTCATCTCCGCCAAAATTTGCACATAACGCACACTCATTCTTCCCACCCAAAGCCAATCTTGTTCCTTTTCTGCTTGTTGTATGGCTGTATCCAAATGCGCATAAGCCAACCTATAATCAACTTGTCCATAATAAAATTCAGCTTTATCGCAATACGCCCTAAAACCTAGTATGGGCTGACTATTAGGCTCTTGGCTATTCGCCCTAACACAACTTTGCACCAAACTGATTAAAGCTATACCAACAACAATTAAATATAGATACCAAAACTTTTTCATTTTATAGTTAGCGATTTTTTGCTTTGAGGCTGCAAATAAACATCTTTTTTTGGTAATAGATAGCTTTGAATAGCAAAAATAATAAAAAAACAGCAACTTTTTATCCAAAAATAATTGTACTATGCGAAAAAACTTTACTTTTGCGCAACTGTATAATTTTATACCTTTTACCAATCAAATACAAGCCTTTTCTCAACCTAAAAACCTTTTTTATCCTTATGGCTTTAAAATTATCACGCGCCAATATGATTATTATCGGCTTTATTGTGGTGGTGCTTACCCTTTTTGGGCTAACTGTCTATTTTATGTTTTTTTATCAACGCGTTCCCGTAAAAACAATAGCCCAACAATTTTGTGAATGTGCGGCAAAATCCGAAGTACAACAGTCTCGTTATGAACAAAGTAAAGAAGATTTTCAATTTGCGAGCGGCTTATATGAATGTTTTGGCGAAAATTTTTCGCTATATGACGATGCCCTAACCAATGAAGAAGAAGAAATGTATGTGACCAAAGTGAATGAAGAAATTTTCAACACCTGCCCCGAATTGTTGGAAAAAGTGCTGAAACAATAAGCTTTTTTTAGCCATTTATAAACCCCTAAATAACCCCAATATATGCGATTTTCTCAAATTATCAGCTTGATGCTCGCCACAAGCCTTATTTTGGTGCTAATCTATGGCACGGGCGCGTACCTCCAATTTAATATGGGCAAACCTATAGATTGGGTGGTGGGTGTAGCCGCATTTTTTTGGCTGCTGTCGGTCGTTACCATCCCTTGGAATATGCACTTTCGCGCGCGGGAGGTTTTGGCTGATGCTGATGTGTCCGCCGCCACAGGTATTGCAGTATCTCAAGAGGATAGAGCTTACGCGCAAAGTATAGCGAAGCGTTATCTAATGGTGGCGTTGGTATTGCATATTATCTCCGCGCTGGCATTTTATCTATTGGCGTGGTTGGAAGTGAGCGGTTTGGGTTATTGGGCATCGGCGGCGGCACTGTTGCTAACCTTATTGCGCCCGTTGATACGCTTGCACGAGTTTATTATGTACAAGTTGGAAAATATACGGGGGAAAATACACTACCCGCGCGAGGACGTGAACATATTAAGGTCAAAAGTGGATGAAATTCACCACCTTGTGCAGCGTTTTGATGCTTCGCAAAATGATTCTGAATACTCCCAACTCTTACACCGTATCGAACGGATAGAAAAACGGATAGAAAAACAACAAACGGCTATCAATAACGAAAGACAAGACAATCAACAAGCACACGAACAGCTCAAACGCGGCGCTGAGGAAGCTATAGGCAAATTGTCGGAAGATGCGCGTTTCCTCAACCAAGTGCGCGAACTGCTGCGATTTATCAAACAGGCTTAGCTGATGACGGGCAAAACCTATCTACAGTGAATAATACAGAATTTAAAAAGTAAGTGTGTAATAAGAGATATTGCACTATAATTATAAAAATAAGCGAGAGCGTGGGGTTTTATACCCCACGCGGTGAAAAATCTTATTAGCGTTGGATTTTACACCCAACGCCCAACGCAAGAATAAAATTTTATAAAATATGTATATTTTTGGTGTGTTGGGTGTAAAACCCAACACTAATAAGGTTTATTTTATCTACCGCACGGGGTGTAAAACCCCGTGCTATTGTAAAAATCTACACTCTTGTAACTCCACTATTTTAAATAATTTACGCTATCATTACACACTTATTTTTTTAATTCTGTATAATTTTTTCCATTTATAAACTATTTGCACGTGGAACTGTTTCTATGTGCAAATTTTTTTTCTAAAATTAGCCTCTTATTACAGCTTATGTCTTTAGATATTCTATTAAATAGTTCGCAACTTGCCCCCGAACTCAAAAGTATAGCGCAGAAAGTCGCCGAACAGCAGCCCATTAGCAACGAAGATTGTTTATATTTGTACCAACACGCGCCTTTGAGCTATTTGGGAACTTTGGCCAACAGCGTCCGCGAGCGTTTGCACGGGAATAAAACCTTTTTCAACCGCAATTTTCACCTAGAACCCACCAACGTGTGCATTTACACCTGCACTTTTTGCTCTTATTCGCGCCTAATCAAGAAAAGAAGCGAAGGTTGGGAATATACACTTGAGGAAATGCTCAATTTGGTGAAAAAATACGACCACGAACCCGTTACTGAAGTGCATATTGTTGGGGGGGTATTGCCGCAATACGATTTAAAATTTTATGAGGATTTGTTCCGTGCGATAAAAGCGCATCGCCCCGATTTGCACGTCAAAGCGCTAACCCCTGTAGAATTTCATTATATTTTCAAAAAAGCCAAAGTTTCCTACCGCGAAGGATTGGAACGGTTGATAAAAGCGGGCTTAGACTCTATCCCTGGCGGGGGCGCGGAGATATTCCACCCCGAAATTCGCGACCAAATCGCTGGGGGCAAATGTACGGGCGCAGAGTGGATAGAATTGCATAAAATAGCGCACGAATTGGGCTTGCGCACCAACGCCACGATGTTGTACGGGCATATAGAAAAATACGAACATCGCGTACATCATTTGGATTGGTTGAGAAACTTACAGGAACAAACAAAAGGGTTTCAAACCTTTATCCCGCTCAAGTTTAGAAACCAAAACAATGAACTGAGCCACCTAAAAGAGGTCAGCGTGGTGGAAGATTTGCGCAACTATGCCATAAGCCGCATTTATTTGCACAATTTTGACCATATCAAAGCCTATTGGCCGATGATAGGTAGGAATGTAGCCCAATTGTCGCTGGCTTTTGGCGTGGATGATTTGGACGGCACTATAGACGACACCACCAAAATTTACTCAATGGCTGGCGCAGAAGAACAAAACCCTGCCCTTTCCACTCTGGAGTTGGTGAAATTAATCCGCCAAGTCGGCCGCCAACCCATAGAACGGGATACTTTGTACAACGTTATGAACGATTATACCCAACAAGACCCGCCCGCACCGACGCCCACACAAGGGTTTATCGCTCTACCCGTGGTGCAATAAAGTTGATATTCTGCTATCTCGTAAGATAATTTGCTATCTCTATAATTTAACTAAGCCTTTAACCTTACCGTTTTAGGCTTTTTTTGTTTTCAACCATTACTAAAAAACTCTACCGTTCAAAATGATGAAACTTACTACCCTATTTTTGTTAAAAATTGGCTTTTTTCCCGTTAGCATTTGGGATTTATTGGATATTTTAATCGTGGGTTATCTCATTTTTAAAGTATTCAAGCTGCTAAAAGGCAGCATAGGATTTAATATATCGGTGGGAATTGCCTCTATTTATATGGTTTGGTGGGGCGTGCAGGCGCTGGAAATGCCTTTGTTAACGAATATCTTGGGGCAATTTATCAACGTGGGGATTTTGGCGTTATTGGTACTATTCCAACCCGAACTAAGGCGGTTTTTGCTATTGTTGGGGCAAGGTTCAATGCAGGGAAGGTTTAATTTTATCGCGCGCTGGTTTAATTTCAGCCAAGATAAAGAAGCTGAAACGTTAAACCCAGAAAAAGAGCGCATTTTACGCGAATTGTTTAGGGCTTTAGAACAAATGTCGGAAACCAAAACGGGTGCGTTGATGCTGGTCGCTTATCGCAGCGGGTTGGAGGGTTTGTACAGTTCTGGGATAAAAATGAACGCGGAAATCAGCACCGAATTGATTGTCAGCATTTTCAACAAAGAAAGCCCCTTGCACGACGGCGCGATGATTATCAGCGAGCAGAAAATTATAGCCGCAAGTTGTGTGCTGCCCGTGTCGGAACGGAACGATATTCCCCAAAAATTAGGGCTTAGACACCGCGCTGCTATAGGTATAACTGAAGTTTCCAACATTATAGCCTTAGTCGTTTCGGAAGAAACGGGGCAAATTTCCTACGTCCGCAATGGGCAAATCACCCGCAATATTCAAACCGAATGGTTGCATAAGATATTGATAAAAGTGGTATAATACTAAATTAGAAAAGTAAGTACGTAGTAAAACGTGCCGCGCGGAGCGCGTAACTACACCATTCCGTTGAGTTTTTATACTGTCTGAAGTGAGACGGAGCGCAGCGGAGCGAACAAGTTTATAAAAACAAGGCGTTTTTGGTACTTTTTGCGCCTGCAAAAAGTACGAACAAACAATTTTTTAGGCGCAAGCCGTTAAAAAAATTGCAAGCCCAAGTTTTTCATAAAGTCCTTTTCCATAAACAATTAAGTACTCAGACAAAATGAATGTTTTTATTTATAAAAGCAAAAAAAATCGTTGTGTAAAATGGGAACTTTATGCTATCAGTGTATAGTTTATAATTTTTTACCCAATACATTCACCCAGAAATCCAATTATGACCAAAACTAACGCCATCCGACTATTAGAACAGGCAAAAGTCCCCTACGATACGATAAATTACGAATACGACGAAAACGATTTAAGTTTGTCCCACATAGCGGAAATGAACGGGTTGCAAACCGACCGCATTTATAAAACTTTAGTAACGATAACCAGCGATGATGAAATTGTGGTGGTTTTGGTGGGGGGAACTAAAGGTTTTGTTCCCAAAAAATTAGCGGCTTTATTGGGTTGCAAAAAAGTGGATATGTTACCTTTGGCGCAATTGCAAGCGACTACAGGCTATATTCGGGGCGGCTGTTGCCCTTTGGGGATGAAGAAAAAGTTTAGAACCTTAATAGACCAAACCGCCATCAACGAAACCCATATTTATGTAAACGCTGGGCAAAGGGGCTTATTGTTCGGTTGCGCGCCCGATGCGCTGTTGGAATTGTGCGGGGCAGAATATGCCGATATTTGCTAACTTTGTTAATTATTATTTAGCTCTTATTTTTGATATTGTAAATGGTTTGTTGGCTTATGCCCAAAACTTCGGCTATATCCTTGACACTGTCCCCGTAAAATTTGAACGCTTCTTGCACCAATTTTACCCTAAAATCCTCTTTAATATCCTCCCAACTTTTGCGCTGTTCAAAATAATCGCTAAAAATATCCCCTTTATTAGTCTGTTTGTCAGATTGGTACAAACTAAACTCTTGCTGGGCAAATTCTAAGGGGGTTTGAACGGGCAAATCTTTTCTTATCGCTTCATCAAATTTTAAAAACGTGTGGTAATAAATCGCTATTTTCTGCAAATCGCGGTAATTGCCGTATAAAGGTAAATTTTTTATCCAAGTAAAGAGCTTGTCGTCTTTGGGCGCAGGCTCTTTTCCTTTTTCATCAAAACGCAACTGCTGCCATATCAAATTCCAATCGTTTTTTAAATCCTCGCGGGTCTTGCGCAAAGGGGGAAATTCTATCACCAATTGCGAAATTCTATCGAATAAATCGGGCAACAGCAACTTTTTCAACTCGCTAACTTCTCTATTGCTGGCAAAAACTAAAGTACATTTTATCGTTTCTTCTTTATTGCTGCCCAAACGGCGGATTTGAAACTCATTATTTTGGTTGGTTTGCAAAGATTTCATCAATTTGGCTTGCACGCGTAAGGATAGATGATGCACTTCGTCAAAGAATAAAATCCCGTTTTTGGCTTGGTGGAATAAACCGTCCGCGCGCTTATTTGCTCCCGTGAATGCGCCCACTTCATACCCGAATAAATCCGCTTCTGCTTTGCTATCGTCATCAAAACTTGCACAATTGGCTGCCGCAAAAGGGAAATTTTTACCCGCGTTTTTTTTCTCGTTGTGTATCGTTTCCACCAAGTGAGATTTGCCCGTGCCGCGCTCGCCCAATATCAAAATGGAAAAACCTTGCTCTACATAAACTTTCATCTTGCTATAAGCCAAACGGCGGATAAGACTGGTCGTTTCTTGATAAATATCCAAATGCTGGTAGATAGAACTCACCAACTTGGTGTCGCGCTCTATTATATTGATGGGTTTAAACCGCAAACTGTTGTTGGTTTTGGGGTCATAAGTGCTGATAAATCGGGTGTTATTTGGCAATAAATCCGCTTCTCCCAACACGTACCACACATTTTGCGCCTCATAACTGCCCAAAGATACATTAATAATAAAATAGCCTTCTGGATGTTTTTTTTTCAACTCTTTTATAAACTCCAAAACATAAGTGGCAATTTCTCGCGAATCGCGGCTGTCTTTTACCTTTTTCAACTCTTTGGGTTCAAATCGTTTGCTATCCACATATAATTCTTTAAACATAGGATTGCTATATTTTTCCAACCAGCTAATTTGGTCGCTTAAATTATAATGTTGGATATTCCGCCAATATTGTTTATCCAAAATTGGCCATTTTTCCCCATAATTTTGCTGCAAATACGCGCGCTCTTGTTCCAAAGGCAAATCTTTTATAAACATATCCGCCCAAATTTCGCCCGTTCCTGTGGATTTAAACTCCTCATCTTGTTCCATCGTGTTAATTCTTGTCCCCAATCCACGCTGGCGGCTGCTGATTTGGTCGGTAATTTCATCGCTAAAAGCCAACATATACACTTTGTCAAACACAAAACCACCTTTAATTTCACAGTCAAAAACGGTTTGCATCTCTTCTTGGCTTATGCCCTTTTTTTCTATCCGTTGGCTGCTGTCTGCGCTTATCGTTGCCGAGTAAAAAGCGGATAAAATATGTTTCAAATATGCTGTCCCGTGCGAGGTATAATTCCAACTTAAGTAAATATATTCCTTTTTTTTAACCTTTTTTGCCATTTTTAAACTTTTTTTGATGTTTTTTTTACCTAAATAGCTTTTTTTAACTTTTTTCTTATCATTTCAACCCCATTTTCGCCCCAAAGCTAAATTATTTCCGCCTGAAAAAAGTGTTTTTGAGAACTAATAAGCGCATTTTTCCAATTTTTTTGGATTTTTATAAATAAATTTTAATATGTTACAATAATACAAATACACAAATAATTGATATAAAATGGATTATCTAATGGCATAAAAATTGCAATTAGGCTTACAACTGCGCAGTTTTTTCACCATTTTTTTAACATTTCAACTTCATTTTATACAATGAAAAAGTTTTTTAATTTTGCTTTAATAGGTTTATTGGCTGCATCTATCGCTTCTTGCACCAAAAAAGATGATAACATTATCAAAGGGAATATAACCTATATCGGGGCGGTAACAGGTTCTTCTTTTGTAGGTGCGGGCGCTACTGTAGGCTTGTACACCAGCCAAACTTCTACCACTCCAATATCTACTACTGTAGCCGATGCTAACGGAAACTACCAATTTTACCCCGTTTTGGACGGTACTTGGTGGGTTTATGGTTATCACGTGGATGATTTTGGTTCAGAATACGATGGTCAAACTTCTATTTTTGTAGAAAAAGAGGATTTAGGCACGGTTAATTTGGTTCTTCGCAACTAATTTTCTACCGCTTTTAGCAATACTTTTTCAACTTTTTCCTTTTCTTTATTTGTTATTTTTTTTTATAACTGCTTAAATTTTTTTTTACAAATGCGTTTACTTTCTTTGTTTATTATATTTTTTATTAGTTTTGCGCTCCAATCTTGTTTCGTTACCCGCACCACTGTAGGCGATGGGCCTGTGGGCAGAAGGGGAAAAACGGATGTGTACAGCAAAGCGCGCCGTTTTTATATTTTTGGGGGATTAGTTCCGCTCGGTTTGGGGCAACCCGCTATCCCGCAAAGCAATAATTGCCAAATTAAAACCTATTTTGGGGGCGTGGATGTGTTTGTTTCTTTTATCACGGCTGGCATTATTACCTCGCGTTCTACCAAAATTTTGGTCTATGAACAGGATAATCCGCGCCGAAATGGAGCAAATAATAACTCCAGCACCAGCAATTCCAACAATACAAACCCCAACAATAACGCCAATTCTAACCCCAACAATACCGCCAATCCTTTGCCCGCTGAAGAGCCTGCACCCGCCAAAGAAAAAAAGAAATTACAGCTTAAAAATCCGTTCAAAAAGTCAGAATAAATTACCAAAACCAAAATAAAACAATACTAAAAATGGCAAAAAAGACTAATCCACAACCAATCAATCCAAAACCACCAAATTGGCCAAGCAAAACACCTAACCCGTCAGGACCAGGTAGAGATGTTAATCCTCCAAAATCTAAACCCGTTCAGCCACCACCCAAAAAGAAAGAATAAAAAAAATAAAAAATGCAGCCAGCACAACAACAAATTTAAATTTATGACACTAACACAATACGGGTCTGTCTTACCAAAGACTTCCCAACCTCTATCCAGTTTGGATTTTGGTTCGTTGCAACGCAAGTTAATGGACAGCAAAGAAGGCGAAGGCTGGACGGCTGAACAAGCGATATCCGCTATCAGCGAATATCGCCGTTTCCTCAGTGTTATTGTAGAATTTGGCAATGCTGTACCCAATACAATTATGGATACGGTTTGGCATTATCATATTCTAGACACTCGCGCCTATGCGGAAGATTGTCAAACAATAGCTGGGGAATTTATTCATCATTATCCTTATTTCGGTATGAATGGGGCAGAAGATGAACAAAATCTTTTTAATGCTTTTGAAGAAACCAAACGCAACTACTTTGATTTGTTTGGAGAACATTTAGACCGTGAAAACGATTTATTTGGAAACGCTCAAGCTAATCACTGCCACAAATGCAAAGGCGTTTGTACTAGATGCAATCGTGGTTAATTCTATTTTGTTTAACAATTTAATATATTCAATAAATGAGTACATTTTCGCAAGAAGTTATAGATTTGGTTTGGGCAAAAGCTAAACTAATTTCTGAAGTCAATCCTAATCAATTACGAATTGACAACAAAGGGCGTAAAATCGCCAAAGATGCTTATGGATTAGATAGCCCTAAAGGTTGGAACATTCACCACGTAATACCTAAATCGAAAGGTGGGAGTGATGATATTTCAAATCTAATTCCGCTTCATTGGAAATCTCATAGAGAAATTCATAATTTAGATAAATAACTTTTTTATCCGTTGGCTGCGGCTTTTAGCGCAATGAATTAACCCATTGCGCTTTTTTTCTTATAATTTATACGTACCAACAACTAATAACTAACCACTAATCACTAAAAACTAACAACTAATCACTACAAAAATGCACATTTTAAAAATTATACACGGCTATCCGCCCGATTACAACGCTGGTTCTGAAGTTTATAGCCAATCTATTTGTGAGGAATTAAGCCAATATCATCAAATAACCATTTTTACGCGGGAAGAAAATCCCTACTTGCCTCATAATTCGCTTCGTTTTGAGCAAATAAATCCCCATTTGTGCAAGTATGTAATAAATAGACAAATAGATAAAGACCGTTTTAACGATGAAGAACTTAATAAAACGTTTGAAAATTTACTCTCACAACTAAACCCCGACTTGGTGCATATCGGCCACCTCAACCATTTATCTACAGGCATAGTCAAATTGGTAAAAAAAGCGCAGATTCCTATCGTTTTTACCCTGCACGACTTCTGGCTAATGTGTCCGCGCGGGCAGTTTATAAAAAGAAATATCCACTCAAGCCCTGATTACGACCTGTGCGGGCAACAAATAGACAAAGTTTGCGCTCAAGATTGCTATAGTTGTTATTTTACGGGCGAAAGTAGCCAACAAAATGCCGATATTGAGCATTGGGAACGCTGGGTAAATACCCGTATGAAAGCAACTAAAGCAGTTGTGGAGTTGGTAGATTTGTTTATTGCGCCTTCGCGGTATCTTTTGGAACGGTTTTTGGGTTTTGGGGTACAAAAAGAGCGGATAATTTACTTAGATTATGGCTTTCCTACCCATTATTTGCAACCTACTCAGCCCGACGCTGCCCAAAATACGTTCACTTTTGGCTATATCGGCACGCATATTCCCGCCAAGGGTATTAATTACCTAATAGAAGCTTTTGCGAAAGTAGAAAAACCTTGCCAATTGTTGATTTGGGGGCGTGAAAATGGTCAATCTACCCGCTATTTGCGCCAATTAGCCGCCCAAAGTCGCCAACCCGTACATTTTATGGGGGAGTATGTGAACAAAAACCTGCGCGACGAGGTCTTTAGCCGCGTGAATTGTATAGTCGTACCCTCTATTTGGGGCGAAAATAGCCCTTTGGTTATCCACGAAGCTCAGTCTTGCCGCGTTCCTGTTATCACCGCCGACGCTGGAGGTATGTCCGAATATGTGCAACACTTACAAAATGGGTTATTATTCGCTCACCGAGACAAAGAAAGCCTATACCAACAGTTAAATTTTGCTGTTCATAATCCCGAATTACTGCAAAAATTGGGCAAGCGAGGCTATTTATACCACGAAAAAGGGCTTGTTCCCAACATTCAAACCCACTGCCAAGAGCTACTACAGATTTATACCCAATTAATAAACAAAAAAACACCTTTAAACACCCATCATTCACTCTCTACCACTCACCGCTTACCTTCTTCCGATACGGATAAATTTTGGCGAATAACCTTAGATACTAACCCCGAAGACTGCAATTTGCGCTGTACTATGTGCGAAGAACACAGCCCCCACTCTACTTTTATAGCGGATTTGCACGCGCGGACTGGGTTTAGGAGAAGAAGAATGCCCTTTTCTACCGTTCAAAGGTTGTTTGAAGAGGCTAAATTATTAGGCGTAAGCGAAATTATCCCCTCTACTATGGGCGAACCGTTGCTATACAAGGATTTTGATTTGTTGTTGGAACTGTATTCTAAACACAATTTGCGCTGCAATCTGACCACTAACGGCACTTTTCCCAAAAAATCGGTAGTAGAATGGGCTGCGCTTATCGTTCCCGTAACCTCTGATGTCAAAATTTCTTGGAATGCTGCCACCCCTGCCACCGCTCAAGCGGTTATGTTGGATATAGATTTCCATAAAGCGGTTGAAAATGTGCGCCAATTTATCCGCGTACGGGATGAATACTTTGCAGAAACGGGTTATTATTGCCGCGTTACGTTTCAGCTAACCTTTATGCGCAATAATATGCACGAGTTAGCGGATATTATAAAATTGGCTGCTGCTCTTGGCGTGGATAGGGTAAAAGGTCATCACCTTTGGGCGCACTTTGAACAAATACAAACGCTTTCTTTCCGCCAAAATATCCACACTATCCGCGAATGGAACGCTTATGTACAAGCCGCACACGAAGCCGCCGAAACTTTTAGACGCGCTGACGGCTCTAAATTGCTATTAGAACAGATAACTTTTCTATCTGAACAGGAAACTGAAGAGGTTTTGCCCGAATTAAATTGCCCCTTTTTGGGCAAAGAACTTTGGATTTCTGCTGAAGGGAATATAAGCCCTTGCTGCGCGCCCGACCATTTACGCCAATCTTTGGGCAATTTTGGCAATATCAACCAAACCACTTTACAGGAGGTTATTAACAGCGATTTGTATAAAAATCTACAACAAAATTACAAACAGATTCCTCTCTGCAAATCTTGTAATATGCGCAAGTAAAATGTCCGCTTTTAAACCAAAAATGCCCATTTGGAAAGTATATGAGTATAGTTTTGGTCTGAAAATGCCCATTTGGAAAGTATATAAGTATAGTTTTGGTCTGAAAATGCCCATTTGGAAAGTATATGAGTATAGTTTTGGTCTGAAAATGCCCATTTGGAAAGTATATGAGTATAGTTTATACCTGTAATATGCCCATTTGGAAAGTATATGAGTATAGTTTATACCTGTAATATGCCCATTTGGAAAGTATATGAGTATAGTTTATACTTGTAATATGCCCATTTGTTAAGCAGAATTATAACCAAAGAGTTTAAAACAGAAAGAGATATTTAGTAAAAAAAACAATAGATAGGCTCAATAGCGTGGGGTTTAAACCGCAGAGGCAGCAAAGCTGCATCAAGCTGCGCGTAAGCGACACCCCACGCGGCGATAAATGATAATAATTTTCAATAAAATATATTGTTTTTTTTATTTAATTTTGTGCGTGGGGTGTAAAACCCCACGCTATTGAGTGCGCCTTGTGTTATTGTTGTGTTGTTTTATTCACATTAAAAATTTACTAAACATTTATATAATAAAAAAATTAGCGATGCAAGCCTTATTCACCCAGTATTGGCACTTTTTGGCGGTGCAAAATGCGTGTAAAATAAACCTATTTGATTTATTTATAAGCCCCAATACTATAGAAAACTTTTGCAAACAAAGCCAAACGCAACCCGTTGCGGTTCAATTTTTAGTCAATTTTCTCACCGAAGAAGAATATCTTTATCAAATAACCGCCTCCAACGAATACGTTTGCAGCCCCAAAGGGTTGCAATTATGCGATAATCAGCCCAACGGGTGGAAAAACGCCTGTATTTTGTGGGGAGAAGAGCATTTGAACGCGTGGCAAGGTTTAGATTATACCCTTAAAACCGCCCAGCCAGCTTTTGAGCGGGCATATAATAGCCCATTTTTTGCCTATTTGCAAGACAAACCGAACAAATTGGCTAATTATCACCTAGCTATGGCTGAATATGCGCGAGAAGATTATGCAAAAGTGGGCGATTTTTTAACCGATTTGCCCACAATTACCGCAGATATAGGCGGTGGGTTGGGGGTTTTAATCAAAAATTTGGCAAAAACCTACCCCGATAAAAAATTTATACTCGCAGATTTGCCCGAAGTGCTTAATTTAGCTACCGCGATGCCCGAAAATGTAGAGTTGAAACCGTTAAATTTTTTCCAACCGTTTTTATTTGCAGCTGAAGCGATAATTTTAGCGCGGGTTTTGCACGATTGGGACGACCAACAAGCGGGGATTATTTTAAACAACTGCTATAACGCCCTCCCACAAGGGGGCAAATTGTATGTTTTTGAACTGATGCAAGACGAAATTAAAGCCAATTTATTATCTCTAAATATGTTGCTGATGTGTAAAAGCCACGAGCGCAGCGGTTGCGAATATAAACGTTTGTTGAATACGCACAATTTTGAGATTGTGGATAAAAAATTGTTTAATAATCTGCAAACGCTGACCGTTTGTGAGCGAATGTAATCCATTTTAAACCCTAAAAAAAATCAACTATGAGCGGATTAAGTTACCGAGATATAGAACTTGCCCCTGCTGCCGACGGTTATTTGTACAAAGGACAGCCTATTTTTTCCCACTTGGATATAGAAGAGGGGTTAAAATTTCACTCCGAAGGGTTGGCGGCGGTCAAGATATTAAAAAAACACTTAGACGGCGACCGATATTATATCTGGAAACACATAAATACGGCGGGCAATTTTATCTACCCAGAGCAATATCAGCGCGTTTTTGGCTATTATTTTGGCAAAGCAGCCGTGAATGATTTTGGGGGGAATTGTTTTCACATTAATACAGCAGGCAAGCGGGTGTATGATGATAATTATACGTGGGCGGGCAACTATCAACAGGATAAAGTGGTGGTAAGAGCCGATAAATTATACTTTCATTTGAACGAAAACGGGCAGCGTTACTATAACGATGAGTATATTTACGCTGGAGATTATAAAGATGGTTTTGCGGTGGTTAAGATGTCCGACGGATATTATAACCATATTGATTTGAACGGGCATTTGCAGTACGAAAATAGCCACTTTTTAGATTTGGGCGTATTTCATAAAAACATAGCCACTGCGAGAGATGAGCGGGGTTATCATCATACGGATAAAAACGGGCGAGCTTTGTATAAAGAACGTTATATGCAGGTAGAACCTTTTTATAACGGGGCGGCTTTGGTTACCAATTTTGACCATAGCAGGCTAATTATAGCCGAGAACGGGGATTGGATTTTATCCTTATAAGTGTATCATAATCAACCACGATAGTAAAAATTTGTAAAAACTTCAGCAGTTTATACCTTATCAAACCCTCCGATGTCTATTAGCGGGTTTGTTTTATAAAAAAAATGGATATAAAAAAGCCCGTTCGTATGATGCGAACGGGCTTTTTATGTTTGTATACAACGGTTGTAAATCTATCTAATCAATGTAAACTCACCGCGTAAAGTGGTAGTGGTTGTTTTCTGCGGTTCTTGCACTTCCAACAGATACACATAAGCATCGCGAGGCTGTTCTACCCCGTTTAGTTTGCCATCCCAACCCCCATTAGTGAGGGTATTATCGTCATAAACGACCTGTCCCCAGCGGTTGAATATGGTAAATTTGCGGATATTGCTAACTGGGAAGTTAAGCGGGCGGAAGCGTTCGTTGTTATTATCGCCATTAGGGGTAAATGCAGAAGGCAAATTCAATGAAGCGGTGATATTAATCACCAAATCAGCTGTAGCAGAGCAGTTGTTGGGCGATAAAGCAGCCACAGTAACTGTAGTTGTGGTCAAAGGGCTAATGGTAGTAACGGCGTTGGTAGCGTTGGGTATAGTTACTGTAGGGTTAGCAGTCCATTGATAAGTAACCCCTTGTGCGGTTTGGTCGTTGCCTACGCTAATATCTACAGTAGAACCTATAGTAGTAGTTACTGAAGTCGTGCCATTTACACTCACAAAAGCAGCCAAATTGGGTATAATAGGCGCATTAAGTGCTATAGTTTGGGATAAAGTGGCGGTACAACCGTTGCCTTGAGATACGGTGATGATATAACTGCCTTGAGATAGGTTGGCGATATTGGCAGTAGTAGCCCCATTTGACCAGTTATAGCTAAGCGGTTGAGAACCACCAGCAGCTACAGCGGTTAAATTGCCCGCATTTAGGTTATTGCACAACAATAAACTGTTGGTATCTACTCTCAAGGTGAAAGAATCGGGCGAGCTGATGAATATAGGGTTGGTGTTGGTAAAACAGCCGTTGGCATCAAACACGTTGACCGCATAAAAACCACCATCTACGTTGGTTAAATCCTCTGTAGTTGTGCCATTAGACCAACCAAAAGTATAAGGAGCGGTACCCCCTACAGGGGTGATATTGATACCGCCATCGTTTGCACCAAAGCAAGACACATTATTGGTGCTTACTATAGTAACAGAAACGCTGGTAGAAGCATTCACAACACTTACGCTAGCGGTTTGTTGGCAGTTATTGGCATCCGTTACAGTTACCGCGTACGAACCAACCGCAAGCCCTGTGATGGTTTGGGTAGTGCGATTGTTAGACCATTGGAAGGTAAAAGGGGCTGCGCCTTGATTGGTGGTGACTGTAGCTGTGCCTGTGGTATTTACACAACCGATATTGGTGTTGCTTGCCGCAACAGTAAAACCTGCTGGGGCGGTTAATACAAAAGTATCCACAACCGTACAAACAAGAGCCGCGCCAGTGCTTGAAGCTGTTACCAACACGTTATTAATCGCTACAGAAGGGTCAGTTCCCGCGCCGTCGTCGTTATTAGTCCAATTAAAAGCAATTTGTACAACAGGTTGATTCTCTGCTGCTGCTGGCAAAGTGTAGGTTGCTCTAGTCCAAAGTCCTTGTCCGCTAGGACAAGTGGTAGATTTGAAAGAGTTATCCAATAGCTGCCAGCCTGCGCCTGCATTATAGAACACAGAAGCGTTATCTAATAAAGCATCTCCATTGGCTATATAATCAAAGTCAAGGGTTAAATTGCTTCTGCCTACAGTAGAGAATGTTGCAGACTCGGCACGCATATTAGTTTCTGAACACAAAAACAGGGGTGCACCACAAATGCCCAAACCTAAACCCGCATTATAGGCTGCCCCACCACTTGGATTGAATACGCTGGTGATGTGTAGAGTAGCGTCCCCGCCACCAGCTACACCGCAATTATTGACGACTACTCCGCCCTCATTATCATTAATAACCCAAAAGTTATTGTCTGCACCGTTAGCACCTGTAGGAACGTTGAGTGTCCACGCTGAACCTGCGTTTATCGCATCGGAAAAAACAGTTACTGTGCTGCCGCTTGTTGATACAGAGTCTGTGATAGTTACCGTATAAGTACCTGCCGCCAAACCTGTAACTGATGAGGTCGTGCGCCCATTAGACCAAAGATAAGACACTGAGCCTTGCGCGTTGGTGGCTGTAACTGCTGCCGTGCCATCATTATTCAAACAACTTGGGTTGGTAAAAGTGGCTGTGTTGCCTATAGTACAAGCTGCCGTTACTCTATTTAAAACTACATCATCCAAACCCATAACTCCAGGATTGCCCAAACTACCCACAGGCGTACAAGCAAAACCACCACTTGTGGGGCTGTTGGCTGAACATCTGCCTTCGCCTGTGATTCTTATCGTTGCGGAGGTGGCAGTAGCGGTAAAATTATTGGAAGTTACCGTCAACCAATTCATCGTATTGGCTACACAACTGAAATTGTTGTTAAATAAACGTCCCCCAATTTGAGTACCATTTACAGATACATAGGCGCCAGCATCGCTCACGTCCCAGCCACAAAGCGTGCCTAATCTAAAACTTACGTTGTATTGTTGGCCAATGGTAAGCCCTGTCACAGTTTGTTCTACAAATGAACCGTTTCCAAATCCTCCACAAGGGGTCAGGTCAACCCAAAAGCCTATATTTGGAGTATTACAACAATCCGTATATTGGGGTGCTAAAGCTCCCGATGAAGTTGTCCAGTTGGCGCCTGCATCACAATTATTCATGCCCCCAAGTGGTGTTGCGAAATCACCATTTAGAAAATTTTGCGCCCATAGTCCAGAACTAGCGCCTAAAAACCAGCTAAGAAATAGCCATTGGTAATTTTTAAAATTCATATATTTTGGTTTTATAATTTTAATACTTGTTTATAAATTTGTTTTTTGTTGAAAGTGTATAATTTGCTCCTGTAAACTAATGATTTTATTCTGCCAAACACAACTAATGGGTTCAAAATAATTGCCATCAAATAAACCAAATACAGGGATATAATTTCCCATACTCATAGCCTTTAACCTATATATAGCATTTTTGTTCTTTTCTGCAATGGCTATAATTTTATGGTCTTTATCTATCAAAAAAGGATTATTTTTTATCAAAATCACCTTAGCTGCTTCTACCAGCGCGATAATATGATTTAAAATAACTTTTTGCGCAACCGCTTCCGCAAATTGCTGTTGCAAGTGGGTAAAATCAGCTATAGGATTTAGTTGTTTGATTTGCCAATCTAAAGGTTGAGAATAACTATTGTTTAATAAAGCCCTTTGCTCAATTATGCTGGGATAAAAAGTAACCTCCCCTTTAAATACAGTATTAATCGTAAAATGTTGTTCGTACGGCTGCGAAAACCCAGAAAAATCCAACAACATAGCCATTTTATCCCCGTTGATTTGTTTTAGCCAAACCCTTCTAAACTCTCTATTTTCTATATCATTTTCAATTTTGACCCCCATAACCAGCCAATTGCCCGATATAGGGCTATTTTCTGCCAAGACTTCCGCTTTTTTGCTAGTTACGCCCACAATTTCCAGCAGATTATCCTGTTGAGATTCGGTCAAAAATTCTTTTTTATTAAACATTTTCACCACTAAGAACAGTTCTCCCAGTCGGCGGGTTAATAATTCTGTCCATTCGCTCTGCTGTGCTAATAAAATGGGGGTTTCTTTCAATAAAGAACCCAATCTGGGCATTTGTGCATCGTTCATACGGGCGGCTATATTCGCCCAAAAGCTGCTGTTGAGTATGTCCACGTTGGCAAAACCCTGCCGCGCTACGTCCATTAACCACAATTCCAGCTCTTCTATCCCCGATTGCATCAAATTGAGCCGTTTTTCCCAACGTTTTTGTTTCTCTTCGGCTGACTTTTGCAGCTCTTCGGGCGTTTTTTCTACAGTTTTTTTAGCTGCTTTTTGATTGCGTTTTTCTACCCACGCTTGCACCCAATCAGGGAGTTGATTTTCAGCGATTTGTGCGAATGTTTGGGGTTGTTGTACCCAGTAAAAAAATAGCCCTAAAACGTGCTTGCAGGGTGGTTTGAACACGGGACAAGTACAGCTAAAAGCGGGCGATTGGGTATCAATTTGACTTTTGTACGGATTTGTACCCGAACCCTTACAAAAACCCCAAATATATTGCCCGTTTGTACCCAATCCAGACCAATCTTTGCTATTGGCTAAACCTCTTCCGCGTTTTTCGGTGGAGGGGTCGGGGGCTAAGGCGGCTATTTTTTCCAAATTCCACATAAATAATTCGCTTTTTTGCCCTATCGTCAGCTATTCTTCGGGTTGGGCTTTGATAAAATGAGGTTCCAAACAAGCTTTACACATAGCCGCGCCAAAAGTACGGGTCAAAGTGGCGCGAGTTTCGGGATAAATCAGCCCGTGTTTAGTCCAATTATCGCCTGGTATTTGCGAAAGGAAATTTTTACCACATTTGGCGCATTTTTGCACGTAACTTTCCGTATGTTCTACATACACGCGGGCTGTATCCACGCCCAAAGGCGGGTTGAGTTTGCTAATTCTCACCGTTAGCGTTTCTATAGTATCAAAAATGTTTTTTATCCTGTTGATGATGCGCTGCATAACGTGTTCTATCAGCTTGGATTTTTTAGCCATCTCAGTTTTGATAATTCGGGCTATGGTTTCGTAATTGATAGTGCCCTCCAGGTCGTCGCCGCTGGCTGCTTTGGTAAAATTAGTTTCCAAATACACATCCACCGAATACTCTGCGCCTATTTTCTGCTCTTCTTCGTAATAGCCGTGAAAAGCGTAAATTTTTATATTCTCTATAGCTATTTTACCCATAATTTGATTAAAAAGTTAGCCTATCAATTAGCAAGTGTGGGGTTGTTGCTATTCTCCCCTTTTCAGCCTTTCAATACCAACGCCTAATAGCGAGGGGCAAAGAAATTGCTGGTGCTTTGGCGGTTAAAAACTATATTCATAAAAAAAATCTCGCAAAGAAAAGCAGTTTTTTTGAAAATACGATTACCTTTGTGCGTTTTTTTGAACCTATATGCAAAAAAACAGCAAAAAATACAAATTTTATCAAAAAAGGGGGAATTTATGGACTCAAAATTGGCTGCCTTTGGCAGATTATTGACCATTATGGACGAACTGCGCGCGGGTTGTCCTTGGGATAAAAAACAAACCTTGCAATCTTTGCGCCATTTGACTATAGAAGAGGTGTATGAATTGAGCGAGGCGATTTTGTCCGAAGATATGCAAGAACTCAAGGGCGAAATTGGCGATGTGTTGCTGCATCTGGTTTTTTACTGCAAAATAGCCAGCGAAACCCAAATTTTTGATATAGAATCTGTCATTCATCAGCTTTGCGATAAATTAGTCCGCCGCCATCCGCATATTTACGGGAACGTAGAAGCCAACGATGAAGAAACGGTTAAAAAAAATTGGGAACAGATAAAATTACAAGAGGGTAAAAAATCTATCCTGCAAGGTGTGCCCAAATCTTTGCCCGCTATGGTCAAATCGTTCCGTATTCAGGAAAAAGCCAAACAGGTGGGTTTTGAATGGGAAAATGCTGCGCAAGTTTGGGAAAAAGTGCAAGAGGAAAGCCAAGAATTGCAGCAAGAGGTTAATAATCCCCAACCCAACACGGACGCTATAGAAGCAGAGTTTGGCGATGTGCTTTTTTCCCTTATCAATTACGCCCGTTTTATGAACATAGACCCAGAAGCTGCCCTAGAACGCACCAATCGCAAGTTTATCCAACGTTTCCAATACATAGAACAGCACGCCACCAAACCTTTGGAAGAAATGTCGCTGGCTGAAATGGATGCGCTGTGGAATGCTGCTAAAAAATAGGTGTGCGCTGCACGGTTTGCGGTTTGCGCTGTACGGTTTGCGGTTTGCGCTGCACGGTTTGCGGTTTGCGCTGCACGGTTTGCGGTTTGCGCTGTACGGTTTGCGGTATTTGGTAACTAATCACTAACAACTAATAACTAAATAAATTATTATGCCAAAATTTTCCCAAAGGCTGCTCAATATGGACGAGTCGGCCACGCTCAAAATGGCTCAATTAGCCCGTAATCTAAAAGCTGAAGGTCATCAAGTTGTTAGTTTGACTTTGGGTGAACCAGATTTTGATACGCCCCAATTTATAAAAGATAGCGCAGCCGCCGCTTTAAATCAAGGTTTTACCAAATATACTCCAGTGGCTGGTTTGCAAGAATTGCGCCAAGCTATTTGCGATAAATTGAAGCGCGATAATCAATTAGATTACAAACCCGAAAACATAGTGGTCAGCAACGGCGCAAAACAATCTTTTGCCAATATCTGCCTTTCTGTGTTGGATAAAGGGGACGAAGTGGTTGTTTTAGCCCCTTATTGGGTTTCTTACAAAGAGATTATAGAATTGGCTGAAGGTACGCCCGTTTTTGTATCTGCTGGGATTGAACAAGAGTTTAAACCTACAGTGGCTGAAATTCGCGCAGCAATTACGGACAAAACCCGCATTTTGGTTTTTTCTTCCCCTTGCAATCCTACAGGGGCGGTCTTTTCCCACCAAGAGTTGCAGGCTATGGCGGAAATGTTGGCAGAATTTCCCGATTTGTTGGTTATTTCCGATGAAATTTACGAATATATCAATTTTACCCCACAAGGGCACGTTTCTATAGCCGCTTTTGCGCAAATCAAACCTCAAGTGGCGATTATCAACGGTTTTTCCAAAGGTTTTTCTATGACGGGCTGGCGTTTGGGTTATATTGCCGCGCCCAAATGGTTGGCTGATGCTTGCGCCAAAATTCAGGGACAATTTACCTCTGGGGCTTCTTCTTTCGGGCAAAAAGCGGGCGTTACTGCTTTGGAAACCGAATTGACTGAAGCCAAAGCGATGACTGCAGAATTTTTGCGCCGCCGCGATTTATTATTATCTTTATTGGCGAATGTGGAGGGGCTAAAACTCAACCGTCCCGACGGAGCTTTCTACCTTTTCCCCGATATTTCCCACTTCTTGGGCAAAACTACCCCCAATGGGCAAAAAATTAACACAGCTGAAGAATTATGCCTGTTTTTATTATACGATGCCAAAATTGCTTTAGTTTCTGGTGAGGGTTTTGGCGCGCCCAATTGTTTAAGAATTTCTTATGCAGCTTCTGAAGCGGATTTGCGTTTGGCTGCGGAAAGGTTGAAATCTGCTTTGACTTCGTTGCGATAAATTAGGACGTTAGGATTTTAGGATGCTAGGACGTTAGGATTTTAAGATTTTAAGATGCTAGGACGTTAGGATTTTAGGATGCTAAGATGTTAGGATTTTAGGATGCTAGGATTTTAAATTTCTTTCTCTAATTCATTATACCACACAGCGTATGGGTTTTATACTCTACGCTTTTTTATTGTACTTAAATATCCAATCCTAAAGTCCTAACCTCCTAAAATCTTAACCTCCTCCAATCCTAATATCCTAAAATCTTAACCTCCTCCAATCCTAATATCCTAAAATCTTAACCTCCTCCAATCCTAACTTCCTAATATCCTAGCATCCTAACGTCCTAATATCCTCCACCTCTAAAAAATATAAATCAATGAAAATAATAGAACTACAATCCAAACTCGCGCAAGCACAATTGGGCGGCGGCGCGGATAAAATTAAACAACAGCACAAAAAGGGCAAGCTCACAGCCCGCGAGCGCATCAATTATTTATTAGATGAAAACTCTTTCCAAGAAATAGGCGCGTTAGTTACCCACCGTTGCCACGATTTCGGACTTCAAGAGCAACAATTTTACGGAGACGGGGTAATTACAGGCTACGGGACTATACACGGGCGCACAGTTTACGTATTTGCTCAAGATTTTACCGTATTTGGGGGTTCTTTGTCCGAAACTCACGCCGAAAAAATCTGTAAATTGATGGATTTAGCGTTGAAAAATGGCTGTCCTTTGATAGGTTTGAACGATTCTGGCGGCGCGCGCATCCAAGAGGGCGTACAAAGTTTGGGCGGTTATGCGGATATTTTTTATAGAAACACTTTAGCGTCGGGAGTTGTACCCCAAATTTCGGCGATAATGGGGCCTTGCGCAGGGGGAGCGGTTTATTCGCCCGCAATTACGGATTTTATCCTAATGGTGGAAAATACCTCTTATATGTTCATCACTGGCCCCAATGTGGTCAAAACGGTTACCAACGAGGACGTTTCTTCTGAAGAATTGGGCGGTGCTGCTACCCACGCTTCAAAATCGGGCGTAACGCATCTAACTGCTGAAAATGATTTGCAAGCTATAGCCCAAATTAAGCAATTATTATCCTATATTCCCCAAAATTGTGAAGAAACTGCCCCCACTTTGCCCTACGCTGGCGGACAGAATGAAAATCGCCCCCGCTTAGATACGCTAATCCCCGATAATCCCAACGCACCTTACGATATTCGCGAGGTAATTGGCGAGTTGGCGGACGAAAATAGCTTTTTTGAAACGCATAAAGACTACGCCGAGAATATAGTGGTAGGTTTTTGCCGCATAGCTGGGCGTTCTGTAGGCATAGTTGCCAATCAACCCGCTGTTTTGGCTGGCTGTTTGGATGTAAATTGCTCTATTAAGGGCGCGCGCTTTGTGCGTTTTTGCGATAGTTTCAACATTCCTTTATTAGTGTTGGTGGATGTGCCCGGATTTTTGCCCGGGACAGACCAAGAATGGAACGGGATTATCAATCACGGGGCTAAATTGTTGTACGCGTTCTGTGAAGCTACAGTTCCCCGCGTTACTGTTATCACCCGCAAGGCTTACGGGGGCGCATACGACGTGATGAACTCCAAACACATAGGCGCGGATTTAAACTTTGCTTTCCCCTCTGCCGAAATTGCGGTAATGGGCGCAAAGGGTGCTTCCGAGATTATTTTTAGAAAAGAAATAGTAGAAAGTGCAGACCCCAAAGCCAAATTAGCCGAAAAAGAAGCCGAATATGCCGCCAAATTCGCCAATCCTTACCAAGCCGCTGCGAGGGGCTTTATCGATGAGGTGATTATTCCCTCTCAATGCCGTTATAAACTAATCCGCGCCTTTGATATGCTGCAAAACAAATCGGTAAAATCTCCGCGCAAAAAACACGGCAATATACCTCTATAGTACAACCCTATTCAATGCAAAAGCGCGACTAACTTAATTGTTATCGCGCTTTTTTTTATAATTTTTTGCCCTTTTTTTAACCGATTACGGCTCTGGGCTTATTTTTAGGAATGTGTTGTCTATCTGTAGCAGATAAAAGGGCGAAAAGGGCAGTTGGGGTAAATGAATGCGCACAAAATCGCTATAAATGTTTATATTCGCTTCATCCAGCGCGATTTGATTGCCCAATATATCAAACAAAGCAATATGCTTAGGATTATTAACCCCTTCCACCACGATTTCGTCTCTGAATGGGTTGGGATAGGTTTTGATTTCGCTTTTTTTTACCTGTGCAATTGCTATTGGGGAAGTTTTTACCAAAAGGTTATTTGCGTACCGTTTCAGACGGTAAAAATTATCCCCTTTTTGGGGCGAAAAGTGCAAAAATTGGGGAACAAAGTTGGGGTTTTGTGCGGCTGTGTTTATTTGGGTTAAAATTTGCCAATTGATGCCGTCAAGTGAATGTTCTATGTCTAATCGGTTTGCGTTGGGGTTTATATCCTCCACCCATTTGAGTAATACGCGGTTGTGTTCTACTACAGTGGCGGTAAAATTTAATCTTTCTACAGCTAAAGGCTGATTGTTGTACTCATACGCGCCTATATCGGGGGGATTGTTGCGCATAACGCCCAAAATATCATTGACGGGGGCAAAACTTGCTAAACCCGCATCCAAAGCGGGCGAATTGGCTTGTAGGCTAACATCGTTGGTGGCTAAATTGGTAAAACTTGGGTCAGCGATAGTATATCCTCCCACAAAATCGCTGGCTCTTCCCCCAAATACGATATTATTGCTCACCAACCAATTATTACAATTTTGTCCTTCTGATAAAGCTTGTACATCGGGGTTTAATCCGTTGGGAACGGTAACAATGTTGTTGATAATTTTTATACTGTTGCTGTTTTGTATGCTAATGCCCGCGTTTGTACCCCCAGAAATAGCCGCATCGTAGATATTGGTGCGCGCGTTTTCAAAAACGGTGTTGTTTATAAACTCTGCATTATCTACATCGTTGGCGTGTAAGCCACTTTTGCCATTTTGATAGGATAGATTATTTTCTACCCTGATTATTCCGTTAAAATTGCTTATTGAAGGGGAAGTCCTCAACAAACAAATACCTTTTCCCTCGTCGATGGCTGCAGTACAGATAGTTTTGGACTGTACCCAAGAATATAATTTGTTATAATTATGGCTAACGATGTTATCAGCAATGATAAGTTTTAAAACATTGCTATTATCGCCCGACATTGCGCTTAATCCTTCAGCCACCAATCCGTGTGTGCCTACAGAAGAGCGGTTGGAGTTGTGATGCACGCGATTTTTTCTAACTTCTACATAATCTGATTGGGTAACTCTCAACCCTCCCCCAGGAAAATGATGTACTTCGTTGTTGATTATTTTTATATGGTGCGAAAGTTGCACCAGCAAACCCTTTCCTAAGAATAAATTGGGGCGTTCTACGTTTAAATTGTTGATATTAGGCAATCCCGTATAAGTATTGTGAGTAGTGAATAAATTGGGGGGAATATCTGCACAAGGGCTTATGCCTGCTACATTACAAATCTCAATTTTTCTATCCCCATACACATAATTTCCCCCATTTAGATAACGATACGCTCCCCAATACTTCCAAGCCAGTAATTTGGGCAAGCTATCCGCTACGCCAATAATTTCTAAGCCTTCAATGGTTAGATATTCGCAATTTCTGACGCTAAATGTAACATCGCCATCGCCTTGTATGCGCACTTGTTCGTTTTGATAGGGGCGTATGGTTATCCAAGCGTTTGAACTGCCCCGTACATTGTTTAATCTAACCGCTGTACCCAACACGTTGTCCGATTTCCATATCGGTTCGCCCGCATTTTGGGGGTCGTAAAGCATAGAATCCAATCGCGCGAAAGTACTAAACCCCGCATTGCGGTATAATCCCCCCCGTATTAGCACATAAACGGCTTGATTGGGATTATTGGCTACCATTATAGCAGCTTCATCGGCTGCTTTGCTTATAGTAGCGTAAGGATTATTTATACTGCCGTCGCCCGTGTTATCGTTGCCGCTAGTGGATACATAAACATTTTGAGACCACAACAACAAGGGAAAACATTGCCATAATAGAAGGAAAAAAAGCTGTATTTTTTTCATTTTTTAGAACGATATAATTAAAATTAGTAAAATTTGACCGTAAAAATATAGTTTTTTGGCAGAATAAGCGCTTTTTTAAAATTATTTATACCCATTTTAACAAAAATTTCTATATTTGCAGCAGATATTATCACATTTGAAACAAATATCGCAACATTTGCAGCAAAAATCGTAATTTCTGGAGCAAAAATTGCAATATCTGGAACAAAAATTGTAATTTTCGTCAAAAATCGTAATTTCTGCAGCGAAAATCGTAATTTCTGCAGCAAAAATCGTAATTTCTGCAGCAAAAATCGTAATTTCTGCAGCAAAAATCGTAATTTCTGCAGCGAAAATCGTAATTTCTGCAGCGAAAATCGTAATTTCTGCAAAAAACAATAAAATAATCTTTTTTCGCACGCTGTCCCCGCGTTGTAACGCGGGGCTATTTCTGTTAAACCCCGTTGGGGTTTTATTTTGCCAACCCCGAAGGGGTTGAACGGCAATTGCCCCGTGTGAAACACGGGGATTTAAAAAAATATCTAAACAAAACCTTTTTTTATTATGAATAAATTAGTGTCAAGCCTGCGTTTCCCTCAATTTGCTGAAGAATCAGAATGGGAAGAAAAAAAATTGGGTGAAGTTGGGCAAATTAATCCAACAAATAAAAAACTGCCTGATAATTTTATCTACATTGATTTGGAGAGCGTGGAAAAAGGTAATTTATTAAAAGAAACTTATATTAATAAAGAAAAAGCACCAAGCAGAGCGCAAAGATTATTAGAAAAAAATGATATATTGTTTCAAATGGTCAGACCTTACCAAATGAATAACTTTTTTTTAATAAAGCGGGTAATTATGTCGCTTCTACAGGATACGCTCAAATTAGAACAAAACAAAATGCAAAATACTTATATCATTATTTGCATTTTCAAAAATTTGTAGATAAAGTAATTGAAAGATGCACAGGAACAAGCTATCCCGCAATAAATTCAACTGATTTATCAAATATAAATATAACCATTCCCAGCCTTGCCGAACAAACCCAAATCGGAAATTTTTTAACGGCAGTAGATACGCGCCTTTCGTTGCTAAAACAAAAACTTGAGCTATTAAAATCCTATAAAAAAGGAATTATGGCGCAAATTTTTAATCAAGAGTTGCGGTTTAAAGATGAAAATGGGCAAGAGTTTCCAGCGTGGGAGGAAAAGACTTTAGGGGAGGTGTTTAAATTAACAAGAGGCAAAGTTCTTTCTATGAAAGAAGTGGTGAATTTTAAAGACAACCTTAATTTATATCCTGTCTATTCATCTCAAACTCAAAAAAACGGGTTAGCCGAATTTTTAACAGCTATAGATAAAAAAATAAACCTCACTGAGCAGCAAATTGTGCAAAGTGAGGAATGGAAAAAGGGATTATTGCAAGCGATGTTGGTATAATAGCGGGGTTTTTTTATTTTTCTTATAAACCCGTGTTTCACACGGGGCAATTGCTGTTCAACCCCTTCGGGGTTGGCAAAATAAAACCCCAACGGGGTTTAACAGAAATAGCCCCGCGTTACAACGCGGGGATTGTAGAGTTTTTTTATAAATAAAAAGGGATTATTGCAAGCGATGTTGGT
>JAAFIM010000025.1:0-4804 GCA_013297745.1 Chitinophagales bacterium | reverse complement strand
GTTCAACCCCTTCGGGGTTGGCAAAATAAAACCCCAACGGGGTTTAACAGAAATAGCCCCGCGTTACAACGCGGGGATTGTAGAGTTTTTTTATAAATAAAAAGGGATTATTGCAAGCGATGTTGGTATAATAGCGGGATTTTTTTATTTTTCTTATAAACCCCGTGTTTCACACGGGGCAATTGCCGTTCAACCCCTTCGGGGTTGGCAAAATAAAACCCCAACGGGGTTTAACAGAAATAGCCCCGCGTTACAACGCGGGGATTGTAGAGTTTTTTATAGTTTTTTTAAGGTTGGCAGAACAAAACCCCAACAGGTTTAAAAATATATTTTTTGAACAACTAATCACTAATAACTGTCTGTTGTTTGGGGATTAAATTTAAGTTTTCGCCTTTTTGGAGTAAGAAGCGCACGGCATTTTCGCCCGTTTGTTGCAAATCGCGGCTAAAATCATTGACATATAAATTAATATGTTGTTGAATAACGCTATCGTCTAACTCTTGGCTCAAACTTTTGATATAAGCGCGGCTACTTTGGGGATTTTGGAAAGCAAATTCTACACTTTGGCGTATCAATTGGCTAATTTGGGTTATCAATTCGGGTTCAAATTGGCGAGTAGCTACAATTCCCCCCAACGGAATGGGCATTTGGGTAGTATTTTGCCACCATTCGCCCAAATCGGCTATTTTTTTCAACCCTTTGGCTGCATAAGTGAAGCGATTTTCGTGTATAATCAGCCCCAAACTGTGGGGAGTAGCTATAGTTTTTTGTTCTATATCAGAAAATAGTACAAATTGTTTATCAATAAGTTGGGGATAAGCTACAGAGAGCAAAAAATTACTGGTTGTTTTTTCCCCAGCCACAAACACTGTAGGCAACGTTTCGGAATTTAATACGTTTATATCATTGCTTATCAATAAAGGACCACAACCAAAACCCAAAGCCGAACCAGCGCGCAAAAGGGTGTAATTATCGCGACAAAAGCCCCAACCGTAGTAACTTAATTTGCTAACTTGGTAAGTATTGCTAAAAGCGGCTTGATTTAATTGCTCAACATCGCCCAAATGGGGGATAAAACGCAGCCCTTGACAGTCTATTTTTTGATGAATAAGCGCGTCAAATATAAACGTGTCGTTGGGACAGGGAGAAAAAGCAAGAGAAATATCCATAATTTAATAGTGAGGAAGTGAGGAAGTGGGTGGTGAGAAAGTGAGGAAGTGAGAGGTAAAAAAATCCTGTAAATCTTAAAATCCTAAAAATCCTGCTTCGCGCAGCGAACAAATTAAAAAAAAGTAGGAAAAAAATCCTGTAAATCTTAAAATCCTAAAAATCCTGCTTCGCGCAGCGAACAAATTAAAAAAAAAACAGTTCTAACAACAACAATATACTAAAATTTTAAACAAACGGTATGAAATGGCTTTTTATTTGTATCATCTTGCCTTTTTTGGCAAAAGCGCAACCCAATAATGGAGATAGTTTAGAATTTACAGCATCATCTAAGCCCACGGCGAGCAGTTTATCGGGTATTTTTTATAGTGTAGAAGAAGCTTTAGAAAATATATTAGCAGCAGAACGATTGTATTTAGATTTTTCGGATTTAAAAACTTTACCTGAAGAAATTAGCCAATTAATTTATATAAAAGATGTGCATTTGGAGGGAAATGAGGAATTAGATTGGGCGCAAGCATTCAAAGTTTTGGCAAAATTACCCCGTTTGCAGCGATTAGATTTATCCAATTGCGCGTTGAGACGATTGCCCAATGAAATAGAAAAACTCAAGCAATTGCAGTCGCTCAATTTGGCCAATAATCCAGAATTAGATTGGGAGGTTACGTTTACCAAATTGGCAAAACTAAAAAAATTAGCCCGTTTAAACCTAAGTGCAAATAATCTAGAAAATTTAGCCCCAGAAGTTGGCAAATTAAAACAATTGGAAGAATTATACTTATGGGAAAATCAACTCACAAATTTGCCCCCATCGTTAAAACAACTAACCAAATTAGCCCACTTAGATATTTCACATAATGTTTTGCGCCGTTTGCCCGATGAAATTGGCTACTTGAAATCCTTGAAAGTGCTACAGTTGTGGGATAATCGCTTAACAGAATTACCGATTAGCATAGGAAAACTACAAAAACTAACCTTATTAGACCTGTCTTCTAATTTTATAGAAGAATTGCCAGATGAGTTGGCTTATTTAAAAAAACTACAACAGCTGGAAATTGCTTATAACAATTTAAGATATTTGCCGCCAAATTTGGGGCAGTTATTGGCTTTAACCGAATTGGATTTGAGCGGCAATCCGTTTATGAACTGGGAGATGTTGTTTGCAGAATCTGCGCCACCAGCTTTGACCGAATTAAATTTTTCCGATAATAATCTGCTGCGATTGCCACCAGCTTTGGTAGAATTGGCGCTATTAAAAAATTTGAATTTAAGTTATAATCCTAATTTGCGTTGGGCTGAAACTTTTGATATATTGAGCCGCGCCAAAAGTTTGGAGAAATTAGAATTAAATAGCAACGATTTGCTCACTTTGGCAGAAGAAATTGGACAACTTTCCCAACTCAAAGAGTTGCATTTGGCTAAAAACAAAGAAATAAATTGGGCAATCAGTTTGGAGCATTTATCTAAAATTAAAAATTTATCTTTCTTAAACGCCAGCAACAACGACTTGTTTAATTTGCCTGTCGAAGTGAATAAATTAACGCAACTGCAGCAGTTAAATTTGGGTAAAAATCCTAAATTAGAACTAAAAGATTTATTTTCAACCCTCAAAAACAACCCTAAATTAACCAGTTTAATGTTAAGCAACAATGAGTTGAGCGAAATTCCAGCCGAAATAGCAGAAATGAGCCAATTGAAAGAATTGCATTTATGGTTGAATAATTTTCAGCACGACTCACAAATGCACGAGCAGTTATTGTTGTGGTTGCCCAATACAGAATTAATCTATATGCCTGTGTTGGAGTAGGTTATTCTAAACAAAAAAAGCTAAAAAAAAAGCAACTTGCGGTAAAACAAGTTGCTTTTTGAATGAGGTAGAATTACCAATTATCGCCATCTTTTTCCTTCTCTTCAGTAGGATTGGCGTTATTTAGGCGATTTTGTTCTTCTTCATATTCTTCGTGGCGGCGCACAAACTCATCATAGTCATAATCGGGCATAAGCTCAGTTTTGACATAATCAATAGTTTCGTTGAGTGCAGCGGCAAAGCGGTTAAAATCTTCTTTATACAAGAATATTTTATGTTTGATGAAAGTGTCATCATCTTGGCGGCGGGTACTTTCTGTGATGGTCAAGAAATAATCCTTTCCTTTTGTTTCGCGCACATCAATAAAGTAAGTGCGTTTTTTGCCCGCTTTTATTTTTTTCGAATAGACAGCGTTATCCTGTTGGCGACGCTCATCTCCTCCGCGTTGTTCGTTGCGGTAGCGTGGGTTGAAATCCATTTTTGTTAAAGTTTAATTTTTTTAAAGGTAAAAACAAGCCATTAATAGGAAAAAATTGGCTACTTAGGTGCAAAGGTAAGTCTATTTTTAAAGGCACAAAATTTTTTTAATTTTTTTTTGCAAATGAAGCAGGTTTTTTTATTTTTTTTGGCTTTATTAGCAACTTGCTGGGGTTATAATTTTGGACAAAGTGACCATTTAGAGCATTTGCCCGTATTGTATCGGTTATGGGACGAAAGTTATCTATTAAATGATAATTTTGTGAACGAAAATATGAGCGGCTATAATCCGAGGCGTTTATTTTTTTTATTATTACTGCCTTTTTGCAAATTATTGGGGATAGAAACCGTATATTTTTGCGGTTGTTGGCTTATCAATTATCTGTTGGGGAGGGTAACTTATTCACTAACGAATGAATTATTTGCTAGCAAAGAAAACAACACTATAGGTTTATGGGCTGCTGTGCTGGTATTGACTTTATCAGTTGTAGGTTTGGGCGAAAGTGCGCATTTGCGCGCCAATTTTTTTGTGCCGTCGGCTGCTGGTTCTATCATAGTAATGTACGCGATTTATTGGGGGATAAAAGAACAATACTTGCGGTTGGGGATAGTTTTGGGGCTGGGGGCGTTTATCCATCCGCTTTTATGCCCACTTTCGGGGGGAATGTGGTTCGCTTGTTTGGGAATTAACCATTTTTACCGCTATCAATTCCATTGGGCAGCGTATAAAAGGCTGTTTGGAGCGGGTTTGATATGGCTAATTATCTCTGTGGGGGTGATTGCGCCCTATTATTATGAAAATTTTGCTGCGGATAAATTAGCTGGGCGAGAATTTGCGCTGATATACGCCCATTTTAGATGCCCACATCATTTTTTGCCCTCATTTTTTGGAGAAAAAGAGCGGAATGTGGCTTTGGCTTGGCTAAGTTTATTAATTTTATGGTTTATAAAAGCGTATAGAAGCCAATTGGCGGACAAACGCGCGCTGTTTTTGCTCACAAGTTTGAGCGGAATGGTACTTTTATTGCTACCTTTTGGCTATTATCTGGTGGAAGTGTATCCTACCCGCTTGTTGGCAACTATACAAGTGTTTCGTTTTTTGTTTATTGTGAAGTGGTTGGTTTTGGTGTTTGGGGTGGGCGGTATGCGCTCCCACTATCTTTTACTATTAGACCCGTTGCGATTATTGGCTTTTGAGCTGTTTTTGTTGGTTTTTGGTGGTTGGAAATATGCAAATTATGCGATATATGCGTTTTTGGGCTGGTCAATTTACACGCTATATCCACAATTGGGCGACAATGCGGACATTTATCTGTTTTTAGCCGCGTTTTTGGCAAGTGCGGGGTTTATTTC
>JAAFIM010000024.1 GCA_013297745.1 Chitinophagales bacterium | reverse complement strand
TTTTCTTCCACAAAAGGGAGTTTGTTGATGGTTTGGGCTTTGACCGCCAAACCCAAAAATAATAGACAAGCAAGCAAGTGATGTTTCATATTTGTTGGTATAATACGTATTTTAAAATTGGTTACAGGTTGCGTTGATTTTTTTTCAAAAAAAGATAGAAAATTAATCCCTTTTTTGAAAAATCAGTATTTTTTTCGCTCCCAAGCTGGTAGGAATGGCATTTTTGAGCGCGGCTGGGTTTCCCCAACAATAGACAGTTTCCAATATCGGGCATAAACTCAACTCATCGGGCAATTGGCTAATTTGGTTGCTTTCCACGTGTAGCGTTTTCAACTTGGGCAAAAGCGACAAACCCGCAGGAAATTCGGTCAGTTCGTTATTATCCACCCAAAAAGTGTCTAATTTTGCTAATTGGTTGATTTCCAACGGTATATTTTTTATTTTATTGTAACCGAAGAACAAACGCTTCATATTTTTTAAACCGCCTATAGTGGCGGGCAATTCGCTTAGTTGGTTGTGTTCTAGCTGCAAATAGTTTAGTTTTTGCAATTTTCCAACCGTTTGGGGCAAGCTAACTAGTTGATTATTAAACAATATCAACTCTTTCAGATTTTTTAAACTACCTATTTCGGCTGGCAATTCGCGCAGTTGGTTTCCGTTCAGAGAGAGCATTTTCAACTTTGCCAACTTGCCAATTTCTGGGGGCAAACTTGTGATTTTATTCTGCGATATGCCCAATTCTTGCAGATTCGCCAAATTGCCAATTTCTGCTGGTAGCGTTTCCAACTGGTTGATATTCAGGTATAAATGTTCTAATTTTTGCAATTTACCAATTTCGGGCGGCAGCGCAGATAGCGGATTTTTAGAACAATAGAGATAGTATAAATTATCCAACTCGCCGATTTCTGGGGGCAAAGTTTGCAGTTGGTTGCCGTTGAGGTTAAGTTTTTGCAACTTTTTCAAAATTTTGATAGCTGGGGGCAAAACGCTGATGTTTTTGTCGGATAAATCCAAACTATAAATCGCATTAACCAACGGATAGGGTTTCCAAAGCTGATATTTTTGCAAAAAATCAAACATTTCCAAATAATCGCCAGCTTCACAGCCAAAATGTGCGCTAAATTCTGCCGCATATTGAGTTTTAGCCAATTCCAGATTAGAACGAACAGCCGCTGCCTCATCACCGCTAAATAAGGGGATAATTTGTTGAAAATTAGTGTTCATATACATTTTTTTCTATTATTCTGATTTATCTTTGTGCAGTCGTTGTATCAACCGCTTGCAGATGAGCATAAAATCCTTTTCGGAGATAACGCCCACCAACTCGCCCCCTTTTACGACGGGCAGGGCGATAATGTTGTGTTGGTTCATCAGATTAATAACCTCCAAAATGGTAGATTGGGGGGTAACTGTGAGCGGATTTTTTAACATAATATCCCCTACAGCGTCCAAATTAGACAATTTTTTGCCGTGTTCTTCTTGATTGCATTTGGCAAAGCGGGCTAAAATCAACTTATTGGTTATCAAACCCACCAACAAACCGTTTTCGTCCTCAACGGGCAAGAACTCGCTATTGCCCCAAGCCATCAACGCGGCTGCATATTCCAAAATATCCTCTTTGCGAACGGTGAGAATATCCGTACTCATAAACTCTTCCACCAGCAAATTGGACGGGTCGTATTGGTCAAATTGTTGCAATTCGGGAATTTCCCACAAGTGGGCGGGTTTGGTTTGGATTTGATTGTGCCAAATGGCTGCGGTCAAACTCGTCGCGCTCTCGTCGTGGTTGGTTTCTTTCATAAATTTGGTGTAAGTTATCAATATCCAACGCGCGCCGTTCATATGCCTTTTGGCTCTTTCTGCGATAATATCCAAGTATTTATCAATATCTTGAGCGGCTATGTTCTGTTTTTCCAACCCCAAACGCGCCAAAGGGAGCAGTTCGTGTTCGGTCAGGTCGCGGGCTGCTATTTTTTTGTTATCAAACCAGGTAAATTTACTATCAATCCCCGTTCTTGCCCCTTTGATGAAATTATCGCGGGCATCTTCAAACCCCATTTTTTCCCGCACATCGTGGTATTGGTCTGCAATTCCCACCATCGCCCCCAGCCAAAAAGCGGTATTGGCCATCTCATCCAATACGGTAGGGCCTGCGCCGAAAATGCGATTTTCTATCCTCAAGTGGGGTTTGCCGTTGGGCGAAATGCCATAACAGGGTCTATTCCAGCGATAAACCGTGCCGTTATGCACCTGTAGGGCTTTTAATTTGGGGGTTTTGCCCTCTGCCAACGCTTGCAAAGAATCTTCTTCTATATCAATACCCAAAAGGGTGCGAAAGCGCATAATATCCTCTTTGTAAATCTCCAAAACTGATTTTTTCAACCAGCCGTTGCCGAACGTAACGCGGGGGCTTTTGGAGCGCAAATGGTCTTTATTGGTGCGGCTGTCTATACTCTGTTGGAATAAAGCGATGCGGGTTTCGTGCCACAGCCGTTTGCCGAATAAAACGGGCGAATTGGCAGCCATAGCCAGCGTGGGGCCTGCTATAGCTAAGGCGATATTGTACATTTTTACAAAATCTTTGGGCGCAGTTTGCAAATGCACTTGAAAACTCGTGTTGCAGGCTTCCAAAAGGGGCGAATCGTGGCGAATTTTCAACTCGTCTATCCCGTCCAAATGCAGTTCGTAGTCAGAACCGCGCAATTTTTTCAACGCAACCATCAGCGCAATATACCGCTCTTTAGGGGTTAATTTGTCTATGTTCAAATCAAACTTGCGCAAAGAGGGCAAAATCCCCGTTAGCAAAATCCTACAATCGTGGCGGCTCGCAACCTCGTGTATTTGTCGCAAGTGGCTGCGCAATTCAGCTTCCATATCCGCAAAAGCCGTCCCCGTGAACACTTGCGGGCTTAAGTTCGCTTCCAAATTGAACTGTGCCAATTCTGTAGTCAGCCAATCGGGGTGAAATTCCTCCAATATCTGCATAGCCTTGTACGCAGGTTTATAATTTTTGTTGATAAGGCACATTTCTTGCTCCGCGCCTATGCGGGTGATGTCGGTTTCAAACCAATCATTTTCCAACATATACTCCAACGCTTGCACATCGCGCAATAAATGTTTTACAAAATGCTGCATATCGCCAGCCGTTTCCGCTATTTTTACCTTTTCTTCGCCCATAATTGATATAAAATTTTAATTTTGTTACAAAAATATACTTTTTTTTCCATAAAGGGCTGCTATTGCTATTTTTTTTATAAAAAAATCCCCCAACTAAGTGAATAGTGGGGGGAGTAGATAAATTAGAAACCGTAATGCCACTTGCCTTTTTTAGCTTGATAGGGCAAGAAATCAGTAACAGGGGTTAGACCAAAATGTAACATACCCAAACAAACGAGATTAGGTTTTATCTGAATGACTATTTTATACAAAAAACTGCTTGAAATTTCCTTGTTGCTTGACGTGTATACACGATTAAAATAAATATACAGATAATTTTTGCATTTGGATAAATACCCGCGTATGGGATAGATAACTTTATGGGGGATTATGTAGAAATTATTGGCATCAGATAAAGCCCATTTTATAGAATCTGGTAACTCTATTTTATATTTCGGGTTATTACCATAAAAACCTGTTGTAATTGTGGCGGAATAAGGATAAGGCGCGGAAATGCTATCTGGTTGGTTTTCGTCAAAATCTGCAAGTATATTTTCTATTAAAGAATCTTGAAAAAGCATAGAAAAACGCAGCCCAGATAAAAAATGTTCCATAGCAAAAAAAGTGCTGTCGTTATAAGTGGTAGTTAGAGATTCTAAGTTTTCTGTATTTGCAATATGATACAATAATTTAGGGTTGTTTTGTTTAGTATATTTGATAAAACAGTCCAAAAAATCATCTTCTTTTTCGTATGGAGTGTGCGACCATGAGAAAAATTGCCCGCTTGATTTGTTTGCCTTGCGTTCCTGCTGTACTCGTTTATAGTTTTTTTCAAATTCTATTTTTAGATGTTTTTTGGCTGTACAAGCGTATAAAAAAAACGGCAAACAAACTATTATTTTAAGGCTCATAGACAGGCGTTTGTGGGTTATCACTCCGATAAATTCCTCTTGCTTGCGTAGCTGATGCACTTTGAATTAATGTTATTTTGCCATCAAAAAAATCATTCAAGACTTTTTGTATTTCTTCAAAAAAATTACCTATTATTGGTTCTGTGCTATTGATACCTTTACTTTGGTACGTAATATCAATTCCAGTTTTTCTACTCGCTCGGGTTTTATTTCCCCCTGCGCCTAGAAAAATACCTTGTCCACTACCAAACATAAACTTGTATAAAGTTTGTGTTGGGTCTTCGTTATTTTGTATGGTAAAGCCAAAATCAGTGTATTTGCTTCTCGCTTGTTTGCCAAGGGCGGTAGCAGCAACTCCTTCATAGTATTCCATAATAATATCGTGTTCAGGGCTGTCACCATACTTTGTAGGCAGTTTTATCGGTTCCCCTTTAGAATTCACTTTTTTACCGTTTTGAAGTTCAGGAAGCCTTGTATTTTCGCCTGATTTTTTTGTGCCATAACCAATATTACCATCCTTGCCATTTGTATCTTTTTCTTGGTCTTTGAGATATAAATCGGCATGAGCCATTTCATGATACATAAATACAACAGGAGGAATGGAAGTTTTTTTGTCGCAAATATACATAGCATTATCAACATACAATATTGTCCCTGTATTGTGTCTATGTTCGCCATCGCCTTTCGTAATAGAAACAGTGCTGTTATTAGCAAGACGTTCTATAACTTCTTTGATGCTTGGTATTTCCACACCGCCTGTCATAGCTCCGTTTTTACCTGTAGCTTTTGCTTCTCCTTTTTCCATAAGCAAGTTTAGCCCATTACAGATATTAGCAATGAAAGCGTCTTTGCCTTTGTACTCTGTTTTGGGAGCTTTCCAGATAAATTCAGCGCCATTGTTACCCGAAATTTTAATACCTGTTTCCATTAGTTTAAAAGCCTTAACATAGGGAGCGCTGGTAAGTACTTTTTGGACATTTTGATTTTTTGTCCAATTTGCGAGCAACTGTGGCTTTACTTGTTCTGGGTCTGCATCTTTAGCAGAGGGAAATGCTTTAAATAACTTAGTTAATTTTTCCAAGTATTCAATAATAAGCGGCATTGAAAATAGTTCATTTTCTTGTTCTGGTGTGGCAGTTGTTGGTTGAGCTTCTGTGTTTAGTGTTTGTAAAAATTCTACATCATCAACTTTAAAATTTGACCAATTGCGAATTAATGGAGCTGCTAAATTTAGAGTCATGGTACTGTCTACTGTTTTGTTTGTGGCACAGATATTATTTGACTGTAATAAAACTAACCAATACTTGTCAGTCTTGAACAGTAAGTCATTATATTTATTTTTTTCTATAAACACGAGACTGTTTTTAGCATCATTTTTTATCGTTTCGAGCGATATTTGTTGATTATTGCTATTTGGGGTGTCTTCATCAGCACCGCCACCACTTTCGTTTATTTTTTTACTGTCGGCTTCAGTATTGAAGGCTTGGTTGTATTCACCTTCTGTGGTTTGGATTTGATTTAAGTATTCTTTATCGTCCATAATTTACAGATAAAATTTTATAGGTTAAAAAATCACTGCAAATATAGGTAATATTTTATGAAACGTCGAATCTTTGTCTAAAAAAATAAAAAAAGACTTATCATTTTATTGATAAGTCTTTTTTTATGCGCTAAAATACGCGGCTATTCTATTCTACGTGCTGAATGGCGGTAACTATAGCCACTACAGATTTGCCTTTTCCTTTGGCTTTAAAGCTAATTTTGCCATTGCTGGTCATAGTGGTTTCTTCGTCCGACATCAAGCGGCTGCCCAATACAGCTTGTAGCTTTTGTTTTGGGGTTAAGCGGCTGCTTTGTTGGCGGTATTTGGTTTGAATATCATCCAAATTAAGTTGGTCTTTGGAGTACAAAACGATTAGATAATCTGTGCCTACGTTGTTATCCATACGCACGTGATTGGTTTCGCTCGGTAGCGCCACTTCGTTATTTTTGTAGGTCAAAGCTGGGCTAACGTTGGGTTTGTGGGGAAAAACTTGGTAAGTTTTAGCCGTTCCATCCACGCCGAAAGCGTACACATAAGCGGGTTCGTTGTTGCCGATGTACATTCTAAAACGAGTACCAGAGCGGTAAGCTCTATCCACTTCAAACGTTTTATCCCCCTTGAGATTGGCTTTCATCTCTTGTCCGTTGTCTAATTGTATTCTGAATGAACCAGCCAAGCTAATTTCTGTGTTGGGATTTACCGTTTCAAACTGATGCAATTCGTACGCTTGATAAACGTATTGGTTGAAATCTGCGTATCTTATCCACACATAACCACCGCTGCCCCAATCATCGCCCCAACTATTTTGTACTTCAAACGCGCCCCCATATTGCTCGTCGTCATAACCGACCACGCACATAGCGTGCCGTCCGTGTCTATCGTCCAACGCTTCATTGGCTTTGGGATACCATACACCGCCTGTGGGGTAAAAAAATGATTTTGGGCAAATCATAGAAATAACCACTGGATTGCCTTCTGAAAGGCTTTTTTTCATCGCTTCAGTTTTTTCTTTATCGTTTTTGACCGAACCTTCGTCCCAAAGGCGTGCATAACTTTTGATTTTATACTTTTTGGCGGCTTCGTAGGCATCATCGGGCAAATCGTCTTGAGGGCAGTGGGTAGAATAATCGCTCAATTTAGGAATGCCTATAGTTTGCATATTTTCAATCAATTGAGAGGTATAAGCCCCCCAACAGCTGGAACTGCTGCTGCCTGTTCTGTACAAAAATCCGTAAGAGAATATATTCTCTTTAATTTTATTCTTATCTGTCCAACCATAGCGTTTGGCTTCTAATATCGTGCGCGCTGCAAATCCCACCGCCCAAGCTGCACAAGTGCCATATTGCCCCTGACTTTGCGGGGTGGGGGCGTAGGCTTTGACTGAGGCTGAAGAGCTAATATCGCGATAGCTATTATTGGTTAGCTTGGCTTTAACCTCTATTTTATCGTAATAAGGGTCTGGTTCGTCTGGCAATCCCATTATAAAGGGAGGATTTTGTGCGAAACCAACAGCAGCTATAGCAGAAAAAGCGGCTGACAAAAAGATATTTTTATTCATAGAATAGAGAGAATTAGCGAGGTTGATTAGATTGGATTTTTTAGGACAAAAGGATTTTAGGACACAAAGATATTAGGATGTTAAGATTTTAGGACACAAAGATATTAGGATGTTAAGATTTTAGGACACAAAGATATTAGGATGTTAAGATTTTAGGACACAAAGATATTAGGATGTTAAGATTTTAGGACATAAAGATATTAAGATGTTAAGATTTTAGGACACAAAGATATTAGGATGTTAAGATTTTAGGACACAAAGATTTTAGGATGTTAAGATTTTAGGACACAAAGATTTTAGGACATAAAGATTTTAGGACATAAAGATAAAACTTAAAAAATCTTAGTGTCTGAATATCCTAATATCCTGCTGTCCTAATATCCTGCTGTCCTAATATCCTAATATCTTTACTTCTATAAAATTAGCGGCGTTTGAAGATAAAATTACCGCCTTCGTCGCCTGCTTGTGGTAACACCCCAAATTGTGGGATTTGCTGGTTGGGGCTGTTGTTGATTACGGCGGGTTTGATTTTGGTGTAAAGGTCTTCTGCTGTAAAGCAAGAAGAGGTATTTTCTTGCAATTTTTTCAACAAGTACTGGAAGAAAACACTTTCATCGGGTACAACCGTATTAGCTCCACTGGTCATAGCTCGGCGGCTGGGGATTTTGCCCATTTCTGCGCAAGCAAATTCGGTCATATCTCTATAACTGCCAGATATAATAGAACCGCTAAAACAAGCATCAGCTACGATAAGCACGTGTTTGGATTTCATACTGTTGACATAATCGCGCAACTCTGCGTTTGATAACCAACTAACGCGGCTGTCTTTTTTCGCATCGCTTGGCAGCCAATAACCAACCTCATTTTTGACAATTCCGTGCCCTGCATAGAATATCATCAAGTTGTCTTTTTCGCCCAAACGCTCTTGCAAATAAATCAATTTGTTCAAAATATCCTCTTTGGTGGGATTAGCCAACACGTGTACATCGCTGGGGTTGAAGGTGTATTGTTTGGAAAGTACATCAGCCAACTGTTTGACATCGCCAGCGGGTTTTTCCAAATCTTTGATAGAACCGTCTTGGTAAGAAGAAACCCCAATCAATAAAGCGTGATAATCGCCCCCTGCTGTGGTTTTGTACTCAATGGTTCTTTTCTCCGAACGGGTAGTTTTTTGGTCGGTAGTTACTACAATTTCCAACTCATTTTTTCCACTTTGCAAATTTACATTTTGGCTAACTGTAGCATCACAATCTTCATCCACATCAAACCCGCGAGAGGACAAACTCACATCTTTGCCGTTTAAGAACAGTTGTACTTTGTTGATTTTTGCGCCCTCTGCGTGGATACAAGCTTTAACCTCTATATTGGATTTGGCGGAAGCCGAAAAAGCGTTGTAAGGATAATCCCAAGTTACGGTAGGTTCTACATTTTTGCGCAAATTGGCTTCTGCTTCTGCTTTGGCTTTTTTGTAATCGGCGTTGTTGGGTTCTATTTTTAGCGCGGCGTTGAAATCTACTATAGCGTCTGTATAATTGCCCAAACAAGCCTTAGCTTTGCCCCTATCTCCGTACAAATACGCATCTTTGGTGGTGGACATATTGAAAGCAGATTCAAAATCATTGAGTGCTTCGCGGCAGCGTCCAAGACACAATTCTATCGCGCCTCTTGTGTGGTAAGCGTAAGGGTCTTTTTTAATCGCCAAACCTTTGTTAATATCACCCAAACCGCCCTGACATTGACCAGCCAAGTATTTAGACCAAGCCAAATTGTTGTAAGTATCAGCGTTGCTGTTATCAATCCGCAAAGCTTCGGTAAAATACTCAATAGCCCCGTCGTAATCTTTACTATTTAGGGCTTCTATACCAGCTTGGTTGTAGTCTTCATAGTATTCTGAATTGTCTTTGTTATAATTATAATGTAAAAATAAAATTCGCTTTTTGTTATTCCATTCTCTCCCTATGTAGTCTTTGGGAAATTCTGCGGTAAATTCGTAACTTTCTGCGCGTTGTTTGGGCAGTTGGGACATTACCACCAACCACTTGCCCTCGCCGTATGTTATGGAAGTGATATTATAGCCTTTTTTATACTGGCCTTGTACCCAAGCGCTGGGGAAATCTACCCCTGTTTGTATCAATTGGTTGCTGTATTCTACCCCGTTGGCCATAATGACGACCCAAGCTCCATCGCCATAAGCGATACTGATTACGTCTTTGGTTTGCCAATAGCCTTTGATATAGGTTAGAATTTCATCATAACTTTCTCTTTTGCCCCACACTTCGTTGGTAAAACCTGCACCTTTTGACATTACCACCACCCATTCATCCCCACCAAAGGCTATTTTGGTAACATCCAAACCCTCTTTCCAACCCGTTTCTATAAAATCGCTGGGAAAATCTTTACTTTTCTTCCAACGCTGAAAAGTATATTTAGCCCCTGACATTACCACCCGCCAACCGTTGGGATTATAGGTGATGTCTGTGATATAATTTCCTTTTTTCCATTCCGCGTCTATGTATTTGTTGGGGAATGTGGTGGATTCTTGGCTGTAGGTTTGGGCTACTTCGCTGGCTGACATTACCGCTATCCAAGTGTCGTTTTGGGCTTGTATTTCTATAGCAAAAAAACTGCTTAGTAGCGCCCAAATGGTGGTTTTCCAGTATTGCATAATTTGTTTTTAATTGTTGTGTGAAAAGGATATGTTTATAATAGAAAATTGCGTGCCAAAAGGCTATTTTTTTGTTAAAAATGGTCAAAAAAAGAACTTATTTTTTTTGGCACTATGCCGAATTACTTGAAAAAGGTGTATTTTTGAAAAGTTACGTGGGTTTGCAAAATTTTTTAACGGCTTACGCCTAAAATTTTGGTTTATTACTTTTTTGATGGCAAAAAAGTAACCAAAAAAGCCAACGCCAAAAAAGGCGTTTTTGCTGTATTTTTTTCAAAAATAAGCGCAAAACCGTCGTTCGCCGCGCCGAAGTTGAGATTTTTTATAAAAAATCTCAATCTGCTTCTCTCGCTTTGCTCGTTCGTTCGGCTGCTCCGACATACGCTGGTTTTTGGCGTCCCACAACGAAAATTTACCTTTCCGTTTAACTTGGGGCTGTTTTTTTATCTTTCAAGTAATTTGGCGTAGTGCCTTTTTTTATAAAGCTAAATAATGCCACAAGCGTTCCGAAAGTTCGCCTTTGCTGGCTTGTTCGTAATCTTTGTACGCGCAAGGGCGCAGACAAGCTGTAGGTTGGTCTATATTCATCAACGCTGGCACAGCCACCCACCAACGCTCGCTGTATTTACTTTTGAAAAAATGTAAAGGTTCGTTCCAATGTTGTATGCTTAAGCTATAAATTTGTAATTTATCCAAATTGAGCGGATAATCGTTTTTTCTTGCCAAAAAGCCTTCTATCATAAACCAAATCATCTGGGCTAATAGATGCGCTGTTTGGCTTTCTTGTTGTTGTTTGTACGAAAAATCGTGAATTATGGCTGTATCCAAATGCTCGTTAATAGCCGCATATCTCAAAATTCGGCAAATTTCAGCCGCCGCCAAACCGTTGGGATTGGGTTGGTTGTGCAAGGGCATATCAGCTGCGCGTACCGCTCTTGGGTTGATAATCAATGTATTGCTTTCTCTAATTAAAGGTTCTACTTGGCTAATATCGGTTTTCAATTGCCCCAAACGCAACAGTTGGCTGGAGATGGTTTGCAACTTCTCTAAAGCTTTGGGTTCTGTATAATAACTTTGGTAGGCTAACCAATTTTCTATCTCCGTTGTTTTGGGGGCAAAAAAAGGGTTTTGAAATTGTAAATGGCTGTCGATGACGGTCGTTTTTGTTTTATTTTGTTGCCAAAACGGTTGTATCAACGCCGCTTGATGTATAATTATTGCAAAGGTATGATTTTTATCCAATTCTTGCAATGTTTCTACCCAACTTTCCAAACCGCCTTCTATGTATCCCAAATTGGCAACTTCGTTGGGGCTAAAATTAGCGGTTAGTTTGTACCATTCTTGGCTGATAAAATGTTCAGGTTGGTCAAACAAAATGGCAATTTTGGGCTTAATTTTGCTTTGTTCCCATTCGGCTGGGTTGGGTTGGACAATTTGTTGCCCGGTTTGATAGGGCTTGTATTTGTCCAAATTGATAGTCAATGGATGAGTCCAAATCATAATTGTGGGGATAAAAAAAAAGCGCGAAGTTGCAAAACCTCACGCTCAATAACACTGAATCGTGTCAAATTATTTTTTTAATAAATCTATTGCTTGTGCGCGCCAGTTTTGAGTTTCCATTCTTTTTTTGAAACCTTTAATAATAGTTTCAAGCTCCTCAACGCGAGCATCGCTAAGTTCGGACATATCTTGTATGTTGTTGATGCCTTGTGTTTTTAGTTTCTCAGCGTACACAGCTCCTATACCTTCCAAGTTGCGCAAATCATCAGCCCCAAACTCATTGGCTTCTTTAGCGGCTGCAATTTCTTCTTTAGTGCGGCGTTGGCGAGGTTTTTTCTCTACTACAACGGTAGTTTCGGTTTTGGCTTCTTTAGCGGCTGCAATTTCTTCTTTGCTGCGGCGCGTACGTGGTTTTTTTTCTTCAGCAGCAGGGGCTAAAACAGTTTCTGGGCTGCTTACTTCTTCGCTTTTGGTTTCTACTTCTTTTTTAGCAGCTACTTCTTTGCTCTTTGTTTTGTCTTTTTTGCGCTTGCTTTTTTCAGGTTTTTCTTCCTCTATAATTTGGGGAGAAACAGCTTCTACAGCAGCTAAGACTAAACGGCTTAAATTAGCTTCTAACACATTGATACGAGCATCAATTTTGGCTAGCTCGCTTTTTAAAAATTTTTTTAAATTTTTAGACATGATTTTTTAAAAATGGTTGTTGGATAAAAAAAACGTCGTTGTGGGTCAAAATTATACGTCGTTGTATTGGTTATAATTAATAACCTTAGCCCATAACGCCACAAGATTATGAAAGTTTTGGCAATTTAAAAAATTTTTGGAGAAAAAACTATAAAAATATTATTTTTATCCTCTAATTATCTATTTTAGCTTAAAATTGTAAGCCTAAATATATTTGTATACCAAAATTTCTATCTATATCTTTTCTAGGTATAGGTTTGTTATTATTGTCTAATTTGTACAAAGATACATCGTAAGCGTTATTGCTTATATCCAATAAACTATATTGAACTCTTGCACCTAGTCTTAGCCCTTCTGTTAGATAATAAGCCGCGCCTATGTTGGCACTCAAGTCAAAAGTATTAAAATAGCTCCCTTTTTTCTCGTTGCTAAAATAATATGCGCCTACGCTGCTGGGATGGTCTATATTTATGCCATCTATGCGCCCTCTGCGGCTGTCTGTATTTTTGATTTGCCCTGCTGTATCCCGATAATAGCGATAATCTAAATTGTATTCTATCAACTCATCGGGGCGGTCAGCGTCTATATATTTTAATACCCCCAAGCCCCGACTGCTTACCAACAAACCAGCCGCTGCGCCCAATTCGAAAGATAATTTATTATCAATCACCTCATAGTAAAAATTGACGGGAATTTCCACATATCCGTTGATGTTATTGATAGCCAAAATGCGCTTATGTCCCGTAAAAGTTTGGTTGATAGGGGGAGCAAATTGCATATAAGAGTTTCCTTCATAGCGATAAGAACTGCCTTTTTGCGAAAAATTGAGTTCCGAGAGCAAACCCAATCTATCCGTAAAAGCTGCCCGCATCGTGATACCAGCCACTACTCTTGGGCTAAAACTGTTGGTTTCTAATTTGTTGCCTGCATCGTCTAATTCGCTGGGCATTAAGGTTTTGGATAGGTTGATGCCTGCTCTTATCCCAAATTTTATTTCAGGTTGCGCCCACAAATTGGATTGCAAAAGTAGTAAAAATAGGCAAAATAAGCTGTTTTTATAATTAAAAATCATAATCTAATTTTAGTTTTTTTTAAAACACTTTTATTGTAAAATGCCTTCAAATGTGTTGGTGACCCCACCCGAACGGTCGCCTTCGTACATTATGTACACAATTCTTTTGGGGGTTTCTTTGTAAAGGGTTAAATTTTGATAAGTGTTGGAATTGTTGTTGGGATTGCTCAAATAATAAAAAGAACTGGATTGATACAAAGGCGGTTGGCTTTGATTGGGGTTAAATTCTAGCACTTTTTGTATCATTTCTAAGGCGGTTTCATTGGCACGGGACAAAACAGCTATGCTGTCTATGAGGGTGGTGGTGACTTGCCCCTGTGCGTCTCGCACTTCGCGGCGGATATTTACATTGTACAAACCCGTGTAGCTATCCAACACTAAAGATAATTCTTCAGCTTCTGTGGGATTGGGTTCTGGATTGTCGTATTTGCGGCAAGCAGCCAAGCCGCCTAAAAGCATAAGCGCGAAAATTGTTTTTTTCATTATTTTTGTCTTTAAAAAAGTTAAGTGAATTTTTTGCCGTTTATGTTTATCGCTGAGGCAACGGGCTGGTGATAGCGTCTGTATTGTTGATAACTACATTAGCTTGTTGGAAGAAAAAATCATAACTCCAAAGAATTTTATTCATTAGGCTGTGTTGGGCTAAAAAATAATCATCTTGGTCATTTTTTACAAAATAACGCGCTACTTGGTCTCTTGGTTTTTCCGAAACCAACATTTTTATCGGATAAATGATAAAATTTTTAGCTTGTGCTTCTCCTTTGCATTGGTAGCTTACTTTCGCAAAAGGGGGGATTTGATTTATAGAGTCAATTAATTTTTTTTCCAAAATAAAAGCTTCTGCGCCTACAAAATCAAAACTTTTAATAAACTGAAGTGCGTTTTGTGGATTAACTGCTTGTTTTTGGCCTGTATTGGATAAACTATTAACGTTAAATGTTTGGTCGCCGTTGGCTTTGATGCGAAAAGAATGCTGACGTTGTTCGTTTGCTTGATAGTCAATTTCTACCCAATCCAAATTTTCGGGCTTTACATTAAATATATAGCGGTCTCGCCAAGTGGTTTCGTCTGTGTTGTAGCGCGTATCCAAACTCCCCACCCAGTTGGGATAATATACGATATAAGGCGTTTCAGATTTTTCCATAATCATAAACGTACCCTCGCCGCTATTGGCGGGGCCTCCCACATAATAAGTACGGATTAAATTATTGCGGGTGTCGTAAATTTCTACCTTTCTGCCTTTGGCTGCCAATTGATTGACGACGTTGGGAATGGCTGCTTTGGCTACTGGCGAACGACTTCTTATATTTTGTATCGTTTGCAACAGGGTATTGATGGCTACCAAATTGGCTGGGTAAGATTTGCCTGTGTTTTTGTTGGTAAAAGTCCATTCATCTGATTTTTTTTCCAACAAAATAGCATTATTATTGCGTTCGGCTATAAAAATACGCCCAATTTGTTGCGCATCTTGTACCGCAAATTGCGTATGTTCGTTATCGGCGAAAGTGTCTTTGCTGTTGCGGCTGTATTGCCAATAGATAAATCCCCCCAAAAGGGTTAAAATGGCTAGTAAGATAATGTTTTTGTTCATAATAAAGGGGTTGGTTTTATATGGAAATGTGTTGAAGTGATATGTTCTACAACAAATTACTTGAAAAAAGGTATCTTTTTTAACGGTTCTGCGCGCTTAAATTTTTTTTGGCGGCTTACGCCTAAAAAATTATTTTTATTACTTTTTTGGTGGCAAAAAAGTAACCAAAAAAGCCAACGCCAAAAAGGCGTTTTTGCTTATTTTGCTTCATTTTATTCCGCAAAAAGCGCAAAACCGTCGCTATAAGCCGACGTTTTTTGCTATGCAAAAAAGCTACTGCCCTCGCTGCGCTCGGTTGGTCGTCTTTCCGCGACATACGCTGGTTTTGGCGTCGCACGGCGAAAATTTAGCTTTTTAACTTAACTTTAAAAAATCAAATAACATTACAATATCATCAATTTGGCGAATTTAAGCATAATTCTTTTCTCGCCTACGCCCTGTTCAAATAAAATAACGGCGACTTTGTTGTCGGCTACGCCCTCTGTGGCTATCACTTTGCCCGTGCCGAAACGCTCGTGTTGGATTTTTTGCCCTGCTGCTATTTTATCGTTGCTGCTTGCTTTGAAATTGCCGATAGGGTTTTGGCTGGGGCTAGAAATGGTAGTTTTTTGGGTAAAACCTACTGCATTATTTTTGCGCACACCTAAGCCCTTGACTGTGCTGGTGGCTGTGTTTTGTCCCAACCAATCTGGGCTAATTTCTTGTATAAATCGCGAATTGTTGTTGTATTCTACCTTACCAAAACGGGTGCGAGAAGAAGCATAAGTCAAAGTCAAATGCAGTTCGGCGCGGGTAATCGCCACATAAAACAATCGGCGTTCTTCATCCAAGCCTGCGCGGGCGTCTTTGCCGTTCAAAACCATAGCCGAAGGGAATAAACCCTCTTCCAATCCCACCACAAACACAGATTTGAACTCCAAACCTTTGGCGGCGTGCACGGACATTAGTTTTATTCGGTCTGTGTTGGTTTTGTCGTCTTCAATATCGGTTAGCAACAGCACATTTTGCAGATAAGAAGTTAGCGATTTATCGGGTACGGAAGTGATTGTGCTCATTTCGTCGTTTTCTACAAACGATTTTATCCCGTCCAATAGCTCTTGCAAGTTTTCGGCGCGTTCTTTGGCTTCGGTGGTTTGTTCGGATTTCAACTCGTCCCACATTCCCGACATTTTCATCGCATAAACCGCCAACTCGTGCGCGTTGCTATCCAATAACCGCAACCTGAACATTTCTATCATTTCTACAAAATTCTTGATGTATTTGGCTGCGTTGCTGGTGATATTGGGAACGATAAACGACTTTTTGAGCATAGCCCAAAGGCTAAAATCTTGTTTCTCGGCTTCTGCTTTGACCTCTTCCATCGTTTTGTCGCCGATGCCGCGGGTGGGGTAGTTGATAATTCGCTTCAAAGCCTCTTCATCTAAGGGATTAACGATTACCCGCAGATAAGCCAACGCGTCTTTTATCTCTTTGCGCTCGTAAAAAGACATTCCCCCGTATATTTTGTAGGGGATTCTATGGCTGTTCAATATCTCCTCAAACACCCGCGATTGGGCATTGGTGCGGTATAAAATGGCAAAGTCTTCGTATTTGAGCTGGTGTTGGTTTTTTTGTACCAAAATTTCCTGCGCTACGTGTTTGGCTTCGTCCGTTTCGGTAATTGCGCGGATTAATTTTATCGGTTCGCCCTCGCCGCGCTCTGAACGGATGGTTTTTTTGAACTGTTTTTTGTTGTGAATTATCACATCGTTAGCCGCGCCGACTATGTAGCTGGTCGAGCGGTAGTTTTGTTCCAATTTAAACACCTTTAGGCTGGGATAATCGCGCTCAAAATCTAATATATTCTGCACCGTCGCGCCCCTAAACCCGTAAATACTTTGGGCATCATCGCCCACGATGAATATGTTTTCGGGGCTACCAGGGTATTTTATCAATAATTGTATAATCGCATACTGTAGCGGGTTGGTATCTTGAAATTCATCCACTAAAATATACCTAAATTTATCCCGATAATAAGCTAAAGCCTCTTTGTTGTGTGCCAATAGCTCGTGCATTTTATACAATAAATCGTCAAAATCCATAGCACCCGACTTTTGGCAACGCTGCATATACAAATCATAAAGTTTATACACATAGGGCACTTTGGCTGCTGCATCGTTGGCTACAGTTTCGCTGCTGCTTTTGTACTTTTCGGGGCTGATAAGGTTGTTTTTGGCGTTGGAAATGCGATGAAAAACGCTGTTGGGGGTGTAGGCTTTGGGGTCTAAACCCTGTCCTTTGACAATATCGGTGATGAGCGACTTGCTGTCGTTGGTATCGTAAATAGAAAAATCGTTGGGAAAGCCTATTTTTTCCGCTTCTCGCCTCAATATCCGCGCAAAAATAGAGTGGAATGTGCCCGCCCAAACCTCGTGTGCTGTTTTACCCACGACTTTGACGATGCGTTCTTTCATCTCTTTGGCCGATTTGTTGGTAAAAGTGAGCGCGAGTATATGCTGGGGATTGACCCCGTTTTGTATCAATTGGGCGATGCGATAGGTAAGTACGCGCGTTTTGCCCGCTCCAGGCACAGCTATAACTAAGGCTGCTCCCTGATTGTGTAATGCGGCTTGGCGTTGTACTTCGTTGAGTTCGTTTAGATAGTTCATAATGTTTTTGGTTTTGGGAAAGTAGTAAGTATTAATGTATCAAGTAGTAATAATGTAGGAAAGTAGTAAGATAAAATCGTGATACTTGCTACTTTCCCACATTACTAATTACTACAGCCTTGTTCCTTAATTTTTTGTTCTAATAAGCTGGTAGAATAGCCTTGTTCTAAATTTAGCGTTTTGACCTCGCCGCCGTGTTGGATAACCCAATCTGCGCCCACTATGTCTTTGGGTTGATAATCGCCCCCTTTTACCAATAAATCGGGCGTAAGGGTGCAAATTAATTCTAAAGGCGTATCTTGTTCAAAAATAACCACTAAATCCACCATTTCTAAAGCAGCTAATACGCTGGCGCGGCTGATTTGGTTGCTAATTGGTCTATGATTGCCTTTTAATCTGCTCACAGAAGCGTCGCTATTCAACCCAACCACCAATTTATCCGCAATTTGCCGCGCTGCTCGCAAGTAACTAATGTGTCCATAATGCAATAAATCAAAACAACCGTTGGTAAAACAAACCTCTAAACCCGTATCTTTCCAACCCTGAACTGTGTTTTTAGCCTTAATCCAACTAACTATTTTTGTCATAAATTTAAAAATTTATTTGATTATAAAAATTAAGCGGGTTGATTATCAGGCAATTGAGGTTGATAATTTCTATTATAAATGGGCAAAACGATATAAGCCAACAGCCCAAAAAATAAATTACAGAAGATATTAATGGTAAAAAAGCTAATGTTGGCAAAAGCGAACGCATCGCCGCTATTCACCCCGTACACGACCAAAGCGGCTGTAACAGCAAGTTGATAAGTTCCCATACCGCCAGGAGAAGGGATTAAAACCCCAAAACCGCCAAATACAAAAGCCAAAAAAGCAGCCGAAGCACTCAAATGCAAAGTAGGCCCGTAAGCCCAAAAGCATACATAAGTCATCACGAAATACATAAGCCAGATGAAAAATGTATGGAAAAAGAACATAAAAGGTCTTTTTAGCTTAAAAACGGTCAACATTCCCGCCCAAAAATTCAAAGCCATAGCTTTTATTTTAGCGTAAAATGCACTTTGTTGGATTTGTTTCCATTTTATAGCGATAATTATCAAACTCAGTAGCGCAACGCTGCCCATTCCGACCAACAACCAAAACCAGGGGAAAGCGGATTTTTCTACAGTTTGTGGGGTTACACACTCGCCTGTGGGGCGGGTTTCTCCCGATAAAAATCCCATTATGGCATCAAATTGAACGATAAAACTAACCCCCAAAACCAATAATAACATTATCACGTCAAAAATTCTATCCACGACTATAGTTCCGATGAGTTTATCTACAGGCACTTTTTCGTACTGATTTAATAAAGCGGGTTTGGCGATTTCACCAGCGCGGGGCAAGGCCAAATTGATAAGATAACCCACCATAATCGCAAAAAAACCGTTTAATGGGCGCACTTTATACCCCAAAGGTTCTATCAAAATAGCCCAACGCAAGGCGCGACTTAACACACTCAATAAAAACGCAGCAGCTACCAACGCTAAATAAAAATAATTGGCGCCGCTGAAGTCAGCCCATATTTTAGCTAATAAATTAGGTTGTGCGCAGCCGCCTTTGCAAGCACATTCGCGCTCAAATCCTGCCGCTTGATTTTGATAAACTACATATAATAAACCCAAACCTACAGCTAAAAACAGGGCAAATTTTATCAAGTTGTAACCCAAAGAAGGTTTTTTATCGCTCATTTTATTTTTATAATTGTTGTACTAATTTATGTTTTGAAACCGCAAAGGTACAGTTTTTTAGCATTTTATCTATTGATTTTTATTTTTTTATAGACTTTTTTAGCTTAATTTGTACGATTTATGTGTTATAGTTTTATAGTTTGGATTATATTTTAAATGGTATAAATATGAATAAAGTTAGTTTTTTATCCCGTTTTATAACCGAAGGCAGGGTTAGTTTTTTTTGGCAGTCTGTTTTTTTCCTATTTGGGACTTTTCTCACTTGGGTTTATGTGTGGAGGTACGAAAATATGGATACGGTGGGTTTGATTATGATGATTTTTGTAATTCCGTTAGTGTCTATGATGCCTTTTTTTATCTATTATATTTGCCAACAACTCCCCGCTTTGAATAATGTTAAACCTTTTATGCGGTATGTGGCGAGTTTGTTCAGTTTGGAATTGATATTTTTAACCATTTATGCGATTTCTTTGTTGTTGGGTATGAGCAAAATGAGTTTTAAAGATTATATCATTTGGCGTGCCGACGAAGCTGCGATTTTATTATTTAATTCCTCTGTTATTTGCGCTGCTGTATGCGCTTGTGGGGTAGAAATGTTGTATGATTATTCTTATAATAACAGCCATATATCAGTTGATGATATATTAGATGATGTTTTTATAGATAAAAAAGATGACGATAATCAATAGTAGTTTATATTCGGAATATGACTGATAACAATTCACATTTTACCCATAGATTTGTTAATAATGGGCAAGTAACTGACTATTGGCAATCTATTTTTTCCGCTTTTGGTTGCATAATTAGCATTATTTGTATCTATTCAATCCCACCACAGGAGATAAATGGCGTAATTCAAAAACCTGGCACGGTGCGGATGTTGCTCCCAATACTCACTGTGTTCTTCTACGGCGCGAATATCGGATTTCAATCTTTAATGTTGAAATTCAGCCGATTGCCACTTATCAAATACTTTGGAGCTTTGTTGGCTATAGAGCTTATGCTTATAGTTTTTTTGTTCATTATGGTTGGAAATTATGATGAAATAGAGATAAATAGATATTTTAAAAACCGTTATTCGCTATTGGGATTTTTATTAATTAGCTTGCCAGCAGTATTCAATAATTTGTTATCTTTTTTGATAGAATACCTGCACCCGCAAATGGTAAAAAATGGTAGTTCTAACAGTAATGTATTAGACGATGATTTTGTCGCACAAAAAAAAGAAGCTGAAAAATAACTTAAATGGGATATTGATTGACTACTAAATTATCAGATAATAATTTTATAAATATCAAAAATGAAAAATCATAAATCGACTTGGTTGAATGAAAATGGTTATGTAAAAAGTACATATTCATTCCTTTTTTATATTTTGGGTTTATGGTCGCCTATGTCTATAATTATGCTCAAAAGTTTTAAAATAATGCCTATATATTTGGTTATAGTTGTATTGGTTAGTATTTTAAGCCTTATTCCTTTTATTATTATGCGGATGGCGCTCAAATTTTTGCAAATTTTTATCGATAATACTTTGCTTAAATTTATACTTTGGCTCTTGGTGGGTGAAATGTTAGCTTTTTTATTCTATGCGGGTATAGTGATAAGAGAAGAATTATTTGATTGGAACAAATTTGCGGCTTGGCACGTTGATACTTTTGTGCTTGTTATATTTTTTATCCCGCATTATACTACAGTACTGCTTAGTTTTTTGGTAGAATTTTATTATAAAGATACTATATCGTTATCAAACTACAACAAGGATATTTTGGATGATGTTGAGGAAGAAGAATGGTAGATAAAAAAATCCCCTAACCAATAAGGAAAGGGGATTTTTATTTTTAGTAAGTAATAAGATTATACATAAGCCTCATCTTGAGTGATTCTGGACAAAATCCACGAAAATTCACCTGTAGATAATTTATTTCCACAATAACCACAATTGCCTGAATTAGAGACTTTATCGGCTGGCGCGCCGCAAGCGGGGCAGTTATCCAAATGGTCGTAAGGGGACAATTTATCGCCGTGTTGGTGTTTGTCGGCGTGGCGGATAAAAGTCCAATACTCCGAAAATGCGCGTGGGGATTTGGGATTGCCGCCTACGACTTTGTTGTTGCTATCGCGTATGGTATAATCCAAACAAGAAGCATAAATACGAACGGTAAAAGATTCATAATACTTATCCAACTGAATATCAGCCAATTGTATAGTGCTAATTTCTATATTATCCAACTTGTTGCTAAACCCATTTTTGTTGTATTCTTCCAACCAAAAAGATAAGGAATTAAACAAAAAGTCAGACATCAAATGGCGGGCTTTATCCCAGCGTTTGTTAGACCAAGCGGTATAAATGGTACCAAAAGTGGGTTTTACAATTTCTGATTTGAATTGTTCAAAATACTCCGCAAAATCATTTAGATGGTGTAGAGCTGCAAATCTAATTTTATTTTCAGCAAATTTATTACCATAAACTGTAGGCAAATTTGTACCTTGTTCGGCTTCATAACTAACCAATGAATTGGTTTCATAAGATTCTTCGTAAGGATTGTAGGCAGATTGCAACGCCCATTGTTGCTGGCTTGGTTCTACAGTAGTGCCACAATTTCTGCAAGTGTGTCCATCTTCAAAACTATCAGGCGCGCCACAGCTTGGACAAGCTATGGATTGCATTTTGCTAGGTTCTAAGGATTGGATACCGTTATTTCTGGCGAAAGTCCAAATAGACTGGGCAAAAAAGCGGCTGGAGCGATTGATGGTATAATTAGATTCTATCAAAACCTTTATTTGTTGTTGTGCTATCCCTTCCTCAACGGCTATAATGTGCATAGCATTAATAACCACTTCCGTACAAGTGCCATCTATATCAAAAGGGGCTTTGGAGCCAGCCAAAAATGGTTTTAGTTTTACAAAAGAGTCCTGTCCGTATCGGTTGTGATATTCGTAAAATATATTTTGAACCAAATCCAAAAATAGGGTTTCTGAAAAATTGGGGTCTTTGCTGGCGAGTTTGGCAATTTGCCCTTTGGCTTGATTTTTACGTTTTTGTATTTGTTCTAATTCGGTAAAAGTGCCTTTTTGTACCGTTTGGGTAGAACCAGCTTGGTAATCGCCCGATGATATACCACGAGCCTTATCAATAAGTAGTTTTATACCTACCAACACTACAATACAAAAAATAACTATAAATACATTTATTAGAAAATCTTTTTCATCTTCTGTAAGTGGTCTTGAAGTACCGCTACTGCTGCTTCCACCACTGCCGCCAAAACTGCTACCGCCCGAACTGCGCCCGCTACTTCGCCCACCACCGCCGCCACCCGAACTTCGCCGAGACGAGCTACCCCCGCCAGGGCGAGCATCTACCACGTAAGCCAATCCAAATAATAAAATGGATAAAAATAATAATTTCAGCGCGTAAATGCGAATAAATTTTTTCATTGGTTAAAATTGCTTTTTAATGGGAGGTTGATAATTAGCTTTTTTTCACTCTAAATGTCTTAGCACCAAAACCACCGTGTAGAAAATGGGGGACTGAATTGCTCAATTCGTCTTCATCGTCTGCTTGGCGGGGTAAGGCTTGAGCAAACGTTGGGCTAATTTTTTGTATAACTTTCAGTAAAGCAGGGGCGGCTTCATTTTGCTTGAAAATATCCAAAAACTCTTGGCGGATATTAGCCAAACCTTTTTCGCCAAAAGCATCCGTTATCGCCCTATCGGCTACGATGGATACAGATTTTTCAAATAAAGAAACATAAACCAACATACCTGTATGACCTTTAGTTTTGTAAAGCCCTTGTTCTGCGAATAAAGCATAAGCAGCTGTTTGGCAAAAATGTTCGCGGTTTTTTTGATTGGTGAATAGTTTTTTGAGTGGTGCAATCGCATAAACCAACGCAAAGACGAGACAAAACGTTAATACTGTACCCAAATAAATATGGTCGTCAAAAAATTGATATTCCAACCACATAAATAAGGAAAAAACGATAAGCGTACAGATGGCAGCAGCTGTCCAAGCGATATTGGCATAATCGTGGGAGCGTTTGGTAACGATAACCACCAACTCGGTGCTGGTTTGCAACTCAAATTCAGAGACTGCTTTGGATAAGGCGGGTTGATAATCTGGGTTAAAAAATTTCATGATTTGCTGTTTTTGGTCAAATAATAGGGCAAAAATAGCCTGTTTTTATAAATAAACAAATTAAAATTATTATTTTGTGCAAATTTTTATAAATAAACAAATTATCTGCTTGATTGCTTTCATTATATTGGCACTAAACTTGCAAGCGCAAGCGTCAATAACAGATAGTTTGTATTGGCAAATTAGAGTTTTGGGTGAGGAAAACAAAACCAATATATCAGGTACAGCCCAAAATCAAGAAAAATTGCTAAGTGTGGCTTCAGATTATTGCCAACTATTGCAGCGGAAAGGTTATTTTGAAGCCGATATTGATACTGTGTTATACATTGATAATCAACATTTTATTTATATAGAAAAAGGTAATTTATATCAATGGGCGCGGTTGGATTGTAGCCAAGTGGATAAAAATATCCTGGATGCGCTTAATATCAGCCCACAGCGTTGGCAAAATCAGCCCTTTGCTGCTGACGAATTGGACAAACTTTGCGAAAATATATTAGTATATTGCGAAAACAAAGGTTATCCTTTTGCGCAAGTGTATTTTGAACGCATCAACATAGAGGCTGGCAAAGTATCTATGAGTTTGCGGGTGCAAAAAAATAGATTGGTCAAGATTAAAAATATACGCTTTGAAATCGCCACCAACGCCAAGGACAGCGGCAAAACGGTAATTAGTACAGCTTATTTGCATCGCTATTTGGGGATAAAAAAAGCCAGTTTTTATCAAGAGAATAAAATAAAAAAGATAAAAAATCGTTTATCAACTTTGCCTTTTTTATCGTTGAAAAGTGAGCCTTATTTGATTTTTGAGGCGGCTGAAGTGGATATTATTTTAGATTTAGTATCAAAAAATGCTAGCAAATTTGATTTTTTATTAGGTTTGCAGCCCAATAACACAGCCAACAATCCCAACGCTGCAAGTCGTTTGTTTGTGACAGGCAATTTAAATTTGGATTTATTCAATGCTTTTGGCAAAGGGGAGCGCATCGTAGCTTCTTGGCAGCAGTTGCGTCCTCGTTCACCCCAGTTGAGGTTGAAAACAACATTGCCTTATTTGTTCGGTTCGGCTTTGGGTTTGGATGCCAATTTTGATTTATATCGGCGGGATAGCAGTTATATTGATATAATGGCTGAGGTAGGGGGGCAGTTTTTGACCGAAGGGGGCAATTATTGGAAAGCTTATAGCAAAAATATCGTTACCAATGTCTTATTTTATGACACTTTGGGAATAAAACTTAGCCGTCGTTTGCCCAATATGGTGGATAGTCGCATCAATAATTTGGGTATTGAGTATTTTTATCAGCAATTGGATAACCGTTTTTGCCCAAGCAAGGGTATTGAGTTAAAAATCAACTGCAGTTTAGGGCGTAAAACAATACGGAAAAATGCCGCAATTAGCAGTCTTAGAGATTTGCAAGGCGAAAAAATGGATTATTTATACGATAGCATCAATTTAAACTCGTTTCAAGCCCAAACTCAAGCTACAGCAAGTTTTTTTATCCCTTTGGGTAAAAATTTTTGCGTACTTTTGCGCGGGCAGGCGGCATATTTGTACAGTTCGGGGCTTATTTTCCAACAAGAATTGTTTAGAATGGGCGGACAGCAAACTTTTCGCGGTTTTGACGAAGAGAGTTTATTAGCTACCAATTATGCGCTGGCTACCGTAGAAACCCGTTTTTTGTTGGGTGGAAATTCTTTCCTGTTTTTATTCGGCGAGGGCGGAACTGTGGGCAATTTTAGCCGCGTGGCACAAACTCAGAATTATCTGTACAGTTTTGGGGGCGGTTTGGCTTTGGATACCAAAGCGGGGGTGTTTGCTGTGGGTTATGGTTTGGGGACATACACAGACCAGCCGTTGATAGTGAGCAATGGGAAAATTTATTTTGGCTATCTCAACCGATTTTAAAATTTATGAACGTTTTTCATCCTGCGGGCAATCTTTTTGATAATGATGAGAGTTTGTTGCTTATTATCAACAGAAAAAAATGGGGAATTTTCGCTCTATGGTTTGTTTCCTTGCTGCTTTTCGCTTATTCGCTGCGAGTTTATCAACAAACAGCAACTTTTGACCCACAAATTATCCGTATTGCTGACGACAACACCTTTCACACAACAGAAGACAAGTATGTGGAAGCTATGCGTAATCATAAAATTTCAAACATAGCCAAAGTAGGAACTTGGGTTGGAGCTATAAGTTTGTTGATAACCAGTTTTTATTGGCTGCCGAATTTATCCACGTACAAAATTTTGATAACCAAAGAAAGCGTAAAAATACTCTCAACACATTTATTCTTATTCAAACGCAGCAAAATTATGCCCTGTGACCAAATTGCTTTGGTGGAAAAAATTGTGTATAATTATAACCAAAGCTGGACAGAGTTGAGAATTACCAACAGTTTTGGGAATGAAATTCCCTTTTTGGGGTTGAGGCGTGTGCCTTGGCATATTGCGTTTAGGTTGGATAAAACGATTATAGAAAGGCTATCTAATGGACTGGCTGATATCTGCGGCAAAAAATTGGTCGTCTTCGACGCCGATTATCTAAACAGGGAAGATTACATCTAAATTTTTTTTATTATCAAAATAATTAAATTATGCTCAAATTTTTGTACTTTTTTTGCTTTTTTAGCTTGGCGCAAGCCATTTCCGCGCAGGTAGAAGCGCGAGTTCATCAAGTTTTTGAGGTGAAAAACGCTACCAAAGTGCTTATAAAAATAGATGATAGCAAGTACGAAGTGAATATCAAAGAAAGTTATTCTACTGTAATAGTGGTGGAGGCGATTATTATGTTGGATAACGCTAGTCCCCAAGATATTGAAAATGTCATCCGCACGGGTCGTTATAATGTGGAAATGAAGAGCAAAAGTGGGGTGATTACTTTTACCAGCCCTGAGAATAAAACCCCTGTGGTACTAAATGGTCAAAATGCCGAAGAGTATGTAACATATAATATCTCTGTGCCTGAATATATGGAGTATTAAATTTTTATAAAATAACTGCAAACAAAGTATATTTTTTATTTGTTGTCGTTTTATTTCAATTTTAATATCTTAAAATGGTTACTCATAACAAATCTATTGCTTGGCATTATGTTAAAGATTTTTTGTTCATACTTGTAGGGGTTTTATCCGCTTGTGTGGGCTTAAATTGTTTTTTGTTGCCCAATAATTTTTTAGACGGAGGGGTTACGGGCATAGCCTTATTGATAGAGCTAACTACAGACTTTAGTTTGTCTATTTTGTTGGTATTGCTCAACCTGCCTTTTATTTTGTTGGGAGGCAAGCAAATATCTTGGGCTTTTGCTATCAAAGGAACTGTGGGCATACTTTTATTGGCTGTGTTGGTGCATTTTTTACACTTTCCAGTGCTTACGGACGATAAGTTGTTAATATCTGTATTTGGGGGCTTTTTTTTGGGTTTGGGTACGGGTTGTGCTATACGCGGAGGGGCTGTCATAGATGGTACTGAAGTTTTGGCTATATCTGTGAGCCGAAAATCCAGTCTAACAGTGGGCGATTTTATCACTATAGTGAATATCGCTTTGTTTGCTGTGGCTGCTTTTTTGGTGAGCAAAGAAACGGCTATGTACAGTTTATTGACTTATTTGTCCGCTTCCAAAACCGTAGATTTTGTGGTGAATGGGGTAGAGGAATACATTGGGGTTACGATTATTTCCAACAAAAATATAGAAATCAAGGAAAAAATAGCTTACGAGTTAGGGCGTGGGGTTACCGCTTACAAAGGTGGTACAGGATTTGGCAAAACAGGTGTGGCTGAACAAGAGCGGTTGATTTTGTTCTGTGTCGTTACCCGTTTGGAGGTTTCCAAGTTGATTTTTGAGATAGAAAGTATAGACGAAAATGCTTTTGTTATCCAGCATCCGATAAAAGATACCAAAGGGGGAATGATAAAAAAACGCCCTTTGCATTAGCCCAAAATAATAGAGATTAAAACCAAAAAAGCGTTGAGGAATTTCCCCAACGCTTTTTTTTATGCGCTGCAACCATTTCCATTAAGCTGGAGAGGGTTCAACATAGATATTTTCAGCCACGTGGTATTGAATTTGGGCGCGTATGGACTCCAAACTGTCAAATAATTGTTTGTACGAATCAATCACAAAGTATTGGGCTTGGTAGCGGTCTTTGATATAAGGTGTAGCCAAAATCGTATCGACATCAAAAGGTACGTGCGTGGCTTGCGCGCTTACCGAATGCAGACATTCGCCCGGGGAGGATAAAATCCCCGCGCCGTAAATTTTAACCGCATCATCTTCTTTTATCAACCCAAATTCTACCGTGTACCAATAAATCCGCGCCATAAGTTCTATGGCCACCTCGTTTTCTATGTAATCCAACGCTATCGCGCTCAATCCGTTGAGATATTCGCAGAAAAAAGGTTCGCTCAACAAAGGCACGTGCCCGAATACATCGTGGAACATATCAGGTTCTTCGATATAATTGAGTTGAGACAGTTGGCGCAACCAAGTCGTGGCGGGAAATTCGCGGCGGAATAAGTGCTCGAAAAAGGGTTTGTTGTCGATAAGCCCAGGCACTACATAGACAGACCAACCTGTAATTTTGCCCAATTCTTCATTAATCACTGAAAAATGCGGCACTTTATTGGGTACAAATTTTACCGTTTCTGTGCCGTGCAGATAAGCTTTGGCAGCAATTGTAGGCAAATTTTTCATCTGGGCTTCATACAACAGCGACCAAACTTGGTGGTCTTCTGCGGTGTATTTTTCATATTCTTGCACCATAAACGTTTGATTTAAGCTTGATTAGGTAGAGTATAAATTTTGATAAGAATTTTTTGCTGCTGCAAAGTTAGCCATTTTTATTAAAATAAATCTGCTTTTCTAATTTTTTTTGACAAAAAAGTTATTTTTTAATAAAAAAAAGCCAATCCTATTGTGATAGAATTGGCTAATGGGTTAAGTTATGCTTTTTTGTCGTTGTTGTCTGTGGGGTTGAATTCTTCTTCGGTAGGAGGAGCTACATCTTGCATCTCATCTTGTATAATTACTGAAGATTTGCGTTCTGCTTCTAGCATAGCGTTGACATCTTGGGTAAAATCTACGATTATCGGGCTGGCTATGAAAATAGATGAATAAGTACCCACGCCGATACCCACTAAGAGTGCGAAAGAAAAACCGCGCACGCTGTCCCCGCCCAAAACGAACAACAATACAACCACCAACAAGGTAGTGAATGAGGTCATAAAGGTACGGCTCAAGGTGCTATTGATAGCGTTATTTATCAACACAGCTAAAGTTTTACCATTTTTGGCTTCTTCCCGTATGGTTTCGCGGATACGGTCAAACACGATAACGGTGTCATTGATAGAATAGCCAATAACGGTTAATATAGCCGCTATAAATTCTTGATTCACTTCCAACGAGAAAGGCATAAATCCTTTGCATAAAGAGAATATACCCACTGTAATTAATACGTCGTGCAGCAAAGCTATAATCGCGCCTGCGCTATATTGCCATTTGCGGAAACGGATGAAAATATAAGCGAATATAGCAAGTATAGCTAAAATTGCAGTTATGAAAGCAGATTGGCGTATGTCGTCAGCTATAGTTGCGCCCACTTTGGAAGAGGCATTTAGTTTGATGTCGCCAGTTTGTTGGGTAAAATCTTCATAAGAAGCAGCAGAAGCGGCATATTTTTTAGCCCCTTCATAAACGCGTCTTTGTACTATAGAGTCTGTACCTGTTTCATTTTTGTCTTGCAAATAAGAAGTGGTTATTTTTACCTGATTGTCTGTATTGAAGGATTTTATCACAATTTTATCCGAACCGTCAAATGCTGCTGTTAGTTCTGTTTTGAGCGCATCTACTTCTACCGCTTTATTAAATTCTAATACATAAGAACGTCCGCCTTGAAAATCTACCCCCAGGTCAAAACCTGTAGTAAATACAGAAGCTAAACCTGCTATAATTACCGCGCTTGAAATACCATAGGCAAGTTTACGTTTGCCCATAAAATCTGTGTTGGATTTGGAGAGAATATCAACGGTGGCTTTTGAACCCATAGAAATCTCTTTTTCGCCATCTTTGCTAAAGAAATCAAAGAATAAACGGCTCACAAATACAGCAGTAAATACAGAAGATAACACCCCAAATATCAACACGGTAGCAAAACCTTTGATAGGACCTAAACCAAAGTAGAATAATATCAACGCGGTCAATAAGGTGGTGATGTTGGCATCAAAAATAGAAGAATAAGATTCTGAAAAACCTTTTTGTAAGGATTCTGGCCAAGACATACCCAAACGGCGACATTCGCGAATACGCTCAAATATAATTACGTTGGCATCCACCGCCATACCTATAGTTAATACGATACCAGCTATACCAGGCAATGTCAATACTGTACCAAAAGAAGCTAAACAAGATACGATTACCACCAAGTTGAACATCAACGAAAGGATAGAAATAAATCCAGAGAAGGAATAATATCCCAACATAAATATCAACACGCTCAAAAATCCTATAGTTAGAGCTATCAAACCCATAGATGCTGTAGCAGCGCCCAAAGAAGGTCCAACAATAGCTTCTTCTATTATTTCTGCTCTAGTTGGCAATTTGCCTATACTTAGTATATTCGCCAAATCGTTGGCTTCAGTAGCGTCAAAGTTACCTGTGATTTGTGTATTACCGTCGCGAATAATACTATTTACTACGGGTACAGAATAAGCTTGATTGTCCAATACAATAGCGATAACGCGAGGGTTACTACCATTGCCAAAAGCGCGTTCTGTCATCATTCTCCATTCTTTCGCACCTGTAGCGTCCATAGCAATATCTACGGCAAAACCGCCACTTTTGGGGTCTGAAGATACAGAGCTGTTTCTAATTCTATCGCCTTGCAATGGGGCAGCTTTTTTGCCGAATGTATTGACACAATATAAAGCATAAAAACGACCTTGCTCACCCACTTCTGCTTTTCTTTCCCACACGAAACGTCCATTTTTAGGCAAAACGCGTCTGCCTTCTGCTGAATACAAATAGTCATTGATGGCTGCTGTATCGCGTCCGCGTGCTGCGCCAATTACGGGGGTAAATCCACCGCTTGGGCTTAGAATTTTGAAAAGGGGGCCTACATTTGTGCTATCTGTAGCTGCTACTTTATTGGTAGTATCTACTTTGGGGCTATCTACTTTCGCTATATTGCCTGTAGTGTCTACTTTGGGGCTATCTACTTTCGCTACATTGCCTGTAGTATCCACATCTACTTGAGGAGATGAGGTTGTATCTGTTGCACTTTTACCCGCTTCTTTAGCTTTTAGTATGTCGTTGAGTTGTTGCAAAGCAACTGCGATTTGCGTACCTGAATTATTGGGGTCTCCATTTGCATAAAATACCTCCCAAAATTCCAAATTGGCTGTGGTTTGTAGATATTGGCGGGCGCGGGTGGGATTGGTTACCCCTGGCAATTCTACTGTGATGCGGTCTGTGGTTTTGTCCAAAGAAACAGTAGGTTGGGTTACACCAAATTTGTCTATACGCTCTTTTAGCCTTTTGTAGGTGTTGTCCACTGTAGCGGAAGCTTCTGCGCGGATAGCGCGGATAACTTCAGCGTTGCTAGACTCCAAGTTGATATTGGGTAGCTTATTGCCAATTACAAAAATACTAGCTAATTTTTTATTAGGGGCTTGTTTTTCAAAAGCTTGTCCAAATAAAGTTACAAAGTCAGACTGGCTATTTTTTTGCAATTCAGCGGTGGCTTCTACAGCTTTTCTAAAATCTACATCTGCGCTTTCGGTAGCCAAAGCCATAATCAAATCGCGCAAATCGACCTGCAACACCACACTCATACCCCCTTTTAGGTCAAGACCAAGGGCTAATTGTTGTTTTTTGAGCTGTTGATAAGTGAAATTCAAAAACACTTTTTCTGAAGACATAGAATCCAAATAAAAATTTTTATTCAGTTCTATTTCTGCTGCTTGTTCTTTTTCAGATAAAGAGGTACGCCCGTTCACAGATGCACGTCCATAATCTTCTGCTGCTGTTTCTACGCTCCAAGTAGGGTATAATAAAAGCGTCTGGTACGCCACTATCAATAATAGCAGCGTTGCAAATAGTTTGACAAATCCTTTGCCTTGCATTGTTTGATGAGTTTATTAGTTGATTTTTAACAGTTTTTGCCTGTTCTTTTTTAAAATAAGGCTGCAAATATACAGCGTTTTTTGATATTGCTAATTATTTACGCTTTTTTTTCATAAAAAAGGCGTTTTTTTTCGGGTTCGTATTTATTTGTATTGAATAATACTATCTTTGTATTGAATTTTTATTTAAATCTTAAAATTGCTTACAGCTACAAATTACAATGGGACTAGAATGGTATTTAGGCTGTTTGAAATGCAAACAACATATTTGGCTTGGTTCGCAAAAAATAAGCAAATGGTCAGGTTTCCAAATTGGGGACGAAAATGTTAGAATTTTTTTTGCACTTCATTCTCAATGCGATAATCAAGAAAATGGTAATTTTTTGTTGGTTAACGAATACACAACTGGTATTCCTTGGCGGGATAAAGTTGAAATGTTAGAGTGGAAAGAAGACCTTTTATCAAGAAGTTTTTGTTGGGATTCTAAGTTTGAGGGAGGCTTAAAATGTGCAAATTGTTTGAAAAAACTTAATGAAACAGAAGAGGGGAGAATGCTAAATTCAAACCTAAAAAAAGGTCAATATCTATGGTTTTGCCACGATTTATGTTTTAATAGCTACTTGAAGGGCAAAACAGATTGGCTAAATTATTTAATATATGATTCTACGGATGAACAGACTAGTCAAATGGCCAAAGGAACTATAGAATTGGGTTGCACTTGTTGCAAAAATTATGTAGTAATTGATAATCAAAAAGATGCAGTTGGTAATACGAAAAATTTTGAATTTTTAGCTGAATTTTTGTCAGAACATATAGGACACGACCACCTGCTAAAAGTAAATATTGGGGAAGAATATGAGTTGTAAATAAATACCAATGCAACATTATAAGTAACTGAACAAAATGGAAGTAATTTTTACGCTTCAGTAAAAACTTGTGTTTTGAATTTTTTTCTAACGGCTTACGCCTAAAAAATTTTTTTATTCGTACTTTTTGCAGGCGCAAAAAGTACCAAAAACGCCTTGTTTCTATAAACTTGTTCGCTCCGCTTGCTAACGCTGCGCTCCGTCTCACTTCAGACAGTATAGAAACTCAACGGATTGGTGTAGTTACGCGCTTCGCGCGATTATTCACTTTGTTTTTGTCTACTTACTTAATATAGCCTCGAACTCAACAGTAAACTATTTTCCTAACCCTATTATTTAAAATATATTCACTTCAGGAGTAAGCATTATCCCAAATTTTTGTTTGACTGATTGCAAAATATCAAGGGCTAAGTGTTTAATTTCCATCCCTGTGGCTTGTCCATAATTGACCAACACCAAAGCGTGTTTTTCCGCTACGCCCGCATCATCAACCCTGCGCCCGCGCCAGCCCGATTGTTGTATCAACCAAGCGGCGGGGATTTTGACTTGAGTTTCGTTGAGTGCAAAACTCGGCATATAGGGAAATTGTTGCAATAGTTCGTTGTATTGGCGTTTGGAAAGTACAGGATTTTTGAAAAAAGAGCCCGCGTTACCCATTTCGGAAGGATTGGGTAGTTTTTGGGTTCTAATCGCTATAACGGCTTGGCTAATATCGCGCAAAGTGGGCGTTTTTATCCCTTTATTTTGCAAAAATAGGGCAATATCGCCGTAATCTGTGTTGAATTTTTTCGGGTTGCGCTGCAATTTGAGCGTTACGGAGACGATGCAATGTTGATTTTTAAGCTCGTGTTTGAACACGCTTTCGCGATAACCAAACCGACAAGCTGCTTTTTCGTACGTTTTAACCTCACCTGTAGCCAAAATGACCGTTTCCAGCCGCTCAAAAACCGTTTCCAACTCCACCCCGTACGCGCCTATGTTTTGGATGGGAGCTGCGCCTACAGTGCCATAAATTAGGGATAAATTTTCCACCCCGCCCAGATTATTATCTACAGCCCATTGGGTAAATTCGTGCCAATTTTCGCCCGCGCCTACTTTCACCCAAACCTCATCGCCACTTTCTTTTATAATTTCTATGCCCTTTATTCGGTTTAAAATTACCAATCCAGCCCAATTTTTGGTAAATAATATATTGCTGCCTTCACCCAAAATTAAAATTGGCATTGCACTTGGGAGTAGGGTTAATAAATCGTTTAAATTATGAACAATCAATAATTTATCGGCATAACATTCTACCCCAAAGCTATTGTAAGGACGTAAAGAAATCATTTTTAGCTTGTTTTTATCGTAAGAAAATTAGCCCAGCCGCACAAATCGTAACTATAGCCACCAACCAAAACACACAGCGCATAGAAAAATTGATACCGCCCACAAAGTCCAAAATCTCTTTTCTTTGTTGGGGATAGCGGGGCAAAATTTCAGCCTCTAATTTTTGGCGGTCAAAAATATGGCTTTTGTCAAAAACTACCCGATTGTTCAACAATACGTGGTAAGCTCTCAACACTTTGACCCGAAAATATAAAACCAAAAGTAATAAACTGCCAAAAGCAGCCATACAAACCACCGTGAGAATATCTGTAATATGCATAAAATTATCAATTTGGCTGCAAAATTAGCTTAATTTGTAAATCTATAGCTTTTTTTACCAAAAAAAATCCCAAAGCATACACTTTGGGACACTAATTTTTTATTTTTTTGTGGATTTGGCAGCCATTCTTTGTATATAAACCCGCAAGTCGATAATTTGCTCATCGCTCATTTTTTCTGTACTATATTGGGGCATATAAGCGCGTTTGCCATTGATAGGCGAAGTGCCGTAGCGGCTAATTTTATAAACTGAATGGGGGGTGCCTTGTTTCATTTTATTGTCTAGATATTGGAATGTTTTGCGATTGTCATCCAATTCAAAAAATGAATATCGTTTGGCTTCGTGGCAATGTTTGCAGCTAAGGTCATAGATGGCTTTTCCATTTTGAAACCGTTTTTCGTCAGTTTCTACACTACTATCCAACGTGCGGTAAGGCATAGCATCTGCAAAAGTAGCTGGGGATTTGTCCAAAAAACGCGCTTCTATGACATCTACTGCTCTTGCCAAGCTGGTATTTTCTGTGATAGCGTACATAATTTTATTATAATCATCTTTGTTGATAGCCAAATCGCCCATTTTGAGCTGTAAGGTTTGCAAATACAACATAATAGATTCCATTTCCCATTTTTCCAAGGGGCGGCCTTGAGAGCATTGGGTTGCACAAACGTGTATGGCTTTGCGCAAATCATAATAAGCAGCCGCTATATCAGGCACACTACCATATTTTTTTTGATAATCGCCATTATAAAATGTTTCACGGTTGACAATCCCAAATAGGGTAGAACCTTGAAGGAAAGGAATTTTATTTTTGATGGCGTATTCAAGTCTGTGCTGGGGATTGTTGTCTGCCAAATCATCAAATTCACGACTTACATTATGGCAAGAGCTACAAACAAAAAATTTACTTTGTCGCTTGCTTTTTTTGCCTTCTGGGTTGATTGTCCAGCCTTGCAAAACTAAGTCTTTTCCTCTTTCAGCTGTTGCGCCTTTGACTGTGGTATCAGCCTTGTGCAAGCGTACTTTGCCAAAATAGGTAAGCACGTCCCACACTGGAGTGTCATCAGTAAAGGTAAATTTGGGTTCTACTTCATTTTTGTTTTGATTGTAGGCCATCAAAGAAAGCACACAACCAAAACTACCCAATAAAGTAGCGGTAAGAATGGTATAAAAACGCATAATTTGATTGTTTTAAAACTTAAAATTTAATTGGGATAAGCACAGATATTTTTTTATGTAGATAGTTTTAGCAAAATACTAAAATCTCCAAACTCTCGAAATCGTAAAACCTAATCTAAACTCGCCTTTTAGCCAGTTGCTGCGGGTTTCTGGGATATAATCTGTACTCATCAATCCGCCTGAATTGGTTAGATTGATTTGGAAAGTGTGTCCACCGGTCTCAAATTCTAGCCCTGCGCCTATAGGAGCATAATATCCGCTATTGGCTGTCCAATATTTTTTGGCGAAGGGCAAATTGCCATCAATAATCAAACTTGTTATTTTGGTTAATCGGATGCGGGCAGCTAAATTTAAGCTAAATAAGCCGTTTTGGTCTGTATTTAATACATAATTGCGCCATACAAATATAGGAGAAATTTGCACGGAAAAATTTTCAAACTTACGGGCTATATGTAGTTCTAGCGAGTATAAAAAACGATGCGAAAATTTAGGAAAATGTGAAATAGCTAGGGTGTCGCTGCTGCTTTTCATCGTGCTGGCTGTAGCCATAGCCACCGCTGTCATTGATATGGGCATTTTGTTGTCGGTGGTTTGTTGCAAAACGCGATATTTCCCAAATCCATGCAGCAATTGACGCAAACTGCCAGCCCCTTTGGTTCTGGATAAACCTAATGTTAGCTTTTCGTTGAGTCCATATTCAAACCCAATTTGAACATCAGCAGCATTTTCTAATCCGAAAAAATTTTGCCAGCCGCCAGCCGCTCCAGCCAAATCGCCAAAACGATGCGCTACCCTAAAATCAAATTGTTTTTTTTGCAAAACTTCTACCGATTGGGTATTAATCACGCGGCGGTCTTTGAATGTATTGTATACTTTCTCTTGAGCAGCAGCGTAAGTTGTCCCGCCCAAAATAATGATAAATAAGTAAATAATTTTATTCATAACAATAAATAGAATTGTTGCTTGGTTTAGAATAGTTTAGAATTTTTTTTAATTTTCTGGATAACCAGCCAAATGCCAACAGTTGAGGCTATCTTTTTCGGCTTGAGTCAAGTCTCGGCCTATGCCTACGGTGGGCATATTTTCTTGTACCAATACCCTATTGTGGAAAAGTCCGTTGTTTAAAGCATAGCTTTTGAATGCGTCATAATCCAATACATTGGGCGCAAAACCAGAGTTGTGGCAACCGCCATCGCTGCAAGTTCTTTTCAATAGTGGCTGCAAACGTTGATAGGTCATCCCTTGCACTATGCAGGTGTCCGCCAATACAAGCACAGGGGTTTTGTCGGCAGTACAACTTTGCTGGCTGTAGGCCAACAAACTCAAAAAGGCAGCAAAAATAAACATTTTTTTCATAGATAAGCGTTGTTTTGATTTTTTGTATGGAAATATAAGCATTTTTTAGCGTTTTTTTAAACAAAAAAGCTAATTTTGTGTTCTGAACTTGATTTTCTAAAATTTATTATAATTTATCACAATAATACTATTATGTATCCCGAACATCTCACAGTCCCCATGGAAAAAGACCTAACTGATTTTGGTTTTACGGGACTTAAATCTGCTGCCAATGTAACCGAAGTGCTTGAAAAACAACAAGGTACAGCTTTGTTAGTTGTCAATTCAGTTTGTGGTTGTGCTGCTGCCAACGCTCGTCCTGCGGTAAAAATGGCCGTCCAAAATGGGCAAAAACCTGCAAATTTATACACAGTTTTCGCTGGGGTGGACAAAGATGCGGTCAATAAAGCGCGCGAATTTATGCTGCCTTATCCTGCTTCTTCGCCTTCTATTGCTTTGTTTAAAGATGGAAAATTGGTACACTTTATAGAGCGTCACCATATCGAAGGCCGTTCGGCAGAGGTGATAGCTGAAAATTTAAAAATGGCTTTTGACCGCTATTGTTAATAATCTGAAGGCAATTGTTGATAAAGACAATTGCTTTTTTTATTAAAATTATTTTGGATATGAATTTATCTATTTTAGATATTGAAGATATTAATATATATTTGCATCAACACCTTAATTTACCTGATGACGAAGTATATGTACGCGCTGCAATAGCTGGCAATGGCAATATGAATGCAGTGTTGCGGGTGGTGACCAATAAAAATAATTCTTTTGTTGTAAAAAAATCTTTTCCTTATGTTCATAAATACCCTCATATTGCTGCTCCCCTAGAACGCAATGAGCTGGAGGCTATTTTTTATCAATTATTGCAAACCACTGAAAGTATACAGACTTTTTTGCCCCGAGTTTTGTATTATGACCAACAAAAACGGCTACTTTGGTTGGAAGATTTGGGCGATGCCTTAGATTATATATATTTGTATCAACGCAACCAACCATTAGAGCTGGCTACTATTTCTAAATTAATAAATTTTTTGTCTATTTTGCATCATAGTCAACAAACCAAGCTTAATGTTGATATAAATGATAATGTAGGCATGAAAATGCTTAATTATGAGTATATTTTTGTTAACCCTTTTGAAGCGAATAATGGTTTAAATTTAGACGCTATTACTTTGGGGTTGGGTGATATAGCCAAAAAGTATATGGAAGATGCACATTTGTTGATAAAAATTAAGTATTTAGGCCAATTGTATCTGCAAGTAGGCAAAACACTTTTACACGGGGATTTTTATCCTTGCAGTTGGCTTTCTACAGCGCAAGGGTTGAAAATTATTGATTTTGAATTTGCTTTTTATGGCTTTGCAGAATTTGATTTATCTGTATTGTATGCACATTTGATTTTAACCAACCACGATGAGGGCTTATTTTTTGAAGCTTTGCACATTTATAAAAATAACGAAAATTTAAACCTAAATTTGATAAAAGCTTGGGCAGGAGTGGAGATTTTTAGGCGTATCATTGGTGTGGCGCAGTTGCCTATGCGGGTGGATTTGATGGTCAAAAAAGATTTATTGGATAAAGCATATTCTTTAGTCAATAAAATAAGCTTATGATAGCCCAAGTGATGATTTTAGCGGTTATTTTTTCCCTGTTTTCTAATCATTGTACAGCGCAAAGTGCTACTTTTGTGAAAAAGAGAGTTTGGATAGATACAGATAATAAATTTGGCAAATATAATCGCGATGTGGATGACCTTTTGGCTATTATTTCTTGCCTCAATCAAGACTCTTTTGATATTGTGGGTATAGGCTTGGCGCGTGCTGGTCATTATGGGTATAAAGCTACCCAAAAATTATTAAAAAATTATGCGCCTAATGCCAAAATTCCGATTTATCAAGGAGCTATACATAATCGCGATACAGGGCAAACAGCCGCTTCTATGGCATTACAAGATTTATTAAAACAGCATAAAATAACTTTGCTCGTCTTAGGCCCTGCGACGAATATAGCTGCTGCTTTGCACCAAAATACCCAATTAGCTCCACAGATAGAGGAGTTGATTTTTTGCGGTGGGCGCACCGAAAATACTGTTTTTCAGCTTAATAAAAAAGCCTTTCCTATGCGGGATGCTAATTTTGATTATGATACCAGCAGCTTTTTGAAAGTATTGAGGTTGGATATTCCTATAGTATTGGCAGGATATGAAGCAGCACTTCCTTTGATTTTACACAGGCAAGATTTAAAATCACTAAAACGTAATAAAAATTCTTATCAACGATTTGTTTATAAAAAATTAAATCGTTGGTTGTTTTTTTGGAAAAAGTTTCTATATTTTGAGGGCTTTATCCCTTTTGATGCGGCTACAGCTGCTTATCTTACCCACAAACAAAGCTGTAATTGTGTAGAAAATATACCAGTGCGCGTGAGTTGGAAAATAAATGATACGAATAGAGGTTATACCAAAGGTAAGCAAAAGCTCTATTTAGAGGTGAGTGCCAACTTTGATGAAAAGCGTAAAGTGACTTTTTGTAATCCTATAGCAGCTCATCAATTTAAACCTTTTTTAATAGAAAAAATGCGAGTAGTGCCTAAATAATACTTTCAGTTAATTCTATAACAATAGGCTTAGATTTGAAAACGACTGCAAAAAAAGTCTTTTTTTTTGTTAAAAAGGCTTGTAGTTTGCAAAAAACTTAGTTTTTTATAAAAAAAACTTATCTTTGCGCTGTTTTTGCCGTCACAACGGTTTTTTATCTATTTCGCAAACGAAAAAATCAACTTTTCTATGCTTCAATTACTCAAAAACTGTATAGCTGTAGGTTTGTTACAGCTCGTTTTTACCCCAATCAGTCAAGCCACTAGCGATAAATTACGCTGCATTATCCGCGACGAACCCTCTACAACTATGACTATAGGTTGGAATCAAGTATCAGGTGCAGATGCTACCGTTTGTTATGGCACCGTAGATTTTGGCAGGTCGGCTGAAAAATATCCAACCAAATTGACCCCACAGCGAATTGTTAGCGCCAAGGGGATGAACAATCACTTTGCTCGCTTATCCAATTTGCGCCCCAACACACTTTATTATTTCGTAATTCAGGATAGTGAAGGTACAAGCCAACGTTATTATTTTCGTACTATGCCTGACGACCACAACCAAAAGCTATCTATTATAGCAGGAGGCGACTCACGCAATCATCGTACCGCAAGATTAGCAGCGAACAAAACTGTAGCTAAATTACGCCCTGATTTTGTACTGTTTGGGGGGGATATGACAGGGGGGGACACAGACCGGGAGTGGAAAGAATGGTTTGAAGATTGGCAACAAACCATCACTACAGACAATAGAATCATCCCTGTAGTACCAGCTCGCGGCAATCATGAGCGCGAAGACCAATCTATAGTAGATATGTTTGATGTGCGCAGCCCTAATGTTTATTATGCGCTTACTTTTGGGCGGGGTTTGTTGCGAGTTTATACCCTCAATAGTATGTTGTCTACCAGCGGCGACCAAAAAGATTGGTTGGCTCAAGACTTGGAAGCTAACCAAGATGCAGCTTGGCGTATGGCTCAATATCATCATCCTATGCGCCCGCACACTACCCGCAAGGGCGAACACGAGTACTTGCGCAGGCTTTGGGCGCCACTTTTTGCCCAATTTGGGGTGCGTTTGGCTATAGAATGTGATTCACACGTGGCCAAAGTTACCCATTCTGTGCGCGCTACCAACGAACCCGGCAGCGAAGAGGGCTTTGTTCGCGACGAAGAAAAAGGAACTTATTTTGTGGGTGAAGGTGGATGGGGCGCGCCTTTGCGCGAAGCTGACGATGCCAAAAGTTGGACTATGGGTATAGGCAGTTTCAATCAAATCAACTGGATTTTTGTAGGTTTGGACAAAATTGAGGTGCGCACGGTCAAAACAGATAACATTGATATGGTTAGCGAATTGAGCGAGCAAAATCGTTTTGCTATCCCCGAAAATGCTGATATTTGGAAATTCAACACTAACGGGGTTTTGGTTATACCCAATAAATCCAATGGTTTTGTAGCCCGCGAAGCGCAAAATTTGATGGATTTTGGTAAAGTTGAGGCTTTAGTAGCTGATGATAAGGTGAGATTGAATTGGCAAGCTATTTATGAAATGCCCAATGCAAGGTTTAAAATACAGGTTTCGCCCAACAAACTATTTTGGAAAACGGTGGGAATTATGCAAACCCAAACGGGACAACCGAATAATTTTAACAACTACACTTTCGCAGAACCTATTCCCGCTAAGGGGGGGAAATTGTTCTATCGCATCGCTATAGTGGATGCTATGGGCAACGAAAAACTAAAACGCGAGGTGGAAGTGCGCACGTTGGGTTCTGAACAGTTGGAAACCGTAATGGCGTCTTTGGCGAGTGGGCAGTTGTTGGTAGAAGTGGATTTGCCCGAAGCTACAGAGGTAGAAATCGAACTATTCGACCGCCAACGCAAGCGCGTATTTATACAAGCCTTTCCCTACAAAAAAGGCCGCCACAGCATCCCGTTGAATATCAAACACTTAGCTGAAGGTTTTTATCTGTTGGAGGTAAGTTATAATGAACAGTTATTGCGCAAAAATATCCGCGTTACTCGCCCTACTAGCATAGTGAAAAACGAATAAATTAATCTTTCAAGTTGTTAAAAATCTCGGCTCATAAGGTCGGGATTTTTTTTTATTAGTTAAAATAAAATAATAGTTTTGCATCCTTATTTTATCCGTTATCGTATACGTAATAAAAATTTAGACCGTATGCAATTCGTTTTATTCGGACAGTCAGAAATCCCTCAACAGCAAGTAGTCCAAAAACAACCACTCCAAAAGACGGGGGAAATGATGGAAGAGGATTTATTTTGGGCTATGGTTAGAAAATCGCTAAAATATAAAGGTAATCAAACCCAACAAGAGCGTTATTTAATCAAAATACTTAGAAAATTAACCCCTACTCAAATTATAGGTTTTCGTTTGCGAACGGACAAATTATTGTATGACAGCTATACTTCAGAAATGTGGTGTGCTGCTTATATTATGAACGGTGGTTGCTCTGATGATTGGTTTGAGTATTTTAGAAATTGGTTAATTTCAAGAGGGAAAAGGGTTTTTTATAAAGCACTAAATAATCCCGATAGCTTGGTTGCCTTGGTTGAAAAAGGAAGAGAAGATTACGTATTTGAGGGTTTTTGGTATGTCGCTTTAGCTGCTTTTGCGCGAAAAACGAGAAAAGATTTATATGATTATATAGATTATGACCTTTTCAAAACTTGCGAGGGTAATTACCGCCTTATTCAGGATACTTGGCACGAAAATAATCCCCAAAGTATGCAAGCTATTTGTCCCCAACTCTTTGCTTTGTTGTGGGGATTGGAAGAGGAAGAATAATTTTTTTCAAATCTCGGCTCGAAAAGTCGGGATTTTTTCATTTTATCAATATTTTATAGAAAAAACGGCTGCTAAAATTGCAGATGTGAAAAACTTGGTTTAGTTTTGTCGCGACTTTATAAACATTCCATTACAAATAAAACAAAATGAGAAAAGAGATAAATTATATTAAAGGCGACGCAACCGCACCCGTTGGCGAAAATAATAAAATTATCGCGCACATTTGCAACGACATTGGGCGTTGGGGGAAAGGTTTTGTGTTGGCACTTTCCCAGCGTTGGGCTGAACCCGAACAAGCGTATAAAAATTGGTACAAAAAAAGAGACGATTTTTTGCCTGGAGCTGTGCAATTTGTGCAGGTTGAACCTAATCTTTGGGTGGCTAATATCATCGGACAGCATACGATTTACAACGACAAAAAGGGAAATCCGCCCATTCGTTACGAGTGGGTGCGCGCTGGACTTGCCCGAGTGGCTGATTTCGCGGTAGCAAATAACGCTGCTGTGCATATGCCGCGCATTGGTTGCGGTCTCGCAGGCGGTACTTGGGATAAAATTGAGCCGCTTATTGATGAAAATTTATCTGACAAAGGGGTTGAAGTTACCGTATATGATTTTTAACCTGAAAAAAATTAACTTATAATGCTATTAGAAATCACTACAACCCACACGCCCGCAACGGATTTGGGTTATTTGTTGCATAAGCATCCCGATAAGTTGCAAACTGTAGATATAGCGGCTGGTCAAGCGCATATTTATTATACCGAAGCGAGCGAAAATGCTTGTACGGCTTGTTTGTTATTGGATATAAACCCTGTAGATTTGGTGCGGGGAGATAGGGGCAGAAATGCGTTTTTGCAAGAACATTATGTCAATGATAGACCTTATACCAGCAACTCATTCTTGAGTACAGCCATAGTTAAAGCGTTCACTTCTGCTATCAACGGCACTTGCCACACCAAACCCGAATTGGTATCAACAAATATGCCACTATCCGCTAAAATTTACTCGCTGAAAGTGGATTGTTCAAAAGATTATATTGATAAATTGTTCGCACCACTTGACTATAAATATAATTATGAGGTAATTCAATTGGATGAAAAGTTCCCAAGTTGGGGAGCAGCAAAAGTGGTAAATTTGACCGTTGAAAAAAACACCACATTAAAGGAATTTCTTTCCCAACTGTACGTTTTTATGATGGTTTTGGATAATGACCGCCATCATTGGGTTTCTCAAAACGATATTGATGTGTTGATGCGAAGGGGCGAAAATTGGTTGGAAACACACCCCGAAAAGGATTGGATTACTAAAAGATTTCTTAAAAATCTGAAAAGTCTAACCAGCCAAGCCCTGTTGCAATTGGCGAATGAAGCGGAATTGACCCCAGCAGAAACCCAACCCGAAAAGAGGGTGAATTTGCACCAGCAGCGATTGGATAAAGCTTTAGAATTGCTAAAATTAAGCGGCGCGGAAACCGTTGTAGATATGGGTTGCGGCGAGGGCAAATTGTTGAAAATGTTGCTAAAAGAGAGCCAATTTAAAAAAATATCGGGTATGGATGTGGCTTTTGGGGAGTTGCAAAAAGCTAAAGAAAACTTGTTTTTAGACCAAGCATCGCCAGCGTTGAAAGAGCGGATTAAACTGTTTCAAGGTTCGGTTACTTACCAAGATGAGCGGCTAAAAGGCTTTGATGCTGCCGTTTTGGTGGAAGTGATTGAGCATTTGGACGAGGAAAGGCTGCCCGATATGGAAAAGGTTATTTTTGGCGTAGCTCAACCCAAAACTGTAGTTTTATCCACACCCAACGCTGAATATAATGTAGTTTTTGAAAAATTGATTGCGGAAAATTTTAGACACGACGACCACCGTTTTGAATGGACGCGGAAAGAATTTGCCGATTGGTGCGACAAAGTTTGCGAAAAATTTAACTATTCGGTAGAAATTTTCCCCGTCGGACAAGCAGAAAAAAATGTGGGTTCGCCCTCTCAATTAGCTTTATTTAAACAAAATGAAAGAAATTAAACTACCCGAACTCTCTTTAGTGCTTTTGGTGGGTGCTAGCAGTTCGGGCAAATCCACCTTTGCTAAAAAGCATTTTTTGACCACAGAAGTTATCTCTTCGGACTATTGCCGCGCTTTGGTTTCTGATGATGAAAATAATCTATCCGCTACCACTCCAGCTTTTGAGGTCTTGTATTTTATCGCCGAAAAGCGGCTAAAATTGGGCAAACTGACCGTAATTGATGCCTTAAATCTGCGCAAAGAGGATAGGGCAAGGCTTTTACAATTGGCCAAAGATAACTACGCTTTGGCTGCGGTTATAGTGTTGGAAACGCCGATTAAAAAATTGTTTGAACGCCACGACAATCGCACAGATAGGCATTTTGGCAAAAATGTGATTGAACGCCAATACGATGATTTCAAACGCACTTGCAAAACCGTTGAAAGAGAGGGTTTTAGCTATGTCTATTTTACCAACCCTGAAGAGGAGGTGAATATCGTCCGCCAAAAACTTTGGAATAATAAAAAAGAGGAAAGTGGCGGGTTTGATATTATCGGCGATATACACGGCTGTTTTGATGAGTTGTTGGAATTGTTGCAAAAATTGGGTTATGAAATCAATTACCAAAACGACGGCAACATTGATATAAAAACCCCCAACAACCGCAGGGCTATTTTCTTGGGAGATTTGACCGATAGAGGACACAAGTCGCCCGCTGTGCTGCAATTGGTGATGAAAATGGTAGAAAATAAGCAGGCTTTTTGCATTTGTGGCAACCACGACGAAAAATTGAGCAAATACCTTGGCGGAACGAATGTAAATCGCAATCACGGTTTGGACGCGACTATAGAACAGTTGGAAAGTTGTTCTAAGGAGTTCCGCGCCCAAGTGAAGAAATTTTTGGAGGGTTTAATCGCCCACTATGTTTTGGACGGGGGCAATTTGGTGGTGGCACACGGCGGACTTCCCGAAGAAATGCACGGTAGAGCTTCGGCTGCGGTTCGGGCTTTTTGTCTATTTGGGGAAACAACGGGCGAAATTGACGAGTTTGGTTTGCCCGTTCGCTACAATTGGGCTAAAAATTACCAAGGTAAAGCTATGGTGGTGTACGGACACACGCCCATTCCCGAGCCAGAATGGTTGAATAATACCATTAACATTGATACAGGTTGCGTATTTGGGGGGCGTTTGACCGCTTTGCGTTATCCAGAAAAACAGATTGTGGCTGTAGAAGCCAAACAAGTCTATTGCGAGCCTGTGCGCCCAATTCAAACCCAGTCGGCACAAATTTCTGCCCAACAAGAGTTTGATGATTTGTTAGATATAGAGATTATCAGCGGCAAAAATGTGATAGAAACCAAATTCCACAGCAAAGTTATCATCAGAGAAGAAAATGCAATCGCTGCGTTGGAGGTGATGAGCCGTTTTGCACAAAATCCCAAATGGTTAATTTATCTGCCGCCCACTATGTCGCCGCCCGAAACGAGCAAATTGGCCGATTATTTGGAACATCCAACCGAAGTGTTTAATTATTACCTCAAAAATGGCGTTTCGCGGATGATTTGCGAGGAAAAACATATGGGTTCGCGTGCTGTGGCTATTATTTGTAAAGAAGCGGCTGTTGCCCAACAAAGATTTGGCTTGTCGCAAGCTGCTTTAGGGACTGTTTATACCAGAACGGGGAGACGATTTTTTGAACAGGAGCAAACCGAAAATGAGTTTTTGCAAATGCTCAATAAAGCCCTGACTGATGCCAATTTTTGGGAAAAATTTAACACGGATTGGGTTTGTCTCGATGGCGAGTTGCTGCCTTGGTCTGCCAAAGCTAAAGACCTCATTATCAAACAATACGCTGCTGTAGGCAGTGCTGCCAATTTGGGTTTAAATGCTGCTATTCAATCATTAGAACAAGCCCAAGAGCGGGGGATTAACACTCAAAATTTGTTATCAAAATACAAAACTCGACAAACTCAAATCGGAAAATATACAACCGCTTACCGCAATTATTGCCGCGAAACCAACGGTTTGGAGGGGATTATGTACGCGCCTTTTCACATTTTAGCTACGGAGGGCAAGACCCATTTTGATAAACAACATACTTGGCATTTGGAAAATATCCAATCTTTTTGCGATTACAATCCTAGCCATTTGATGGTTACGGACAACACTTTGGTAGATTTACAAAATCCAGAAAGCGTGCAAAATGCTACAGATTGGTGGTTAAAGCTTACCGCCAAAGGCGGCGAGGGGATGGTGGTCAAACCTTTAGATTATATCAGCCATTTTAAGGGGAAAACAGTTCAACCCGCGATGAAAGTTAGAGGCAGCGAATACTTGCGGATTATCTACGGGGCTGAATACGATTCGCCCGAAAATATCCAAAACCTCAAGGAAAGAAACGTGAAAGTAAAACGCGATTTGGCGATTAAAGAATTTACTTTGGGCTTGGAATCTTTAGACCGATTTGTGAATAAGGAGGCTTTGCGGCGCATACACGAGTGTGTTTTTGGCGTGCTGGCTTTGGAAAGCGAATCAGTAGACCCTAGACTTTAAACGATTAAATACACATTACTAAAAATCCCGACCTTATACTTATAAGTCGGGATTTATTTTATTAGAAAATACGCTTACCTTTGCGCGCCTAATTTTATTCTGTTACAAAGTTTTAAAAAAAAGATATTGATGAAACATATAGAAGGATTGCAAAAATTTCTCTCGCTTGGTTATTTGTATTTAATCAGTTTGGGCATACTCCAGCAGAGTGTGTTTTATCAGCAAATTGGGGTGAATATATTCCAATACTCATCTCTTGCCGATATTTTGATAAGCCCAATCGCTACTTTAGCCACAAAACCTATAGTATTAATTTTTGCTATAGCGATAACTTGTTTATTTTATATAATGCCTTGGTATTTATCCAAAAATAGCGATAAAAACTGGGTTAAGAAAGCGTTTTTTAAGAATAAATTAGATATAACAAAAGAGGAAATACAATCTATTTTTAAAAGTTTTTATCTAACCTGTTGTGCGCTGGGTTTATTGGGTTTTTTCTTGGGGCTTGGTCTCGGAAGCGGGGGCAAATTATCGGATAATATAGCCAATAACGAGCTAGAATATAATAATAAAATAAGTTTTGACGGCGCAACTGCAGAAAATGTGCATCTAATCAGCGTAAATAGTTTGTACTGTTTTTATGTCGTTAAAGGCAATCTAAATGTTAAAATTGCGCCTATTAGCACCATCAAAAATTTTGAATTAATAGCCAAAAAACAGTAAAATAATTATGAAAGATTTACTATTTATGCTTTTAAAAATAGCGCTTGGCGTTTATGTTTTATTGTGTATAATTTTATACTTTTTTCAAGAAAAGTTAATTTTCTTACCCCAGCGTTTGGATAAAAACTTTGAGTTTAAATTCAGACAGAGTTTTGAAGAAATGAGTATAAAAACTAAAGATGGAAAGTTGCTAAATGGGCTTTTGTTCAAATCGCCCAACTCAAAAGGGCTTATTTTTTACCTGCACGGCAATGCGGGGAATCTAAGTTCTTGGGGCGGAGTGGCTGATGTTTATACCGCTTTAAATTACGATGTTTTTATGATAGATTATAGAGGTTATGGGAAAAGTGAAGGCAGTATAAGCAGCCAAAACCAACTGTTTGAAGATAATCAAATCGCTTATAACGAGCTGAAAAAGAGCTATAAAGAAGAGCAAATAATTATATTAGGCTATTCTATAGGCACGGGTTTGGGTTCAAAATTGGCTTCTGAAAATAATCCCAAATTGCTAATTTTACAAGCACCTTATTACAGCTTAACGGATATGCTAAAACAACATTTTGCGATTGTTCCCAGCTTTTTATTAAAGTATAAATTAGCGAATAACGAACATTTAAAAAGTTGTAAAATGCCATTGGTTATTTTCCACGGAGATGCCGATGAGGTCATTTATTACGGTTCTTCGCTCAAACTTCAAAAAGAGTTTAAACAAGGGGATATTTTAATCAGCCTCGCGGGAGAAGGACATAATGGAATGTCAAATAATCCAACTTATAGGGCAGAATTGGCTAAGATATTGGCTTTTTATTGATTTTTATCAAAAAAATTTGGTAGATTGATAAAATGGGTTTACTTTTGCGGCGGTAATTTTTAAAACCTAAATCATATCATGAAAAATAACCTAATAATTTTATTAAGCATCCTGTCGTTTATTGCTTATGGGCAAGATACTTCGTATTATAACCAAAATTGGGGAACTGTAAGTTCTATAGACAAAGCCCACTATTACAAAATTTTGAGTAAAGAACAAAATTCTACCCGTGCAACAGAAATTATATACTACAAATCGGGGCAAATGAAACAAGAAAAAAATTATTCTATCTATGAGAAAAAAACTTTAGACGGAAAATTTAAAGAGTGGGATGAGGGGGGACAATTGCGCAAAGATATTGATTACAAAGAGGGCAAGTTGAACGGTACGCTATTGACGTATTGGGCAAATGGAAAAGCCAAACGCGTCGATACTTACGAAAATGGCAAACTGCTAACAGGAAAATGTAGCGATGCTGAAGGTAACGAAATTGCTTATTTTAATTACGAAATACTGCCAGAATATCCAGGTGGAGTCAATGTTTTATTGCAGCTTGTGTACAAAGAGATTAAATATCCCAAAAAAGCAAGGCGCAAAGGTACTGAAGGGCAAGTTGTAATAAGTTTTGTGATTGATAAAAATGGTACTATGTCTAATATGAAAATATCTAAAAGCGTTAGTGATGAACTGGATAAAGAAGTCATTCGCGTGCTTACAAAAATTAAAGAAGAAAATACTAAATGGAAACCTGGTACGCAGGACGGCGAAGCTATATCAGTATTATATAATTTACCTGTACTTTTTAGGCTCAAATAATTTATAAGTGCAGCTGTATTCGTTTTCTGCCCGTTTCAATCTATCCAAATCTCGGCTCTCCAAGTCGAGATTTTTTATTCTACATTTTTTATAAATTTCATTTTTTGCATAAATAGTCTAAATAAAAGTTTATCGGATGATTAGTTTATTAGCAATAAAGAAACAGCATATTAATTTGCTTCAAAAATATAACACTTGGGGAAAAAGTGAAGAAGCGGAAAACTTATTGGATGTTTTAGATGTTTTCAATATAGATTTAGAAAATCAAATAGAAAAATCTAAAATAAATAGTTTAAAAACAACAATTTTAATAGATACGAATGAAATAGTATCGCCTGTTTGTCTTGATTACAGGATTGAATTGCCTATTGTTGAGTTATTTATCGAAAAAGATAATTTTGTTCTTTTTACCACACAGCACATTTATAATTGCAGGGGGGCAATAGTTGACAAAATAAAATATATAGATATTTTAAGCGTTGATGAAAACTCAATAAATGATGTTTTAAGAGATAAAACAAAGAATGTACGCTTTTTTGACATTCAGTTAGTTCTTACAAACCATAATAAAGTGCCAATTACTATTGAATATGGGATTTCTTTCCGACCTATTGTTTATTTTTTGACTGTTATAAATGAAAAAATAGCCTTAAATAAAATGAAAAGATGATTAATTTAATCCATTAGGGTTACGAGAGTATAGACTTTTTACAATAGCACGGGGTTTTATACCCCGTGCGGTAAATAAAAATCTTATTAGTGTTGGGTTTTACACCCAACACACACCAAAAATATACATATTTTATAAAACTTTATTCTTGCGTTGGGTATAAAACCCAACGCTAATAAGATTTTTTCACTGCGTGGGGTGTAAAACCCCACGCTCTCGCTTATTTTATGACAAATAATACATTGTTTTATAATTTTAGAATTACTAAACAACTTCAATAAATAATAATCATCTATGTTTAATTATAACGAACAAAACAATGTTGTCTTAGCATTTTCATTAGCTTATGATGCTTTGGAGCACGATGTTGACACAACAAAACATTTTTTATTGGAAAAATGGCTACCATTAATACCTTTATATACTCGTGTATATGCTCCCAAAAGCGCAGGAGGGTGGGTAAATTTCAATTTCCGATTTTTATTTTCTATACAAGAGTTTGAAAGTGCTTTGGATATGGTGCTTGATATGTTAATGGTAAATCTTGATTTTATTAAAAGCCAAGGTAAAGGAGCATATTTATGGGACTTTGAGATTTTTATAGAATATCAACTTACACAGCGTGTATTAATTAGACCAGAACAATTGAAGTTGATTGTGGCTGTACGGTCATATCTCGATGAAGAGCCTCATATATCAATTTCATTAAATTCGTCATCATTATCAGCGGATGAAAATATCGGAATATCAGAACTTGAAACAGTTAGTGAAGATGATTGTGGAGAATACTATCAGTTAGTTTTCCAAACTTCACAGGAGAGCATAAAGCAAACAATAATTAATAATTGGAATAATGCTTATGGCGCTAAATATACTTCACATCAGTATTTGAGTCTTTTAGAAAGAGCTGTTGGGGCTAACGCTTCTTACGTTGTGTTAAGCATCAAAACTGAAAAAATTGGGGAGTTATTTGAATGGAATGAAATACAAACTGATTTATTTAACTTTATCAAACAACAGAAAGATTTTTTAGATGATAACCACATTAAAATTGTTTTCGATGTTTACAATTGTTGTGGCGGTGGTGGTGAAATTGGATATGGTGTCATACAACCTTTAATTGAAATGAATATAGATTTGCTGATTACAAGAAGTTTAAAACTCCCATTTAATCGGATTAAATAGTGGGAACAATTTATTTGATATTATAATTTGCGTTGCAAAACGTATCAATAGCGTGGGGTTTCGCTTCGCGGTTCTACCGATTTATACCCCACGCACAAAATCAGATAAAAAAACAGATATTTTTGGTTATTTTGATTAAAAATTCATTGTCGCGTGGGGTGTAAATCGGTAGAACCGCGAAGCGAAACCCCACGCTATTGATACGCACACAGTTATTTTTTTACTAGGCAAATTTAATTAAGTGCAGTTACGCGCTTCGCGCGATTATTCACTTTGTTTTTGTCTACTTACTTCTAACATAAAATGGAAAAAATCTTAGAGCAAATAAATAGAATAGTAAAAAAAATGCCTTGTTGTGATTTTGAAATTGTGGGCTACAATGGGCATAATTTGTTGGTAGGTGGCGGCTATAGTTTGAGTTATGAACACTCTATAGTAATTGAGTTTGAAGGTGTATTTTTTATGACACTAAATTCAGAATGGAGTATTGATACGACTACCGACTTTCTTTTTTTTGCGGAAAATAGCGAATGCACGGAAATTAATCAAAAATATCGTATTGAGCAGGGTTACACACTCTTTAAGGCGGTAGCAGAAGATTTAGCAATTCCATTTTATATTTCAGCAAAAAATATAATTCTAAAAAAAGCGCATACTGAATTAATAACTGACCTTTCGCAGTTAAAAAATTTGGTGGATTGAAAAAAATAACAGTGTGCGCTCAATAGCGTGGGGTTTTACACCCCACGGACAAAAATGGTAAAAAATGTTATATTTTCTATTTTTTTATGGAAAATTTATCAGCGCGCGGGGTATAAAACCCCACGCTATTGAGCGCATATAGGAAAATTTAACTGCAAAAAGCTAATTGTAAAA
>JAAFIM010000023.1 GCA_013297745.1 Chitinophagales bacterium | reverse complement strand
ATATTTTGGTTTTGGGCTGTGGTGTGGCTGGGTTGAGTTTTGCGATAAAAGCAGCTCAAGCCAATCCCGAACAGCGTATTTTGGTACTCACCAAAACCGACCCCAACGAAAGCAATACCCGTTACGCTCAAGGCGGGGTGGCTGCTGTTTGGAATTTTGATACGGATTCGTTCCAAAAACATATAGCCGACACTTTGGATGCTGGCGATGGATTGTGTGAGCCGCAAGCTGTAGAAATTGTAGTCCGCGAGGGACACGACCGCGTGCAGGAGTTGATAACTTGGGGAACGCGTTTTGATAAAGACAAAAAAGCCAACGAACGCTACGATTTGGGGCGCGAGGGCGGACATTCTGAAAATCGCATTTTGCATTATAAAGACCTTACGGGCTGGGAAATTCAACGCGCGCTATTAGAAAAAGCGGCTACTTTGCCCAATTTGGAGTTGTTAGACCATTATTTTGCTATTGATTTAATCACTCAACACCATTTGGGGAATTGGGTTACGCGCGCTACGCCCAATATCACCTGTTTTGGGGTTTATGCACTCAACGAAAAAAATAACGAGATAGAAACCTTATTATCTAAAATTACAGTTATTGCTACAGGCGGCGCGGGGCAAATTTATAAAGCGACCACCAACCCCGTAATCGCTACAGGCGACGGTATAGCTATGGTGTATAGAGCCAAAGGGCGGGTAGAAAATATGGAATTTGTACAATTTCATCCCACTTCGCTATATAATCCTACAGGCGATAATCCCGTTTTTTTAGTTTCTGAAGCTGTGCGCGGGTTTGGGGCTATTCTCAAAACTCAAGACGGCGAGGAGTTTATGCACAAATACGATAAAAGGCTTTCACTTGCGCCCCGCGATATAGTAGCGCGCGCTATTGACAACGAGATGAAAACGCGCGGGGAAGATTTTGTGTATTTGGATTGCCGCCATTTGGATAAAGAGGGTTTTATCTCCCATTTTCCCACCATTTATGAAAAATGTATGTCTTTGGGTATAAATCCAATGGAGCAGATGATTCCCGTTTTGCCCGCTTGCCATTATATGTGTGGGGGGATAAAAACGGACGAATGGGGGAGAACTTCTATCGTGAATTTATACGCTTGTGGCGAATGTAGTTCTACGGGCTTGCACGGGGCTAACCGCTTGGCTTCCAACTCTTTATTGGAGGGTTTGGTTTATGCGGATAGAATTTATAAACACAGCCAAAGTGTTTTGAATGGTATAGAAATGCCCCAAAAAGCTATCCCCAACTGGAACGCCGAAGGTACAATGCAACCCAAAGAGATGGTGTTGATAACCCAAAGTATAAAAGAACTCAAGGAAATTATGAGCAATTATGTGGGAATTGTGCGTTCTAATATGCGTTTGAAACGCGCTTTGGCAAGATTGCATATTTTGTACGAAGAAACCGAAGAATTATACGCCAATACGACCATTTCGCCCCAACTTTGCGAACTGCGGAATTTGCTCACTATCGCTTATTGTGTGTGTCGCTGCGCCGCTATCCGCCGCGAAAGTAGAGGTTTGCACTACACGACGGATTATCCAGAAAGAGCGGATTTTTTGCAAACGACCATTTTATAAAAATAAGTGATAGTGGAAAAATTGCCAATTTCTGTGCTAATTCCTGTACTTAATGAGGAAAAAAATCTCGCTGAATTGTTACCTTTATTGGATTGGGCTGCCGAAATTGTGGTGGTGGATAGTTTTAGTACAGACCAAACCCAACACATCTGCGAACAATACCAGGTCAAATTTCTACAGAGAAAATACGACACTCCAGCCGCGCAAAAAAATTGGGCTATACCCCAATGCGCTCACGAATGGCTGTTGATTGTAGATGCCGATGAACGCCCCAAAACTGCACTAATTGCTGAAATTGCAACCGTTTTGAACCAAAATAGCCCAACTGAAGCCTATTGGATTTATCGCGAAAATTATTTTTTGAACCAAAAAATTAACCATTCGGGCTGGAATAAGGATAAAGTCGTGCGTTTAATCCGCCGCCATTGCCGTTATAATAACAACCAAGTGCACGAAGAGATAGAAACCAAAGGGCTTAAAGTGGATTTGCTAAAAAATAGATTAGAACATTATACTTATGTTTCTTTAGACCATTTTATAGATAAATTGCAGCGATACGCGACTTGGGCGGCTATAGATTACGAACCCAAAACGCCCAAAGTGGGCATTTGGCAGCTTTATTTTAAGCCCGTTTTTAGATTTTTCAAACATTATATTTGGCAAAAAGGCTTTTTGGATGGGCGCGCTGGTTTAATTATCGCTTTTTTAATGGCTTTTGGGGTGTTTTTGCGCTATGCCAAATTATACGAACGCCGTTTGAAACAATAAAAAAAGCCAAACTTTCGCTTGGCTTTATCTTTACGCTTTTCCGAATTTGGTTTCCAACAGTTCTTTGAGTGCGAACATTTTATCCCGCAATTGGGCTGCATACAAGAAATCTTGAGCTTTGGCTGCTGTTTGCATTTTTTCTTTGGTATCAGCTATAGCTTTTTCTACTTGTTTGGGGCTGGTGTAAGTGCTCGTTTTTTCAGCTACAAGCAGGCTATTGCTATCATCAGCCAATTCGTAAATATACTCTTTGGAGTTGGTCATAGACGTTTGGCGCAAAATTTGCTCTTTGGATTTGCGCACGGTAAGCGGGCTGATATTGTGTTTTTTGTTGTGTGCCAACTGTATATTTCTGCGCCTTTCGCTTTCTTGTATGGTGATTTGCATAGAATTGGTGGTTCGGTCGGCATAGAAAATTACCTTTCCGTTGCTATTGCGGGCTGCCCGCCCTGCTGTTTGGGTAAGCGAGCGATAATTGCGCAAAAATCCCTCTTTGTCCGCATCCAAAACCGCCACCAACGACACTTCGGGCAAGTCCAAACCCTCGCGCAGTAAGTTGATACCAATCAAAACATCAAACATACCCAAACGCAAATCGCGCAAAATTTCAACCCTATCCATAGTCGTGACTTCAGAGTGTATATAACGCGCTCTCAAACCAACCCTATCAAAATACTTAGCTAATTCTTCAGCCATTTTTTTGGTGATGGTAGTAACCAAAGTGCGTTCATCTAAGCGGTTGCGGTGTCTAATTTCATCTATCAAATCGTCAATTTGGTTTAATGTGGGGCGAATAACAATGGGCGGGTCAAGTAGCCCTGTAGGGCGCACAATCTGTTCTACCACTACACCTTCAGTTTGCTGGAGTTCATAGTCGGCTGGAGTTGCGCTCACGTACACAATTTGGTTGATAATAGATTCAAATTCATCAAACTTGAGCGGGCGATTGTCATAAGCTGAAGGCAAGCGAAATCCATATTCTACCAAGTTGGTTTTTCTGGCTCTATCGCCCGAATACATAGCGCGGAATTGGGAAATGGTAACGTGGCTTTCATCCACTACTATCATAAAATCGTCGGGAAAATAATCCAACAAACAGAACGGGCGTTTTCCTTTGGCGCGTCCGTCAAAAAAACGGGAGTAGTTTTCAATCCCCGAACAATAACCCAACTGCCGCATCATTTCTATATCCATATTAACCCGCTCTTCCAGTCGGCGCGCTTCTAAGGTTTTGCCGTTGTCTTCCAAGTATTCTACCTGTTCGGTCAGTTCGTCTTGTATGCTGTCTATAATTTGGGCTAATCTATCTTTGGGGGCTACGTACAAATTGGCAGGGAAAATAGATATTTCATCCAAACTCTCCGTCGTGCGTTTGCTTTGCAAATCCAAAATTTCTATCTCTTCTATCTCGTCCCCAAAAAAGGTAATTCTGTACCCATATTCCACATAAGGCAAATTTATATCCACAGTATCTCCTTTGACCCTGAACGTGCCGCGCGAAAAATCGGTTTCTGTCCGCGAATACAGAGCATCTACCATTTGATATAAAAATAAATTTCTAGAAATTACCTGCCCTTTGCGCAAATGGATAATTCCTGCGCGATAATCTTCTGGGTTGCCCATACCATAAATACAAGATACAGAGGCTACGATGATAATATCCCGCCGTCCCGACAATAGTTGGGTGGTGGTGCGCAAACGCAGTTTTTCTATCTCGTCGTTGATAGCCAAATCTTTTTCTATAAAAGTATCTGTAGATACTACATAGGCTTCGGGGCGGTAATAATCGTAATAAGAAACAAAATACTCTACAGCGTTATCGGGAAAAAATTCTTTAAACTCGCCGTATAATTGCGCCGTGAGGGTTTTGTTGTGGGTCAAAATCAGCGTTGGGCGTTGGGTTTGTTGTATAACGTTGGCTATAGTAAAAGTTTTACCGCTACCTGTTACCCCCAATAAACATTGGTGTTTGTCGCCTTGATTGATGCCTTTTACCAACTGTTCTATAGCTTTGGGTTGGTCGCCTGCTGGTTGATAATTGGATTTTAGTTTGAATTTATGCTGCATAATTAAAATAAAAACGCCTCGTCCAATAAGCTCAAAAAAGGCTGTAAAATTTGGCAATGGGCTATACATTTATCCACAAAATCCACTTCCGACAACTCTTCGTCTGCATAACCGTGCGCAACGTAAAGTTGCGTATGGCGCAATAAATCTATCTGCGGATGGTCTTTGGGATAGCCTTTGGGGGCAGTTTTGAGCTGATTGCCCAATAGCTGGGGAAAATGCTGTTTGAAAATGGGATTATTAAACACATTTCTAAACTTTTCGGGTTCGTAGCTGATTTCTTGCCGCAATTTATACAACATTTCTGGAGTATTTTCATACGCACCGCCGCCTAAAAACGATTGTTGGGGTTGGATGTGCAAATAATAACCCTGTTTGGACGATTTTTTGCCCCCTTCGGCGAAATATGCCCCAAAATTATTCTTATATGGGGCTTTGTTGGCAGAAAAACGCACGTCCCGATTGATGCGAAAAATGCAGTCTTTGGGCTTTACAAAAGCAAAATTGGAATTATTTTGGCTTAGTCTGGCCAAGATATTGGCGCATAATTGCTCAAACTCGCCCCTTGCTCGTTGGTATTGCGCTTTATGCTGATGAAACCAAACGGAGTTGTTGTTTTGGTCTAATTCGGACAAAAACTGAAGTATATTTTTCATCAAAGTTATAAATTTTTTCCAAAAAAAGCTATCTTTGCGCCCAATTTTAATCAATAATATCAACTATGTCAATTAGTTTGCAAAGTCCTTCCAATATAGCCCTAATCAAATACTGGGGCAAAAAAGGTAGGCAAGAACCCCAAAACGCTTCTATTAGCTTCACTTTGAGCCAATCCGTAACCCAAATGGAGTTGGACTTTCTCCCCAAAGAAAATAATCAAAAGATTGAGTTGGATTTTTTATTCGCTGGTGAGCGCAAAGAGAAGTTTGCGGCCAAAATTGAGCGTTATTTGGCGAGTGTAGCCAATGAATTGCCTTTTTTATACGACTACAAGCTGTTTATTCGCTCCCAAAACTCTTTTCCCCATTCGGCTGGTATCGCCTCGTCGGCGAGTAGTATGTCGGCATTGTCTACTTGTTTGGTAGAAATGGCTGAGGAAATAGGCTTTGAGGATTATCCATATACAACTCAAGCGCAAAATTGTTCATATTTCGCCCGTTTGGCTTCTGGTAGTGCTTGCCGTTCTGTGTATAAAGGCGCAGCTATTTGGGGCAAAACCAGCTATTGGGCAGATAGCAGCAACGAGTACGCCGTAGATTTTAGCGCTGCTATGCACTCTGTCTTTCATACGTATTGCGATACGGTTTTGTTGCTTTCTGCTCAAGAAAAATCCGTTTCTAGTACAGCAGGACATAGTTTAATGGAAAATAATCCCTTTGCGCCCGCTCGTTACGCCCAAGCTGAAGAAAATATGGGCTTAATTTTGTCCGCGCTCAAGGCTGGAGATGTGGATAAAGTGGGCGAAATAGCCGAAGAAGAGGCTTTGACTTTGCACGGGTTGATGATGTTGTCGCGTCCTGCTTTTATTTTGTTGTCGCCTCACAGCTTGAAAGTGATAGAATTGGTCAAAAATTGGCGCAAAGATACAGGCTTGCCTTTATATTTTACCATAGATGCAGGACCTAATATACATTTATTATATCCTCATTATATTTACAACGAAGTACAAGATTTTATACAAACAGAGTTGAAAAATTATTGCCAAAATGGGCAGTTTATCAATGATAAAGTTGGGGGCTGATTTTTGTTCGCTTGTTTCTGGTCTAAATCCCCAAATGTATTTATAATTTATGCGTTTTTTTCTATTCTTTTTATGTATTTATAATTTCACCGCTTATACCCGCGCTCAATCTTTATCCGATAGTGCTTTGGTGGCTGCGCCTATTTTCGATGACATACAAATTGCCCTACAGCAAGCGGATAAGGTCTATAAATTGGATTTGCGCGGACAGCATCTAACCACTTTACCGGATGAGTTGATAAAATTCAAAAACTTACATATCTTATGGTTGAGCAATAATTTAATCGGCGAGTTTCCCAAAAATATGCCGCCTTTGCCTTATCTACAGGTTTTGGCTTTAGACAAAAACAATTTTAAAACAGTTCCTCAGTTTGTGGCTGGTTGCAAAAAACTTCGCGAGCTACATCTGCGCAATAATGTGCTGATAGAATTACCGACTTTTCTCGCTGCTTTGCCCCGCTTAGAAGTACTGGATGTGCGCGATAATAGCATAGCGCATTTGCCGCTGATTTGGAAAGCTAAAGGTTCTAAACTGAAACAATTAAGACTTTCTTACAACCATATCAAAAAATTACCCGCTTATTTGGGCAATTTTAAGTATTTAGAGATTTTTGAATTTGCTGGCAATCGGCTCGAAGAGCTGCCCTGCGCTTTGGGCAAACTGCAAAAAGTGAGCTATTTGGATATAAGTTATAACCCTAATCTCAATTTGGCGCAAGCTATAGAAGTGATAGCTTTGATAAAAACCCTCACCGACTTGCACGCCAACGGGTTGAATATAGAAAAGATGCCCGCCGACTTGGCCAAACTCACCAATCTGCGCAAACTCACCATCCGCGAATGCCAATCGCTCAAGTTGCCCGATGTAGTAGCCGAACTCACCAACTTGGAAGAGCTGGAGATTAGCAAAAGTAAGATTATGTACTTGTCCGATAGCTTGCCCAAACTCAAAAAGCTAAAATTTTTGTACGCCAATAACTGTGATTTGGAATTTCTACCCCCTAATATCGGCAAAATAGCCAACCTCAACGAATTACATCTCCGCAGCAATCGAATAGAACGGCTTCCCAATAGTATAGGCGAACTCCAAAACCTTCAGGGCTTATTCATTGAAAAGAACAACTTGGTATCACTCCCTGAATCTATCTGCAATTTGCCCAATCTTTATAATCTAGAATTGCAAAATAATCAGCTTAAAACTTTACCTCATAATATGAATAAATTGGTGAGTTTGGTTGGGCTTTATCTTATGAATAATCCTTTGGAAGAAGCGGTTATCAATACGCTTATCGAACAGATGCCAATGACTTATATCGCTTTCTAAACTCTTTCGCTTGCTCGCTGTAGCGGGCTTTTTTTATTGACAAAAAAAGAACCAACAAGTTAATGATGGCTTATTAGTTCTTTCATAAAATTTATTTGTTTTTGACCTCGCGCAGACGGACTGTGCCGCATATCTTGCTGGGGCAATCGCTCTCACTGATTTCCAAATTGGGTAGTAGGTTGGGTAAGCAGGTTATTTTGGTGTTTTTTGTATCTAAGTATTTTAATGAAAGTGGTAATTTGGGCAAATTTTCTATTGGATTGTATGAACAATTTAAATCAGTTAAATTTTCTGCTAACAAGTTTGCTAAAATTGTTATTTTATTATTAGACAAATTTAACGATTTTAAATTATTAGGTAACCTTGAAGGGAAAATGTTGATTTTGTTGTTTTGGCAGTTTAAGTATTTTAGATTTTCTGGCAGTATATTAGGTAATATACTAATTTGATTATCAGTAAATTCTAATACCTCCAAAGTATTAGGCAGTTTTTCTGGTAAAATGGTTATTTGATTATCGCTGCAGTATAAAACTTTTAGATTTTCAGGTAATACGGGTAACGCACTAATTTCATTGTCTTTACAATCTAGTATATCCAAATTACTTGGTAATTTATTAGGTAAGGTAACGATTGAGTTATTTGCGCAGTTTAAGTCTGTTAATTGCTCAGGCAATTGAGGTAAAGTTGTTATTTGATTGTTGCTGCAATTCAATTCCTTCAAATTACTTGGTAGTGTAGATAAGCTTTTTATTGGATTGCTGCTGCAATTTAATTCCTCCAAATTACTTGGTAGCGGATTAGGTAAAGCTGTGATTTTATTTTCATAACAACTAAAATGTTTAAGTTTATTAGGCAGTTGTTTTGGTAAAACTGTTATTGCATTTCCGCTACAATGCAATATCTCCAAACTATTAGGCAGTTTATTAGGCAGAGCGGTGAGTTGATTATCCCAACAAAGTATTTCGACAAGACTATTTGGTAGTGTATTAGGAAGATTTAAAATTTTATTTTTGTTGCAATTAAGAATTTTCAAGCTATCAGGCAACTTATTGGGCAAGGCAGTAATTTGGTTGTCGGCGCAATTTATTTCTGTGATACTGTTGGGCAGATTGTTGGGTAAAGCCTCTAATAAATTGTTGTAGCACCAAAGTTTTTTCAATTTATTGGGTAATTTATTAGGTAAAACATCAATTTCGTTACCCATACAAAATATTATTTGCAAACTGTTAGGTAAGTTTTCAGGTAATTCAGTCAATACATTATTATTGCACCACAAAAACTCTAAGGTTAAAGGCAAGTTATCGGGTAAAGTTTCTATTTCGTTATTGCCGCAATAAAAATAACGCAAATTAGGAAATTTAAACCCTTCTAAAGTTTCAATTTTTTTACCATCAATATTCAACTTACTTAACGTGTCAGCTGCTTTGGTCAACTTATTATTTTTATCAATGCAAGCTGAACATTCTTGGCGGATAGCCGCAGCAAAATTGGCATCAGTGATTTGTTGGGCAAATGCCAAACAAGAAAAGCCAAAAAAAACTATACAAAATAATGAAAATTGTGTTATCATTACCATAATTATTTAAAAAATTAAGAAATTCGTTATTGGTTTTTAGGGTAGCGAAAGCGCATAAAAAAACATATTTTGCTGGGGCAATCAGCTATTATCAAATTGGGCGGTATGTTAGGCAAGCAGGTTATTTTAGTGCTTCTTGTATCTAAGTATTTCAACAAGGGGGGCAACTTTGGTAGTTTTTTTATTGGATTGCCTTTGCAACTAAAAGATGTCAAATTATCAGCTAATTTATGGGGCAGGGTGGTTATTTTATTGTTGCTACAATCAAAAATATCCATAGTGTTGGGCAGTAATTTAGGTAAAGTGCTTATTTGGTTGTCATTGCAATACAAAACTCTTAAACTATTTGGTAATTCTTTTGGCAAGGAATTTAGTGCATTTTCACTACAATATAAACGAACTAAATTATTAGGCAGTATTTTGGGCAAATTAATTAGCCTATTATAGCTGCAGCTAAGTTCTAGCAAAGTGCTAGGCAGAGTTGGCAAAATAGTCAGTTGATTGCCACTACAAGACAAACTTACTAAGTTATTAGGTAAATGACTAGGTAAATTTTTTATTTGGTTTCTGTCGCAGCTTAAATACTTTAGACTGCTGGGCAGCATTTCAGGCAAGCTATCTATTTGATTGCCGTCACAAAATAATGCTTGCAAGTTATTGGGTAATTTGTTGGGTAAAGTTTTTATTTGATTATCAAAACATCTAAATTCAATAAGATTTTTAGGTAAACTGTCTGGTAAAGTTTTGATTTGATTGATATGGCACGCCAAATCCAATAAGCTATTAGGCAAATTGGAGGGAAAAGTATAGACTAAATTATTAGCAAACCATAGTTGCAATAATCCATTTGGTAAGTTGGTAGGCAAAGAGGATATCTTATTAAAACTACAATCAAAGTATTTTAATGCAGGGAAATTGAACCCGTTTAGATTTTGAATCCCATAACCCCCAACATTTAAAGCTGTCAGCGTATCAGCTGCTTCAGTTAATTTGTTATTTTTATCAATACAATCTCGACATTGTTGGCGAATAGCTGCAGCAAAATTATTATCACTGATTTGTTGAGCAAATGTCAAATAAGAAAAGCCAAAGAAGGCTGCACAAAACAAGAAAAGAGGTGTTTTCATCTACAGATACTTTTTATAAAAAATAATTGGTACAAAAATACTTCAAAAACATTAATTTTTTATCAACTTTTTAATTTAATCTAATGAATTTTAAATTTTCTGCGCTCGTGTTCGCTGGCTTATTGGCTGCTTACGGTTGCAAACCCACAGGCAGAGTGGGCAAAACTCAAGTGCGTACGCTCGAAACTGTAGAAGTGGTAGCCAGCAAAGCCGATTCTTCCGTGCCAGCTGCTCGCCCCCGATATAATGCCTCCGCTACTCAAATCAACGACTTAATTCATACCAAATTGGATGTGCGCTTTGATTGGGCAAAACAGCACTTAATCGGCAAAGCTACGCTCAAACTCAAACCTTATTTTTATAATACGGATAGCCTTCGTTTGGATGCCAAAGGTTTTGATATAAACAAAGTTGCACTACTCAATAATGGCAAAGAACAAACCTTGCAATTTTCTTATACCGATAATGCTAACTTGCGTATTAAATTGGATAGAACCTATAGCAAAAATGAAGAATATACCATTTATATTGAATATGTAGCCAAACCCAACGACCTTCCCAAAGGGGGCAGCGCGGCTATTACCAGCGATAAAGGGCTTTATTTTATCAATCCTTTGGGAGAAGAGGGCAACAAACCCCGCCAAATTTGGACACAGGGCGAAACCGAAGCCAGCAGCAAATGGTTTCCGACCATAGACCGCCCCAACGAGCGTTGCACACAAGAGATTTATATCACCGTTGAGAATAAGTATAAAACCTTATCTAATGGCTTGCTCAAAACTTCTACCCCCAACCCTGACGGCACGCGCACAGATTATTGGGTGATGGACAAACCTCACACGCCGTACTTGTTTATGATGACAGTGGGGGAGTTTGCATTGGTCAAAGATGAGTGGAAAGGTATGTTGCTGGAGTATTATGTCGAACCACAATTTGAAGCCCACGCCAAAGCAATATATCCTTATACTGCCGAAATGTTGACTTTCTTTTCCGATAAATTTGATTATCAATACCCTTGGAGCAAGTATTCTCAAATCATTGTGCGCGACTACGTGTCTGGAGCTATGGAAAATACCACTGCGGTTATATTTGGTGACTTCATACAAAAGACTGCTCGCGAGGTAGCCGATAACCCCGAACTCAACGAAGGTATTGTTGCGCACGAGATGATGCATCATTGGTTTGGTGATTTGGTAACTTGCGAATCTTGGTCTAATCTACCCCTCAACGAATCTTTTGCCAATTATAGCGAATACCTTTGGTTTGAACACAAATATGGACGCGACGCCGCCGACCACCACCGTATGGGCGAAGTAGCTGGTTATATGCGCCAAGCCAATATGCAAAATGACAAACACCCGCTTATCTATTTTGGTTACAACGACAAAGAAGATATGTTTGACTCCCACAGTTACAACAAAGGGGGAACTATCTTGCACATGTTGCGCCAGTATTTGGGCGACGAAGCCTTCTTCAAATCCTTGTCTTATTATCTAAAAAAGAACGAATATACTTCTGTTGAAATTCACGACTTGCGTTTAGCGTTTGAAGATGTAACAGGTCAAGACCTAAACTGGTTCTTCAATCAATGGTTTTTCGCCGAAGGACACCCCGTATTGGATATAAAACGCAGCTATGATGCTAACAAAAAACAGCTAACTGTTACCGTTGAGCAAACTCAAGACCTTAAAACAACCCCAACTTATATTCTACCGTTTTATATTGACGTTTATACGAGCTTGGACGGGGCAGCAACGCGCCATAAAGTGGAGTTAAATTCGGCCAAACAATCCTTTACTTTCAATACAGAAAAACCCGTTTGGGTGGCTGTAGATGCTACCCGCGACTTATTGTGCGAACGTAAGGAGTACTTAGAAACCGATGAATTTATCGCACAGTATAAGTTGGGCAAAACGTTTTTAGACCGTTACACAGCTATCAACAAATTGAAAGATAGACAAACCCAAGAAAAAGAAGCTGAAGCGGTTATTATTTCCGCACTCAACGACAAATTTTGGGCTGTACGCGATGCCGCTATTGATGCACTCAACAAAAAATCGGTAAAAGGGGATATATTAGAAAAACTTCATAATTTAGCCAAATTAGACCCTCGCCCGCAAGTGCGTATGGCTGCACTCCAAAAATTGGCAGCAGTCAAAGACAAATCTTCTGTAGCTATTTTTCAGTCGGTTATGAAAAATGACCAATCGTACTCGGTTATTGGTACAGCTTTAGAGATGTTGGCCGAGTTTGATAAAGACGCCGCTTTAGCCGCAGCCAAAGGGGTAGAAACCGAAACCCAACCCGATTTATTATTGGGGGTTGCCCGCGTTTATGCTACTACAGGGGATAAAAAATATACTGATTTCTACGAAAAGAATTATACCAAAGTTAATGAATTTGCTGCCTTTTCGCTGTTCAACGCCTATGCTGATTTGTTATCTGCTACCAAAGATGACAACTTTGCGGTGAGCAAATTAGATTTTTTCAAATCTATTGCGACCAACTACAAAGGCGAAGTTTGGCATCGTTACGGCGCTGCGTCAGCTATCAAACGCTTACGCGATTATTTTAGAGATAATAGCGGTTCTAATGCGGCCTATCAAAAATTTGCTGATGCTATCACCGAACTCAAAAAGACCGAAACCAATAAAATGCTAATCAAAGCGTTTGATAAGTGGTAATCGTTTGCAAAAAAAAGTCCTACTTCGCACTGAAGTAGGACTTTTTTTTATTCAAATTATACAAGGTATTATTTTTACACAACCGTTTTCTAATTATTTTGTGTGGGGTTGAAACCACTACACAATTAAATGAATGGATTTTATGCGCTATAGGGCTAAAGCCCTGCGCTATTTTTGATTTGACGTTATAATTTTACGTTGCAATTACTAACAAATACATACAATTTGTATGGGGGTTTTAACCTCCCACAACGCAAAAAAATAAATCTATTTTATCAATTGTGTGGCGGTTTTAACCCCACACAAAATAATTAACATTTCTTATACCGTTTTGCAACCCCAACGGGGTTGAACAGAAATAACCCCGTGTTACAACACGGGGAGTAACAATACCCTTAAAAGCTTTCTTTCAAAAATCCTAATTGTCTTCTTATACTTTTGACCTGTTGGGCTGTGTGTATAAAAGGTATATAATCATAAATTATCTTCAAATCGTTGCGCAACGTTTGGTTTAATACTTCAATTTCTGCCACATAACGGCTTTTTTCTTCCCTCAAAAAGTTGCTTTCTTCCCACAAACGTTTATGCTCTTGCTGCCATTGCAACCATTGACGGAGATTAAAGTTGGGAAGTTGGGCTAATGGGTTGCCTACCTCTTGCAGTTTATTAACCAACACGGTTATATTGGCAACTCTGGCCGTATTATCTAAAGGCAAGTCGTGCGTTTTGCGAGTATTTGCTGTCAAGCCGTAATTTTGATAAATACCGCTCAAACTATTAGCTGGGTAGATAGCCGCTAAATTGCGTTTTAATTGAGATACAGCTTCATTGATTTGTTTATTTACAACGGTCAATTCGTCTGTATTTGTCTTTTTGTTTGCTGCATTTTGTTCGCTTTCCCGAATTAAAGTAGCCATACCGACCGCTTTAGTCATTACATCGCTTTGATTAACTTGGGGGATTTGCATCGCAGAAAACTTAGTCGCCCAATTTTGAGAGACACGTTGTCCCAAATCTGCTATCGCCAACTGCCGAAAGGGAATAGCTGCCGTTTTATTAACCTTGTTAGGGTTAGCGGCTGCTTTGTTTGCTTCTTCAGTAGCTTTCAACTCAAACGCGGTTAGTTTATCAGCTGCTACAGTTTCTTTTTCTAAAGCTGCTTCCAATTGCTTTTGCAATTTTTTGACATAAGCCTGTGCTTTAGATAGGTTGTTTTCCAACGTTTCTTTGGTGGTTTTACGCATAGTGTGTTTGTTTAAAATTGATTAAATAAATAAAAAAATGGTAATAAGTATATTTTACAAATGTTTAGCAAAAAAAACGCTAATCAAACTCAATAGCGTGGGGTTTTACACCCCACGCGGCAATAAACGACAATTGTTTTCAATAGAATATATTGTTTATTTATTTGATTTTGTGCGTGGGGTGTAAAACCCCACGCTATTCAGTGCGCTTTGTGTTATTGTTGCGTTGTTTTATTCGCATCAAAATTTACTAAATATTTCTTTTTAAAAAATTACATACACCACTTCTAACGCAAAAATTGATATTTAGTTACAAATAAATTCAAATTTTTTTCAAAAAAGTGTATATTTTTTTAAAATCTATTAAAAAATTTTTAAAAAATAGCTTATTCGCTTGCGCACATATACGTTTTGCTTTGCAAATATAGCTTATTCGCTTGCGTACATATACGTTTCGTTTTGCAAATACAGCTTATTCGCTTGCGTACATATACATTTTAATTTGCAAATATAGCTTATTCGCTTGCGTACATATACATTTTGATTTGCAAATATAGCTTATTCGCTTGCGTATGTACCCACTTTGCCAAAAAATACAAATGTTTTTACAAAAAATTAGATAAAATTTAATTCTTGATTTGCCATATCAATAAGAATAGTGGGCGGATTAAAACGCTGACCAAATTGCTGCGCTAATTCTTGTGCGCGATTGACAAAAGGTTTTAGCCCATACGTATTAATATATTGCAAAACGCCCCCCTCAAAAGCAGGAAATCCCCAACCATAAATACTCCCCAAATTAGCATCAGCAGCATTTTCTATAATTTTCTCCTCCAAACAGCGCGCGGCCTCTATACATTGGGCAAAAATTATGCGGTCTTTTACCGTTTGACTGTCCAACTGCAAAGACTTAACAGGAAAGTATTCACTCAAACCAGACCAAAAAGAACGCTCATCGTTATCACTATATTCATAAAAACCCCCTTTTTGATACTTACCTTGTCGTTTCAGTTCTAAAACCATCTTTTCAATCACCGCCATTGCAGGGTGAATTATATAATTTTTGCCCTGTTGCAAAGCCGTTTTTTGCTCCAATTCTAAAATAAAAGATAAAGATAGTTGGTCAGCCAACACAAAAGGACCTTCTTCCATACCAGCTTGCAAAGAGCAGTTTCTAATATGTGCAGGTTTTTGCCCATCTTGCAACAAAGCTAAACCTTCCAACAAATAAGTACGGAATACGCGCAAAGTATAAAAGCCTATTTTATCTTTGGCTACAATAGGTACTTTATTCAACTGCAAAGCAAAATCAAAAGCGCGGGCTGTAGTTTCTGCGCTTGTGCCTTTTCCGATAACAATTTCTACCAAATTGGTATTGAGTACGGGCGCAAAAAAGTGCATACCAATAAAGTTGGCAGAACGGGTTAAACCATTTTGGGCAATTTCTGATATAGATAACGTGGCGGAGTTGCTGGCTATAAACGCGTCTTTATGTATATGCATTTCGGTTTCGCGGACAATGCGAGTTTTTAGCTCTATGTTTTCAAAAACAGCCTCTAAAATTAAATCGCAGTCTTCAAAAGACTTATGCGAGTCGGTAGTTGTGATGCGCGCCAATAGTTCTTCCAGCTGCAACTTGTTAATTTTTCCTTTTTCCAACAACGTGTTAAGGTTGTTTCTAACCCACATTTTGCCCTGTTCTGCTATAGAAATAGAAATATCTTTTAACACTACTTGTATATTTTGCATTATAGCCAAATAAGCAAGCCCTGCACCCATAGCACCAGAGCCTATAATACCTATTTTGCGCGCTCTAAATCTGCCAAAACCTTTGGGGCGGCTTAAACCATTCTTAATTTTATTCAAATCATACCAAAATGCTTTGGTCATATTGCGACATTGAGAGCTAAGTATAAGCGCAGTGAAATGCCGAGATACTATTCTCATCGCTTGATAAAACTCTACTTGCATACATTCGTATATCGTATTGAGTACAGCTTGAGGAGCAGGATAGTTATCTAATGTTCTTTTTAGCAATTGAGCATTTAATTCGGTAATTAGTTGAGCAGTTTGCGGGTGTTTGGGATTAGCCAACGGAGGCGGTGGATTGCCTGCGTCCCAAGGTTTGGTTAGTGGGGGTTTAGACAATATAAAAGCGCGCGCTTGTTCAAACAGTTCGCGTTCTGAAAATACCAATTTATCAATCAAACCTTTGCGCAAAGCTTCTTGACAATGATAAGTTTTGCCCTTGCTTAGTATCTGAAAAGCAGCAGCTACGCCCAATAACCAAGTTAGGCGAACAATACCGCCCCCGCCCGGTATCATACCAATACTAACTTCGGGCAGGCCGATAATGGTATGAGAATTATCTAACGCTATCCGATAATGACAAGCTAATGTAAGTTCGTATCCACTACCCAAAGCTGAGCCGTTGATAGCTGCGACTACAGGCACATCCAATAATTCCAGACGGCGAAACACTTGATTAAGTGTCATTGAATAGTCAAAAATAACCTGTGGGTTGTCGGAGTTGTGCAAATAATCCAAGTCGCCCCCTGCTAAGAAAGAGCGTTTGCCCGAAGTGATGATAACGCCCGTAAGTTGTCGTTCGGCTTTGTCCTTTTCCAACCGTTCCAAAACAGGTACGAGCGCGTTGGCGACTTCGTGGTTGATGATATTAACGCTGCGGGACTTCATATCGAGCGTTAGCGTAACTATATTTTGATAGTCTTTTTTATAAAAAATCATATTTTGCGGTTATTGAGAGGTGATAAGTTTTTAAAATGGCTATGTTTAGGGTTAAAAATTGGCACACGGATTTTACGGATTGAACAGATAAGCGCGAATTTACGCTTGTTTTTAAAAATAATACATAATTTTAAAAGTAATTGTATAATAGTAGCATAAGTTATTAAAAATATCATTTACAAAAATTAGTGTGTTGAAATTTTTTTAACGGCTTACGCCTAAAAATTTTATTTCTTCGTACTTTTTGCAGGCGCAAAAAGTACCAAAAACGCCTTGTTTTTATAAACTTGTTCGCTCCGCTTGCTAAAGCTGCGCTTCGTCTCACTTCAGACAGTATAAAAACTCAACGGATTGGTGTAGTTACGCGCTTCGCGCGGCACATTTTTATTACATACTTACTTTTTAATTTGTATAACGTGTTATATTCTGCAAAAATCTGTTTAATTTGTAAAGTGTATGCGCTATTTTTTTTATAATTTAATAATTGTTACGCGCTGCTTGTGCGGTGTTATTAATGTGATTTGTGCTTTTGGTATGGGTATTATTTAGCAAAAAAAAAGCCCCATAGGGGGCATTATAAGGTAGTAGCTAAATAAGTTTTATTTTCAGAGGCTAATTTGACCCGTTCATATACTTCTTCAAATAGATATTCTACAAGGCGAATACACCTGTAGATATGACTTTGTTGTATAATTATACCCCGTATGTTGCCGTGAGCCACTTGGTTGCGTAATTCATTAACAAACTTTTTTAACTCATCCTTTAGAGGAAATTTTTTGGCTTCTACCCAACTTTCATTGGCGGGAGAAACTTCTTTTATAAGTTTTTTCCATTCCGCATCGTTTTGATAAGGTTCAAAATTGGGTATCATTTCTGGGAACTTGTCAATTTCAAACGTATCTAAGTAATTGTTGAGGGTTATAAAATCTAAATTTTTTTCTATATTAAAGTTAGTGGGTAGCTTTAAGCTATCATTGAGGGTATTTTTTAGCTCTTTGAAAAACTTAATTTTCTTTTTAGGTTCTTTTGGGTATTGAATGAATTGACTGAAGTTGTGTTCTATGGTAAAAATAATAATGTTTTCTGAAAAATCAAACAATGGGCGGTCTAAAGAGTTAAGATATTTTGCGTATTCTTCCAAAGTTCGCCTAAGGAAATTTTCCCAAATACTGTATATGGTAGCAATGGAATAGAAAGTGATTAGTTCCTGTTCTTTTGGGTGCTCTGTGCTGCGGTTGATAATGCGTTGCAAATCACTAAGCGTTTCTTTGCGGTCAGATATATCATCTTGTATTTCGTTAAGCCAATTTGCCATTATAGAAAGATATTATATATTAGCAAAAACATCAGTAGCGATTTTGATACGAGCTACTACGCGGGTTTTATCGCTAGAACCATAGCTTGCTTTAAAGGTATCATCAGCAGTAAGTTTATCAATTTTTTCTTTTAGAATACGTGTTCTTTCGGTAGAATCCATATTTTCGTATAAATGCCAATTTTTGCCCAATCCAACCATCAGCCCGTCGTAAAGGCTAGTAGAAAAAAAGTTGCCTCCACCAATAAAAAGGTTGATGTCAATACCATAAAACTCATTGATTAAACTATTAAATAGTTTTTCTTGGGCTGCATAGTCAAAGGCAATTTCTTGTTTAACGACTTTAAACATAAAGTTGCTCATTTGTTCTGATAGATTTACTTTGATTGCTTTGTTTTGGTCGTGGTGAAGTAGGGTAAAAAAGCGCAAAACTTGTTCTTCGTGGTATAATTTGTTGCGCTTGTTTTCAGAAATTTGAATAAGTTTTTTGGCGGTAGGATTAGCAGCCAATCGAGATAAGAACACATTAAAGTCAGCAGATATTCCCCTGTAAATGGCATTGCGCACTTCTTGGTCGGATAAGGGTTCGCCACCTGTATTTAGCCGTTTGAAGAGTTCAAACTTCATCTCAAAATTACTATTGGAACGTAAAATTTCTACTCTACAAGTTGCCCTTTTGATTGTAAGACGCAATTTTTGGCTAAGCGTTTCATAAGTAAAGCCCTTTAATTTATCTAAACGGCTACCTTCTTGCATTTCCCAATTGTTGTGTACGGTTTCTAATTCGCCTTTATCGTCTTTGAGCAAGCCCATAAAAGATAAAATGGTAGAAACCCGTTGTAATCCATCCACTAACTCCCAAACGGTATCTTGATTTTCTGCTACAAAAATAGGAGGAATAGGAATACCAAGCAACAAGGACTCTATAAATTCCGTACGTTTTTCAATATCCCAACGGAATAGACGCTGAAAATCGGGAGAGATAAAAATTTCGCTTTTTTCATACATAGAAGTAATTTCACTAATAGACATATCCATACGGTCAGTGCTAAGGTGATTGCGCTCTTTTAGTATTTCCGCTTCTAATTCGGCGGATGATGCTATTGGTTTTTTTTGTGTTGTCATAACGAGGGATTATACTTTTTTAGTTTTGCGGGTTTTGCTGCTATTGGTTTTGGGCAAAGCGGCAGTTTTTTCCTGTGATTTTGGTACGGGACGAGTGGTAAGATACATTTCTATCAATTCCAGCAGCACAGAATTAAGCGGTTTTTGTTCTACTCTGGCTATATTTTTGAGTTGTTCTATTTTGGGCGTATCCAAAACAAAGGTAATGCGCTGTTGATGGTTGGGAGTTTGTTCTTCTTCTACCAAAGTTTTTTGTAGCAATACGTCAATACCTATAGCAGGGCGTTCATCGTTGCGGATAATGTTGCGTTTGATGCTAACGATTTGGCTATCAAAACCTTCGTCTATGGAGTGTTTGAAAAAGTCTTCTAAGTTGTCGGCAAAAGATTTGTTCTTTTTTGTATTTTTGACTATTTTGTTGTCTTGTGGTGGGGCGGTAGATTGCGTAGAGAGGACAACAGGAGGAGGCACAAGTTCAAACATAGAGGGTTTGTCGTGCAAGTTGTCTTCAAAAAGTGTGTGATGCAAAATTTCTTCTAGCCCGTCTGAAAATGTTTTTTTGCCTTTTTTTTGCCCTTTCATATTTGGGTTGGGTTAAAACGGGTGAGGATAAGGATTATTCTTCGTTGAGTTGGGTTTCAGTTTGGGGGCTGGGTAGCGGTTGAGGAGCATTTTCAAAGCGCGCTAAAATCTCTTTGGCTAAACTTAGATAATCTTCTGCGCCGTTGCTTTTATCGTTGTAAGCGAAAATATCTTGGTGGCGTGCAGGGGCTTCAGCTAAGGAAACGTTGTCGCGGATGAGGGTTTGAAATACTTTATCGCCGAAGTATTTTTGGATAGTTCCCAATATATCTCGGTTCAAAACCTTGCGGCTATCGTACATAGTAGCCAATACGCCCCCAATTTGTAGTTTTTTGTTGAGGCGGAAGCGTACTTTATCCACAATTTGTTTTATTTTTGCCAAACCTTGCAACGCTAAGAACTCGGTTTGCATAGGAATAAGCACGTAATGACTTGCTGTTAGGGCATTTAGCGTAAGCAAACCCAACGAGGGCGGGCAGTCAATAATGATATAATCGTAGTCGTGCGCTATAGGTTGGAACAGTTCGCGTAAAATAAATTCGCGTCCAGCTTCGTTAATCAATTCCATCTCTGCACCCGACAAGTCCAAAGTAGAAGTTACGACGTGCAAGTTTTCCTTAACTTGATAAGGGCTAATCTCTGCTTCGCCGCGCATATTCTCATAAATGGTTACTTTCTGGCGGGGGATACCCAAAGAAACGGTGAGATTGGCTTGAGGGTCTAAGTCTAACAATAGCACCCGTTTGCCGAGTTCTACTAAGGCTGCGCCTATATTGATGGTGCTGGTGGTTTTGCCCACGCCGCCTTTATGATTGAGTAAGGATATGATAAGGCTCATTTGAAAATTAGATGTTTTGAATGAGATGTTTTGAAAAATTAGGCTAAAGTTTTCCTTTTAGCAAGTTCGGTGAAGTTAATGCTGTAAAAACTATGTTTGCCCGTTTTGAAACAAGTAACTAAATTGGCTTGCTTGAACTGCTTGAGGTAGCGGGTTATGGTGGTATAGCCTATTTTTAGATTAGCTTTTATTTGGCTGGGAGTGGTAGCGATTTGCTGGACGATGAATTTTAGTACTTCATTTTGAAAATAATCAATTTTATCTATCAAACTGCGTTTAAATTCGGATAAAACGGGTGGTTTCCCCAATTCATACAGCACAAAAGGGTCTATTTCATAGGGATAAAATACATTATTTCCATTTTCGTCTTTGCTATTGATACCAATTTCTGGCCAAGATAGGCTATTATCGGTTAATTGTACGGTTTTAAACTTGCTTAAGTTTTGAGTGAGTGGATATGCTATATGCGTGGGGCTAATGTTCCAAGTTTTGAAAATGTCCTGAAAATCTAAGCGTTTGATTTCTTGATTACTGAATAAGCAATGCAATGTGTAACCGTCTATCTCAAGAATTTTGATAATTTTAAAAGTTTTCATAAGCAGTTAATTTTATTGAGCGTTAAATGTGTTATGGGTTAAATTCGTTCCATTTTTCCCATAAAAATTGTTGATTTGTTGCTGCCCACAACGTAACTTTTTTTCTCTTTGTTTTGGGAATACCACCCTTGAGCGTTTCTAAATTTTCTATCTTTATCAATTCTTCTTCGCCGTTTATCTCTGCGTGAAAATGTGGGGGGTTATGGTCATTGAAGTAGATGTTAATTTTTATCCCGTCTATTGTTTGAATGGTGGGCATTATTTAATTTTTTTGCAAAAATACGATATATTTCTTATAGCAATACCAAAAAGAGGTTAATTTTGCTGTTTATTTTTACTTTATTGATTAAAAACGGTTTTTTATGTACAAAATTTTATGTTTTTGTTTGCTTTTGGCTAATCAAATGAATGGTCAAGCGTTTATTTTCAACCAAATTTTCCAGCCTAGTGTGCGCTTAAATATGGAGTATGCGCCCGCTTCGGGAGGGGACTTTTTGGGCGGCAACAGCGATAAGTTCGGTTACACACGCGCTAATTTCAATCTTATCGTGCCGATTAAGAGCAAGTTGGGCGTCAAAGTGGATTGGCTCAATGCTATAGACAAGTTGAAAAACTGGAGACAGTTGCGGCTAAAAGATATTGGCGATGTGGCGCGGGTGAAGATGTATCAAATTTTTTGGAATGTACGCCCGCAAGTGTTTCAAGCCGATTATATGCCCAAAGATAGTTTGAATTTCAACCCAAGACCTAATGAAACCACTTTCGGACTTTCTACGGGGATTACGGGTTTGCATTTGTTGCGAAAATTTAGGATTTTATTCTATTCGGCCAACGTATCTTTTATGGAAGATAGAAATTCTATACGGCAGATAAGCCCCAATTTTACCGCAGCTATAGGCGTGGCGCATATCAATCGGGTGATTTATTATTGGTATTATGGGGCTGTGTTGAGTTACAATAACGGGAGAGTTTTGCCCGCACCCTTTTTCGGGATAGAAGCCAATCTGATGAAAAAATTATGGTTGAATATCACCTTGCCTTTGCAGATGCGCTTGGGCTGGCAGATGAGCAAAAAGACCAAATTTGATTTTGTTACGGGTTTGGCTGGTTTTAGCAACGGGTTTGGTTACCAACAAGCCAACGCTACAGATTATACGCGCAGTTTTTATTCTGGTTTTCAGCTTAGAGTGAGTGGCGTTTTCAACTTCAAAATTGGCAAACAAACCAAATTGTATTTAGAAGGGGGCGTATTGCCTTATCGCCGCTTGCAGTTGGGTAGAAATTCCGATAATTTTTATAAACCCACACTTAATCCAACCTTTTATGGGGGAATTTCTTTGTTCTATTCGTTCAAAAAATCGCTGTTGGGTTCTGTAATTGATGGCTTGATTAGTTTTTAAGGGATATGAGGAAGTTAGGATTGGAGGATATGAGGAAGTTAGGATTGGAGGATTTTAAGATATTAGGAAGTTAGGATTTTAGGATATGAGGAAGTTAGGATTGGAGGATTTTAAGATATTAGGAAGTTAAGGTCTAAAAATCTTAGCATCCTAAAGTCTTAGCGTCTTAATATCCTAAAATCTTAGCATCTTAAAGTCTTAGCATCCTAAAGTCCTAAAATCTTAACATCCTAAAGTCTTAGTGTCCTAACGTCCTCAAATCCTAACGTCCTCAAATCCTAAAAATCATACTTGGGCGCGACAAAATTATAGCGAATACCAGCCTTAACCAAAACTATTTTTTGCGGTTCGGTTAACAGTTCGTTGGTTTGATTTCTGTATAAAAGGTATAAATGCGCTTGTAAGTTGTGTTTTATCATATAACTCGCGCCCAAACTCAAGAGCATTGTTTGTTGCTTAACCCCTTGATTTTGAAGGTTGTTATATTCTTGCTGGCGGCTAATATAAGACGGGTGCAAATTGCCGCCCCAATTGCTGCTGGCTGTATCAACGCCTTGAGTGATGAAAAAGGCTTTGGCTTCCAACCGCCATTTAAAATTGATAGAATAGCGCGCAATGAGTATGTTTTCGGTAAAATTTGCGCCCAATGGATGCGCCAAAGGTTGGTTGTAATGGGTAAAATTCGCCGTGCTGTCTTTGAACGTGTAGGTGTAAGGGCGCACGCGGTTGTGTTCGGCTTGCAAATCCAAATTTTTGACCCCAAAAGCGTTGATATATTTTGCACCGAGTTGATAGCCAAATTTATTCCCCCACCAATTTTGCCGATTGACAAATAGTTCATTGAATACAAACTCGTCCAAAACCAATTGCCCATAGACAGAAAAGCGATTAAGGAAATTATATTTTATCGTGGTGGCAATAATCGCGTTGTCGGGCGAACCCAAACCCTGTTCTACAGCTCTGTAGAAAATAACGGGGTTGAGATAACCCAATTCAAAATTATTTCTACCCCCAAAAACTATAGCCTCGTAAAACCCAATTTGTAAGTTTTTGCGCAAATTCAAACTCAAATAGTGCGCAGCCAAATACTTGCGCGGCACACGGATATTGGCCACGGGCAGATGGTCGCCTGCCAACTCACAGAACAAGTTTTGGTATTGAAAAAACTTATGCCGCGTGTTGATTTTTAAGTAGTTATAATTATTGGAAAAATTGGATAATAACAAGGAACGCTCACCGTCGCCGATAAAATTCCGCCCGTTGCCAAACTGAAAATTGATGATTTTAGCCGCGTTAAAACTAATATAACCTGTAGCCAACAGATAATCATAACCACCGCGATTCGGCGCAAAACGAGAGCTAAAAGGTTTGTAAAAACCAGCATTGGGCACAGCGTTGTTGCTATCTACAAAATTGCTAACATATTCGGGCAGAATAACCTGCGTTTCTTGCAAATCTGTGTAGAAATATACTTTTTTGGCCACATCTCCGCGCACGTTCAAGCCGCGCATATTGCTGTAAATCAACTGACTACTGTCGCCGTTGTTGTACGCGCCCGCTTCCAAATTGAGCATAGGATTGACCGAAAAGCTAAAATTTTCGCTCTCATATTGGTACAAATGCGCGGGGCGTTTGTAGAAATGCTTTAAAAAGGGCTTTTTGGAGTATTTGTAGGCAAAAAATTCGCTGTTGTCGTTTTCCACATAATCGTTTTGAGCTTTCAACAACAAAATTTGAACTTGGCTACTGTCGGGGCTAAAAAATTGGCAAACTTCGTTCCGCATCAGCGGCTTTATGCTACTGTGCAAATGTTTGAAATTATTTTCTAAAATCTGCTCGCGGTCTATAATTTGCTCGGAAAGGTCGCCAATTTGCAGATTGGTATAAGATTGGGCGTTGAGCCAGCAATTGCTAAATAGTAAAAAACTCGCAAAAAAGTATTTCATCGTAAAAATGCGCTGTTTGAAAAAATATGAAGCGCAAAATTAGTTTTTTTATTCCGAAGTGGGAAAAACTTTTTACCGTTTGCTGATTTTATTAAAGCTGATTGTTCTTTGCATTGTGCATTTAAACCGCTGCACGTCCTCGCTGCGTTTTTGGCTGTGTTTGATAGAAACTTGGTGTGCGCGCTCGCGCCAACGGCGAAAACTGGCTGGTTTTAGCTCGCGACGCATCAATTCAATCACCTCATTTTCAGCAAGTTGAAACTGAAATTTGATAGCTTCAAACGGAGTGCGGTCTTCCCACGCCATTTCTATAATTCTGTCTATGTCTTCTTGATTAAGCATAATTTTATGATTTTTTTACAAAACTTTAGGATAAAAATAACAAATTTGCCAACTTTATTGTTTATCTTTGCGTAGAAATCGAACGTTTTATTGCCTATAATTTCAAAACACGCAAAAAATCTATGAAGTTAAAAAAAGCAGTAACTGTGGCAGAAATAGCCAAATTGGTGGGCGCAAAAGCAGTTTTGGGCGACAACCAGCTACTTGTAGAACATTTGGATGAAATCCAAAGGGTTAAAAAAGGCAGTTTGATATTTATTGATGATGATAAATATCTCAACTTGGGGGTTTATTCGCAAGCTACGGCAGTTTTGGTGGATAAAATGGTGGATTATCCCGAAAACAAAGCGTTAATTTGGGTAGAAAGTCCTTTTGCGGCTTTCAATTTGTTGGCCAAAGTATTCAGCCCTTTTATAGCGATGACGGCAAATATCAGCCCCAACGCAACGATTGGCGAAAATACGATTATAGAAGCCAACGCGGTAATCGGCGACGATGTACAAATTGGCAAAAATTGCCTTATTCGCGCTAATGTGGTGATTTGTAGCGGGGTAACTATCGGCGATAATGTGATTATAGAATCCAATTCTACTATCGGCAGCGATGCTTTTTACCACAAACGGTTTAAGGACAAAACCCAAGAGCGGCTACATTCTGTGGGGCGGGTGGTGATAGAAGACGAGGTAGAAATTGGCTCTAATTGTACGATTGATAAGAGCATAACGGGCGAAACGCGAATTGGTTTTGCTACCAAAATTGATAATCAAGTGCATATCGCTTACGGCGTACAAATTGGCAGACATTGTTACATAGCGGCGCAAGCTGGGATTTCTGGCAATGCGATTATTCAAGATTATGTGAGCATTTACGGACAAGCTGGAGTTTCCAATTCTGTAGTGATAGGAGAGGGCGCAACTATTTTGGCACAAGCTGGAGTTTCCAAATCTTTGGCTGGAGGCAAAACTTATTTTGGTTCGCCTGCGCTGGAGTCGCGCGTGCATTATCGCGAAATAGCAGCCTTGCGCCGATTGCCCGATTTTATGCAGCGTTTTGATAGAACGACTGAGTATTCGGATATGGAAGATTAGAATAATGGATATGCAAAATGCTATAAGTCAGCTTTATACCGTTTTTTCTAAGTATAAATTTGACCCGCAAATGTGGCACGCCCAAATCACAGTTAGTCGCGAATGGAAAGCTGAACTCTATTCAAAACCTTTGCGCGAAATTCCTACCCGTATTATTGGTATTTACGCTTTTAAGGCGATTACAACTTGGGGAAAAGTTGAAAATTTTAAATTCTATCTGCCCCGTATTTTAGAAGTTTTGACTTTTCCGAATAATAGTATTCAGATTTTTGTGCTGTTTGGTAAGTTTGAGATGGCAGATTGGAAAAATTGGCCAGTTGATGAACAAAATGCTTTGCATAATTTTCTAATCGCTTGGTGGCATTTTCTACACACAAAATCGGATTATTTTTGCGAAGAATGTTTGGTGGGCATTTGCCAAATTACCCAAAAACTGCCTTATTTATTGGCAACTTGGCAAAATTATTGCGAAAAGCTGGAAAGTGTAAGTTTATTACATTTGATTAACTTTATATCTTTTCATTTTGAAGAGCTAAAAAATAATAAAAGTAAACACGAATTGGCTAATTTATCAGCTCAAGATAAGCTTTTCTTATTGGATTGGCTGCTGGTTCAAAAAACACATTTAGAAAAAGCACTTTTACGCGTCAAAGATGAGGTTTTAAAATTAGAGATTGAAAATGCGATTTATTGTTTAGAAAAATAAACTACTTCCAAACTGGAGTTACGCTTGAGGTTTAAATTTAGTCCAAAACCGCTGTAACGTTAAATTGGGTAGAAATTTTTTTTAACGGCTTACGCCTAAAAAATTTATTTTTATTACTTTTTTGATGGCAAAAAAGTAACCAAAAAAGCCAACGCCAAAAAGGCGTTTTTGCTTGTATTTTCTACGAAAATAAGCGCAAAACCGTCGCTACAAGCCGACGTTTTTTGCGTTGCAAAAAAGCTACTGCCCTCGCTGCGCTCGGTTGGTCGTCTTTCCGCGACATACGCTGGTTTTGGCGTCGCACGGCGAAAATTTAGATTTTGTATTTAATTTTTATCAAACAAATAGCTGAACCGTAACTCCAGTCCCAAAGACAAACACTAAAAAGTTTGTCTTTTTTTTTGTGTTTTTGAAAAAAAAGCTACCTTTGCGGCAAAATCAACCATTAGTTTAAACATTATGATAGAAAAATTATTTGAAAAAATAGTCGCGCACAGCAAAGAATGTGGGTTTGTGTATCAATCCAGCGAGATTTACGACGGTTTGAGTGCTGTTTATGACTATGCGCCCAACGGGGTTTTGTTGAAAAACAATCTGAAAGAGTATTGGTGGAAATCAATGGTGCAAATGCACGAGAATATAGTGGGTATAGATTCATCTATTTTTATGCACCCCAAAGTGTGGAAAGCGTCTGGACACGTGGATGCATTCAACGACCCTTTGGTAGATAATAAAGATTCTAAAAAACGCTATCGCGCTGACCAATTGATAGAAAATGCAGCCGATAAATTGATAGAAAAAGCCGAAAAAGAGGTTGAAAAGGCAAAAAAACGCTTCGGAGACACTTTTGATGAGGTGTTGTATCGCCAAACCAACCCGCGCGTGTTGGAATATATCAATAAAGCTAATTCTGCCCTGCAACGGATGAATGACGGGCTTAATTCTGGCAATTTGGCTGAATTGAACGCGGTTATTGAAGAGTTGGAAATCGCCTGCGAAGTGAGCGGAACGCGCAATTGGACTGAAGTGCGCCAATTTAATCTGATGTTTTCTACTCAAGGTGGTGGTGCGACCAGCGACGATGTTTTGTACTTGCGCCCAGAAACGGCACAGGGGATTTTCGTCAATTTTATCAACGTGGTCAAAACGATGCGCCAAAAACCGCCTTTTGGTATAGCCCAAATTGGTAAAGCGTTTAGAAACGAGATTGTAGCGCGGCAGTTTATATTCAGAATGCGCGAATTTGAACAGATGGAAATGCAGTTTTTTATCAAACCTGGCACAGATAAAGAATTTTATGAATTTTGGAAACAAAAACGCATAGATTGGCATCTAAAATTGGGTTCAAAAGCTGAAAATTTGCGCTTCCACGACCACGAAAATTTGGCGCACTACGCCAGCGCAGCTACAGATATTCAATTCAAATTTCCTTTCGGGTTCAAAGAGTTGGAAGGCATACACGCACGCGGTAATTTTGACCTATCGGCTCACCAAGAAATGACGGGGAAAAAATTGCAGTATTTTGACCCAGAAACCAAAGAAAGTTATGTGCCGCACGTGGTAGAAACTTCTGTGGGTGCAGACCGCTTATTTTTGGCTGTTTTATCTCAAGCCTACGATGAAGAAATGGTGCCAGATGCCAACGGTAAAAACGAACTTCGGGTAGTTTTGCGCTTGCATCCATCCATCGCGCCTATCAAATGTGCGGTTTTGCCTTTAGTGAAAAATAATGAAGAACTAACCACCAAAGCCAAAGCTATTTTCAACCAAATCCGCCACGCTTTTGTTTGCGAATACGACGAAAAAGACAGTATCGGACGCCGCTATCGCCGCCAAGATGAAATTGGTACGCCGTTTTGCATCACGATTGACCACGAAACACTCACCGATAATCAGGTAACTATCCGCTACCGCGATAATATGCGCCAAGAACGCATAGCGATAGAACAGGTTGAGCGGATTGTGAGCGAATACGTTGATATGAAAAATTTGTTGAAATAATAAAAAAAACTCCATTTCTAAGCGCAGAAATGGAGTTTTTTTTATCCCGATTATTTTTGAGTATCTAAAATTGTGGGCGTTTTGCCGTCGGTGATAATTACCTTTGTGTTGGGCGAGGTGATTAAACCTTTCATCATTTCTATGCTGTTGTATTGGAGTTGTTCTTTGGTGAGCGAAGAGTTGATAATTTGCTGGGCAGCTTTTATCCCTTCAGCTTCTATGCGCTGGCGTTCAGCTTCTTTTCTTTGCCTTTCTATCACGAAGTCCATTTCTAATGTAGCTTGTTCGGCACTAACTTTATTTTTGATAGCTTGGGCGATAGCAGCAGGCATAATTACATCTTTTAGCAACACAGCATCTACTTCAAAACCTTTATCACTTAGGTTTTTTTTCAGTTCTATTTTTATTTGGTCTTCAACCTCTTTTCTTTTCACCGCGTGCAAATCTTTCGCTTCGTACAAAGAGGTAACTTCGCGCACAGTAGCCAAAAAGTAAGTTTCTACAACCACCCTTTCATAGTTGATACCATATTGGGTGTACACATCGCGCGCTTTTTCTGGGCGTACGTGATACAGCAAGGCAATTTTGGCATCTACATTCAATCCTTCCTTAGTAGGTAAAGCGATAGGTTGGATAAGTTCCACCGTTTGCACATTGATTTTAAAAATTTGGGTTACAAATGGATTAAAACCGTGAGGACCTTGTGCCAATTCGTTTGGTGCTAATTTGCCTAATTTTTGTTTGAGGGCTACCTCACCAGGGCGCACAATCGTACAACTTGCCAAACTGCCGATTAAGGCCAAGCTAAGCATTAATTTTATTTTTTCCATATTAAACTTCATTTCAAAAGATTTGTTGTGTTAATAAAACCAAAAAAATATACAAAAGTTTAAAAAAAGTATAAAAAAATTAGGAAAAAACAAAATTGCAATAATTCTACAAAGGATTAATTTTTTATTATCTTTGCGTCCATTTTTGATTTATAAAATAATTTGAATGACAAAATTTGAAACTGCTCAATTGGCCAACGGATTACAACTCGTTGTGCATCAAGATATTAACACGCCTTTGGCTGCTGTGTGCGTAACTTATAAAGTGGGTACAAGAGACGAAGAATTGCATCGCACGGGCTTTGCGCATTTGTTTGAACATTTGATGTTTGGCGGTTCTAAAAACGCGCCCAATTTTGACGATGAAATTCAGCAGGCTGGGGGCGAAAATAACGCCTTTACCAACCAAGATTTTACCGTTTATTATCAAACTTTGCCCCTTACCAACATAGAAACTGCGCTTTGGCTGGAAGCGGACAGAATGGCGGATTTACGTTTAAATAAAAAAAGCCTCTCCACGCAGCAAAAAGTGGTGGTAGAGGAGTTTAAAGAAACGTGTTTGAACGAACCTTACGGCGATGTTTGGCATCATCTTAGCCCTTTGGTTTATACCCAACACCCGTATAAAATTCCCACGATTGGGCTAACTTTTGAGCATATAGAACAAGCCTCTTTGGACGATGTGAAGCGATTTTTTCAGCGTTTTTATCGCCCTAATAACGCCGTTTTGTCCATTGTGGGCAACATCAATTTGGCTACAGCTTTGCCTTTGGTAGAAAAATGGTTTGGCGATATTCCCGCGGGTGAAAATTTGGATAAAAATTATCCACAAGAACCGCCTTTAGTTGAGCCGCGCCATTTGCGGGTTAAATCCAACGCGCCCGTAAACGCCATTTTTATCTCGTTTTTGGCATCTCCGCGCACGGCTTTAGGTTATTATGCAGACGATTTGTTATCTGATATTTTGGCAGAGGGCGAGGCGGCGCGTTTGTACCAACATTTGGTCAAAGAACAGCAAATTTTTACCGAAATAGACGCTTACACTACCGAAAATGTAGATGCGGGTTTGTTTGTGATAGAAGCAAAATTGGCTGATAATCAAACCTTTGAAGCGGCAGAAGCTGCTATTTGGAAAGAGTTGGAAGTGTTGAAATCGGAAAAATTATCCGCGCACGAATGGCAAAAATTACAGAATCGGGTAGAACACGACCTTGTTTTTGAGGAAATTAGCATCAATAATAAAGCGATAAATTTGGGTTTTTACGCCGCTTTGGGCGATATTGAACAAATTAACAAGGAAGCCGATTTGTATAAACAGATTAGCCCCGAATTTTTGCAAAATTATGCCCAACAATTATTTAATCCCCAAAGTGCGGCTACGCTGTGGTACGAAAAGGGCGAGTAAATTTTTTTCCACATTCACACAACCATTTTATCAAAAAACGCGTTTTATTAGTATATACAGATGTTTAGTAAGAAAAACTGTGTACAATTTGCGCGCTCAATAGCGTGGGGTTTTATACCCCACGCACGAAATCAAATAAAAAAATGATATATTTTGATAAAATTTTTATTGCCGCGTGGGGTGTAAAACCCCACGCTATTGAGCGCGTCTTATGTTATTGTTGCTTGTTTTAGCTTTTAAAACCTTACTAAACACCTTTATATGTTTAAACCAGAAGATAATTTTTTAGTTGGGCGGTTTCAGTTCGCTGATTTTCGCACGGCTTGGGCGTTTATGACTGAAGTCGCTTTTGAAGCAGAAGCCCAACAACACCATCCCAATTGGGAAAATGTTTATAATCAAGTGGTTATAAAATTGACTACGCACGATGCGGGCAACACCGTTACGGAAAAAGATTACGCGCTGGCGGCAGCTATAGTCAAAATGGCGCAAAAATACCTAAAAGTATAAATGCGCGTGGTCGTTTAGTTTTTCTAGCGAAAAGCCCTTTTCCGAATGTTTGAACTCGGTTATTGAAGTATTTTGAATGTTGATGAGGTGGGTAAATTGGGGATTAGATTGCATAATGCGTTGAAATAGGCACTTAATCGCAACCCCGTGCGTAAAGACTAAAAAATAAGTATGTACTTGATTTTCAGCGATTTGTGTTTCCAACCATTGCATCATTCTATCGGCAACTTCGGCTTGAGACTCGCCATTGGGCGCTTTAAAGTTGAGATTATCGGCTTGTATTTCTGCTAATACTTCGGGGGTATAAGTTTCGCTTCTGACCAGCCCAGCCCAATCGCCTTGAGAAAGCTCCAACAATAAGGGCGAAAGTTGCAATTCTTCAATCTCAATGCCTACTTTTTCGCAAAAAATAGCTGCTGTTTGTTGGGTGCGCAAAGCTGTAGAAGCCCACAATTTATAATTTTTTCTTTTTATAAACGGTTGATAACGAACCCCTAACGCGGCTGCTTGTTTGCGTCCATCTGCTGATAAAACTGCGTCTACAGATTGGCCGCTGATGATATGGGGGCGCAAATTGGCCTCGCTCTCGGCGTGGCGTATAAACTGAAAAGTGAGCATAATTTCTTTTTTACTAAACTTTTTTTATTAAAATTATTAAAAAGGGAATAATTTTTGCACAAAAATACTTATCTTTGCAAAATCATTTTAAAAAAAATTTTTTTAATCCCAATTTTTTTAAAAATATGAAAAATACCATTCTACTGTTTGGTTTGGCGTTGGCAATTCTTGCCCCACAAACCAATTTCGCACAATCAGATAAAACAACTGAAAAACGCGACCGCTTCTTTTCTACCCGCGACGTAAATGATGATATTTATAACGATGTAGATAATTCATTGGTTATCAATGGCCGCAATCAAAATCGCAATAATAACGCGTATGGTGCTGACGAATACGCGATAGATGAGCCTAATTATACAGCCAATATCCGCCGTTTTAACAACCAAAATTCAGGTTTGGGTTATTATAGTCCTTACTATTATGGCAACGGTTGGAACGACCCTTGGTTTTATGGCTCGGCTGGTTCAGCTTGGGGCTGGAATAGTCAAAACAATGGCTGGGGTAATAACAATGGCTGGAATAATAATTGTTGGAATTGCAACGGCTGGGGCAATAATAACGGTTGGAACAACAACGGCTGGGGCAATAACAACGGCTGGAATAACGGCTGGGGCAATAATGGTTGGAATAATAACAACGGTTGGAACAATAATAATAATTGGAATAATCAAGCGGTGGCTTATGACCCTTCTAGCAATGGCCGCCCCCAAAGTCGCACCCGCTACGAACGTGGAGGCGATGGCAATATGAACGGGGATAGAACAACTTACAACCGCAATTTGTACAGCCGCGACAATAGCAATAATTCTAACTCTAACTCGGGAGCATTTGGTAATCCAAGCAACAATTCCAATAGCAATAGCGGAAGCAACAGTTCTGGCGGTTATAATAGAACGCAATCATCTAGCAATTCTTCTAATAGTAGTTCGGGCAGCCGCAGCTCAAATGGAGGTTCTTTTAACACCCACAATTCAAGCAATAATACAAGCGGCAGCCGCAGAAGTGGAAGATAGTTTTATAAAAATTTAGTAATACAGAATTTAAAAAGAAAGTGTGTAATAGTAGTGTAAATTATTTAAAATATTGGAGTTACAAGAGTGTAGATTTTTACAATAGCACGGGGTTTTACACCCCGTGCGGTAGATAAAATAAACCTTATTAGTGTTGGGTTTTACTTATTAGTGTTGGGTTTTACACCCAACACACACTAAAAAGATACATATTTTATAAAATTTTATTCTTGCGTTGGGTGTAAAACCCAACGCTAATAAGATTTTTTTACCGCGTGGGGTATAAAACCCCACGCTCTCGCTTATTTTTATTTTTATAGTGCGTAATTGCTCTTACTTATTAGTGTTGGGTTTTACACCCAACACACACTAAAAAGATACATATTTTATAAAATTTTATTCTTGCGTTGGGTGTAAAACCCAACGCTAATAAGATTTTTTTACCGCGTGGGGTATAAAACCCCACGCTCTCGCTTATTTTTATTTTTATAGTGCGTAATTGCTCTTACTGCATACTTACTTTTCAAATTTAGTAACTAAAAAAGGCTTGGGGATAAACTCCTAAGCCTTTTTCTTTTTTATTCGGTTTCCAAAATGGGGATTTCTAAATTTTGAGCCAAAGAAATCAATGTAATCACCTTAGACATATTGTTGTAATAAATTTTTAAGTCTTCTTCGGTGAGTATTTTGGTGATGGCTATCTCTTGCCAAAAATTGAGCAACTGAACATCAAAAGCACAGTTAATTTTATTATTTAAAATAGATATAGCCAAATAATCTAATTTCAAATTGGCTAGGCGGAGTAATGTTTGTTCGTTTTGTTCTATAAATGCAGCTAAAGTGCCGCGTTGGTTGCTATAAAAGTTAAATTCTGCTTCCAGTTCTACAAAATAACCAAAATGTTGTGGTTCAGCTTCTGATTTTTTTTCCAAATTTTGATTTTTTAGGCAAAAAAAGTGTTCAACATTATTGTTTATAGATTGAGACAAATTGAAAAAAGCGGTATCTTTTTTGAGCAAACCTTGTGAGTATGCACCCAAATAGATTAAAAGTGGCTCATTTTTGAACAATCCTTCATACAACAAATCAGGTTTTTGAACCGCCACAGCATTGGGGTATAAATGGCTTTTGTATATGACCTGTTGGCTCGTTTTTAGGTTTTGACTTGCTTGCAATTCATCAAAAAAGGATTTAAAAATAGCTTCTTTAAAGGGTTGGGCAAACAAACGATTATTGCGGTCTTGCCATTTGCTAAAAGTTTGTTGTTGCCATATTTTTATACCCGAAATAGCAATTCCACACAAAATAAGGCTGATGATAACGATTACAAATATCCAGCTAGGGCGAGCCAAAGTGGCAAAAATGCCAGTAACCAATAAAAATAATAATACCAACGCTCTTGTTAGGCGAAAATTTCGTTGCTTAATCGCAGTTTGTTTCAAATAATGTTGTTGTTCATCTTTCCATAAATTCAAAGAAACAGCAATTTTTTTATTAAAATTATGAAAGGGGAAATATTCTAACATAGATTAGGGTTTGAAAGAGTTGAGCTGGTATACATAAAAAGCCATTACTACAGCCAAAAAAATCATAATAGCCATAGTCACATAAGCATAAATCGCTGTTTGGGGGCTGCCTTCGCTGGCTATGGTTGCTGTTTTTGCCCCGTTTTCTTTTTTAGGAATTGTAACTAGAGCTTGTGGTGGATTTGTGGTTTCTTTATTTTTGATTGTGGGCGTAGGGCGTTTTTCTTGTACAGGATTTTTTTCTTGTAAGTACTGAATGGGTTTGTTTTTAAAATTTTTATTTTCTATAACTATTTGTTTTTCAACACTTTGTTGTACAAACGTATTGGTGGCGGTAAGAATAAGCGTTACTAATGGTTTGCCCACCAAGTTGGGTAAACGGATGGTTTTTGTGCCGCTTACAGGCAATAATCCTATGGGCGAAATATGTAAAGAGTCCGCATTTTGTACGCTCCAGGTGATGGTGATGAGTTCGCCCTCGTTGACCAGTTTTTTGGAAACGTCAAAAGTTCTTATCACGGGCGCAGCCGTATTGTAGTGGCTTTGGCTGTCGGGCTGATGAAAATTATTGAGTTGTTGGTTGTAATCGTCGCGGCGTTGATTTTCAGCAAGGGCTTGATAAGCCTCTTGAATTTCTTTGAATCGGTCTTCAAAAAACTTATCCCCGCCATTTTTATCTGGGTGGAATAGAATAGATAATTTTTTGTAAGCTGTGCGGATTTGTTGCTCGGTAGCATTAGGCGGCACACCCAAAATATAATAGTAATCTTTCATAAAATACGGAATAAAATTTTATTGAGCAGCGAAAAAATTATGAATTATATTGCAAACGTGTTGAATTTGTGCTTCGCTCATCCCCACAAAAAGGGGCAAACTTAACGAAGTGCGCGCCAATTCTTCAGCTAAGGGAAAATCGCCTTGTTGATAACCCAACTCCACATAAGCGGGTTGCAAATGGGGCGGAATGGGATAATGTATAAGCGTACCAACGCCATTTTGGGCTAAAAACTGTTGTAATTCGTCCCTTTTTTGGCATCGGATGACGTACAAATGATAAACTGAAGTTGCATTTGTTGCCAATTGGGGCAAAATTAACCCTTCAATCCCAGCCAAATTATCGGTATAAAACTGAGCCAATTGGTTTCTTTCTGTTGTCCATTCGCTCAAAATGGGCAATTTTTCGGCTAAAATAGCAGCTTGAAGCTCATCCAAGCGAGAATTTATCCCCTTTTCTTGGTTGTGATATTTTTTTTCTGAACCATAATTGCGGTAAATTTTTGCTTTTTGTGCCAACTCTAAATCGTTGGTTGTCAGCGCGCCCGCATCGCCTAAAGCACCCAAATTTTTGCCCGGGTAAAAACTCGTAGCGTTGATATGTCCAAAACTGCCCGTTTTTTGCCCGTCGCAAATCGCGCCCTGTGCTTGAGCGTTATCTTCTACCACATACAAATTATATTTTTGAGCAATTCGCATAATTTCGCCCATTTCACAACTTTGGCCGTACAAATGCACGGGCATAATCGCTTTGGTGCGCGAAGTAATCGCTTTTTCTATTAAAAGTGGGTCGATATTGTATGTTTTTTGATTTGGTTCTACAGGAATTGGGGTCGCGCCCACCTGCGAAACAGCCAACCAAGAGGCGATATAAGTGTTGGAGGGGACAATAACCTCATCCCCTTGACCAATTCCCAGCACTTTTAGGGCAATATGCAGCGCATCCAAACCATTGGCTACACCCACAGAAGCTTTTGTATTTGAAAAATCAGCATACAGTTGCTCAAAATTGGCTAATTCTTTGCCCATAATAAACCAACCCGAATCCAAAACCCGCTCCATAGCGCGCATAAGTGCTTGTTTGTGTGGTTGGTGTGTTTTTTCAAAAGACAAAAAAGGAACTTGCATAAAAATAAAGTTTAACTGCAAAAGGTTGAAAATAAGCGCAAAATTAGTCTAATTTTTTCTATTTTAAACCAATTATTGATAAAAAAAGAAAAAAACCAAACCAACTGCTGGGTTGATTTGGCTTTAAGGTATAATTATGGCTTTTCGAGCTCGAAATTAGCTATAAAAATTTCTTTACCCAATTGGTTTGACGTTTCGGTTTGGTTGCGCATTCCATAAACCAAATCCCATTCTAAGATGTTGGCAAAAGAAAATAATTCGCGCACGTACTCGGAATTGTCGTAAGTAATCAACCAACGATGTGGGCAATTTTTCATCGTTTCGGCAAATCTTTGGTGGTCAAAAATTTTATGCAATTGGCCATTTTTGCCGTATAAAGCCGATTTGGTAGCGGCAAAATAAGGCGGGTCTAAAAAAACAAACACATTTTCGCCCTTTTCTTCTACCAATTTTTGATAATCTAAATTGCTGATTTTGACCCCATTAAGTAATTTTTCTAACTCTACCAATCTGGTGACGCTGCTGTCTGTAAATCGTTTTTGAAAGGCTTGTTCCGAATAACCGCCCGCTTCTGTAGTGCCTGAAAAGGTGATTCTATTAAACACAAAAAAAGCGGCAGCGCGCTGTATGGGTTCAAATTCGGGCATTTTGGCAAGTAGAAATTTATACAATTCTTTGCCGTTTTGATACTGTTTTTTCCACTCAAGTACTTGATTTTCAACCGTTGCTAAATTATTTTTTGCACAATCCCAAAAAGTATATAATTCAAAATATAAATCATTTATCCAAAATTCCCGCTCTGGATACAATTGTTTTAAAGCCAAAAATACAGAACCGCCGCCTATAAAAGGTTCTCTATACTCTTGAAAATCAGGGATTAAGGGCAAAATTTGTTTTAAAGCTTTGCTTTTGCCGCCAGGATAACGCAAGGGACTTTTTATCATTTAGAGTATAGGTTTTAGAATTATCGAAAAATTATTTTATAAAAAATGCAACCAAATGATTTTTAACACGTATATTTGCGGCAATAACAAACACAATCAGTCTAATTATGGAAAAAATATATTTTTATTTTAATTTAGAGGTGTGTCGCCACGCTATGTTATACATCCTCAATCAATTAAATAACCGATGCGATTTACATAAATTGTTTAAAATTCTATATTTTGCAGAACAAAAACACTTAGTTGATTATGGTGTGCCAATTACGGGGGATTGTTATATTGCCATGAAAAATGGACCGGTTCCTAGTGCTATATACAATTTTTTTAAACAACTCCGAGAAGAAAAAAATCGCGATGAGGATTTCCACATTGAAGAAAATCATTGGGTTAGTACTCAGAGCGTAGCTAATTTAAAAAAAATCGCAAAAAGCAAACAAGAAATGATAGAAGAAGCTATTCAAGAGAATAAAAATTTGAATTTTAACGAACTTACTAAAAAATCTCACGGTCTGGCTTGGTCTGATGCGGATGAAAATGACGAAATAGACTATATAAAAATGGCTAAAGAAGCAGGAGCAGATGAGTTGATAGAGGAATTTATAACTACTAACAGCGAAAATGCTCAATATTTTCGATAATGGAAAAGCTTGGAGATTTTTTTACAGATGACTTTCGTCGTTCGTTAGCGAAAAGTAATTTACAGATAGGTGCAGTATTTCGTTATTTTGTGGATTTTACCACACCCCCTAAAACAAAGTATCAAATTATAGTAGGCTTTGATAATCAGAGTATTAGCTTAGTTACTGTGTTAATAAATACGGAAATAAATCCTAATTTGTTTAAGAAAGAAAGTTTAAAGAATTTGCATTTTCTCTTAAAAAAAGAGAGTAATGATTTTTTAGAATATGATTCTTTTGTTTATTGTGGGCAACTGCACGAACAAAAAATTGCAGAAGTAGAAAAAGTTATACAATCCCAAATATCCACTTTTGTAGGTAATCTTAGCGAAGAAACTTTTGAGCAAATTAAAGTTTTAATTAAAAATGCTAAATCTATTGAAGAGGAAACAAAAGAAAAATACAATCTAGCGTGACTTTTTGTACGAAAGCCCCTAACTTTAATTAAAGTTAGGGGCTTATTTTTATTTTTTCTGGGTGAAGAAAGAATCTACAAACTCGCGCTTGTTAAACACTTGCAAATGTTCTATTTTTTCGCCCACGCCTATGTATTTTATCGGAATTTTGAACTGGTCGCTAATCCCAATCACTACGCCCCCTTTGGCTGTGCCGTCCAATTTGGTGAGCGCGAGACAGCTCACATCGGTTACGGCGGTGAATTGTTTGGCTTGTTCAAAAGCATTTTGTCCTGTGGAGGCGTCCAAAACCAACATTACCTCGTGGGGAGCGATTTCAATCTGCTTGGAAATGGAGCGTTTGATTTTGCTCAATTCGTTCATCAAATTGATTTTATTATGCAAACGTCCCGCCGTATCAATAATGATTAAATCGTGTCCGTTGGCCAAACCGTGTTGTACCGCTTCGTAAGCTACAGCGGCGGGGTCGGCGTTCATCCCTTTGGAGAAAAAATCACAACCTACGCGTTCAGACCAAATTTTGAGCTGGTCGACAGCAGCAGCGCGGAAAGTATCGGCTGCCCCCAACAGCACTTTATGCCCTTGTTCTTGATATTTTTTGGCTAATTTACCTATAGTGGTGGTTTTGCCCACGCCATTTACCCCAACAACTAACAAGATATAAGGGCGAACTCCAGCGGGCAATTCGTATTTTATATTATCATCGCTGTTATTCTCTGCCAACATTTGCACGATTTCATCGCGTAAAATTTCATTCAATTCGTTGGTTGTTACGTATTTATCACGAGCTACACGCTCTTCTATGCGGTTGATAATTTTGATGGTTGTATCTGCGCCCACGTCTGAAGAGATTAAAATATCCTCCAATTCGTCCAAAACCTCTTCATCTATTTTGGTTTTTCCCGCTATAGCGCGGGTTATTTTACCAAAAAAACTATCTTTGGTTTTTTCCAAACCTTGTTCTAAATCTTTTTTCTCTTCTTTGCCAAATCCAAATAGTTTTTTGAAAAAGCTCATAATTAGTGTATAGTTGTTAGTGATTATTAATTTTATAGAGAACTATATTTGGCTATTTATCCATTTTATTTTCACTGCTGAAATTTGGTCTTTTTCGAGCCGTTGTTGGGATAAGATTTGGAAACCACATTTTTTATAAAACTGGACAGGGGACAAATACATAGAGCCATCTGCTTTTTCATCGTAGTTGTGGTCTACCACCCAACCGTTTAGGACAGGCTCATTTTGTTTGAGTATATCAATCATTTTGCGCCCCCAACCCTGCCCTTGTGCTGTTTTGTTTAGGGTAATAACGAACCATTTTTCGCTATCTCTATCAAAAGTTGAAGCCCAGCCCAAAACCATATTTTGGCTATTTATTAATAAAAGTGAGTTTGCGTTAGCCAATTTTTGCAGATAATGTTCAAAATCTGCTATAGTACCGAATGAAAATTTGGAAGGATATTCAGTATTCCATAGTTCGAGTAATTGTTCTTTATCGGTTTGGCTAAGGCTATTTTTTATTATTATATCCAAATCAGCTTGCATTTTAGCGATATAAGGTTATTTTTACAAATGAAAAGAAGGCTTTTCCAAAAATAGCTGGAAAAGCCTTCTAACAATGAGAGAGGCGATATTATTTAGATTCTAAAAAGTCTTTAACTTTTTCTTTGTGAACCATAGATTCTTTGTATGAATAAGCACCAGTAGTTTCATTTTTTACACTTCTGATAACTTTTACAAAGTCTTTGCCTGAACCCGCGTTAGACGCACGTTGAGCGGCTTTGGAGTTTTTGGATACTTTCTTTGCCATAGCTTTGGATTATATTTAGGCAGTGAGGAACTTGTTATTTTATTTCTTTATGAACCGTGTAACGTTTCAACACTGGATTGTATTTTTTCAATTCCAAGCGAGCGGGCGTATTTTTACGGTTTTTGGTGGTGATATAGCGAGACATACCAGCCATACCAGAGTTTTTGTGTTCGGTACATTCTAGAATAACCTGTACGCGATTTTCTTTGCTTTTCTTTGCCATTTTAGGAGAAAAAAATTTGGTGGGTTAAAAAAAAATTATGCGAACAAAGTAGACAATTTTACTTTACGACGTGCAGGAATATCCAACGCGTAGGTAATTTTGTGCTGAATTTTGCCATTGACATCTTTAACTTCAATACGACGGTAGCCACGAGATTTTTCGTGAGTGTCGTTTGTAGCTGGGTCAATAATCCATACATCAGGATTAAAGCCTTTGGCAAGCTGCTCTTTCAAAAAGGCGTAAGCACCTTTTTTGTCAATAGTACGCAATGCGCTAGTAGCCAATTTTACTACAACCCATTTTTGAACCTCTTGAATGTAGATTTTTTTGGTTTGTAGATTTGGTTGGAAGCGTTTTTTAGTGCGATGTTCGGAGTGAGACACTTGCGCGCCCACGTAAGATTTTTTTCCTGTAAGTTGGCAAATTCTTGACATTTTGCTTATAAATTTAAAAGTCCCGCCTTGTGGCAGGACGTTAGATTTTTGAAAATTTGGTAAGTACAAATTAAATTTGGTGACTTCGAGAGGGTTCGAACCTCTAACCTCCTGATCCGTAGTCAGGGACTCTATCCAGTTGAGCTACGAAGCCATTGTAACTACAAAAATTTCTTTTTGTGTTGCGAGTGCAAAGGTACGCTGATTTTTTAATGCTGCAAATTTTTTTTATAAAAAATGCAAAAAAAATGCAAATTTTATTAAAAAAAGTGAAAAAAACGACAAAAAGCGGACATTTTATTATGATAAAATAAAATTAGAACAGGTTTTTTTCACAAAAAACTATAAAAGCTAAAATTTTATCCACTTGTGAGTAGCTGAATATTGCGCTGTTTTGAACCGAACTATGTAGGTAGCAGCAGGCCAATGAGCGGTATGGATAAAACTAATTTCTGTTTTTGCCCAATCGGCTGGGAATTGTTGTAAAAAAACTTGCTGACCAGCCAAATTATAAACGCTAATTTCGGCTACTGAAGCTTCTTGCAAAGCCCATTTGACCCAAAAGCCTTGACTGCTTGGATTGGGATAAACAGATAATAATTCAGTTTTATGGGCTGCTGTATAGCGTTGGGCTAACAATTGCATAGCGCGTCCTATATGTAAGCGTCCGCCTGTGTGTAGTAATTTTTGTACATTGGGTAGTTTATCGACGGTTTGAAATAAAATTTCTTTTATTAATAAATTAGCCGCTTCGGGTTGATTTTTGACAAAAAATGCCCAATTGGGGTTGGGATAAGCATTCAATAAAGCTATAGCCGCCGCAATTTGGGGAGAAGCGGCTGAAGTTCCGCTAAATAAGCCATATTGTTGGGAAGGTTTGGTGCTCATTACGCCCACAGGTGCGCACAAATCCACATTTTCGCGCCCAAATCCACCCTGTAATTGGTTGTTTTGGTTGATAGCTGCTGCCGAAATCAAAAAAGGAGAGGGGCAAGCTGTAGGCATATCGCCAAACAAATCTATATTTTTTTCCGCATTGGAGGTTGCAGCCACGTTTAAAATTCCTAAGCTGCCCAACGAGTCATAAATAGCACACCAAATCGGAAAATCGTCGGGCTTGCTGTTGTCTATACCAAAAGAAGCGTTGGTAGCCACAATATAAGCACCGCGTTGGCCGTTGCTTTGTTGATAAAGTCGGCGCATAGTCGCGATATAATCATAGGCAGCGATTACATTACTTTCTATAATAGAGGTACTGGCTTCATTAGCAATAAGTTGCATCATTTTTATCCGCCAATTTATCCCCACAGTTCCTATTTGATTATCGCCTACAGCACCAATCAGCCCACTCACCGAACTACCGTGCGCTTGAGGAAAAATAGTATCGCTTTGGCGCGAAAAAGCCCAACCTTGTACATCATCGACAAACCCATTTTGGTCGTCATCTATTTGATTGTCAGCAATTTCGCCTTTATTTTTCCATATATTGGCTTGCAAATCAGGGTGTCTAATATCGCAGCCATTATCAATAATAGCCACTACCAAAGTGTCGCCCAAAGCATTTAATCCGCCTGTGGTGTATTGCCACGCTGTTTCTAATCCCAAAATATCACTTTGCCAAATTCGCCCTGCTGTGTACAAACTATCATTGGGGATATTGCGGGTTTGTAAAATATGATTTTTTTGTACATTAACTACATTTTGGTCTGCTTTTAATCGGTCAATAAATGTTTCTATATCAATAATTTGCGTATCAATTTCTATCAAAAAAATAGCCCATTCTTTGCTAATGATTTGGCGGGATAAAATTGTATTTTGCTCAAAATTAAACTTATTTTTGGGGCTAAGTTGCAAAATAACTTGATTAATGTGGTAACTTTGTGCATCCAAAAACTGTGTGGCGCATAAGAATAGCAGAAAAAAAAGCGTTTTGAATAGCATAGTTTTAAAAAAAGAATTTTAAATGGGGTTTTTCTTGTATCTTTTTGCATAAAGTGCATTATTGGATATATCAAAGCCACCAAAGTTTTATTAAAAAAAATTATTCGTAAGTGTATGAAACAGAATAAATTTTGGTTGTTTAGCTTATTTGCTTTGTTAAAATTTTGTACTCTTGTATCTGCCCAAAATACAAAAGTAGATTTCACCTTTAAAGTAAAGAAGAAAACAGAAATAAAATCTGCTGAGGAGCGGGCACAAATACCTGAGGGGGAAAAAAAAGAGATAAAAGATAAGGCAGAAGCTGAAAAGTTGAAAATTATACAAAGTCCTAAACTTATTTCGGGGGAATTTGGTTTATTGAGGGTGATGGAGTTTGACCCAACCAAATTTAATTTGGAAAAACCCCAATATAAATATGTTATTTTCTCTTATGTAGTCGGAAAAAATGGAAAAGCCAAAGATATTATTTTTGAGCGAGCCAACGATTTGGAAATAAAAAACGTTTTATATAAAAGTTTGTTGGGTTCTGATTGGTTAGCAGCCAAAAACAGCCAAAACCAACCCACAGATTTTTTATATTCCAAACAAATTTTTATTGCCCCACTAAAATCGTTTAATCATGAAGACCTTGGCGACTAATTTATTTTTATGTTTCGCTGTTTGCGTTGCTGCGCAAAGTCCTAATTTATTCCCTGCTATACCCAAACCCAACGAATTTGCTTTTGCTTATCCAAGTTTTGGGGTGGATGTACAAGCTGCTGTTCAGAAAGAATATACCCGATTGACCCAATGGTACGAAACCTATAACAAAGGTGAAACGGATGAGTCTGGGACGATTTGGAGCCAGCCCATAGCGAGTTATCAAGCTGCTGTGTTGCAACTCAACGCCAAAGGGGTAGAAAATGCGACTTATTACGACCCAGAAAACAATCGCTTGCTTCGTTTTGATTATTATTATATCAACGGTTTGTTGTCAGCTATAGATGAGTTTAAATTTGACAAAGAACAAAAAGAACAGTTGATTTTTACCGATGTGTATTTTTACGAAGCAGACGGACGCCCAGCCCAGCGCACGCGCCAATTCCCACGCGACAAAGGATTGCGGGAGATGGTAACTTACCGCTTTGATGCAGAAAACAAACTCCAAAAGCAAAAAACCGAGTATTCAGGCCAAGCCACCAAAGCCCAAACCATTTCGCTCATAGAAACGGGCAAACAATTGGTGAGTTGGGAATATGGCAGCACAACCCGCCGCAGTATTTTCCAAAATGGCAACGAGCTGTTGGAAATGTTGGAATACGACATACAAGATAACATTCCCGCTAGCGTACGCCGCTACGGACGCAATTATGCCGTGATTAGCGAAAGCCAGTGTCATTATGATGGGGACAAATTACAACGTATCAGCACCCAATTGAGCCACGCTGCTACCATCAGCAAAGACAATCCCAACTTTAGCCCGCGCATAGAAACGTTTTTTTTCTACAATGAGGAGGGGTTGTTGGAAAGAATTATAGTAGAACAGGGCGATTTGCAGGAAGTTTTTAATTATAGCTACTCACAAAATTAAAAAATACTATCTTTGCGCCCTCACACAACTATAAGCAGCTCAATGACAGTATATAAAAACAGCCTAACTGAAGCCGAATTGTTATCCGAATGGCAAGAAATACAGACGGCGCAACAAAACCCAGCCCGTTTTAGGGTGCTTTATGATAGATATTATGAACCCATTTTTAGATTTATACTCAATCGCACCGCAGACGAAGAAACTTCAGCTGACCTTTGTTCGCAGGTTTTTTTGAAAGCTATGCAAAATTTGAACAAATTTACTTACAAAGGTGTGCCTTTTTCGGCTTGGCTCTACAGAATAGCTACCAACGAAATCACCCAACTATTTAGACAACAAAATCGCAACCGCGTGGTGGTGCTGGAAGATTTTCACACCAAAGAACTAGTCAATGAAATAGACGACAAAGCTGGTTTGGAACTCAATATCCAAAAATTAAGCCACGTTATCCAACAACTTGACCCTGACGAGGTTACTATGGTGCAATTGCGATATTTTGAACAAATGTCGTTCAAAGAAATAGGCGAAATTGTCAATATCACCGAAAATAATGCTAAGGTGAAAATGTACCGCTTAATTCAAAAAATGAAAAAATTGTTCTAACCTCTCCTTACCTGCCATAAACATAATATAATTATGAAATACGATATACAAAAAAATCCCGCTCCAATCAGTAGCGAACAAATATCAAAACATAAAAATTTTGATGCGCTGTTTGCTCAATTTGAAGCCAATCCCCAACCCGATACCGAAGTTCCCGATAATGCAATCGCTGTAGAAAAAGTTAGCAAATTGCCCCGTTGGGTGGGTTGGTCGGCTGGTTTGGCCGCTGCTTCTATAGCTGTGTTTTTGGTGGTCAAAAACGTAATGGTCGCACCCGAAACACAAAATATATTCCCCGCGCCGTTGGCTTTGCAAAGTCCTGTAGAATTGCAAAAACCTTTCGCTACTTTTTCGGTAAATAATAGCGATACGATGCTGACTTCCAACACGGGTTCTACCATCAAAATTCCCGCAGCAGCGTTTGTGGATAAATCTGGCCGCCCCGTACAAGGCAAAGTAGATATTCAATACCGCGAAATGCACGACCACGTGGATATGTTTTTGGCGGGTTTGCCCCAAACCGCAAAGCATAAAAATCGCCAAACTGCAGCCGCTATCCAAATACAAGGTTATCAAAACGGCGAACCTGTTTATGTGGGTACGGGCAAAAATTTGGAAGTGGCTTTGCGCACAACCTTACCAGAAGCTATCCCAGCCGAAAAATTGCAAGTTTTTGCCTATGACGCGCCCAAAGATGAATGGAATTATCAAACTACCGACAAGGTAGAAGTGATTAAAAATCAACCAATTGTAAATAATTCTAATCCCAATCTAGACTCTGTTATCAACAACAATCAGCCCAAAGCTAAAACCGAAGCCGAAGCTATAGCTGAAATTCGCAAAAAGTACCCCCAACTCGTCCCACCCGTCAAACAAAGTAACAACGCAGACGATAGAGAAGTTTTTGATATAGAATTTGAACCCAAAGAATTTCCCGAGTTTGCTTCTTACCAAAATATACGCTGGATAGCCACCCAAAAAGATATTCCATACACCAAATCGGACGCTTCGCGGGAATGGAATGAGATGGCGATTACCAAAAATGGCGACGGCAGCTACCAACTTTTTTTGAAAGACAGTATTGGCGAATTGCGTTTTGCTGTAGCTCCCATAGCTGCTACCAAAGCAGAAGCGGAAAAATTATATCAAACCCAACTCGCTAATTATCAACAACAACAAGCTAATCAGGACGCAGCGATGGCAGCCGATTTAGCCACTTGGCGCAAATATCAGACCGCACCCAACGACAACCCCGCTACCACAGGCGAACAGATTGTTATCCACCACTTCACTATAGCGCAATTTGGTTTGTGGGCTTGTACGAATGAAAATCCTGTTTTGGAAACTGAAACTTTAGCGCTACAAAATGCGGATAATTTGCAACAAATTTATTTCGCCGCGCCAGAATCGCGCTTTTATCAATCGTCAAGCACAGAAAATCGCGTTTTTCCAAAAAATGCTATCATTTGGGCGACGGATAAATCCCAAAACTTGTTGGTGGGTAGCCTGCAAAATGATAAATTGGTGTTCAACCCAATCAGCCCCAGCACAGAAAACGAACTGCGAAAACAGTTACAAAGCAAAGAATACATACAATAGAAACACAAAAAGGCAACCCTTAGGGCTGCCTTTTTTTTATGCGATAAATTAAAATTTGAGAATTTAACCTATCAGTTCCAATCTTTTGATTTTGGCTGCAATTCGCGTGCGTGCCAACTCCAACGCCATATTAAACTGTTCTTCTGGCGAAAGGTTGGTGTTGTCGATAATCACCGCATCTTTTGCTTGAGTAAGTGGGCTATCGTCGCGGCTGGAGTCGATGCGGTCGCGTTCCAATAGGTTGCGTTCCACTTCGGTAATATCCACTTCAAATATGCCTTTGGCTTGCAGTTCTTCCAAACGGCGTTGGGTGCGCGCTTCTATACTTGCGGTCATAAATAGCTTTAATTCAGCATCTTTAAAAACCACCGTACCAATATCGCGCCCGTCCATAGCCAAGCCTTTCATCGCGCCCATTTCTTGCTGGCGACGAACCAACATCTTGCGCACAGCCGACACAGCCGACACATAGCTGACTTGGTTGGAAATGCGCATCGTTCTTATCTCCTCTTCCACATCTTGCCCGTTGAGAAAAGTGTGGGTTTTGCCCCCTACTTTGGCAAATTCGATGTGAATGTTGGGCAGGGCTTGTCTTACCGTTTCGGCATCGTCCCAACTGAGTTGATTGTTCAAAAAATACAAAGTTGTAGCCCTATACATAGCCCCCGAATCTACATAAATGTAACCCAATTCTTTGGCGAGTGCCTTAGCCAGGGTACTTTTGCCGCAAGCAGCGTAGCCGTCAATGGCAATGGTGATTTTTGCTGTCATGATTATGAATGCGCTGTTTTGCCCGCAAAGATACGACTTTTTTTGAATATCAAAACGTTTTTTTATGTTTTAGATATTTTTTAAGGGCAACAAATCCCTTTCGGCTGTTTCAAGAGTAACAAAATTATAGCTTTCCATCAATTTTTTGGGCGGCTATATCTTGAGCAAACTCAAAAAACAAGTTTATTGCTTTAGTAAATTTAAAATTTTCTTTGGAATTGTCCAATTTGATGATGTTTCGCTGGTCTAATTCTTTTATTATTTTTTCAATCCCCTCTTCTTTTATCCTAACAAAGTCTAAAATGTCTTTGTAATTTGAATTTTTTAACAGTTCTTGAATTTCAAAACTAGAAAAACTACCATAATCCAAATAATCTTTTATGTCCTTGCCCTGTAAATTCCATTCGTAGCAAAGCACAGAAAGAAGCACAGTAAATCGTTTTGAAAATTCTTCGTTGGTAACTTTTGACAACAAATAAGCAAATTCTTTCCTCAAAATTAGCTCATATCCAAAACTATCTTTAAAAAATTTTTTGTAAAAATCTTGTTCTTTACCCAAGCTGTCAAAATGAGGTTCATTCCAAATTATGAATTTACCTTTGAGTAAGTCATTTACGATTTCGTAGTGATTTTTTGGGGTTTCAAATATCATTTTATCAATTTTTTTTGAGCCTAATTTTTGGCATTTCTAAAATTAAATCTTTTAGTTGAATTTCAATCTTTTCAGGTTCAAAAACTGTTTCTAATTTTATTTGAAATTCTTTTTCAAACTCTTCGTTCAAAAAAAGTAAAGACGAAATAGCAAAAAAATGCTCTCTATTGATGGCTTGGAGCTGAATGTCTTGAAATTCTGCTTTCAAAGCAGTGTAGCACCAACCAAAAAAATTATCAATGGGCAAATCCTGAATGAGTTTTTTCTTATAATAATTTTTGGTTTCTAAATCAAAAAACCAAGTTGCAAAAATTTGATTTTCAGTTGGTTGCAAAATAAATTTTTCGTTTTCTTGTATTCTTCCCCACAAAAACTTGGCATCTAGCCCAAAACTATCTGAGTACAAAGTATGGTTTAACCGTGTAGTTTCAAAAAACGGAATTTGTGGCAATTCTTCCATTTTTTTTAACCCTAAGGCGACTTGCTTCATATCTTCTAAGTGGGCAACAGCACCAGTCAAAATTTGGCTTTCACTTTTGATGCGCTCAGCCAAAGGTAATAGTTCTCTGGATATAATTGCCGAATTTTTTAGCATTTCATCAATTATATTTTTGGAATACAGGTACAAAGTAGCGAATTGGCTACGAATTTCAAAGCTTGGGTGTGCGTATTGTTGTCTACTCGCAAAATCCCCAATTCGGGTAAGTTCTTGATAGATAGAATCTGGTTTGTCGCGTTCCAAAATATTATTTAAAGGAATGATGTAATTGTCAATCCAATAGCTTGCTTTTTTGGTTTTTTCCAAATAATCAATTTGTGAAAGGTTACTTTTCAACGCTCTTGTTTCTTTCAATAGTTGTTGGGTGCGATTTTCCACAATTTCGCCAAATTCTTCTATTTCACTTATCAAACTATTTATCAAATCGTTGAGTTTGTTGTATTCTTTTTCCCTCCAAAGTTCAGTGCTATAATCAGCAATGGATTTTCGGTATTTATCCACGCTGGTATGTAGTGGAATGGAAAAATCAGCAAACAAATGGGATAAAAATTGTACATAAACAGCAGGCAAACTATACTCTTGGTTGCCTTGTGGTCTTACAATTCTGTATGATTTGAGTTCCTCAAAAGATATTTCACAGTTTTTACAAATACCTTTGAGCGTTTCTTCGTTAATAAAAAAATTAGTTAGTTTGGCTACCGAAAATAACCTATGCACAAAGTCATAGTGGCGATGCAAAAACCCTAAAATGCTTTTTCCGTTGATGTTCATAAATTTATCAGTAAGCTTTCTTGTTCTAAAAATTTATGTTTAGTTTCTAATTTTTTACAAATCCTCACAACGATTTCATCAGTTGAGTTTAAAACATTTTTTGATGCTTTTTGCCCTTTTTTGCGGTTAAGGTTGATGTCTTTAGCGTATTTTTCAAACAGCAAATCGTAATTTTGAGGAATAAAAAAATGGGTATTCTCAAAAACAGATTTACATTTTAGATATTCGTTTAAACCTACATAGTCATAATCTGAAAAAACAAGCACTTGATTAGTTTGTATTTTTGCCAATAAAGTACTGCCAATTCTACCATAAGTATGTACAAAAACATAATCGTCAGCAATTATTTTATCGGCTTGCAAAAAACTTTCTTTATTTTCTACAAAGCATAATTTTTCAGTTTCCAAATGTTTTAGCACACAAGCAAAAAAACCAAATTTTAATGTATATTCTTGCAAATCAATTATTTCGTTGTTGATAGTAATTGATTTTTTCCCTTTTAGGAATACAATTATAGACTTTTCTTTACTTTTTTTGCTATCCCTAAATTTGGCTATGCTGCTTGCTCGGTCTGTAATTTCAATATCAGCGTTTGGAAATTTTTTGCCAAACCAACTTTCAAAAACTTGTCTTTTCTCTAGGTTTAGTTCGTACAAATAACCCCGCCCTATGGGCGATTTTTTAATTATTGCTGTAGCCACCAGATTCTGAAACTCGCTATTTTCCAGCAAAATTTTTGGTAATTTCGAGGCTGGCACCTTATCAGTTTTGAGTAGTTGGAAGTATTTGAGTAAGCTTTCATTCATCGTATTTTCGGATTTTGCCCGTGTGGGTTTCGTCCAAAACGACTTTTCCATTATTTTGGGGTGAGGGTTGCATAAAATAGTATTTTTCAAAACCATAACCCATAATGTTAGCTGCAAAAATGCTGACAAAACCGTTATCTTTACAAAATTGTAACAATTCAGCTATGTTTTTGGGGTCAATGGTTAGTTCGTCAACAAAGAAAATAACTTTATTCTCTTCGCTATCTACTTTAAGATATTTGATAATGAGCAAGAATAGAATTAGGTTTATCATTCGGATGGTGCCAGTGCTTTCGTTTTGCTTTTTCAAATCAATTTCTTTTCTGCTACCATCTTCATAAACTGCATCAATTTGGAGGCTAAATAGTTCTGAAAAATCGTAGATTCTCGATTTGGTGCTGTTTAAGTACTCCTCAAGTTTTTGCAGTGCTTGTAGTTGTTCTTGGTCGTTGGTATCAAAAAGTAATTCCGTTTGGTTCAAATTTAGCTTTTTTACCTTACTTATCAAAGTTAGCTCTTTGATAAAACTATCATTGTCAATAATTTTGATGGTCATTTCTTTGATACGCGATATGGGATATTTGCGCACCCAGTTATTGAATTCGGTTATAAAATCGCGCTTAAATTCTTTATAATTATTCAAATACTGCAAAACGGGGTGAATGATTTGGTTGGAGATAACTTCAAGATGTTCTTGCTTTTGTTTTTCTCGCTCGGCTATAGCTTCCAATTCTTTGCCCACATTATAGATAAAATCTTTTTCGTGGGCATATTCTCGCCCTGATTTATTTTTTAGGTCGTTGAAAAGGCTATTTTTAACACTTTCCAATTCTTGGTAACTTTGAATTTTGGTGCGAAAATCTGCTAAAAATATATCAACATCTAAGATAGGAATATATTCGCAAGCGATTTGAGGCAAACGATTATTTGCTAGTATTCGGTTGTTTTCGATCAGTTTGGCCAACTCTTTTTCCTGTTCTGTTTTTTGTTGACTGTGTTTTTTTATCAGTTCTCTATTCTCCTTAATTTGCTTTTTAAGGGTTTCAAGTGCTGTATTTTTTTCTATTTTTTGCTTGCTGAGACTTCCAAGTGCTGTTTGCAAATTTTTGATGGTATTCTCAGTGGGTTCTTTCAGCTTTATTTTCTCCATTTTTTTATTTTCGGCATCTTTTTGACTGATTTTAAGCTGAAGTTCTTTTCTGTTCTTTTCAACATCAATGGTAAAAGCTAAGGCTTTTTCCAACTCGGAGATTTCATTTTCAGTCTGTTCTAACTCTTCTTGGAGTTCTGAGAGCGTTTTTACTGGCTTGGGAGGAATAGCTGAAATATCAATTTCACCATCAAAAATTTTGAACAATTCGCTAAACTTAGCAATTTTTTTTAGCAATTTTCCTTTATCCAAAACGTCTTGCGAAAGCAAAGCATTTAGCAGTTTTTGCTTTTCTGGGTCTTCTGTAATATTAAAAAGTAAAAGTTTTTCTTGTTTTTCAATATTGGTGATACAACTTTGGCGTTTATTTTTTAGAGTCTCTATTTTTTTATAAATTTGTGGCTCTGAAAGTTGATTTTTAGCAATATTATCCAAATAGTACCTAATTTCATCTATTTCCTTACTTAGATTTTTAATAGTATTTTCAAAAGTTTCAATTAAAACCGCCGTAGTATATTTCAAAGGATTAAGTAACTGACCTTTCGCAGTATAAAAATTAGGAAAATAAAAAAAAATAACAGTATAAAAAAACTATGAAAAATCCAGAGTTATTAGACATTTACAGCGACTATTTGTTGAGTTCGTTTCGCCATACAACAGCTACAGGCTTGTCAGCGATACTAGAAAATAGTTATAGCCACGACCAAATCAGCCGTTTTTTGGGGCAATCTGAATTTGACCAAAAAGATTAT
>JAAFIM010000022.1 GCA_013297745.1 Chitinophagales bacterium | reverse complement strand
TATCTATTTATTGGGGATGGAAATCGACTTTTTGGACGGGTTGCAAAATCGCGGCTTTACGTTCAACAATCCCAACGCCGAAAGCACTTGCGGCTGTGGAACTTCTTTCTCCGCTTAATTTTTTTTTACATATTTTTATAAATCCCTAAAATTATATTGCTAATAAACCCAAAATGGCAAACAAACTCCACGAACTATTGGCGGTAGAACAAGACCGCAAAAACAAAGCTAATCAAGCCGTATCAGAAACGTTACAAATTTTTAGCAAAAAAGATGTTATTTTTGACGGTATGAACAAACGCTATGTGGCGATGGAAGCAGATTCCGAAATTATACCCGACGAAAGCAAAGAAATGGCTTCTACCGTGAAAGATAAACTAATCAGCACCTTAGAAATTTTCGCCACAGGTATAGATGCGCACTTGTCCAAGGAAGAAACCAACTCTGCCAATATAGCAAAAGCCGAACTTATCATTGAAAATCAATCTTTTGGCACATTTTCGGCTACTTCATTATTGGCGTTGGAAACACATTTCAACAAAACCAAAGAATTATACCAAACTATTCCCGTGTTAGACCAAGCCAAAAAATGGTCTTATGACCCCCAACGCGCTATCTACCGCACGGACGAAGAGGTAAAATTCCGCAGCATCAAACGCCCCAAAGTCATCGTCAAATACGAAGCTACCAAAGAACACCCCGCACAAACGGAGTTATTATATTTGGATTTTCAAGTGGGTAAATATGAAACCACCTATTTTTCAGGCAAAATTACCCAAGTGCAAAAAAATACCCTTATCCGTCGCATAGATGCGCTGCTGGAAGCGGTAAAAATTGCCCGCTCAAAAGCCAATAATGTAGAAGTGACTAATATGAGAGTCGCTCAAAATCTGTTCAATTTTATCAACAAAGACATTTTCTAATTGGTTGTTTTTCAATCATTTACAAATAAAGAAAAAGAGCTAGATTCAGCCTTAAGTGTAGACTTACCCAATGTATTGTGTTTTGCACTCGTAAGCAGAACTTAATTTTAGCAATCGCCTAACTTGCAGATAGGAAATGATGCTTCGCAATACACTCAGTTTTAGCTTTTTGCTCTTCAAGTTTAGCCTCAAACAGCTAGCTTTTATTTTGTTCATTTGTGGTAAACTTATCGCCGCAGGTTCGATTCCTGTCTCCCGCACCCTATTCTTTTTCGTTTATATATTCATTTTTTTTAGCAAAAATCAATCCAATAAGCGGGAGTAACTCAGTGGTAGAGTGAAAGTGGCTACTCACAAGCAAATGGGCAGAAACTGGCTGGTGAAGTACTAGAAAGAAATTTCTATGTAACCTGTTTTATAGCCAAGTGGTTTAAGGCAGCGGATTGCCAATTCGCCGAGAAATGATACAAGAATTTCTCCGTAGGTTCGAATCCTACTAAAACATCGGGCAGTGTCTTAGGTTAGCGACACTGCCCATTTTTTTTGATAAAAATTTGATTTTTAATTGTTTATGAAGAAAATTTTTGTGGCTGGTATTTCCACCAATGTGGGCAAAACCATTATTTCCGCCATTTTAACCGAATATCTACAAGCAGATTATTGGAAACCCATACAAACAGGCAGCGTTGAAGGGCGCGACTTACAAACGGTCAAGGATTTGGTGAGCAACGATAAAAGCCAATTTTTTGAAGAAAGTTATTTATTCAGCCAACCCTACAGCCCCCATTATGCGGCTATTTTGGACAATCAAAGCGTTGATATACAACGAATTAGCTCACCCAAAACAGATAATAATTTAATCATAGAAGGCGCGGGCGGTTTGTTCGTGCCGCTCAACGGGAAAGAGTTATTGATAGATTTAATCCCAAAAATTGCCGACGAGGTGATTTTGGTATGCAGCGAATACTTAGGCAGTATCAACCACACATTGCTATCTATAGAAGCGTTGCAAAATAGAAAAATTCCCATAAAAGGGTTAATTTTCAACGGTGATTTTTTCGCTGATAATCAACAGTTTATACTAAATTATAGTCAAATTTTTAATCTTGGGCATATCCCTAAATTAGAAAATATAAGCAAAGAAAATATAAATAAAATGGGAAAATATCTACATTTTTAAGCAATAAAAAAGGCCACTTTCTCGCGAAAGCAGCCTTTTTCTATTTTATTTTTTGGTTTTAAACTTGCCTTTGGCTATCTCTTGTTTAGCAAAATTTTCTTCCACTTGTATAAATTCGTCAATAGCAATGAATATATCAGACAAAACACGATAACGAACGTAATAAGTTTTGCCCGCTTCTACATTGAGATTAAAACCTATTTTTCGAGTAAAGATAGTAAAATCTTTATTTTTAATACTATAGTCGCCCACAGGAATTTCTAGTTCCAATAAATGGCGATTTTTTAACCTTACTTTTTGCGCGCCTAAAATCAATTTAGGACTATACAAACAATTACCCAAAGCGTAAGGTCTATATAAAATTAGTTTTGCCGTATTAGCTTGGGTAGTATTTAGGTTTTCAGTATTAGAAACTGCCAACTCTGTTTGCGCGTGAGCTATATTTATTATAAAACATAGCATAAAGAAAAGAATTAGTTTTTGCATAATAAGCTATTTTTAAAAGTTGATAAAAATTTTATAAAAGCAACAAAAATCGTGCCAGATATTTTTTATTTTTAACAAAAAAGGCCACTTTCTCGCGAAAGCAGCCTTTTTTTATTTAGGGTATAAAGCCTAATTATTCTATGATAAATTTCTCAATTTTGCGATTAACGCCCATTTCATCGCTTACTTCCATCAAATAAACGCCTTTTTGTAGCATTTCTACGTTGATTTGGTAAGAGTTTTCGCCTTGGTAAGCGGTTTGGTTGAAGCTAGCCACTTTACGACCTAAAGCATCGTACATATTCACGAAAATTTGTTGATTATCAGCAGATTGATAAACCAAATTGATGTTGGTGCGAGCAGGATTAGGATATAAACGCATAGCAGTTTCAGCCACTACATTGCTAATTTCTTTTGGGGTAGTTTCTTCTTCAGTTTCAGCCCCGATGCGGAAGTTGGTAGAAGAAGTAGCTGCTCTCAATGTATAGCAAGCTGTGCTTGAGAATGCGCCGTTATAACCGAATACACGCACAAAGTAAGTACCTGTAGTGGTGGTATTAAAGTTGATAGTTTCGCTGGTCGTGCTGCCATTAGCAGAAGAACCCACCAATGTACCCGCAGAGTTGTACAATTCTACATCATAATCTGCTGGTAAGCCAGTCAAAGTAATGCGGATATTTCTAGCTGTGCTGGTGGTGCTGAACGAGAACCAATCTTGGTCTGTGCTTGTACCGATTTGAGCGGTGATGTTGGTGTTGGTAGCAATAGCGCGCGCTGCTGTGCGGCTGTTGTTGGATTCGTACACATCAGAACAGGTTGTGCCGCTAGCAGTGGTGGTAAAGTTGCTAGAAACGGTAAAGTTGCCTGAAGTAGTGCCACAAACTGCTTGTACTTGAAACTCGTAAGCTGTGCCTGCGGTCAAACCTGTAATGGCTCTGCTTGTGGTGGTGCTGGTGGTGGTTGTCCAAGTGGTGGTAGAAGTCGCTTTGTAACGTACATTGTAAGAAGTAGCACCAGAAACTGCGCCCCAATTAAGCGTTGCGCCTGTCGTACTAAGTCCTGTCGTGCTAAGGCTTCCCGCTACGCCGCAAGAAGCAGTTGTTGGAGCTACACAACCTTGTGAAGTAGCCAAGCTCGCTCTTGAACCGCCAGCAGCGAATAAAGCTCTCATTCTCGTTTTTTGTCCTGTTGTGAACATATACATACAAGCATCATCTGTATAATCCATATAATTCATATACATATCGCTAGTATTGCTGCAAGATGCGGTAGGAAAGCTTGGGCAACCATAATTTTCATCCGCTTGGTTGGGGGTATCTGTCACTTGGTCAGAACCTGTACAAGATGTACCATCGTCGCCCCAAATGTGGAATAAATTGAGCCAGTGGCCAACCTCGTGGGTAGCTGTGCGCCCTCTATTGTAAGGTGCTTGTGCTGTACCTGTAGTACCAAAGCAAGTGTGTCCCATTACAACCCCATCAGTAGCGGCTGCGCCACCAGGAAATTGAGCATAGCCCAAAATCCCCCCTGTCATATTACAAACCCACATATTTAGATATTGGCTTGTATTCCAAGGGTCTTTTCCCCCAGAAGAAGCGCGTTTTACCCCATCATTGGTAGAAAAACCCGTTACGCTGGTTTGGGTGCGGGTGATACCTGTAGTAGCATTGCCGCTAGGGTCTCTACGCGCCATACAAAATTGGATTTCTACGTCAGCCGCCAAGCTAGCAAAAGCAGCTGGCACTAAAGTTCTATCGCTGTTGAGTCGGCGAAAATCTGCATTAAGCACATCAATTTGAGATTGGATTTGCGCATCGCTGATATTTTGTGCGGTAGTGTTATAAACCACGTGTACAACTACAGGTATGGTGATAACATTCCGCTCGGCTACGTGCTGTCCGCGTTCAAATTCGCGCGCGTGTTCGTCGATATTAGCGCGTTGTAGGGCAAAATTGGGGTCAGTTTCCAACATACGGTCGAAAACATCCATTGCGTTGCAGCGAGAGCTATGCTGATGCTGCGCGGATAAAGACGTTGCCAATAGCGAAGCTACGCTTAATGACAATAGGGTCTGTTTGGTAAAAATTTTCATAGAACAAGCAAAATTTGAATTAAATTTATTAAAGAAAGATAATAAAACAATTTTCATTTTTTGAGGGCTAAAACCAACGCTTCCTCTTCATCAACCATATTAAAATAATAGCCAAAGATAACATAAAACCCAAAAGTGCTGGATAAGCCCAAACTTGTTCGAGTTCAGGCATAAATTCAAAGTTCATCCCATAAACACCAGCTATAAAAGTCAAAGGGATAAAGATGGTAGAAACCACACTTAACGTTTTCATCACTTGATTGGTGCTATGGCTCAGATAAGAAAGATGCAAATCCGTCAAATCGTTGAGCATCTCCCTCGAAGTTTCAAAGCTACTTTCCAACATAACCAAGTGGTCATTCAAATCGTTAAAATAAAATAAATTATTTTTATGGATTAAGCTAGGCGGTTCTATCCTAAGTCGGTTTATTTCTATCCGCAAAGGCTGCACATACTTGCGCACAGTGCGCAGTTGAGATTTTAGAAACAAAATATCTTCTGCTATATTCAACTCTGGTTGGGCAGTGATGCGAACTTCCAAATCCTCAATCTGCTCGCGCAAAAACTCCAAAACCACAAAGTAGAAATCTACTGTTGTATCTATTAGCCTATAAAAAAGATAGTCCGACTGCCTTTTTCTCAAATTGCCTAAGGATTTGGCCAATCTGTGCCGCACTTCGCCAAAAATATCCCCTTCTATTTCCTGCACAGTTAGCACCCAATTGCTGCCCATTAATATGCTGACCTGCTCACTTTGTATAAAGTGAAGCCCCTCTGCGTTTGTAGCCACAGAAAGCATTTTAAGGGTCATAAAGCAATAATCTTCATAAAATTCGTACTTGGGTAGATGATTATGATTAAAAATATCCTCAATCAATAACTCGTGTACGCCAAAATTTTTGCAGATAGCCTCCACCCAATCCCGCTGTAGTATATCTATATCCACCCAATTTACGCATTTAGACGTACTGTGTTGGATAGCTAGCAAAATATCCTCAGGTATATGGCTATTAGAAACGGTGTGGTGTTCAGGATTATATTGTATTAACTCTATAGCCATATTTTATATTTCCACGCTGCAAATATATAAAACCTTTTCATAATCAACTATTTATTTATAAAAAAAAATCTATTTTTGCAACTATATTGCAAGTATGAAATTTATAAATTTACTAGCCCAGCAATAGCTACTCCACCGATTTAGCCCCATAAGCCAAGTCGCCCGCATCGCCCAATCCAGGCACAATATACGATTTAGCGGTCAATTCTTCGTCAATCGCACAAACCCACAAACGAGCAAAAGGCAAATGCCGCTGCACATAATCCACCCCTTCTTGCGAAGCCACAGCCACAGCTATATGCACACAAGAAGGCTGACCGTGTTTGAGCAGTTCTTTTATCGTCATCACAATAGACGAACCTGTAGCCAGCATCGGGTCGCAAATCAACAAAGGTCTGTCGTTGAGCATAGGGCAAGACACATACTCTACCGCAACCTCAAAACTGCCGTCTTTATGGTGTCGGCGATAAGCGGAAACAAAAGCATTGTCGGCAGCGTCGAAAAAATCCAACATTCCCTCGTGCATAGGCAAACCCGCGCGCATAATCGTAGCGATTACCGGTTGGGGGGTCATAGCTGGTATAGAACAAAACCCAAAAGGGGTTTCCACCTCTACAGTTTGATAATTCAGCGTTTGACTGATTTCATAAGCTAGAACCTGCCCTATTTTTTTTAAATTGTGCCTAAATCGCATCCTGTCCCCTTGTACATTGACATCCCTCAACTGGGCGATAAATTGGTTCAACAAAGAGTTTTTTTGGCTAAAATTGGTGGCGTGCTGCATAAAGAAAAAGTTTGAAATAGTTGAATAATAGGCTGCAAAGGTAAGATTTTTTAACAAAAAAAGGCTAAAAATTACTTTTTTTTACCGTTATAAAAAAATTAGATAATTTTGGCAGCTATTTGGCGTTAAATTTGTAGCTTTGCGCTCAATTTTATTTCGTATATCAATTTTCAAACAACAAAAATCAACCATTCCAAAATGAAACAACTTTTTTTATCTTTGGCCTGCTTAGCTTGGGCAATAACTGGCTTTGCGCAAAATTTAGTTCCGCACAAAAAATGGGGGCTTACTTGGAGCGTTCCCAAAAACTGGGTAAAATCTGCCATAGGCGCGGACGGGTTCAAATTTGCTAGCCCCAAAAACGACAACGAACTCACCATTTTCACCTTTGCTCAATCCAATGACAGCAAAAAAAATGAAGAACAAATTTTAAAATTCTTCAAAGAAGAGGTTGATTATCAAGGCAGTTTTACCGACTTGCAGGGCGAAATGGCAAAAATGAATCTTAGCGGTTTTGCTGTGCAAGTGTATGAAGATGATGAAGAACCAGATTTGGAAGAAGCCGAAGAACCAGAAGATTATGAAGGTTATTGGTCAAAAGTGCTGGTTTTCAACCACGATAAAAAAGTGGTGCTGATATATATGACAGAAACTTATAACAAAAGACGCAAATCGGAAAAACTCTTCGACAGCATCTACAAAACGATTAAAAAAGGCTAACAAATTAGCATAAAAAAAAGCAACTCATCTAATAGACGGGTTGCTTTTTTTTTATAAAATATCTTATCTTAGCTATTTTACTGTTTGCGGAAGCGGATAGGAATCGTACCACAAGCCTGACCTTGCCCTGTAGCGGCTTCGTATTGATACTCGCGGGCGCAATCCTCGGCTATTTTTTGCTGGCTGCGTTTGGTAATGTTGGAAACTTCCCCCCTATTGGTTTTTTGCACGAAAGAAGCCTCCAAAACTGTACCATTTTCAGCCACGCAGATATACACCCAAGCCGTTCCCTCTTCGTCCCAATCGCTGCGGCTGATAACTGAAGGGCATTTTTGCGAAATTTTGCGATTGCCGACTTCTCCGTTGCCGTTGCCTTGGTCGCCGCGTCCTGTACCGCCAATATCATCTTTTGTACCGTAAGGGTCGCCCTGCTTACCGTTGCCAGAGCCATTGCCCGAACCCCCAAACAGCGCGTTATTATTAACGTTGCTATTGGAATTATTGTTGGTATTCGTGTTATTGTTAGTGTTGGTGTTCGGTTTTTTGTCCGTATCTATTTTATCCGCATCTTTATCATCAACGGTAGCCTTATCGTCCGTTTTGATAGGTTCGGGATTATTAGTATTGGGATTAGGGGTAGGTTCAGGGTTGGTATTATTCCCCCCGCCCGCTTCTTCCACATTCCCAAAAGCCACAGCCAAACCTTCAGCTTCAGGCAGGGGGAAAGTGGTGGTAAAAAATTGCAGTAGTAAGACGATTAAAATCAAAATCAGCGCGATAATACTACCAATAATACCCCTGCGGTGATATTCGGGGTGGTCAAAAATTTTAAAAGAGGGATTTTCCATAATTCTAAACGGGATAAAAAAGGTTAATAATCTACTTTTTTCAACACGGTTTCAAACGGGGTAGCAGCAGCAATTTGGTATAAATCCTGCAATTCGCCCATATTCAAGTGTGGGGGGATAAAAAATACGATTTGCAACCGCTGGGGCTGGGATTGATAAGCGGCTGCGTGGCGCAACAAAGTAGATGCAAAATGCGCGTAATCGGTTGTGTCCGTATGCACTAAATAACGCTGTTGGGGCAAAAAACGCACAGGAAGCATATATTTACTCGGCTGCGCTGCCGCAAAAGGTTGGACTTGTTTTGAAAAGGTATAAATCAACCCCGATACCAACACTATAGCTAATATGAGCATCAAGCCGCGCTTGCCCATTTGAGCGGAGCGGTGCGTATTGCGCCTAAATTTGACCTGCACGATTGTTTATTTTGCTATGAGTAAATGGACAAAAATAAAGAAAAAAGCCGCGCGGAGCGCGTAACTACACCAATCCGTTGAGTTTCTACACTGTTTGAAGTGAGACGGAGCGCAGCTTTAGCAAGCGGAGCGAACAAGTTTGTAGAAACAGGGCGTTTTTGGTACTTTTTGCGCCTGCAAAAAGTACGGAGAAACAATTTTTTAGGCGTAAGCCGTTAAAAAAAATTGCAAGCCCAAGTTTTTTATAAAGTTCTTTTCCTTAAACAATTATTCTATATAGTATCTTGTCTAACGGGTTACGAGAGCGTGTTTTACAAAAAATTATAAAAACAATGTATTTTTTGCTATGAAATAAGCGAAACCCCGTGCTATTGTAAAAAATATACGCTCTTGTAACCCTAATTGCTATAAATTGGATAATATAAAAAAAAACTGCCGTTTATTTGGTTTCGGGCGAATGCGCTTTGGTAGCCAAAACCATCTTTGTACCCGAATCAATAACCAATTCCACTATATCCACCAACTTTTGCGCTTGTACTTTGGGATGAACTTCCAATATGCTGGTGATTTCTTTGGGATTGCGCCCGTCGCTGGCTACAGCCGCTTTTAGCTTGGGGGCGAGTTGGGCGAAAGTTGTCCCTTGTCCGTTGAATTGATACTGCCCGTTTTCATCCAAGCTGATTGTAATCGGTTTGCGGCTGGATTGGGCTTTGCTGCTGCTAGAACTGGGCAGTTTGAGGTTGATAGCGTTGGGGCTAACCAAACCCGAAGTGAGCATAAAGAAAATTAATAACAGGAATATAATATCCGTAAGCGAGGACATATTGAACTCGGCGGATACTTTCCCCCCTTTTTTGAAGGCCATAATATCTATATTTAAAGGGTTGAGAAAGGGGTTAGTATTGTAGCGGCTTGCGCACATCAGTAGCCAAAATCAACCTTACGCCGATTTTATTCGCTATCTGCATCGCATCCACTATAGTACCCGTATCCACTTCCTGCTCTACGTTCAGCACTATAGTAATTTGCCCATCTATGCCCCCAGATTGTTTTTCGGCAAGGCGTTCTTTTTTGATACGCGCCAATAATTTTTCCTCTAATTGAGCATAAGGCACTATATCTTCAGCCACATAATACTGCCCTTTGTTGGTGATAGAAACCGCAAATGTTTGAGGGGAAGGGGTTGTGCTACCAGATTGGGGCAATTTTAACCTTAATATATTAGAACTCGCGCTGCTGGACGTGAGCATAAAGAAAATTAGCAATAAAAAGATAATATCCGTTAGCGAGGACATATTGAACTCAGCAGATACTTTGCTGCGAATTTTTAAACTCATAGCTCGCTTGATTTAAGCATTAATAAAAAAGGTTTAAGCTGGCTCTTGCAATAAGTCCAAAAACTCCAATGTAGCGGCTTCCATTTTGAACACTACTCTATCCACAGAGGCGATAAAGGTGTTGTACGCCATAAAACAGATTATACCCACCACCAAACCAAAGGCTGTAGTTATCAACGCTTGATAAATACCACTCGCCAAGGCTTGCGGGGTTACGTTATTGGTGCTGGACATCGTATAAAACGCTTGTATCATCCCCGTTACTGTTCCCAAAAATCCAATCATAGGACAAGCTCCAGAAATAGTGGCTATCATAGAAATGCGATTTTCCAACTTGTAAATCTCCAAATTGCCCACATTTTCCACCGAGTCGCGAATATCAGACATAGGCTTTCCGATACGCTGCAAACCCTTGCCCACCATACGCGCTACGGGCGTGTCTGTGTTTCTGCACAAGGTTAAAGCTGCCTGTATATCAGCGTTTTGAACATAACTGCGGATTTGGTTCATAAAATTGTCATCCACTTCCCCCGCGCGCTTAATGGTAAAATAACGCTCAATGATGATATAAACCGCTATCAACGCCAAAGCTACCTGCGCTACCACGTTCAAAATCCCCAAAATCCCCCCAGAGGCGATAATATCCAATAAAGAAAAACTTTTGACAGTAGCCGCTGTAGTATCTGCTGCGGGCAAAGCGGGTTGGAACAAAAATAAGGGAAACATAAGCTGTTATAAATTTTATGGTTAAGAATGCGCAAATAAACGCCTTTTATTCTTAATTGGTATCTACAAAAAGCAAAAAATGCGAAAAAAGCCCAAAAAAAGCCATTTTTTAAACCTATCCATAAAAAAAGCCCGCCTAAGCGAGCAATTATACTGTAGAAAATTTATTAGAAATTAGCATATTTTTATTATAACATCATTCGCACTGCGCGGGACTATCTAAAACTTTATCACAACATCTTTTAAAATAAAAAAGCCCGCCGAAGCGAGCTTTGATATATTCAGATTTAGATTATATTTTTTCTGTAACGGTGGGCGCGGCTGGTGCAGTCTCTGCTGGCGTAATCTGTGGTTCAGCTTTTTTATCCGCTTTTTTATCCATTTTGGCAGCTTTAGCTTTGGGGCTGATAACATTGCGCGCGTACAAAATTTTGGGAGTCCAATACTTATCGTTCAATATATTATCGATAACGATACCGCGAGAGCAAGCGTGGATAACATACAGTTCGTGTCCTGTGTTTTCTACCACCAACGCCACGTGGGTAATGCGACCACCTTTGCCATATTTAGAGAAGAAAACCAAATCGCCTGTTTTTGCATCAGATATTTTGCAATAATCACCCTGCAAACCTTGGTGGCGAGAACTTGGGCTAACATTTATCCCATATTGGCTCATCATATAAGAAGTAAATCCAGAACAATCAAAACCGCCGGGTTTTTTGCCCGCCCATACGTATTTAGTTCCCAAATGGGCTTTGGCTTTACCAATAATCGTATTGCGAATATCAACTTCGGAGTATTTTTCGGATTCTTGTGCGTATTTTACTGGTATAGCCTCTACATCTTTGTCCATTGGTACAAACGTTTTGGAATAATTTCCAGCGTTGGGATGAGGGTCATTTTCAGCATCAGCTACAGGCGCGGCAGCGGCGTAAGTTTTTACTATAGTTTGGGTAGCGGCTACAGTTTTGGTCAAATTTTCGTTATTGCGGCTCAAACGCTCAGCACGGGCTAACTCGCGTTGTGTTTTTTCTTGCGTACGAGCGCGTTTTTTTTCTACCAATGTTATCAAACCAGTCAAGTCTTCAGTGGCTATATTGATTTGAGCAGCACGATTTTCCAACTCCAATTTTTCTATCTTTTCTAAATAAGATTGTAATAATTCAGCAGGTGCTTCGTTGGAAATTGAGGGTTGAATACAAGCTATATTGACAAATACAGAAGCTGCAAACATGGTGAAAAAATAAGCACTACAAAGGCGCAAGGCTTTTAGCTTTAAATGCATTATAATGATTTTTAATCAGTTAATAAATGGGCGACATTCGCCAAAACGGGGGCAAAACTACCTTTTAAAATTTACTATACAAACTTTTAGCCAAAAAATATGTATTTTTTTTGAAAATTTTAACAAAAAAGGGAACTTTTTTAACTTTTTTGTATTTTTTACCACTTTTTTATGCAAAAAAATATGACTTTTTTTGCCCTAAGCGCAAAAAAAATCCCCAAACGGGTTATCGCTGGGGAAAAATTAGCTTTTTAGGCTATAAAATTAAGCTTTTGGCTAGCCAAAACTTAGTGGGCTTCTGGCATTTGGCAATCTTCGCCCACTTTGCGCCCGCAGGTTTGGCACTCTCCAATTTTGTTTTTAAGCATAGGATTATTTTGAGCGCAGCCCCCGCGAAAAGGGCGACCTTTGAAAATATAGCTTACATTCATCAGCAAAAAAAATGCGCCGATAAGCCCTAGTGATACGCCAAAAGTGATTAGAAATTCGTACATTATTTGGATAAAAATTTATATTTTGATGAAAAAAGCAACCTATTTTGGATTATTACGTAAGTTTAGCCACAAAAGTATAACAATTTTTGATATTTTTGGTTGCTTGCTAAAATAAATTTATTTTCTTTGCGTTCGTTTTGAACGTTGGTATGAAAATTGCAAGCCAACTGCTTAAAAAAATATAATCAAATCAAGTATGAAAAAAACTGTGTTTGTAGGCTTAGTTTTACTAGGTTTTATCACTTTTGCTGGCTTCCAATACCAACAACAACAACGTTACAATCTTATTTATATAGAATATAGCCAAAATTTAGCCCAAAGTTATCTAGAAACGGAAAGGGCTGTCTCCCAATCCAACCCAGAAAATGCAACTGGTATTTTTAGCCCCCAACAAGTACAAAGTTTGAATTTTAGCACCCAACAGCAACCCAATCAAGCCCTTGCGCTGCTCAACCCTGAGCACGAAACGGGGGATTTTCGCGCTGATTTTTTGCTAGGGATGAATTTTTTGGATAAAAACGAACTTCAGCAAGCGGATTTTCATCTACAGTTGGTTGCCAATCAAGATTGTATATTGCGTGATGATGCCAGATTTTTGTTGGCACTTTCAGCACTACGCGACAACCAACCCGAGTTGGCAAAAAAACATCTTGCTTTTTTGTCTGAAGTAGAAAACAGTTTTCAACAGCGCGCCAAAAATATAATAGCCAAAATATAACCGACTTTTCAGCAAATTAGTCTTATCTATAGCCCCAATGGGGCTTTTTTTTTGTACAAATTTTATCAAAATTTTATTATGTCCATTCTCAAAAAATTATTCAGTCAAGTCGCACTATACGGCATCAGCAGCATTATAGGCAGGCTGGTAACTTTTGTATTTCTGACCCCTTACCTAACCCGCGCTTTCGCCCCCAAAGAGTTGGGCTTACAAACCGATTTGTACGCTTACGCCGCGTTTTTGCTCATTTTGTTCTCTTTTCGGGTAGAAACAGCTTTTTTCAACTTTGGCAAAAATTTTGAAAATCGCGCCCACAGCTTTTTGTCCGCTGCTTCCATTCTGTACGGCGCAACCTTTTTGCTGACTGCTTTGCTGCTCATTTTTGCTGCGCCTATAGCGGTGTGGTTGGAATATCCCGACAAAAGCGCGTTTGTGGCTTATTTTGGGTTGATTTTGGCTTTTGATGCGTTGGCGGCTTTGCCCTTGGCGCGTTTGCGGTTGGAAAATAAGGCAAAAAAGTTCGCTTTGGTAAAAATTATGAACTTAGTGGTACAAATTTTTGCCATTCTGTTTTTTTTAGAGATTGCGCCCCGCTACGGGTTGAGTTTTTATAAGGCAGAAAACAGGGTAGATTATGTATTTTTGGCGAATTTAATCGCCAGCGCAAGTTCGGTGTTGTTGTTATTACCCCAATTTTCGCTCACTTTTTGGACAAAAAACGAATCCATAAAAGCAGTTTTTGATTGGCAATTGTGCAAAAAAATACTTTTTTACTCGTTTCCGCTCGTTTTGGCGGGATTGGCTGGGGCAGTGAATGAGGTTTTAGACCGAATTTTGTTAAAAAATTTATTAACGGGCAGCGTTGAAGAGCGTTTATACGAGGTGGGGATTTACGGGGGCTGTTATAAAATCGCCATTTTTATGAATTTATTCACCCAAGCGTTCAATTATGCAGCCGAACCGTTCTTTTTTAGAGAATCCAACCGACAAGACGCGCGCCAAATTTACGCCGATGTCTCCTATTTATTCAATTTAGCGGCTTGTGCGGGGTTTGTGTCCGTGATGTTATTTATGGATTTGGGGCAGTATTTTGTGGCAGAAGCCTACAGGGTGGGTTTGGTTATTGTGCCGATTTTATTATTAGCCAACCTGTTTTTGGGTTTATATTACAACTTAGCCGCTTGGTTCAAATTAGCGAACAAAACCCAATTTGCAGCTTATATTGGCTTTTTCGGCGCAGCTATTACCCTGATTTTGAACTTTTTATTAATCCCCAAAATTGGTTATTTGGGCGCAGCTTGGGCTACTTTGGGCTGTTATTTGGCTATGGTGTTGCTGTGTTATGTGTTGGGGCAGCGTCATTTCCCCATTCCGTACCAAACGGGTAGAATTTGCGCCCATATTGTAGCCGCCGTTGGGTTTTGGCAGTTATTTTTGTTCATAAAATCGTTTGTAGGCGCAGATTTTTGGCTGATGCAAGGGTTTAATTTTGCCTTTTTGGCCGTTTATTTGGTTGCGGTTGCGTTTTTGGAAAAAAATAAAGTGCTCAAAATGTTGAAAAGGGTTTAGTTTGAAACTGTATCAATAGCGTGGGGTTTTATACCCCACGCACAAAATCAGATAAAAAAATAGGAATTTTTCGTTATTTTGATTGAAATTTTATTGCCGCGTGGGGTATAAAACCCCACGCTATTGATACGCAGTAAAATCCGTGCGCTTTTTCTTCTATGAATTAGATGATTTAATTGCTAAACAGCTTTTTTATTACAAAAATGGAAAATGTTGCTTAACCGCCGCTATAGCCGCTTTTTCTCTACGCTCAAAATCGCCCTTAATCCACACATAAGGCAAATTTCTACTCTCCAACTCCCCCACAATCCGCGCCGTCTGCGCTTGGCGGATATTTTTGTACAAACGCGTGCCGTCATCCACCCAATCCACATCACTATCCAAAAGTAAGAAAAGTTGGTATTTGCGCAAGTGGTTTTGGTGTATAATCCAATCGGGGCAAACGCCACAGTAGATTTCCGACCAAATTTGCGTGGTCAAAAGCTCGGTATCGCAGAATAAAATTCGGTTAGCGCGGGTAGCGGCTTCGTCTTCCGCATATAATTGCCCAGCGGCTATATGCGCCAAATCCAACGGGCTGAGATTATGCCCAAATTTATCCACATAGTCGCGCCCGTATTCAGGCACAAAAACGGTGTTGAAATAAGCAGCCAATTTTTCGGACAAGGTAGATTTTCCCACACTTTCAGCACCCAACAAAGCCACCCTCGGACACATAAAAACGCGCGAAGCTGGGGGCAAAAAATCCCAAAATTGTATCAAATTTTCGCGCAAAGCCGTACCCGAAACGGGAAAAGTACTTCTCGCTTTATCCACACAAACGTGCGTTATCCCCATACGCGCCGCCACTTCATCCCCGTAAGTTTCTGAAGTAAAAACTACATCACAATCGGGCGCGTTTCTATGGAAAGTATCCAACCAAATCGGCCAGAAAAACTTATGTTCGTGGGGATAAGATGGGTTTTTATCCGTAACGTGCAAAACATTCAATCGCGGAAATGTGCGCTTAACGGCTGCATAACGCAACTCGCCCGCTATAGGCTCTGTAGGCACAGAACAAACCAATACAAACACCTCATCGCATTGATTAGCAGCCGTTTGGATTAAAAACTCGTGCCCTTTATGGAAAGGCATAAATTTGCCAAAAACTAAACCTCTTTTATACTTTTTTGCCATTTGATAAAAGCGAAAATTGCCAAAATTAAAAATAATAAATACGTGGCGGCGGATAAATATAACTCTTTGCTGATGAAGATATAAACCAATAAAGCGTCGGCAATTATCCAAAGCAGCCAATTTTCCAACACTTTGCGCGCCAATAACCAGTTGGCTATCAAGCTGATAGAACTCGCCGCAGCATCCAAATAAGGCAAGTCTGCATTTGTCCAAGATAGCAAATAAGCACTTATTCCAAAAGAGAAACTTAGCCCCAAAATGGTATAAATTAGCCCCAACTTGCTTAATTTTTGGGGTATAAAATCGTTATCAATTACAGATGAGGAATTATTGTCTAAAACGGTATTTTTTGCCAAAGCGGGTTTCAACTGCCAAAACCACCAGCCGTACAAACTTTGCCCGAAGTAGATAATCTGCAAAGACATATCCCCGTAGAGTTTGGCTTCATAAAACAGGTAAAAATAGGCGACAATGCCCACAATCCCCACCAGCCAAGTCCATACGTTTTTGTACATACTCAGCAGCACACAAGCGACGCTGAAAACCACCGCTACAATCTCCAAAAAGCTCATAGATTAAATTTTAAAAAAATTATCATTCCGACCAGCGATAAGTATCAATCTGCAAACCCGCCAAATCCAACACACGGTCTATAACCGTAGCCACCAACTCCTCGAAAGTATTGGGACGGCTGTAGAAAGAGGGCGAAGCAGGGGCAATAATTGCGCCCATTTGGGTCAAATTTTGCATATTTTGCAAATGCAACAAACTATAAGGTGTATCGCGAGGCACTAAAATCAATTTGCGCCGCTCTTTCAGAATCACATCCGCCGCTCGCGTGGTCAAGTCGTCGGAAACGCCCGTAGCAATACGCGCCAGCAAACCCATAGAGCAGGGGCAAACTATCATCGTTTCGTAACGAGCCGAACCAGAAGCAAAAGGGGCAAGAAAATCCTTTTTGTCGTAAAATTGAAACGGATATTTTTCATAATCGCGATTGCCCAACTCGTATTCCCAATTGAATTTGGCGTTGTCGCTCATCACCACCCCCACAGCCGCCAATTGGCTTTGGTACTGCTGCAAACGGTCAAGCAATACTTTGGCATAAATAGAACCACTAGCTCCACCCACCGCAAGGACGATTTTTTTCATAAAATAGTTAATTTTTTGCTAATTTTTTACTAAAAAGATAAAATTGGTATTAAATTTGTAAGGGAGTTTATAACTTTGCGCCAAATAAACAATTTAAACGACAATCAACCCCAATAAAAAGATAACAATATGAAAAAAATATGGTTCAGTCTAATCGCATTGCTATTTGTTTCTATAGCGTTTGCGTTCTCCTACCAAAACGATATATTCAAACACGAGCCACAACATATCCAAGGCACAGTACAATGGATGACTTTTGAAGAAGCGGTAAGCCAACTGGAAAAAGACAAAAAAGCGGGTAGAAAACCCAAAAAAATGTTTATAGATATTTACACAGATTGGTGTGGTTGGTGCAAAAAAATGGACGCCGAAACGTTTGAAAGTGCGGGAATTGCCCCTTATCTCAACAAACATTTTTATCCTGTCAAATTAAACGCCGAGCAAAGAGCCGATATATTATTTGCTGGACATACCTTTAAGTTTGTCGCTCAAGGCAATCGCGGCTACCACGAGTTGGCTGCCTCGCTGATGGACGGACAAATGAGTTATCCAACCGTTATTTTTTTGAATGAAGAAATTCAACTCCTACAACGTATCCCTGGATATTTAGATATTCCTACTTTTGATGCGATTTTGCACTATTTGGCAGAAGACCATTACAAAACCACCCCTTGGGCTGAATTTCAGCAAAAATTTGCCCAACAGAAAAAATAAAAAACTTTGTTGTTTTGAATAGCAGAGGTTCGCAATCATTTATTTTACAACAATATAAAAACGCTGTTAGTAACTCCAACTAACAGCGTTTTTTTTCTACAGATGAATTTCATTTTCGTCCTCATTGTCTCCATCTTCGTGCAAATCATCATCTTTGAATGTGTCAATTTCTCGACGTTCTCTTTTGGTAGGGCGACCTGCTCCCCTATCGCGAAACTCCCCAGTAGAATTGGCCAAAAACCAATCTTTGAACTTGTTTAGCTCTTCTGCTGGGGTTTGATTTTCATAACAAGGAGCAGCCAAATCAGCACTCACCCGTTTTTCTAATAAATCAAAAACCTTGTAAGTGAGATTAAAACCCTCTTTTTTAATCTTAATAATGCTTCCACGCTGCACCACGCTAGAAGGTTTGGCGTTGTTTCCGTTCAAACTCACCCGCCCTGCTTGGCAAGCGTCTGTAGCTTGAGTACGGCTTTTGAATATGCGCACAGCCCAAAGCCATTTGTCGATGCGCACTTTTTGTAAATCTAATGCCATTTTTTTTGCTTAAAAGTTTATTTTAGGGGTTCAATTTGCTTTAAAATACCAATTGAGCGGCAAAATTCGCCAATTTTAGCATTTTTTCAACCCTTTTGGATAAAAAAAAATCGTTTTTGATAAAAAAAACTATCGCTACATTATAAATGTGTTATATTTGCGGTTTAAATAAAGGCAAAAAAGAGGGGATAAGTTCAAAAAACTGAAAAAATATCCTTAATATTTGCAGAAAAATTATAAAAATAAGCAGTTATATGTTTGATTTTCACGCAGATACGCGGGTTTATTTTGATTATCAAACCGCCAACGCCACAAAATACGTTATTCCGTTTATAGAACGAACCTTCCCTCTCCCAGCAGGCGCACGCGTGTTGGAAATTGGCTGTGGCGAAGGGGGCGTTTTACGCGCTTTTATGGAAAAAGGTTGCGTGGGCGTGGGGGTAGAATTGGTGGAAAACAGAGCGGAAAACGCCAAACAATTCCTACAGGAATTTATTGATAAAGGCGTTTGTCAAATTTTTAGCAAAAATATCTACGATGTGCAAGATGTGGCAGAAGAATTAGGCGGCACATTTGACCTGATAGTGATGAAAGATGTGATTGAACACATACCCGACCAGAAAAAATTATTGGCTACTCTGCGCAATTTTCTCAAACCCAACGGTTGTATTTATGCGGGTTTTCCCCCTTGGCAGATGCCTTTTGGCGGTCATCAACAAATTTGTCAGAAAAGCCGCTTTTTAGCCAAATTGCCTTATTATCATCTTTTGCCCGCTTTTTTATACGCTTGGATTTTGCGGCGCGGGGGCGAAAGTGAAGCTATAGTTAAAGATTTATTGGAAGTGAAATCTACGGGCATTTCTATAGAGCGGTTTGAGCGCATTAGCCGCCAAAATAACTATAGCTTACAGGATAATATCCATTATTTTACCAACCCAATTTACGAGTATAAATTTGGCTGGAAACCACGCCACCAATACGCTGTTATACGCTGGATTCCTTATTTTAGAAATTTTTTGACCTCCTGCGTTTATTATCTGATAAAAAAGGAAAATTGAAAATGAACTGAATAATACCGCTACTGATGTAAATTTAAAAGGTGTTTAGTGAAATTTAATGGGGAAAAGATAACACAAGTCGGGCTCAATAGCGTGGGGTTTTACACCCCACGCGGCAAGAAAAAATTTATAAAAATATAGCGTTTTTTTATTTGATTTCATGCGTGGGGTGTAAAACCCCACGCCAATAAGGTTTATTTTATCCAACGCACCGGGTATAAAACCCCGTGCTATTGTAAAAATCTACACTCTCGTAACCACTATTGGAAACGCTTAAAATAAAAGTATGAACTTATGGCAATTTGGCAATCCGATTTCTTTATTATCCCAACAGAGACCGCTTTCTTGTTATCAAGAATCAAAAAACAACAATCCAACGAAATAGCAGACCATATTTTTTGGCATAACAAACTCAAAAAAATTGATATTTTCCAAGAAATCCAAATCTTGCTCCCACAAAGACCATTTTGGGCAAAAAATATTATTCTATTGGGAGAAGAAAAATCTTCTTGTATTCAAGTAATTATTGAAAATAATTTTATTGTTTCAGCTGTTTTGAGGTTAGATATAAGGGTTTGGGATGAAGCACAAAGTTTGTTGGAAAAAATACTAACTTGTCTAAATGCAAATAATCTTACTTTGTTGGACATATCTACCTACACAATTAGTGCTAATTTTTTAGAAATCAAAGAAATTGTGATGAAATCTAATCTGTTTTTGAGATTTCACAATCCAAGAAAATTAGCGATTAACAACATTAACACGAACTTTAAAACTAAAATCAGCAACCTCTACGACCTTTCCCAGTCTCGCCCTTTATTGATACGCGAAAAAATAGAACTTTCTTTTTTAGAAAAAATACAAGCCGCCGATAGTTTAGCCGATTTGCAAAGTATTGAAAATGAACTGAATAATACGGCTACTGATATAGAATTAATACAAAAACTGCTCAAGCACGTGCAGGACAAACAAGCGTTTTATCAGACATAAAAAAATTTCCACCCAAAATTTCACTTTTTAGCCCCATTTTAGCCCTCTTTTATATTTATATTTATTCTATATTATTATGAATGTCAAGCAGTTAATCGCCTCGCTCCAACAAAGCAATCCGCCTGAAGAGCTAGATTTAAGCGATATGGATTTGAGCAAATTGCCGCCCGAATTATCGCAAGCAACCCATTTGTTGCGGCTCAATGTAGCTGACAACGAACTAGACTCGCTGCCTGATTGGTTAGGAAATTTAGTCAATTTATTGTTACTCAACATAGAAAATAACGATTTTGACCAAATTCCAGCTGCAGTTTTTGGTTTGAAAAAATTACAACGATTAGATTGTTCTGGCAATCAACTATTTAAAATTGAACCTCAAATAGCTGAACTAACCGCTTTGCTTTGGCTGGATTTGAACAATAATAAAATAAAGCATTTGCCTGCTGAATTTGCACAATTGACCAATTTGCAAACCCTAAATATAGAAAAAAATCCTTTAACAGATTTACCTTTAGCAATTTGTAATTTAGCAAATTTACGAGAACTCGACCTTAGTTGTACCCGATTAACAACTTTGCCCGGCGCGATTGGCCAACTCAAAACCCTAACTTGGTTGGATTTGTCCGACAATTCTATAACACAACTGCCTGCTGAATTTGCCAACTTGTTGTCGCTCACTTGGTTGGACTGTAGCCAAAACCAACTGCAAAAATTACCCAAAGAGTTTGAAAAATTGGTTGATTTACAGCATCTAAACCTAGAACACAATCCCCTTTCTCGTCTGCCCGCTTGTGTGTGCAATTTGTCAAGCCTGCGCGAATTGGACTTAACGAATACAGATTTAAAACTATTGCCTGATAATTTTGGCGGGTTAAAACAACTCACTTGGTTGGATTTATCCGAAAATGATTTGAAAGAACTACCCGATAGCTTGGGTGATTTGCAAAACTTGGAATGGTTGGACTCGAGAAATAACGAATTGACATTTTTGCCCCTATCTGTAGCCAATTTGCAAGCGTTAAAATATCTAAACATAGAAAACAATCCATTTTCTGAACTTCCTGACGCAGTTTGTGGCTTGTTAAACTTAGAAAAATTGGATTTAACCGCTACTCAAATCGCGATTTTGCCCGCAGAATTTGCCAATCTGAAAAAATTGGTTTGGTTAGACCTTTCGGAAAATAATTTTACTGACGCCCCTTTGTCCCTTTGTGAATTACCCGTTTTGGAATGGTTGGATTTGCGCCACAATCAACTCTTTGCTTTTGGGGGAAATATCAGCCAACTCAAAAATTTGAAAGAATTATATTTGGCTTACAACCTAATTTTGGAGGTCAAGGCTGACATTGTCGGGTTGAAAAAATTGCAAAGATTGGATTTATCCAACAACCAATTGAATAATTTGCCCACTTCGTTCAAAAAATTGGCCAAACTAACTTGGCTTAATTTAGAAAGGAATAGTTTTGATGAATTTCCAACTATAGTGTGTCAAATACCCAATTTAACCGAATTAGATTTGTCTGATAATGCGCTTAAAAATATCCCAGAGCAAATATCGGAGATGAAAAATTTAATCTGGTTGGACTTACGCAACAATCGGCTGAAAAAACTGCCTGAAGCTATCCAAGATATGAAAGATACTTTACAAGAATTATTTTTGGAAGGTAATCCGCTATCCAACGAAGAGAAAATAAAAATTCGCCAGTGGCTACCCAAAACCAGCGTATATTTTTACTAAAATTTTCGTTTTCAAAACAAATAAATTAAACCAATCAAAATTCAACCAAAAATGGAAACTATAAACCCTGCCCTTCAAGAGCTTCTACAAAATCCCAGCGCTGAAATGGCAGATTTATCGGGTCAATACCTCAACCAATTGCCTGAAGAAATAAGCAAATTGACCCAATTGACAAGATTAAATTTGGAAAACAATAGTTTTTCAGCCTTTCCTTCAGTGGTGTTGGCTTGCTCTAAGTTGGCGGTTTTGGACATTTCTGACAATTTTTTTAGCAAATTACCCACAGATTTTGACCAATTGCAACTATTGGGCTGGTTAGATTTGTCCAATAACGAATTAACAAATTTGCCCGAAAATTTTGGCAACTTAAACCATTTGGGTTGGTTGGATTTGAAATCTAACTCGCTAAGTGTTTTGCCAGCGACGTTTGCGGGGTTGCAAAATTTGCAAAAATTGTCTTTGGCTTACAACCAATTGGAAAAATTCCCCGCTGCAATTTCACAATTATACAAGTTGGAGTTTTTGTCTTTGGCTAATAATTCTTTGTCCGCATTGGGCGATTTTAGCCTTTTGCAAGCGTTAAAACATCTGAATTTGGAAAATAATCCCTTCGATAGTTGGCATCCTTCCCTTTTTGGGTTGAAAAACTTGCAAGAGTTGGATTTAACCGCTACCAATTTGCAAAAATTAGCCCCAGCTATAGGCAATTTAAGCAGCTTGGAATGGTTGGATTTGAGCGAAAATGGGTTAGAAAATTTGCCCGCAGAGTTGGGAAAATTAAGCAATTTACAGTTTTTAGATTTGCACCAAAATCAGCTAAAAGGCTTACCAAATGAGTTAGCCGATTTACATAATTTATTAAAAATCAACGTAGAACATAACCCATTGGGCGAATTTCCACCCGTTTTGTTGTCGCTTTCTCACTTAGAAGAATTGGATTTGACCGCCACAAGGCTAAGCACTTTACCCGAAACTATAGGCAACTTAAAACGCTTGCAATGGTTGGATTTATCCGACAACGATTTGACCGAATTGCCTGCTAATTTCGCCCACTTACGCGCCTTGACTTGGTTGGATTTGAACGACAACGAATTGATAAATTTCCCCGAAAGTATTGGCGAATTAGAAAATTTGACCGATTTATACGCTTCTCACTGTGGTTTTTCGGCTTTAAGCCCAAGCATCAACAAATTGCAAAAATTACAAAATTTAAGCCTTAGCGATAATGTTTTGACCAGTTTGCCCGACAATATAGGACAACTTTCCGCTATAAAATGGTTGAATTTGGAACGCAATCAATTATTGGCTGTGCCTGATGAATTAGGTAATTTGTCCACGTTGACGGATTTAGACCTATCCGATAATCAATTAAGCAATTTGCCCGATAGTTTAGCCAATTTAAGCCAATTAACTAGTTTGGATTTATCCAATAACCTTTTCACAGAAATCCCCAAATGTTTGTTTTTGATGAAAAATTTACAAAATTTGGATTTATTAGACAATCAAATCAGCAACAGCGAACAGGAAAAATTGCGCGCGGCTTTGCCCAATACGAACATCGTTTTTGAGTAAAATAAACCAATAAAAAAAACATTAAGTATGGAAACAACTTATTTGTACAGACCCGTAAATCAATCCGAATTGGATTTGATAGCTGTGAGCGACTGGAGAAAGTTCCCCCCACGCTTGCCCGAACAGCCTATTTTTTATCCAGTGATGAACGAAGCTTATGCGGTTGAAATTTGCCAAAAATGGAACGTTCCCGCTTACGGGGCTGGTTTTGTGTGCAAATTTGCGGTAAAAAATGAGTATTTAGCCAAATTTAAGGTACAAAATGTAGGGGACAAAATCCACGACGAATTGTGGGTGCCAGCTGAAGAGTTGGAAGAATTTAACCAAAACATAGTGGGATTGATAGAAGTTAGCCAATCATTCCATAAGTAATTTTTTTTTGGAACTTTTTTTATTTTTTTTGGTTTAATGGTTGTATTATAAAACATAAAATTCACATTTTTTTAAAACTAAATATTCAAACATTATGAGCGACAGAAATCGTTTTTTCAACTCGTCCAATCCTTTTATGAACGAAGAACGCTACGCCCAAAGCGCACAAGAGGCTTATCAAGACCCAGAAGTTGCCGAATTGGTGCGCACAGAAGGGGTGATGACCGTACAAGGGGCTGTCAACAAAACACTAATCCTTACCGCGATTATGTTTGTATCCGCTATAGTGGGTTGGCAAATTCCTTATATGTTGGGAGCTGCTGTTTTCCCTGTAGTCCTTATTGGTGCTATAGCTGCTGCTATAGTCTCTTATTTTGTATACTCTCGCCCTCAAAGCGCGGGTACATTAGCGCCTGTATATGCTGTATTGGAAGGCTTGGTCTTAGGGATTATTTCTATGGCTTATGCCAATAAATTTGGTGGCGGGATTGTTTTCAACGCCCTTACCCTCACGGGCTTGTGCTTGGCGGTTATGTTGGCGGCATACAAATTAAAAATTATACAGCCTACCGAACGGTTCAAATCCATCCTCGTTACTGCCACTATGTCTATTATGGCTTTGTACTTGGTGAGTTTTGTAATCGGTATGTTTGGTGTATCTATGCCTTATTTACACTCTGGCGGACCTATTGGCATCTTGGTAAGTTTGGTTATTGTGGTGGTAGCTGCGCTTAACCTAATCATTGACTTTGAAAGTTTTGAAAAAGGGGAAGAATACCAAGCTCCCAAATATATGGAATGGGTATCAGCAGTAGGTTTATTGGTAACTTTGGCTTGGTTGTATGTTGAATTATTGCGTTTGTTGAGCAAATTCCGCGACTAATTTTAGCGATTGCATTTATCAATTTATAAAAAACAAAAACCTGTTAGGCTTAGTACTAACGGGTTTTTTTAATGTTTAATCCTCAACTTTAGCAATTTTTTATTTATGGCTATATCAGATTTTGTGCGCATCTTAAAAGGGATTAAAACCCACATACATTGGACTGAAGTATTGGCTTTGGCTTTGCTTATTGTTAGCAAAATTAGCGAGCACCAAGTTTTTGCCCGATTGTCTTTCCCCTTAGAAAAAGTGGATATTATCTGCAATTTTTTAATTTTTCTGCTCACCATAGACAATATACGACAAGTCAGCGAATATATTTATCGAGAAAAGCGCGGTTATAAACCCACCCGAACCGACAACTTGATGATAGGAATGGGCAATATCTATTATTTAATAGTAGTTGGCGCCTCTTTGAGCACCATTTTATCCCTTTTTGGTTTAAATTTCAGCACTTTTTTCACCTCTATAAGCATAGTAGCTGCGGCTTTGGCTGTATTGAGCAAAGATTATGTGGGCAGTATTATCAGCGGGATGATTTTGGCTTTTTCGGAAGAAGCCTCCGTTGGCGATTATGTAGAAATAGGCGGTGGCACTGTGGGAAAAATTATTGATATGAATTTGACCCGCGTTGTGCTACTCACAGATGACGACGAGGTTATTTATATCCCCAATAATACCGTTTTTGGCAGCAACATCATCAACCACACCAAACGAGGCACAAAAAAAACGATTATCAACTTCGAACTGCGTTGGGATTTGGTCAAAAATATAGACGATTTTGAAGCGGAATTGGTGGCGCATATCAGCGAATTTCACAACGATATAGATATGAACAGTTTTCGGCTTAGTGTCAAACAGATTAAATATGATTTTGTACAACTCAAATTTCAATACACCTTAACAATATATAGCCGACAGATAGAAAAAGAAATTAAGAAAAAATTAGAGCGTTTTTTGGTGGCTATCATCAGCGATGTTAATCCGTATTAAAATAAATTTTTTTTTAGCTTTTTATTAACAAATCGTTAATTTTGGAACGTTTTTTGCTGTAGATGAGTTTTGACAAAAATAATTTCTTTACCAAAATTTTTTACCATTATGATGAAACTCTTGCTTACTTTGGGTCTGTTCTTATGCACTTTAGTACAAATCCAAGCCCAAATCAATGTAAGTTGCAACTACCGCGAAACTTGCCTTTACAACGAGGAAACGGAAAAATTTGACATCTGCGATAAAATAGAAGATAATTCTTTGTTTAGAATCAACGCGGATATGACGATGATTACCCACACCACCGAAACGATGAAATCTGCTTATTATGTGGAGAGTAAATCTGAAGACGAATCTGGGATTGTAGAATTGAAAGTGACTAGTGATGTAGGCAATGAATATGTTTATTTTATTGATATTGCAAATGAAGAAATCCGCATAGCTGCCAAATCCGACGGGCAAATCATACTCATTCGCTTTTATATCAAACGCGCTTGGGAAACAGGCAAATAAAAAAAACCTCTACTTTGATTAAGTAGAGGTTTTTTTGGCTTTTAGCGCATACCTTTGGGAAACAAGCTGGTAGAATTGCTTCTTTTGGGTGGCTTGGCATTGAGTTCGGCATCTTTGCGTTTTTCAATATCTTTTTTATTGTCTTCTTTGGCGCGTTTGGCGTTGTTGGGATTATAACCATAATCTTTGGTGTTGTGTACGCTGTTGTAGGCTGGACAATGTGGGCCTTTGTTGCAAGCCATTAGGGTGCAAAATGCAGCCAAAATGAGCAAAAATAGTGGATTTTTCATACGGGATAATTGTATTGGAATGGTTATAAAAAGTTGATTAATCGCTTATTTTATCATTAAAATGGCTTGTTCAAACTGTTTTTCTAAGCTGGCTAAATCCATATAACCGTTGGCAAAGAACACATATTGGCCATTTTTTTCCAAAAACACGGCGGGAAAACCCTGCACGCCCAATTGGTTGGAGTAGTTGAAATCTTGATTGGCTAAGTTTTGAATTTCTTCGGTTTGCATTTTTTGTACAAACTCTTCAGCGTTAATACCAAATTCAGCCGCCATTTTACCATAATGTTGATAATCTAAAGGCGCAGTGCCGTCCCAATACACCCCCTTTTGCAAACGCGCAGCAAAAGCTACACTATTTTGTGGTTGGTAGGTTTTGAACGCGCTCAAAGCCCAAGCTGCGGGGATAGACGTGAAAACAGTTTTGCCCTCTTTCAGCACCTCATCCAAGAATTTTTGCCCAAATTTCACCCCTGTGCGGTTCTCTACCTCTTTGTACGCCCACGAGATATAAGGCGCAACCTCGCCAATAGCCCCAATCCGTTCCCCCACAACCATTCCCCCCGAAATCACCACAAATTCGGCTTCTGCGCTGTGTTTGGCTGCAAACTGCTCCATTACGGGCGAAAAACCATAACACCAGCCGCAAAGTGCATCGTAAACATAGATAATTTTCATCGTTTTTTGCGCTTGTATACAATTAACCCCCATAAAAAGGGCAAAAATAAAGGATAAAAATAGCTTATTCATACGCTAATAATTTACTGTAGTTACGCTTGGCAATTTGATTTATAAAAATTGATTTGCAAAGCTAAATTTTCGCCGTGCGACGCCAAAACCAGCGTATGTCGCGGAAAGACGACCAACCGAGCGCAGCGAGTGCCGTAGCTTTTTTGCAACGCAAAAAACGTCGGCTTATAGCAACGGTTTTGCGCTTATTTGCAGCGCAAATACAAGCAAAAACGCCTTTTTCCTTACGGGAGGGCTTCGCCGTTGGCGTTGGCTTTTTTGGTACTTTTTTGCCATCAAAAAAGTACGAAGAAAAGAAATTTTTAGGCGCAAGCCGTTAAGAAAATTTCCAAAACCCAAGTTTTTACTGAAGCATAAAAATTACTTCCATTTTGTTCAGTTACTTATTTATTTACCAAAAGGGTTTATTTTGTAACCATAACTACAAGCGGTTATTCATCTGCTTAACCATTTGCGTTTTCCACTCGGCGAAAGTTCCCTCTATCAGCTTTTGGCGGGCGGTTTTGACCAACCAAAGATAAAAACTTAGATTATGTAACGTAGCAATTTGCTGCCCCAGTATTTCCTCCACAGAAAAAAGATGCCTCAAATAAGCCTTAGTATGGAAACGGCTGGTTTCATTCGGCGCGTCCGCATCTATAGGGCTAAAATCTGCCTTCCATTTGGCATTTTTGATATTGATAGTGCCGTGAGCGGTGAACAACAACCCGTGGCGGGCGTTGCGCGTGGGCATTACACAGTCGAACATATCCACCCCCAAAGCTATATTTTCCAAAATGTTGATGGGCGTACCCACCCCCATAAGATAACGGGGTTTGTTTTGGGGCAAAATTCCATTCACCAACTCCACCATCTCGTACATATCTTGGTCGGGTTCGCCCACAGAAAGTCCCCCGATTGCGTTGCCAACGCTGTCGTAATTGGCTATAGTTTCGGCTGATTTCACCCGCAAATCTTTGTACACTGAACCCTGCACGATAGGAAATAGTGCCTGTTCGTAACCATAAAGTGGCTCGGTTTGGTTGAAATGTGTCCAACAACGCTGCAACCAACGGTGGGTCATCTCCATAGAGTTTTTGGCGTAGCGATATTCGCAAGGATAGGGCGTACATTCGTCAAAAGCCATAATTATATCCGCACCTATAGCCCGTTCTATATCCATAACCCGTTCAGGGGTGAATAAATGCTTGCTGCCGTCGATGTGAGAGGCAAAAGTTGCCCCCTCTTCGGTGATTTTGCGCCGATGCGCTAATGAAAACACCTGATAACCGCCGCTATCGGTCAAAATGGGCTTATTCCAACCCATAAATTGATGCAAACCTCCAGCTTTCGTCAAAATATCTGTACCAGGGCGTAAATACAAGTGATAAGTATTGCCCAAAATAATCTGGGCTTTTACATCAGCCTGCAATTCGCGCTGATGCACAGCTTTTACCGTAGCTAAAGTGCCCACAGGCATAAAAATAGGCGTTTCAATCAGCCCATGCGCCGTTTCCAAGCTACCTACGCGGGCTTTGGTGGCTGTATCTGTTTTTAAAAGTTCAAATTTCATCAAAAAAAGTTCGCAATTCAGTTTTAAAGGCTAATTTTGGGGCAAAAATACACTTTTTTATCAATTTATGGAAATTTATTTTCTAATTGGGTATATTTCAACCCTTTTTATACAGTTTTTTTTCTATATACTCGCTGGTCTATCCCTACACAAGGCAAAAAAACAAGCTCAAAATACTAAAAAACAGCCGAAAATTGCTGAAAATGGGAAACAAAAATTGCCTTCAGTAAGTTTGGTGATTTGCGCTAGAAATGAAGCAGATAATTTAAAAAATCATTTGCCCAATTTATTATACCAACAGTACAAAGGCGAATGGGAAATTATAGTGGTTGATGACGATTCTTTTGATAATAGCTTAGAAATTTTAGCCCATTTTGAACGCCAATATCCACAAAAATTGCGCGTTATTGGGTTAAAAAATAAAGAAAAAGCGGGTAAAAAAGTTGCGCTACAAGCGGGAATAAACGCAGCCAAGGGCGAGTGGATTTTATTAACCGATGCGGATTGTTGCCCCAATAGCTTCAACTGGTTGGGATTAATGGTAGGAAAAGCTATGGAAAATCCCCAAACTGAAATTGTGTTAGGGTTTAGCCCTTATCGGGAAAAAAACACCCTCTTATCCGCTTGGATTGGGTATGAAACCGCCCTCACGGGTTTGCAATATATCAGTTTTGCCCATTGGGGGAAAGCGTATATGGGCGTGGGGAGGAATTTATTGTACAAAAAAAGCCTTTTTTTGGAAAAAAACAACTTTAAAAATCATAAAATTACCTCTGGCGACGACGATTTATTCATCAACGAAGCCAGCAATAGCACAAATACTCAAGTTTGTTTGGATAAAAACAGCTTCTGCAAATCCCAACCTGCGGGGAATTGGAAGGGCTTATATATGCAGAAAAAACGGCATTTTGCAGCGGGCAATTTCTACCCAACAAGGGTAAAAATCTACCTTTTTGTAATCGCGCAAAGTCATTTTTGGGCGCATATTGGCTGCTTATTATGGATAGTTTTTTACGGGATAAATCCGCTAATTTTAACCTTTTGGGCGATTAGAAACATACTCATTTGGGGTATAATGGCTTATATTTGTGGGTTTATTTTTGATTACAAAAAAAAATTATACCTCCTGCCCTTTTTTGATTTGGTAGTTCCAATATATTATTGTATTTTTGCAGCCACATTTACAAACAACCAAAAAAAAATACAGTGGAAATAAACAAAAAATTATCGGTTAAAGCCCAAGAAGATTTTGAGTTGATAAAATTAGCTTTAGACCATAACGACCAAAACGCCTATGCCCGCTTGTTGGAAAAATACCGAGATATGCTGTTTCAAACTATGTTTAGATTGGTTAGAAATAAAGAAGATGCAGAAGATTTGGTGATGGAGGCGTTCGGCAAAGTTTTTAACAAATTGCACACTTACAACTCTGCTTACGCGTTCAGCACTTGGCTATTTCGCATCGCCACCAACAACGGGATAGATTTTATGCGCAAAAAGAATTTGACCATACTTTCCCTTAACAACAAACTTCCTTCAGGTCAAGAAGCCGAATTTGTGGATTTGGTAAGTGGCAAAACCGCCAGCCCTGAAGAGCGACTGATACGCAGCGAAAAACGCGATAATTTGAAATTAGTAATTGGTAAATTGCGCGATAAGTACAAAAAAACGGTAGAAATGCGCTTCTTTGAGGAAAAAAGTTACGAAGAAATCGCCTCCGAGCTGGCTATTCCCCTCGGTACGGTCAAAGCGCAGATTTTTAGAGCTAAGGAATTGCTGCTAGAAATTATGAAAAACAAAGACGATTGGGCTTAACAATATAGATTTTTAAACAAGGAAACTCAGCATTGGGTTTCCTTTTTCGCTTTTATACAACTAAAATTTTAGGTTAATATACAATATGCTCCCTCCCGCTTTTATCCAACAACTGCAAACGATTTTGCCCCTTTCGCACAATCATTTTTTTGCCGCTTTGCAAACGCCAGCACCCACTTCTATAAGACTGAATATCAACAAATTAACAAATGTAAATTATCCCGATTATAGCCCCGTAGCTTGGTCAAAAATGGGTTTTTATCTAACCCAAAGACCAATTTTTACCCTAAATCCGCTCTTTCACGCGGGGGGATTTTATGTGCAAGAAGCCGCTTCTATGTTTATAGAACAGTTTATAACCCAATACCAGCGCGAACGCGGAGAGATTAAAACCGCTATAGATTTGTGCGCTGCGCCAGGGGGGAAATCTACCCATATCAGCAGCTTATTATCCGCTAACAGTTTGATTATCAGCAACGAAATTGTTAAAAACAGGGCTTTTATCTTGGTAGAAAATGTGCAAAAATGGGGGAATTTAAACCACGTCGTACTCAACGAAAACCCAGATAAATTGAGCGAAAAGTTAGCGGGTTGGGCGGATTTGCTGCTAATTGATGCGCCCTGTTCGGGTGAGGGAATGTTCAGAAAAGACCCTGAAAGTGTGAAAGAATGGTCGCCTCAAGCGGTAGAAAATTGCGCTGCGCGGCAGAAAAAAATCATCGATGCAGCCGCTCAAATGCTTGCGCCCAACGGGTTGCTAATTTACAGCACTTGCACCTACAACCGCGCAGAAAATGAGGAAATCGCCGCGTATTTATTTGATAATCAAGATTTTGAAGTTTTCAACCTAACCAATACGGATAAAAATTGGGGGGTAGAAATTAGCGAACAGGGCAAAAGCCAAATTTATAAATTTTTCCCCCACCAAACCCAATCAGAGGGATTTTCAATCTTTGCAGCTATCAAAAAAGAGGGCGAAATTGGCACAAATAAAAAAGCAACCGCAAAAAACTTGCAGTTGCTTTCTACCAAACAATATCAACCTTTTAGCCATTTAATCCAAACAAAAGATATAAGTTGGATAAATCATCAAAATAATCTGCGCATTTTCCCCAGTTTTGCAATAGACAAAATCGCTTATTTATACCAAAACTGCAACGTGCTGCACGCGGGCGCAACTGTGGGAGAATTGGTAAAAACAGAACTTCGCCCCGCACATAATCTGGCTTTATTAACCAATTTAGCCGAAAATGCGTTTGAAAGGGTTGAATTGTCGCTGGAAAATGCTTTACATTTTTTGCGGTTGGATAATTTTGCACTGCCCCAAAACGCGCCCAAAGGCTGGCTTTTGCTAACTTACGAAAATTTAGCTTTGGGTTTTGTCAAAAATATAGGCGACCGTTTCAACAATTATTATCCGCCCAACTGGAAAATCAGGATGGAATTAAACAATTTAAACGGTTGATTATCAACTATTTAGATTGTTTGAAATACATAGGACCAGCGTTCAAAAACTTGCCTTGGATATCGTAGCGATTAATTATAGGCGCGAAAAAGGCGTTATAAACGGTCATTTTATTCGTTTTTTCGTCCCAATACCATTCTTGAGACCAGCGGATAGATTTAATCGTTTTGCCGTCTGCTGAACTTTTAACCACTTGTACCACCTCTTGGAATGTCTTGGGGTCAAAGGTAATTATGCTATCAATTGTTGCGCCCATCGTGGATATAGTTTTTTCATCCAATTTTTCCAAAAGCCCCATTGTGTTGCGAATATCTTCGGTTTTGGCATTTTTGCGGAGCGTTTCCAGATGCAAAGCGATACAATCTTCTATACTTTTATCCGATTTTATCGGCTTCATATCAGCAAAATCAAACTGTCTTACAATTTTGCGCGCCCATTGGATATTATCATTGTTCAAGTCCAACAGTTGTTGGCTGTGTTCAATTTTCACCCAAAATAGAGGTTTTCTATCTATAAGAGTAACCCCGTCGTCTCCCAAACTATCCACTATCGGCGCAAAAGCAAGGGGCAAACTGCCAAAAGTGTTGGCTTTTTTATCAAAATAAAACAGTTGGCGAATTTTATAACTTTTGATTAGGGCTGGGTCTAGTTCATTCACCACCACGCTAAAATTAACCCGCTCTTTTTGGGTAGCTGGGTCTATAGTTTTTATCGTATCAACACTGTATATGTATTTGGTGTAGGGGTCTTTCACCAATTGGGTACAAGCTGGGTCAGAATAAACTTGGATTTGATTGATTTTTTTTGAAATTAGCGTGCGCGTACTAAGGGTAAAATCCTGCGGGTACGGGTTAGTGTTTGGATTTTTTCTATCGTGCTGGTTTTTAATCGGTGCGCACAACACCCGGCGCAGGGGAATACCCATATTTTTGAGCCATTCGGCATTTTCGGCGTTTTCGGCGTTGAGTATATCCAATAAAACGACCTCTTCGCTCTCGGCTACCCATAAAATATCGGGATTTTTTATCAAACCATCAGCGGTAACAACCGTTTTGGTTGCGGGTTTGGTAGAAGCTTTTTGCGCTTGAGAAAATACAGCCAGCGAGAAAGAAACTGCTAATAAAATTGATTTTAACATAAACATTATAAAGTTGTTAGATTACAAAATGATGGGGTGCAAAAACGTTTTTGTAGATTTGTCTGACACTGATATAAGCGCATTTTTGGATAAAGTTACAACCAAGGGGGAAAAAAATTATACAGAATTTAAAAAGTAAGTATGCAGTAAGAGCAATTACGCACTATAAAAATAAAAATAAGCGAGAGCGTGGGGTTTTATACCCCACGCGGTAAAAAAATCTTATTAGCGTTGGGTTTTACACCCAACGCAAGAATAAAATTTTATAAAATATGTATCTTTTTAGTGTGTGTTGGGTGTGTTGGGTGTAAAACCCAACACTAATAAGGTTTATTTTATCTACCGCACGGGGTGTAAAACCCCGTGCTATTGTAAAAATCTACACTCTTGTAACTCCAATATTTTAAATAATTTACACTACTATTACACACTTACTTTTTAAATTCTGTATTATATTTTTTTGATAAAAAAAAGTCTGGTTAGCGATTGCCGACCAGACTTTTGTGCTATTCAGGGCTTATTTCGTCCTCTTTGTAGCGATAATGGATTTTATTATCCAAAAATTCGTGTATGGAAATAATCACCGCGTTGGGCAATCTTTCATAGAATTTGGAAATTTCTATCTGCTCTTTGTTCTCGTGAACTTCTTCCAAAGAATCAGGCCCGTTGGAAAATTCTTCCAATTTGGCGTGCAATTCTCTTTTTAGGTCAATGCTTACCTGTTTGGAGCGTTTAGCGATGACATTCAACGCTTCATAAATGTTGCCGTTAGCACGCGCAGCCATTTCATCAAGATTACGAGCCACTATAAAAGGGTTCATACCTTGCAATTTTTGCTTAATTTCGCTCATTATTATTAGATTAAAGTTTGTGCTGGGATTAAAACTAAGAATTTATTACCTTTTTAGGTTATTTTTAACAAAAAACTTTTCCGCTTTCTGCTTCATTTTATCCGCTTCCAACAAAAATTTGGATTGGGGATATTTGCGTTTAAAAATATCATATTGGCTTAAAGCATCTCTATAGCGGTCTGGTTGGCGGTCTTCTATTGATTTTTCAGCAAATTTGAACATAGCTTTCACCAACATAAACCGCACATTTTCCACATCATCTATATCAGGATAATTGATAAGTATATTCTGTAATGTGTGTATAGCCCCTTGATATTGACGGCGTTGCAAATAGCCTTTGGCGCTTTCTATTTCTTTGATTTCGCCCTTTTTGCGCAATTTATCAATTTTTTCGTTGCAGTTTTGCACTTTATCGCTATTGGGATAACTATTGACAAACATCTGAAACCCTTCTATAGCTTTTTCTGTGTCCTCTTGGGTCAATCTGAACGAGGGCGAGAGTTGATAGCTGGCTTCTGCGCTAACATACAAGGCTTCTTCAGCAGAAGCAGAGTTGGGAAATGTGCTGTGAAATTGTTTGAAATAATATTGAGCCAAACTAAAATCCCCCAACTGATAATATGTGTAAGCGTATTTAAAAAATATCTTCTCTGCTTCGGGCGTGCCGCGATATTGAGGGATTAAATCCTCCATCAAATACTGTGCTTTGAGATAATCTTTAGCTTCGTAAAACTCATAAGCGCGCTTAAGTCTGTAGGCTTTGTCGGGATTAATGCGCAATTTTTCAAAATTTTCGCGCTTGGGTTTGGCAGTTGGGGTCTTGGTGCTGTCTTTATTAACTTTCTGTGCGGTGGAAAAGGGCACAAAGCTAAGCATAAAAATGCAGAAGCAAATATATTTAAGCATAAAATAGCTTTTTTTGTGAAAAAAAATTGATAATAATGTGCAAAAACGCCATTTTTACCCAAAAGGTTGGTTTATAAACTATAAAAAATCGTCGTCGTCGCCCAAATTCAACTTAGCTGCTGCCAACTCGTTGTAAGCGTGTTGGTCTTTTGCCGCTTGAGCTACCTGCATACCTTTTTTATAAGTTGCAAAAGCCACGGGATAATTTTGCGCCCGCTCGTACAGTTTGCCCAAATGATAATACACGCCCACATAATCGGGATTAGATTGCGTAAGTTGTTGATAATAAGCCAACGCTTGTTTTTCGTCTGCTATTTTTTCGTACTCTTTGGCCATAGCAAAAAGCAAAAAAGGGTCGTTGGGCGACTGTTGGAGCATATTTTGTAACGTTTCCAAACGGGGCATAGTATAAAAAAGGGGTTAAAATTGGTATATTTTTATAAAAAAGGGCGAAAACAGGCGCAAAGGTAGTATTTTTTCTTCACAAAAAAGAAAAAAGCAACAAGTTTTTTACCGCTTGTTGCTTTAGATAAAGTTCTTAATCTATTTTCAGCACATATTTGCTCTTTCTACCCGTTTGCAACAGCATAAAACCATTCACGGCTTGTTCTGGAGCTAACTTTTGGGCTGCATTGGCTACTTTTTCGCAATTTAAGGCTATAGCGTTATTTTGTACAGCTTTGCGCGCTTCGCCGTTAGAGGGGAATAATTGGGTTTTTTCCGTTAGCAATTTGATAAAATCCAACTCTTGCAGCTCGTTTCTATCTATAGTAAAACTGCCCACTTCTGTACCCACCATTTGCCAAGTTTCTGCGTCCAAATTGGATAAAAATTCGCGGCTTAATTTGGGATTATGCACCACTTGAGTAGCGGCTTTAGCCTGATTAAGCGCGTTTTCGTCGTGTATCGTAAGCATCAACTCTTCAGCCAACAGCTCGCGGCGGCGGATTGGATTATCTTTAAATTCAGTTTCCAACTGTTCAATCTCAGCTTGGCTGCGCATAGACAATACGCGGAATAGTTTGGGCAAATCCTCGTCGTCAATTTGGTTGCCCAGCCAGTATTGGTAAAACGTGTAGGGCGAGGTCAAATTTCTATCCAAAAATAAATTGCCCGCTTCAGACTTGCCGAATTTTTTCCCGTCTTTTTTAGTTAGCAATTGGGTAGAAAGTCCGTGTCCTTTTCCCCCTTTTTTGCGGATAAATTCCATCCCTGTGGTGATATTTCCCCATTGGTCGCTGCCGCCCATTTGCAAGGGACAATTCATATCAAAACAAAGCCGCTCAAAATCGTAACCTTGTATCAACTGGTAAGAAAATTCGGTGAAAGAAATCCCCGATTCGCTCTCTATGCGGTTTTTAACCGATTCTTTGCCCAACATATAATTAACGGTAATGTATTTGCCCACATCGCGGAGAAAATCCATAGCGTTCATATTCTTGTAAAAATCCCAATTATTGACCAAAAGGGCGCAATTTTCGCTTTTGGTATCAAAGTTCAAAAACTTAGCAATTTGCTCTTTTTGGCGGGCTATATTCTGCTCTATAGTGTTCAAATCCAACAAACTACGCTCTGCATCTTTGCCTGAAGGGTCGCCGATGCGGCCAGTTGCGCCCCCCATCAACACAATCGGTTGATGCCCAGCCTGTTGGAAACGTTTTAAAGTCATCACTTGCACATAATTGCCTATGCCCAAAGAGGGCGCAGTAGGGTCAAAACCAATATAACCGCGAGTTAAGCCTTTTTTTAGCAACTCGTCCAAGCCCTCTGTGTGCTGCTGCAATAAGCCCCGCCAGCGCAATTCGGAGATAAAATCCATATTTTTAATTTATAAATGTGAGTTAGTTATTTGTGATGAGCAGTAATAATATAGAAAAATTCCTCATCATCATTTGTAGTGTCTTTTTGTTGTTCGTTATTAAAATTGTCTATACATCTTATTACTCCAGCTTTATCCGACAACGGAAATTTCCACGCAATGTAGCCACTCTTGGTTTTTTTTCCATTTGGAAAAGTGGTATTAAGAAGCGGCCAATAGCCGTATTTTACATCTTGTGCAAATTCTGGATAGAGGTCAGAGTTCGATATTACGCTATACAAATTAGAAGAATACGTTGTTTCGTCAATTATTTGATAAACAAATGACGAGTTCTGCATTTCCTTAATTTGGTCGACGATATAGTCTTTGAGTTGTGTAATGGTTGCTGTTTGCATATTTTAAAATTTTTCGCAAAGGTAAGTGTTTTTTATTGAAATAGGCTAATTTAGGTATAAAATTTATCTTTTTCCCAATTTGCAGGATTGTTTATAATATAATTTGATATTTTTTCAAACGCAGGTTCATTTTGAATGATGTTATCCCAATAAAGTGGCTGCCAACCAAATCCGAGTTGGGGGAAATTTTCGCGAATACACTTGCTACAAACTGACTTAAAAGAGCGTATTACACTCGCCACAGAACCTTTTTTGGGGGATATTTTTGAATAAAAAGTACTTTTTTCGTTGACAACTGGTTGATTTTCATCTTTTTTAACGCTAATTATTCCGTGTATATGATTGGGCATAACTATAAATTCCCCTAAATCTACAAAAGGAAAATGTTTGGGGATTTCATACCAAAATCCTTGCACTATAGCTCCCAATGCAGATAATTTCATCTTTTCTTGGTTACAATTACCAAAATAATGAACCCTATTTATCGTACAAATTGTTATAAAATATGTGCCTTCGCCGCTATAATCCCACCAAGTAGCGCGCGTGGATAATATGCGATATTTATTTTTCCATTTTTCCATAATATCAATAATTTTTTTCCATAAATAAGTAGAGACGTTGCAATGCAACGTCTCTACTGTGAATATCCACAATAAAAAATAATCATTTGTGCATTTTAAATGCAACGTCTCTACTGTGAATATCCACAATAAAAAATAATCATTTGTTCGTTCTAAATGCAACGTCTCTACAATAAATATCCACGATAAAAAATAATCAATTAGATTTTCTAAAACTTTGCGCTTCTATCAACAAAGTTTGTTCTGCGTTATCGGGTTGTATGTAGCGATAATTACCCCCGCCAATTTCGGTTAATGGGATTAAATTATCTTTATTACCTTTAAATTCTTTCTCATCAAAGTAAAACGCGCTCAGAAACAGTGAGTTTTTGCGCCCTTTTTTAATCAAATTGCGGATTTTGCGCGAGATTTCAAACTTACCGTCTGTTACCAACAAAATGCGGTTATTTCCCCCCTTGATAAAGGTTTTGAACGCCGTTTCGTACCCTAAAGTTAAGCCCGCTTCAGCATCCGAAAGCCCTTGTATGTTCAGTTCTCCTATCACTTGCAAAATCTGCTCTTGATTGCTGCCGCTCGTGGGGGGTAAAACCAATTTAGCCTTGCCCGAGTAAGTAATTATCGTTATCAAATCCTCACTTCTCAATATCGGCAATAACGCCTGTAACGATTTTTTGAACAAGGGCAATTTCTGCGCTGCTGCCATAGAAGAGGACACATCTATTAGAAAAATTAGGTTATTGGTAGCAAAACCTTTTAAGGATTTATCCCCAAGCTTGGCGGGTTCGTTGGCGAGGCGCAAACTATCCGCTCTCAAACTGTCCTGTCTTTGTTGCCAAATACGCGCCAATTCGGCTGGGTCTGGCATTTCAAAATTTTCGCGGTATTTATCAAAAGCGGGCAAATTGGGGTATAAAACTTCAAAGCTAAAAGGCAGTTCGCAACCCAAAACCCAATTTTCGCCCATAGCCGTAAGCATTTTATTGTAAGCGATAACCAACCCATCATTAGGGCGATTGTGCAACCAAATCAATTCTTGATTATAATAATAAAAGTAAGGTTTATGGGCTAAATTTTGATACTTTTGGGTATTTTGTCCATAGTCCAAAACCACTTCGGAAATGCGCTGCGCTCGGTATAAAATGGTATCAAAACGCTTATGATAACAAAAAGCAGAGCTATCTTTAGGGGGTTGGTGAGCCAATAATTTTTTTTCATTTTGACGCAAAGACAAAATTGAGCTGGAAAAATCCACATTTTGCCGCCGCAAATCTTGAGCTGGGTTGTTGTTTTTAATACTAAAAAAAAGCTGCTGCGCTTGTCCAATCAACGGATAAAATTGTTGTATTAATGCCAAATCCGCTTCGTTTTTAGCGTCTTTTTGGGCTACAGCCACCAAACTGGCTATATTTTGATGCAAACGCTGTTGTAAAATAAATAAATCTATATAAGCCAACTCTACCTGTTGGAGATAATTATAACCTTTATTCAATAAGCTATCTTTTTTGTACCCCCCGTTATTGATATAATTGGCAAAACTTACCCTCAATCCGTCTATTTTTTCCATTACGGTATGGGTTTGATTGATTAAATCATACAACTGTTTTCGGCGTGGGGCTGGGATAAAAACATTGGTTTGGTAAATCTGGCTGTATAAATCTTTTGGCAATTCGGCGAATAAATCATAATTACCCAATACATCAATTTTGTCGTAATTGGGAATAACTATTTTTTTTTCTAAAAAAGCATTCATTTGTAGGTTAATTTGTTCAAAATCTTCGTACATCAGCCCCGTAGCTTGCACCACCTCATTAGAAAAAATAACATAATTATTCAATGCCTTACATAAATTGCTATCCAAGAGTAAAGTTTGGGCTTGAGTTGGTGTAGGTTGTAAACAAAGCCCCCAGATATTAAAAAGTATTAGCAAGTAGTTTTTCATGGTCTGCTGTTTTAACGGCAAATAAACATTGTGGGATAAAAAAAACTAATTTTCAATTTTTTTTCTAAATAAAGCCCAAGCATTTTCTATCAATTGTTGGGTTGCATTTTCTAAGTAAAAAGAACCAGCCGCAGCATCAGCTATAGCATTAATATGGCATTCTTCGATTAAGATATGTTGTATATTTCTAGCCAAACGGCGCGCTTGTTCGCTGACATTCGCCCAACCTCCACGGGGGCAAACGGTGAGTACATCCACCCGACCTATAGCAGCCGACAAACCTTGAGCAGCAGCCACGATTTGGTTATAATGTTCGTTCTCGCTAATGCAAGTTTGAGTTTCAGCTTGTATGCTGGGGTAACTTGTGTGTTCATCCAAACTTTGGCACAAAGCAACCCATAATTTTTTAACCGCTCTAATTTGGGCTATTTCTATCCAAAAAGAAGCCCCAACACTCCATCCAAGCCGCAACTCGGCAGACACTTGTTGCATAGTGCCCAAGAATTGATAAACTTTGTAAATAGAAAGCAACATTTGTGCCAATTTTTCAGCGCGGCTGCCTTCGCTGCTCGAATCAATAGCGATATTAAAAAAACAAACTTTTGGAAAATCGTTTTTGTGTTGTTGATATAACGTAAATTGTGCCTCTAAAGTTAAATTTTCAAACAAAAAACAGCCTTTAATTTGCAGATTTAATCCATTTTTCTTGCAAAAGTTCAAAAAAAGGTCAAAATCAGCCAACTGCGCAAAACACCAATTAATGTCAATCATATCCAACCAAACCCCCTCCAAATAGTGTCCCAAATGTGGGATTGCGGCGGGATGGAGATGAATTTCGGCCACTTGTGCGCCATTTTGTAAAGCCTGCAAAAATGTGGATTTTTCGCCCGCCAAATCTTGGGCTGTCCATTCAAACCGTTCGCCAATTGCCCAATTTGCTGATTTTGAAGAATATATAGGTTCGGCATTTTGCGCGGTTCTGTACAAAGGCTTCAAGCGTAAATGCTCATCAAATTGCCAATCTAAGCTATCCAAACTTTTGCCTTTCAAGGCTTTGGCTAATAATTGTTCCCAATCGGCGTAAGTTGTAGGTTCAAACTCTGCGAATAAATCGTTCATATAATTATTAATTTTTATCTATAAAAAAAACTTTTGTGCTAAAATATAAAGCGCAAATATACAACTTTTTGCTAACTTTGTGCCCAAAACAACTTTTCCATCCAAAAAATATGAAAGTTATCATCCCTGTAGCTGGAGCGGGCACCCGCTTGCGCCCCCACACTTATACCCAACCCAAACCACTTATACCTGTAGCAGGCAAAACCATTTTGACCACAATAATAGACCAACTTTTGGAGTTGGAAAAATTAGAACAAATTGTGTTGGTAATTGGTTATCTGGGGGATAAAATTCGCGAATATGTGGAAAAAACTTATCCTCAAGCACCCATAGAATTTGTTTATCAAGAACAAAGATTGGGTTTGGGACATGCCATCTGGTCAGCTAAAGCCCAAGTTGAGCAAGACAAAGAATTATTTATAGTGTTGGGAGATATTATTTTTGATTGCGATTTAAGTCTGTTGCTCAATTCACCACATTCTTGCTTGGCGATGAAAAAAGTGGAAGACCCGCGCAATTTTGGGGTAGCCGAACTCAACGAACAAGGGATTGTACGCCGTTTGGTAGAAAAACCCAAAATTCCCAAATCTAATCTTGCCCTGATAGGTTTGTACAAAATCAACGAAGTAGGGTTATTGTTTGACTGTTTGCAACATATCATCAGCCAAGATTTGCGCACCCGCAACGAATATCAACTCACAGACGCGTTGATGTTGATGATAGAAAAAGGGGTGGTTTTCCACAGTTTGCAGGTTGATGTTTGGTATGATTGTGGGCGCAAAGAAATTTTATTAGAAACCAACGCTTTATTATTGAAACGGGCAAGTTATAAAAATCCCCTCACCCAACAATTTCCCCATACTATTATTATCCCGCCTGTGTATATCGGCGAAAATTGCCAAATACAAAATTCTATTATTGGCCCCAATGTTTCTATAGGCGATAACAGCAGCCTAAAAAATACGATTATAAAAAACTCTATTATTGGCAATTTTGCAGCTATCGAAGATGCTGTTTTAAACAAGTCTTTGGTTGGTAATGATGCAGCTATCAGGGGCGTAAGCCAAACTTTAAATATAGGCGATAATACCCAAATTGATTTTTCTGTTTAAATTCAGAATAAAAAAAAACAGCAGCTTTCCTAATAAGAAAAACTGCTGTTTTTATCCCAATATCGTACTTAATGTTTTTTGTGCTGCTGCAAATTTTTGCCACAATAAGGACAAAAAATAAACTCATGCCCAAATCTCAACATACATTTATCATGCTGGGCTGAATTAGCAAAATCATCTGGTTTAGTGCCATTTATTTTATGTTGTTCCGCTTCTTCTATAGCATCTTGTATCATTTTTTTTTCTTCCTCCAACCGCAGTTCCTCTTGCTGCTTTTCTATTTTTTCTATAAATGCAGCCCCAATTATCGCTGTAGGCAGTGCCACTATACCCAAACCCAACACCGCTATAATACTCCCCACAAACTGCCCCCACGGAGTCACTGGATAAATATCCCCATAACCCACAGTGGTTAATGTTGCCACCGACCACCACATGGTAGAAATGATATTGGTAAATTTGCCATTTTCTAAGTTGTAAGGGGCGTCATGCTCCACATAATACATCATCGTACTTGCCACCAACATCACTATAAATGTGGTAAATAAGGTAACGCCCAATTCATACCGTTTTTCATAAAATACATCCCCCACCACCATCACCGAACGGGTAAAACTACTCAATTTTAGCACCCTCAACATACGCGTTACTTTCAAAATGCGTATAAAGCGCAAATCTAAGTCAAAAAAAGTAGGCACTAATAAATTCATAAACAGCGGAAATATAGCCGCAAAATCAATAACCCCACTACCAGAAGTAGCAAACGCCCAACGCGAAGCCCAACGGTTGTTGCTAATGTTGGGATATTTATAATCCGCCGTCCAAACCCTCAAAAGATATTCGCTACTGAATAAAAATAAGGTTATATTTTCAAAAATATCAAAATATGCGTCGTAATTATCCCGCATATATTGAAACGATTCGGCTACTGTGCTAGCCAAACTCAACACGATTAAAAACATAATCAACCCATCCACAGTCTGACTCCGCCAATCCGAAGTCACTTCGTTGTCGATTACATCAAAAACTGCATAGCGGAAGCTATTGTCTGTCTTGGTTACAGGCACATTATTTTCAGCACTCATCCCTTTTTTTTTATTTTTAATTGACATTATAACCTAAATCGGCGCAAAGAAAGTTGTTTTTTGTAAAACATATTAGTTTTTTGAAAAAAAAATTCTAAAAAAATTCTATTTGGTATAATTTTACTAATTTTGCGCACCAATATTGGTCAAAACAAGCTTTTTTCGCCTATGTTTCCCCTAGCTAAATTAAATTTATTGATTATGATTGGCTGCTTTGCGCCCTACTTATCAGCCCAAAATGCTAAAATTAGCCCCATTGTTAGCCAAGAATGGCAGCAAAAAAGCCAGCAAAATTGTTTTGTCTTATTAGCGCATCAAGCCGACCTAAGTGCAGCCCAATTTATAAGCAAAAAGGCGGAAAAAGCGGAATTTGTATACCAACAATTACAACAAGCAGCCAAGCTACAGACTCCCGTTTGCTTAATTTTAGCCAATAAAGGGATTTCGTTTCAGCGTTTTTGGGTGGTAAATGCTATCCAAGCCCAATTAGACAGCTCTACAGCAGCCGAATTATCCCAATTGGATATAGTCGCTCGCATTTTACCCAATGCCCCTATAAAAAACCATAGCCCAATTGCCAATTATCCAGCCAGACGCAGCGGTACAGATAGCTTAACTTGGGGGATTGAGCGAATTTTAGCCCAAAAACTTTGGGAAAAAGGAATTTTAGGGCAAGGGGTTACCATTGGGGGGCAAGATACAGGTTATGATTGGCTACATCCCGCCTTAAATCCCCAATATAGGGGCAAAAATGATTTGAATGTTGACCACAATTACCACTGGCACGATGCTATACATACGCCACACCCACTTAATTCAGACAGTATAAATCCTTGTGGTTACAGCATTTTAGCCCCCTGTGATGACGGCTCTCATGGCACTCACACTATGGGCACGATGATAGGCAATAAAATGAACGATATTCATATAGGCGTCGCACCACAAGCCCAATGGATAGGCTGCAGAAATATGGAAAGAGGTTGGGGTTTGCCTAGCACTTATATTGAATGTTTTGAATGGTTTGCCGCGCCCACAGATTTGTATAACCAAAACCCCCGCCCCGAATTAGCCCCTCACGTGATAAATAACTCTTGGGGTTGCCCCGAAATAGAGAATTGCGAACCTGATAACTTTGAAATTATGCGGATAGCTGTAGCTAATCTCCGCGCTACTGGAGTGATGGTGGTGGTATCGGCTGGCAATGACGGTCCTGGATGCAATAGCATAGCCAATCCTGCCGCTATATTTGCTGAAAGTTTTAGCGTAGGTGCAAGCAACGAAGCAGACTCTATAGCAGATTTTAGCAGTCGGGGGGCAGTGAGTTCAGATGCTAGCTTTAGACTAAAGCCCAATGTGGTGGCTCCTGGCACTAATGTATTATCTTCTGTAACAGGGGGATTTTTTAGCAATGCAAGCGGCACGAGTATGGCAGGACCTCACGTAGCAGGTTTAGTGGCTTTGCTAATATCTGCCGACCCCACTTTGGCTGGTGACGTGGATAGAATTTCAGAATTATTAGAACAAACCGCCAATCCTTTAATCAGTTATCAAATTTGTAATGGGATTAGCCCTCAAAGCGTCCCCAATCATATTTTTGGTTATGGGCGGGTTAATGCTTGGGCTGCGCTGGCTGTCATACGCCCTGACCTGCTCGCCAATGATATTGATACAGAAAAAATTAGATTATATCCAAATCCTGCCCAATCTAATGTAGTGCTTATCTCGCCAGAAAATATGGGCACACAGACCACCATTACCATTTATAATCCTTTGGGACAACCTATCTGGCAACAAATGGCTAATTTTGAACGTATTTTATCCTTAAATGTAGATTTTTTAATCACAGGGGTTTATTATATAGAAATCAAAAACGGCGACCGCCGCCATAGCCTAACTTTCAAAAAATTATAAATCGTTTATCACCCTATTTATAGCGTATAAATGGTTCAAAACTATACAACTAACAACTTAATAATGAAAGCATTTTTATTCCCTGGTCAAGGAGCTCAATTTATCGGTATGGGCAAAGGCCTATTTGAAAACCCCACTACTCGCCAACAACTTTTATCCGCTAATGATATTTTAGGTTTTGATATAGCCGAAATTATGCTCACAGGCACAGAAGAGGACTTGCGCCAAACTCGGGTAACTCAACCCGCTATTTTTTTACATTCTGTCATTAGCGCGCAACTCAAAATGAATACTCAAGAAGCGCAGGCTGTAGCTGGTCATTCTTTGGGCGAATTTTCAGCTCTAGTAGCGGCAGCGGCTTTGTCTTTTGAAGATGGATTAAAATTAGTTTATCAACGCGCTATGGCTATGCAAGCAGCTTGCGAAGCTCACGAGGGTACAATGGCTGCTGTGATGTGCAACGACTTGACATTGGTAGAAAATGTTTGCCAAAATATATACCAAGACGGTGCAGGTTCGGTGGTCGTCGCTGCCAATTATAACAACCCTGGGCAATTGGTTATATCAGGTTCAAAAGAAGGAATCGCTCAAGCTACCCAATTGCTAAGCACACAAGGGGCAAAAATTATCCCCTTAGTTGTAGGCGGGGCTTTTCACTCACCTTTAATGCGTTCGGCTGAAGTCAATTTGCAAAAAGCTATAGAAAATACCCAATTCAAAACCCCTATTTGCCCCATTTATCAAAATGTAGATGCTCAACCTACCCAAGATATTGATGTTATAAAAACTAAACTTTGCCAACAACTCACCGCTCCCGTGCGCTGGCAACAATCCATAGAAAATATGCTAACCGCTGGATTTAATTCGTTTGTAGAAGTGGGCGGACGCGGCAATATACTATTGGGTATGGTCAAAAAAATTAATAGAACTGTAAATATGGAAATGTTATCCTAAATGGTGAATGATGTGCGGGTAAAAGCAGGCAATTTGCTGGTGGCTGAACCCTTTTTAGAAGACCCTCACTTTGGTAGGGCGGTTATACTTATCTGCGACCACGATTTGAAAGATGGCACAGTTGGCTTTATTCTCAACAAAGGTTTAGAAACAACCGTTGGTGAAATTATGCAAGGTATGGGCGATTTTGACGCAGAAGTATTTTATGGGGGACCTGTACAACACGATACGCTTCATTATATCCATAACAAAGGCGACCTTATCAATGGGGCTATAAAAGTATCCGATAATCTTTATTGGGGTGGTGATTACGAACAGGTTAAGTTCTGTATCAAACACGGCTTAATAGAAAAACAAGATATTCGGTTTTTTATAGGTTATGCGGGCTGGTCAGCTGGACAATTATTTGATGAGCTGGAAGAAGTGACTTGGCTGGTAGCCGAAGGCGACATCAATTATATTTTTAACCACAAAACAGAGCAACTTTGGAAAAATATACTCCAAGACAAAGGGGGACGATATAGTGTAATCGCCCAAATGGGTACAGATTTATCCAATTGATGGCGTTTATTTATACCCATTTATGCAAGCTATGTTTTTTATATACCTCAAAGTAGGAATGTATTAGTTTACATTTCTACTTTTATTTTTTGGGTAAGTGTGTGAAAATAATTATTTGTGGTTAAAAACTTGCTTTTATTCGCTTATTGTCCCCGCGTTTCACACGGGGTTTATAAGAAAAAAAATTAAAAATATCGTTGCAAAGGTGTAAGTTTTTAATCACGAAGTTGTTTAGTATGCTTTTTTATCTTTTAATTTCTCTGTATTGTGCGGGAAAAACCGAAGAGGCAGCAAAGCTGCATCAAGCTGCGCGTAAGCGAAAGTCCCAGCACAATTGAGATTTAGGATTTTTTCGCGCTTTTGGGACTAAAGTCCCGCGCGTTATATAGTTTTATCAATCAATACCAACGGGTTTTAACCCGTTGAGAGACAAAAAAACGATTACAACAGACTTTAGTCTGTTGCTTAAAGTACATAAATGGTTATTTTTTTTAATTGAAAATGTAGAAAAATTCTTACTAAACAACTTCCACAAATAAATTATTCTTTCTACTTACATTCTAAACTATATTGACATTAATCTATTGATATGCTCACTTTTATGCTCAATGCAGCCCCGCGTATGTTCAAATATATGCTCGTGCTGGGTCTGTTATTTTTTATCAGCTTATTTTTTCCCAATAAAGCCACTTTTGAATATGAATATCAACTTGGCGAACGTTGGCGATATGATGACCTTTCTGCCCCTTTTGATTATCCTTTGCTCAAATATGACAATGAGTTGGCAGCAGAACAGTCCCAATTTAAAACCGATTTTGTCCCTTATTATAATATAGACACTCAATTGGTTTATACCCAAATAGATAGTTTTAACCAACAACTTCGGCGATTATTTATAGAATATCCAGCCGATTTTAGCCTTTCAGACTCTTCTTTTTATCTCAATTGGGGCAAAAATATCTTAAACTATATCTATGCGCGCCGTATTATTTTGGTGGATTCTATTCATATAGACAAAAAAGAGGATTTTAGCTGCATTTTATTGGATAACAATATGGAAATGGGGGAGTTTTATCTTAAGACGTTCATCAATAATCAACAAGCTGCCCAAATGCTAATAGATACATTAGCCAAAACTAAAAAAATAGCCAATAATAAGCTGATTTTAGAGCTGTTGAGTGAACTGATAAGCCAGCCCAATGTAACATTTAACCCTAATTTGACCCAACAAAAACAAATAGCCGCCCAACAAAACCTTAGCCGCTTTCGTTCTATGGTCAAAACAGGCGAATTGATTGTGGTGCAAGAAGGGGTTATTGACTCTTTGATTTGTAGCAAATTGCGTTCTTTAGAGTTCAAATACAACGAAGAAATCAACCAGCACAAAAGCGGTTTGTTGATGTACTTGGGTTATTTGGGTATAACCTTAGCTTTGTTGTCTATTTATGTGGTGTTTTTGCGTTTTTACAATCAAGAGATATTAAATAATAGCCGACACCTGTCTATGCTGCTTTGTTTGATTGGATTTTATGCCTATCTATCCTATGGGATAAATCAATTACCTTATTTAAGCGAGTATCTTATCCCTTTTTGTATAGTGCCGATTATTATCCTCAACTTTTTTTCTGGACATTTAGCCCTTTTTACCCATATTTTAATCGTATTGGTATCAGCTATGCTTTTATCTTTAGATTATCAGTTCATACTTTTGCAATTGATAGCGGGAATGGTGGCGATTATTACCAAATTAAAAACGCGTTACCTTACCGATTTCTTCGCATCTATACTGTATATAGGATTTACTTACACTATTGTTTATATAGGGTTGGAACTAACCCGCTCTGGGGTTATTTTTCCGATTAAAGATGCCACTGGGTTGGTTTTGGAACAAGGTATCCGTTGGCCGATGTTGGTTTGGGTAGCGTTGAATATATTTTTAACCCTGTTATCGTTCCCGCTAATTCCTATGTTAGAGAAGTTTTTTGGGCTAACTTCGGAGATTACGCTGGTAGAATTGACCGATTTGAACAAACCTCTGCTTAAAGAACTTTCTGTGCGGGCTGCTGGTACGCTCCAACACTCCTTGCAAGTTGCTCATTTGTCCGAATCTGCCGCGACTGCTATCCAAGCCAACGCTTTGCTGGTTCGTGTGGCTGCCTTATATCACGATATTGGAAAGATGAATAACCCTGAATTTTTTATAGAAAACCAACACGGCAGCAATCCTCACGATAAACTGGCTTATTTAGATAGTGCCAAAATGATTATTAGCCACGTTTCCGACGGGTTGGAGTTAGCCCACAAATATAAACTGCCTACTATAGTTTCCGATTTTATCAAAACACATCACGGCACTACCCGCGTAGAATATTTTTACCGCAAATATACCAACGAAAATCCCCTTTGTACTGTGCCTGATACTCAATTTAGGTATCCTGGACCTCGTCCGCGCAATAGAGAAGAGGCTATTTTGATGATGGCTGATAGTTTGGAAGCTGCATCCCGCAGTCTGCCCAATCCTACTGAAGAAGATATTGATAATTTGGTGGATAATATCATTAAAGGGAAAATAGCCCACAACCAATTTATTGATACTAATCTTTCTTTTCAGGAGTTGGAAACGGTGAAAAATGTGTTTAAAAAACAACTCAAATCTATTCATCACGTACGAATTGCTTATCCGACCAGCAATAATTAACTATTTTATACCAAAAATGCCCTCTCGGAAAGTAAAAGAGTATAGTTTTGGTCTAAAAATGCCCATTTGGAAAGTAGATGAGTATAGTTTTGGTCTGAAAATGCCCGTTTGGAAAGTAGATGAGTATAGTTTTGGTCTGAAAATGCCCATTTGGAAAGTAGATGAGTATAGTTTTGGTCTGAAAATGCCCGTTTGAAAAGTAGATGAGTATAGTTTATACCTGCAATATGCCCATTTGGAAAGTAGATGAGTATAGTTTATACTTGCAATATGCCCATTTGGAAAATTTAAGTTCTTGTTTTTATTATAATACTAAATTTGAAAAGTAAGCGTATAATAAAAACGTGCCGCGCGAAGCGCGTAACTACACCAATCCGTTGAGTTTCTACACTGTTTGAAGTGAGACGAAGCGCAGCTTTAGCAAGCGGAGCGAACAAGTTTGTAGAAACAGGGCGTTTTTGGTACTTTTTGCGCCTGCAAAAAGTACGAATAAAAAAATTTTTAGGCGCAAGCCGTTAAAAAATTTCCCAAACCCTAAATTTTTATAGTTACTATCTTTAAAAACTTACACTGCTATTACATACTTATTTTTCAAATTTATTATCACTATTTATTTTTACATTCATTTTATTAGCTTATGCGTTTTATTTTTGTCAAAAAATTAATTTTACTGAGCCTTATCGCTTGCTTGAGTAGCGGTTGTTTTGTGTATAACTATTTACATTACAAACAAAGAAAGATTAAAAGTGATTCGTCGCCTATCAGTCATACGCAGTTTGACAGCCTTTTGCAACAACACGTCAACGCAGCAGGTTGGGTTAATTACGAAGGGTTTATTCGCGACAGTATAGCGTTCAACCAATATCTTAATCTGTTGAGCAGCAATCACCCCAACGAAAGAAATTGGGATAAAAATCAACGTTTGGCATACTGGATAAACGCCTATAATGCGTTCACGATACAGATTATTTGCCGTTATTATCCTGTGGCTTCTATCAAAGATATAGAAAAAAAGGCTATCAATATCCCTTTTGGCAATACGGTTTGGGATATAGAGTTTATCAACATTGAAAATCAACGTTATAACCTTAACTATCTGGAACATAAGATAATAAGGAAAGAATTTGATGAACCGCGCATACATTTTGCGGTCAATTGCGCCTCTTTTTCTTGCCCTGCCCTACTTAATCGCGCCTATACAGCCGAGTTGTTGGATAGCCAACTGGAAAAACAAAGTTTTGCTTTTATCAACGATACTTTGCGGAATAAAATTAGCGCGGAAAAAGCTCAATTATCTAAATTGTTTATGTGGTTCAAAAAAGATTTTGCCCGCCGCAGCCCAGTCAAAACGTTTATCAACCGCTACAGCGAGGTCAAAATTGGCGACAAAACCCCTGTAGAGTATTTAGATTATGGTTGGCAACTTAATAAGCAATAATTTGCGCATAAAAAAAGCAACTTGAATAAACTCAAGTTGCTTTTTTTTATTTTTTATATTATCTTGCTATGACCACTTTGCTTGTTTTCGTGCTGCCTTTAGCTATGCTTTGCAGCCAATAAATACCGTTTGGCTGTTGGTTTAAGTTGATTTCTATTTGAGTATTGGGATTATTTTGTTCATAAATTAAACGCCCTTGAGCGTCAAGAACTCGTATTTGTTCTATGATTTCTTTGCTTTGTACATAAAAAATACCTGTGTTGGGATTAGGATAAATTTCTACCAAATCATTTACTCACATCGTTATTTGTTTGTCGCTTAATGTTTTATCTTTATAGTTTTTATTTTATAAAAAATTAGTTGTTAAGAAAATATGAAATAGAGAAATTAAGTCCTGCGCGAATGTTATGGCTATTAACCCTTTTTTCTCCAGTTTTTGCACTACTATTTAAAACATATCTTAAATTTGAACGAAAAATATCTTTACCTTGTGTTACATTATCAGTATTGGTAAAATCATAATCAAAGCGAAATCCAGCCTGTAAAAGATATTCTTCATTAATTATTTTTTTAAATCCAAAACCTAAAATACTGCCAAACTGTATATTTTTAAATAAATTCTCCATAGGAAATACATTCATATCATACCAAGGAGATTGCTGTTCAAATAAAACTTGTTGAGGCTCATAAATAGCTTGCCAGCTTATATAAGAGCCTGATATTGTATTTACAGATTGTTTATAATTACTCATAATTGAAGTCTGTAATCCAACTTCTGCATAAAAACCTGCTGTTTTTTTTGCCCATTTTAAATGGTTATACTGAAACATAAGCGGCATTTTAAAATAATTTATTCTAATGATTACATCAACATCAGGAAAATTATTTGGCACACTATAAAAAAACTTTTGCGTTTGGCTGCTATATTGTATATCAGCTTGAAAAGCAAAGTGTTTTTTGAAGCCGCGACCAAAACTAATTCCGCCACTTAAAGCGTTGGGCACAAGTGCTTTAGGAGCTACAGGCAGCAGCCATTCATTATTAAAATCGTTGTAGTTGTACAACCAGTATTTTTGCGCTTGCATATTCAAACCAAAATACCAACTGCGCGGTTGTTGGGCTTGGAGTATTGAAGAAATACACATAAAAATTAAGAAAAATAAGTTTGTTTTCATTTTATAAAAAATTAGTTGTTAAGAAAATATGAAATAGAAAAATTAAGTCCTGTGCGAATGTTATGGCTTTTAGCTCTTTCATTGCCTGTTGTAGCCAAGGTGCTCACAACATATCTTAAATTTGAACGATAAATATCTTTACCTTGTGTTACATTATCAGTATTGGTAAAATCATAATCAAAGCGAAATCCAGCCTGTAAAAGATATTCTTCATTAATTATTTTTTTAAATCCAAAACCTAAAATACTGCCAAACTGTATATTTTTAAATAAATTCTCCATAGGAAATACATTCATATCATACCAAGGAGATTGCTGTTCAAATAAAACTTGTTGAGGCTCATAAATAGCCTGCCAGCTTATATAAGAGCCTGATATTGTATTTACAGATTGTTTATAATTACTCATAATTGAAGTCTGTAATCCAACTTCTGCATAAAAACCTGCTGTTTTTTTTGCCCATTTTAGGTAATTATACAGAATTTAAAAAGTAAGTGTGTAATAAAAATTAAGCAATATTGCGCAAATAAGTAAAAAGACAAAGTTTAATTAAAGCCTTCGGATTGTTAAAATATGTTTGGAGGGCGTCAGATAATTTAT
>JAAFIM010000021.1 GCA_013297745.1 Chitinophagales bacterium | reverse complement strand
TACATTCCACACGCTTTTTGTCGTATGCATTTTTACTTGATAGCATAAACTTTTCAAGCTCTTTTTTCTCTTTTTCTTCTAATTTTATTTTTTCCATTTTTTTACTTTGGTTTTGTCTATTTACTTAGTATGCTTTTTTATATTTTAATTTCTCTGTGTTGTGCGGGACTAAAGTCCCAGCACAATTGAGATTTAGAATTTTTTCGCGCTTTTGGGACTAAAGTCCCGCGCGTTATATAGTTTTATCAATCAATACCAACGGGTTTTAACCCGTTGAAAGACAAAAAACGATTACAACAGACTTTAGTCTGTTGCTTGAAATACATAGCTGATTATTTTTCTTAATTGAAAATATAGAAAAATTCTTACTAAACAACTTCTATCTTAAAAGCAGAATTACAAACTGGAAACGCGTTAATTGCGGTTATAAACACTCAACTCCTTGATTGGGATAAAAAAGCTTCGCACCCTTGGATTGCTGTCATTACTTTCGAGTACGACGGGACGGATAATAACGGGCTGCCCAATGAAGATGATTACCAAAGTTTGGGTGAAATTGAAGAAAATATAACCCAACAGTTGACCGATGCGGACGGATATTTGTATATTGGAAGGCAAACAGCAGATAATCAACGGGATATTTATTTCGCTTGCAAAGATTTTCGTAAACCTTCAAAAGTGTTTTTTGAGATACAACAAACCAACAAGCATAAATTTGGGATAACTTACGATATTTACAAAGATAAATATTGGCAATCATTTGAACGGTTTAGACCCAATTAACTACACAAACATAACTTCATAAAAAAACACAAGTCGCACATTTCGCAACTTGTGTTTTTTTTATTTATCCGCTTTGTGTTTAAAAAATTTCTTATCTACCACCAACAAGCCGAAAGATTCGCACTCTTCTTTGCCCTGTTTGGCGTGGTGCGCGCCGTGTGCTTTTAGTATGGCGCGAGAGTAGCGATTATCCAACTGTTTAAACCATTTAAACCGCTGATGAATGTAAACATCGTGGATTAGAAAATAGATTAAACCGTAAATGGAAATACCAACTCCTACAAAAAATAGGGGAAAAAGACCCTCAACAGCAGAACCCACAATATAAAAGGTTGCGCTTGGGATAGCAAACACGAGAAAAAATAAGTCGTTTTTTTGAAAAAATCCCTCAACTGTGTGCGGTTTGTGGTGGTCTTCGTGCCACGACCATAAAAATCCGTGCATTACGTACTTGTGTGCCGCCCAGGCGATAAATTCCATAAGCGCGGCTGTGCCGATTGTGATTAGGATATAAATTAAGTACATTTTTGATAAAATTATATTTTTTTAAAAAGGCTAGTAAGCAAAATTCAACACAAGAAAGAATATAAACTGTAAATATAACAGCCTTACCGCTGCTTTATTCTGATAATAATTAACCAAAGGGGTTAAAAATAGATAGAGTACAAAAGAGATAATAAACCAAGCTAGATAATTTTGCAAGGGCGCAACCAAAAAACTGTTGATACCCGCGCTTTGCCAACCCCAAAAATCGAATTTTACCGCTACAGGTTCTATAAATAAATCCATAAAAACCATCAAAAGAGCAGCCAAACCACTTTTTATATACTTGTTTAATTTATAATTAAATTGGTTGATGAGCATTAAACTGCAAAACATTAGCGTTGCCCAATTGATGAACATAGTTAAGGGCGTTGCCAATATCTTAAATCCTAATGTTTGCCCGTAACTATATTGCCCAAAAATAACCCCTGTGCTTGTACCTATTGCTTCTATTATAAACCCCAATAAACCCGATAAGGTTATAAATATCCAAAAATTGGCATCTTTGGGCTGTTGGTACAAGGTTATTAACGATAAAGAAACGAATAAATTGAGCGGGGTTAATAACACGAATGTATCCGCATAAGGAGATAACATACCCGTTATACCCACCAAATAGATACAAATTAGATAAAAAGGTATGTATTTCAACTTGTTTTATTTTTTACAATTAAGGCTGTTTGGTTAAAATTATTGGCATTATGCCAAATTACTTGAAAAAAGGTGTATTTTTGAAAAGTTACGTGGGCTCGCAAAATTTTTTAACGGCTTACGCCTAAAATTTTGGTTTATTACTTTTTTGATGGCAAAAAAGTAACCAAAAAAGCCAACGCCAACGGCGAAGCCCTCCCGTAAGGAAAAAAGGCGTTTTTGCTGTGTTTTTTTCAAAAACAAGCGCAAAACCGTCGTTCGCCGCGCCGAAGTTGAGATTTTTTATAAAAAATCTCAATCTGCATCACTCGCTTTGCTCGTTCGTTCGGCTGCTCCGACATACGCTGGTTTTTGGCGTCGCACGGCGAAAATTTACCTTTCTGTTTAACTTGGGGCTATTTTTTTATCTTTCAAGTAATTTGGCACTACGCCAAATTATTCTATCCCGTCCGCTACGATTTTGGCAGAGGATAAACATAACGGTATGCCGCCGCCAGGGTGTACACTTCCACCGCAAAAATATAGATTTTCAACTTGCTTGGAAAAGTTGGAATGGCGCAAAAATGCTGCGTTTCTATCGTTGGAACTCGCCCCGTACAATGCTCCCAAATGGGATAAAGTGCGGCTTTCTATGCTGCGCGGGTCTAAAATTTGTTCGGTTTCTATCTTTTCTAAAATGTTGGTATTCAACAATTTGCTCAATTTTTGTATTATAATCTCGCGCAATTCAGTTATCCAATTTTCCCAATCGTGTTGTTCCAAAAGAGCAGGCACATTGACCATCACAAACCAATTTTCTCCCCCGTCGGGTGCATCTTGTTTTTCCCTTTTGCTGGTGATGTTTATGTAAATGGTTGGGTCTTTATAAATCGTTTTTGTCTTGAAAATGGAGTTAAATTCAGCCTCATAATCGTCAGCAAAGAAGATATTATGCACATCCAATTCGCTAAAATTGTGCTTAACTCCCCAATAGAAAATAAGCGCAGACGAGGATTTTTCCTGTTTTAAGATTTTTTCTGGGCGTTTCAAACCCGTCAATAGTTTGTCGTAGGCGAAAAAAACGTCCATATTGCACACTATTTTATCAAAATTATGCACTTGTCCGTTGCTGATTAACCCTGTGGCTTTATTTTTTTTATCGTTCAAAATAATCTTTTCTACAGGACTGTTGAAATAAAACCGCACCCCCAAATCTTGTGCTAATTTATAAACGGATTGGCTGATGCTGTGCATTCCCCCTTTGGGCAAAAACGTGCCTATGCCTTGTTCTAAGTGGGGTATCATCGTCAAAATACCAGAGGCTTGATAAGGATTGGAGCCGTTGTAGGTGGCGTAGCGGTCGAATAGTTGCACAACTTTATCATTTTTGAACGTTTTTTTGTTGATATTGTGCATCGTGTCAAAAATGTTCAGATAAGGTATCGCGCCTATACAGGCTAAAATATCTTTGTTGAAATAGGTGCTAACTTTATGCAGGGAGCGTTTGATGAATATATTTTCTGTAGCTTCGTATTTTTTGCGCGCCAATTGGAAATAATCTAAGCAAATTTTTGGCTCAATATCAAATTTTGCTTGCATTTCTTGGGCATATTTTTCTTTATCCGCCCAAGCGATAAAACGGCTTTGGTCATTCCAAAAATAATTGCAAACAACCTCCAACCGCTCGTAAGAAAAATAATCTTTAATCTCTTTTTTGGCTACCAAAAACAACTCTTCTACCAATTGCGGCATCGTGAAAAGGCTAGGACCTGCGTCAAATCGATACCCTTTCGCCTCAAAAGAGGATAATTTTCCCCCTGCAAACTCATTTTTTTCAAAAACGGTTACTTGCTTGCCAGCCGCTTGCAATCGTACCGCTGTAGCCAAGCCTGCTATACCCGCGCCGATAACCCCAACTTGTTTCATAGTCCTTGCTTAGTTTTATTTTTTGCTTAAAACATAAAAAAAATGGTTTTGTTTATCCAAAGTACAATTTATTGGCTGAATAGTTCCACAAAAACGAAAAATCGCCCATTTGATAAGTTTATTAATGGTTGTAATTGGTCAAAAAACGATTCCAAAAATTATATGGCTGGCTGAAAAAGAAATTATATGGCTGGCTGAAAAAGGCTAAATTCGTTCTGGCGAGTTTCTAATAAACAGATATTTAATTCAGGCAAATAATCTACCAAAAAAAATTGGTCTAGTTCTTTTGTGCCGCTGTGAAAAATCACTTGCCCCGCTCTATTTATTATCGCCCAACGGATTAGATTGGTGCTGATGACAAAATGGTCTTTTTGAGCGTTATAAAATAATTTGCCTTGTGCTTCTCCCTCTTTATTCAATAAAAAAGTGCGGACAAAATCAGCATCTAAAATTTCAACCGTGGTTTGTTGTGTTTCTTCATTGGCTATGTTTGCCAACAAAATATAAGCTTTGGGGTTTAATTCGTCCCCTTCGCCACTTTCTCTATCAGAAAAAATTAACGCAATGGTTTGATTATCAACCCAGCATAAAGGTCTGTCCCAATTGTAACCTGAACGTTCATAATCGCCCACGATTTGATTTGCTAATTCATAATTTTCCATAAATTCGCTCACTTTGAACCGATAAATCGCATCGTAAGGCGACCAATGCCAACCATTGACCACAAAATTTTGTTGGTCGGGGCTTACTGCCAATAAACTGTGGAAATAGTCAAAATCGTACTTTTCTGTTTCCCTATCTGTGATATAGGTTTTGGTTTCTAGGTTGAAAATATCCAATCGGTTCCAATCTGTGCCGTGCAAGCAGCAACTTTGCCCGTCTATATCCAAAAAAGCGAGCGGAAAACTGCAATGTTCTACCTGATAATCGCCCCTTTTCATAAATAAAGCGGTTTCATCCGCTACCACATCGTACACAAACCCATAGACTTGGCGGGAATTGACCACAGCCACATAATTTTTATACGCGTACAAGCTTATATTTTCATCCAAAATCAACCAAGTGGAACTATCTACAACTAATTGATTATGAGCGGTTTGAACATTGTATTGGTGCAAAAGCCCAGCCGCATTTACATAATAAATATACGCGTTTTGTTCAATTTGGGTTAAAATAGCCGCTTTGGCTTTAAGTAATGGGGTTAATGTTTGCATAAAAAAATGTTAAAAAATCAAAAATTAGGTTAAAAAAATAAAAAAAAAGGCTATTTTTGCCCCAAAATTGTATTTTGATAAATATGTCCGTTAGAAATACCCCCCCCAATATCTCCGCTGTGCCCATTCGGTCGCTACAAGTGCCAAAAGCTGAAATCGTGCGTTTAGATAATGGCATTTTAGCCCATTATTTGCCCATTGGAGAGCAAGAGGTGATAAAATTAGAGTTGATTTTTGCTGCGGGACGCTGGCAAGAACCTCGCAAAATGCTGTCTCGGCTGACCGCTAAAATGCTAAAAATGGGTACAAACCGTTCTACTGCGGCTGAGTTGGCTGACAAATTAGAGTATTTTGGCACAAAGTTAAAAATAAATGACGAATTTGATAGCAGCAGCCTACAAGTTTTTTGCTTAAAGAGACATTTTGAACCCATTTTGGGTTTGATTATGGAAATCCTGACCGAAGCCAACTTTCCCCCCGATGAGCTGCAAACGCTGATAAAACGGAATAAAGAGCGGCTAAAAGTGGATTTAACCAAAGGAGATTTTGTAGCTTATCGCTGCCTCACCGAAAAAATCTTTGGTAGCCAACATCCTTACGGTTATAACAGCAGTTTTGAATTATACGATTCTCTGCAGGCAGAGGACTTAAAACTGTTTTATCAGCAAACTTATACGGCTGTAAATTGTAAAATCGCCCTTTCGGGCAAAATAGACGAGCAAGTTCTCCACCTATTGAACCAATACTTGGGCAAATTGAGATCAGGACAGCCCGTAGAAATTCCCCCCCATCCCAACGTTCCCGCGATAAAAGGGGAAAAATTGCAGCTTTTTTTGGATAAAAAGGATAATATGCAAACTTCTATCCGCATCGGTCGGCGTTTATTTAATAAAAATCACCCCGATTTTGCCGGTTTTCACGTTTTGAACACAGTTTTTGGGGGTTATTTTGGTGCGCGATTGATGCAAAATTTGCGCGAGGACAAGGGTTATACTTACGGTGCTTATTCTTCTGTGGATGATTTGGCGCAAGATGGTTATTTTTATCTGGATACAGAGGTTGGTCAAGGGGTAAAAGTGGATGCTGTAGCGCAGATTTATCAAGAAATGGAGATTTTAACCGAAAAATTGATACCAAAATCCGAACTTGAGATGGTGCGCAGTTATCTTATGGGTTCGTTTCTCAACGCTTTGGATGGTTTTTTCAACGTTTCCAATTTACTCTCGGATATGGTGAAAGCGAATTTGCAACCCGATTTTTTCCACAATCTTATCGCCGTAAGCCAGTCTATAACCAGCAAAGAGTTGCGGGAGTTGGCGCGAACATATTTTGATAAAAACCAACTGATTGAGGTGTTGGTGAGCTAAATTTTTCTATCAATAATTTATAAAATAGGGCTAAATTATGCAGTTTAAAAACCTTTTGTTTTGCGTTATTGTGGGCTTATTGAATTTTTGCGCTTGTCAGCAAAAAGTAGTTAATGTTTCAGCGCAAGCTGCTGATAATCAATCTGTTAAAATTGATTCTGCGCTCGCTTGGGATGGCAAAAAAATAGAAAAAACGCCAGAAGAATGGAAGAAAAATTTGGATGAGATGGCTTTTTACGTCTTGCGCGAAAAGGGTACAGAACGCGCCTTTACGGGCAAATACGCCAATAGCAAAGAGGCGGGAACTTACTGCTGTGCTGCTTGCCGTTTGCCCCTTTTTGATAGCAAAACCAAATTTGATTCGGGTACGGGTTGGCCGAGTTATTATCAGCCCATTCATCCCAAAAATGTGGGCGAAATTGTGGATAATTCGCACGGAATGCAGCGGGTTGAGGTGGTTTGCAACCGTTGTGGGGGACATTTGGGGCACGTTTTTGACGATGGCCCCGCGCCTACAGGGTTGCGTTATTGTATAAATTCGGTTAGTCTAATTTTAGAGAAAAAATAATGACAAAGTTTAGCATCAACGTTAATAAAATCGCCCTTATTCGCAACTCTCGCGGGGCAAATTATCCCGACGTTATCAAAATTGCGCAAGAATTGGAGCAGTTTGGCGCAAATGGGATTACTATTCACCCGCGCCCTGACGAAAGACACGCCAAATTCGCCGATATTGCCGCGCTCAAAGCGGTTTTGAAAACAGAATTGAACATAGAGGGCAAACCCCAGCAGCGTTTTATGGACGAAGTGTTGAAAAATCGCCCCGCTCAATGCACGCTTGTGCCCGATGCTGACCACGCGCTGACTTCTGATAGCGGTTGGGACACGATAACTTACCAAAATTATCTATCCGACATCGTCAAAACTTTGCAAAAAGAGCAAATTCGGGTTTCTATTTTCTTAAACCCAGACCCAAAATTGGTGGAAGCTGCCAAAAAAACGGGCGCGGATAGGATAGAATTGTACACGGGCGATTATGCCAAAAATTTTCATACGGATAAGGCGCAAGCTATAGCCGATTTTGTAAAAACTGCTCAAGTCGCTGCCGAAGTGGGTTTGGGGGTTAATGCTGGACACGATTTGAACTTACAAAATTTAGCGTATTTCAAACAGTTGATTCCCAACCTTTTAGAGGTTTCTATAGGGCACGCTTTTGTGGTGGATAGTTTGTACTATGGTATGAATAACACCGTCCAAATGTACTTGGATAGGCTCAAATAGTCGCATTTTAGCGGATTAAATTTATAAAATAAGCGGATTATGTGGGAAAAAATTAGCAACGCTTACACAGGCTATTTTAATTATATGTGGTCTGAACTGACCTTCCAAACGGGATTGTGGTGGAAAAACTACTTCCTGTGGTGGCTGATTGTGTCCGTTATTTTCCTACTTTTAGAGTTATTTATGCCCTGGCGTAAGGGGCAAAAAGTGATTAGAAAAGATTTTTGGCTGGATTTATTCTATAATTTTTTCAATTTTTTCCTCTTTTCGCTGATAATTTACAACGCAGCGAGTACTATAGTCGCCGATTTTTTCAGCCAAACCGTACAGAGTATAACAGGGGTTAATTTATTGACTATCAACCCTTTGCAACAGTTACCCGCTTGGGCGATTTTGTTGATTGGGTTTGTTATCCGCGATTTTGTGCAATGGAATACGCACCGTTTGCTGCATAAATCCACGTTTTTGTGGGAATTTCACAAAGTTCACCATTCTACTCAAGAAATGGGCTGGGGGGCGCATTTGCGCTATCATTGGGGGGAAACTATAGTGTACAGAACGTTAGAATACCTGCCTTTGGCTTTGCTGGGGATTGGTTTGCACGATTTTTTCGTGATGCACATTTTCGCCATTACTGTAGGACATTACAATCACGCCAATTTTTACCTCCGCCCCGCGCAAAAAGCTGCTGCTTTCGGTTCAGTAATTGGTTTGTTTTTAGCTGTGTATGTGTTTGATTTTCAATCTTTTAGTTATTTTTTAGCGACAGTCGGCGGGAGTGTTTTATCAGCTATTTTATTAAAAGATGTTTGGAAGTACATTTTCAACAGCCCCGAAATGCACATTTGGCATCACGCCAAAGAACTACCCCAAGCGCGGCTGACTGGAGTCAATTTTGGGCTAACTTTGTCCGTTTGGGATTATTTATTCCGCACCAATTACGAACCTTTTCACGGGCGGGATATTCCCTTGGGGTTTGAAAATGTGGAAAATTTCCCCCAATCTTTCCCCCAACAGTTGGTGCAGGGGGTTAAAAACCGCTAAAATTATAGCAATAACGTTTCTATTTTTCAATAAGTAAAATTATGGGGCATAATATCACAGCTTTAGTATTGAAGGGAAAATTTGATGAACAGAAAGCGCAAGAGTTTGATTTACAGCCTGTTGATTTGGGTTTTGGGCTGACTATGTTCTACGTGGATTTTTATTATGCGGCTTATTGGCAACATATTTTACCTGTTGAGGGCTATTTGGATATTCACAACCCGCAGCAAAGGTTTGTTCCCAGCGAAAAATGTTTATACGCGGTTTTAAAAGCCATTTCGCGCGCCAAAATTTTGGAATTTGCGTTAATCAACACAGATTATTTTGCGGGAATTGGCGCTCAATTCGCTAATGTTTTCCGAGAAGAGCAAAATGCGGATAAAAATATCTTGTACATAAACGAAGCCTTGCGCCATTTGGGGGTTCAAAAAAAGGGTAATTTAGACGAATTTGATACAGTTGGCTTGTCCAATTACCGCAGCAATCCCGATGAGTTGGGGGAGAAATATAGCCAGCTTTGCGATGATTTAAACCTTTGATTATTATGTTTTTGCGCTTATACATAGCCATTTTTACCCTTTTATATTTTGCAGCGGGCAGCGCGGACGCTCAAGTTTGCGGTTGGAAAAATTCCAATCAAGGGAGAGAAAGCAACCCGCGCAATTTTTTCGTTTATACTCCAGAACCAGCCCGCCAATTTTTTAAAGAACAGGATTATTTATCCGCGCAGGTTAGCCTATTGGAGGATAAAAGCGGTTTATATTTGCGTTTGGTGTTGATTATCAACGATATAGAAATTGCTTCTGAATTGGGTAATTTGAAAAAAAACAGCGATTTGCAGTTAGAAAATTTCCAAAATGAAAAAATTTACTTGTCGGCTGCCAAAACTTCGGCGGCTGTGATTGGCGAAAATCAAACCCGTTACGATTGTTTGTTTCAGATTTCTAAAAAAAATTATAAGAAGTTGAAAAATTACGAACTCAACACTATCCGCATCAATTGGGCAAAAGCCTACCAAGATTATGAAATTTACGAGGTGGATTGTCTGCGTTCTTTATTAAATTGTTTATAAAATTTAAAAACCAATTATTTGCGATAATTTTGCTAACTAACTAAAAATGAACATATTAGAAACAGGTTTTGCCGACCTAAAATTGATACAACCGCGTATTTTTGCCGATGAACGCGGCTATTTTTACGAAAGTTATAACCAAAAAACTTGGCGAGAAGCGGGCATTTTGAACGAATTTGTACAAGACAATCAAGCGCGTTCTACTTTTGGGGTTTTGCGCGGTTTGCATTATCAAACGGGAGAGGCTGCTCAAGCTAAGTTGGTGCGGGTGTTGGAGGGGACGGTTTTGGACGTGGTGGTGGATTTGAGGGAAGATTCGGCTACTTTTGGCAAGAGTTTTGCGGTAGAATTGAGCGCAGAAAATCAGTTGCAGATGCTTGTGCCGCGTGGGTTTGCGCACGGTTATGTGGTGTTGAGCCCCACAGCTATTTTTTTCTATAAATGTGATAATTATTACTCCAAAGCGCACGAGGGCGGCGTGCATTATGCGGACGAAAGTTTGAATATAGATTGGAAAATAGACCTTTCGCAGGCTATAGTTTCAGATAAAGATAAAATTTTACCCAATTTTGAACAGCGTAAAAAATAACCCAAACCGCTATCACGGGCTTATTTTTTGCCTATTTTTTGCGCTTATTGGCTTTTTATTCTACAAAGATAATTTTCATCTTTACCCTTTTTTCCACCACGCTTGGGCGCAAACGGATAGATACGCGCTGGCTTTGGGTTTTTACGAAAACGGGATGAATTTATTCCTGCCCACGAGCTATAATTTAGAAACTACAGGCGGGATAACAGCAGCAGATTTGGCTTTGAGCGAGTATTTAGCCGCTATTTTTATGCAAATAACGGGTTGGCAAAGTCCTCAAGTGCTAAAAATTAGCAATTTATTATTTGCTTTCACCGCTTATTGGTTTTTATACAAATGGGTTTATAATCGGACAAATTCTATCATTAAATCTTTATTTAGCTGTGTTTTTTTCGCCACTTTGCCCATTTTTGTATATTATCAATCGGGTTTTTCGCCCAGTTTGAACGCTTTTTTCGTATGGTTGATAAGCCTTTGTTATTATCTTAACTATTTAGAAAATAATCGGGTTAAAAATTTATACTTAAGTGTTTTTTTAGCCTGTTTAGCGGCTTTCATCCGCAAGCCTTTTATACTGTTTTTAGCTGGGATAGCTTTATACCAATTTCTTGCGAACATATTAACTAAAAGATATTTTTATAAACCTTTTTATCTCTCTTTTGGGTTAAGTTTTTGCCTGTTTATAAGTTTTTACCTGTATAATGATTATATTGCGCAAAAATATGGAACACGGTTTTTAAACAAGTTTATGCCCGCCGCTAATTGGTTGGAATTTAAAGAGTTAAGTGCGCATATTTTTTATAAATGGGGGTTAAAATACGCTCAAATTTTTCACTATTTGAGCTTGTTTATACTGTTTATACTACAATTTTTTCTGTTTAAATGGGATAATTTTAGCAAAAAGATAATTTTACATTTGTTTATATTTTTATCTGTAGGAATAGCTTATTTTGTACTAATGACCAAGCAGTTTGTGCATCACGAATACTATTTTGTGGATAGTTTTATCCCTTTTTTCGCTTTGTTGTTTATGTTATTTTGCTATAATTTAAAATATATTGCTAATAATAAATTTAAGCTATTTACCGATATAATTTTTACCCTTTTAGGCGTATTTTTAACCCAAAAAGCGGTTGCTAATCAGTTAGAAAATTATAAAATAAACCCTCAAGATATGTATTATCGAGTGTATAATAATTTTGAGGGCGCGGATAAATTTTTAGACAGTTTGAACATACCCAAACAGGCTACTTTTTTGGTTATAGACGCTTATTCTACCAATAGCCCGCTTATACAGTTGCGAAGAAAGGGCTTTTGTAACCTCACCACTTCCGAAAAAGAGATAAAAAAGGATATGGAGCGGTTCAAATATGATTATATTATCGTGCAAAATAATCTCTACAAAGAGGGCGTTTTGGACAATTATCCCCAATTTGCGCTGCTGGTGGATACAGTGGCTACTAATGGAAAAATTAGCATTTTGAGGGGGAAATAAGTTAACTTTTACAATGAAAAAAATACTCGTTACGGGCGCAAACGGACAATTGGGGCAAGAGCTACAGCAGTTACAAGCCCATTTTGCCGATTATGAGTTCGTTTTTTGCGATAAAAACAGCCTTAATATAGCTGACGCGCTCAGTTTGGCGGCAACTTTTGCCCAAATTCGCCCCGACTTTTGTATCAACGCAGCCGCTTACACCGCTGTAGATAAGGCAGAAAGTGAGCAAGAAAATGCTTATCTAATCAATGCTAAAGCTGTACAAAATTTGGCTGTGCAATGTGCTGAAAATCAATGCGTTTTTATCCACGTTTCTACCGATTATGTCTATCACAACGGGCAAAATTATCCCCTAAAACCCAGCGACCCAACCAGCCCAAAAGGTGTGTACGCTAGCACAAAATTGGAGGGAGAACGCTTGGCGCTTGCTGCTTGCCCGAAAACGCTAATTGTGCGCACTTCTTGGGTGTATTCCTTTTTTGGGGCTAATTTTGTGAAAACTATGCTCCGCTTGGGGAAAGAACGCGCCCAACTGAATGTAGTCAGCGACCAAATTGGTAGCCCAACTTACGCCCACGACCTCGCTTTAGCTTTGCTAAAAATGGTGCAAGTGGTTGATAATCAGCCCGATTTTAACCAGTTTGGAACTTATCAGTACAGTAATGAAGGCGTATGTAGTTGGTACGATTTTGCTGCGGCTATTTTTGAACTTGCGCAAATTCCCTGCAAAGTCAGCCCCATTTTTACCCATCAATATCCTACTCCAGCCCAACGCCCTTTTTATAGCGTGATGGATAAAACAGATGCAAAAACTGTTTTTGGGTTGGAAATTCCCCATTGGAGGGCGAGTTTGAAAGACTGTTTGCAACGTTTGGGTTGTTGATATAATGCGCAACTTTTTGGTTTTTTTTGCGTAAAATGAACCTTTTTACCCTCTAATACGTTTATATTTTCCGCGCTGGTTTAAGCACAAAACTGTTAAAAAAATAATAATAAAAATATGTCCAATAGATTGTTAGACCCTGATTTTGTGAAGTATAAATTTCGCGATTTAAAGGTGTATGCTTCTACCGAGTGGTTGGCTGATAATAAGAAAAAATATCGGCAAGTGTTTGACCGTTACGAAACAAGCTATATTTATGCCGAATTATCGTTTTTTAATAAATTATTTGATGATGACGATTGGGATGTAAAAGTAAATATCAAATGTTATTCGCTCAAAAAGGGCAGAAAAGAGCTTTGCGACCTTAATTTTGAACGCAAAGTAAGCAAATATGATAATGTGGTTTATGTGCGAGAGGGTTGGGGGAATAAAAAAGCTGGTGCTTTTTGGAAAAAAGGCACTTACTACTGGGAGGCTTATGTAGATGGGCAAAAAGTAGCCACTAAGTATTTTTATGTGGAAGAAAGCAGCAAAAAATACCCAGACCCTAAGGCTTATATTGATTTAAAATCGCTTAAATTATACGAAGGTCCTTATGATGACGTGCCGCGCGAAGAACGCCGTTATTACAAAACTTTTTCTCAAGAAGAAACCCGTTATGTGTACACGGAAATTTTGCTGGAAAATTTGCTGAAAGGGCAAAATTGGTACTGCGAAATGGTGGTAAAATTCTATAACGGTGCGCGCCAACTTAAAGGACAAACGGTAAAATTGCAGCAAATTGACGCAGCCGACGAAACTATAGAACTAACCGCACATTGGGGTTCTAATATCAAAAATTCTTGGACTGAAGATAGTTATACTGTAGAGATTGTATTTATGGATAAACTGTTGGCTGTTATACCCTTTGAAGTGCGCGAGCAGTTTGAAGAGGGTTTGGCGGGGACAGTTTTGCCCAATCAATACACCCCTATAGTTATCGCTGCCGACCACGATGGGGAAGATGCGGATAGTTTTGATTTTGTGATGAAAAAATTGGACGCGCTCACAGGGCTTACTGATATTAAACGCAAAACCCGCGAACACGCCAATTACTTGAAGTTTTTGCAATTGCGCCGCGAGCGTGGTTTTGATGAAAGCGACGAGGTTAGCGTTCACGCTGTATTTAGCGGCAACCCAGGCACGGGCAAAACTACAGTAGCCAAAATGATGGGCAAGTTGTACAAAACAATGGGCTTGTTGACCAAAGGACACGTCCACGAAGTTGACCGAGTGGATTTAGTTGGTGAGTACATAGGACAAACCGCTCCCAAGGTGAAAGAAGCTATAGAAAAAGCGCGCGGTGGGGTTCTGTTCATAGATGAAGCTTACTCTTTGGCGCGTGCCAACGATGATAGCAAAGACTTTGGGCGGGAAGTTATAGAAATTTTGGTGAAAGAAATGTCCAATGGCGAGGGCGATTTAGCTGTTATAGTGGCTGGTTATCCCAAAGAGATGAAACATTTTTTAGAGTCAAATCCAGGGTTGAAATCCCGCTTCAAACTGCATTTTGATTTCCCCGATTATTTGCCCGAAGAACTTGCCCAAATCGCCGAATACTCAGCCAAACAGAAAAGTTTGCAACTGAACAATGAAGCCAAAAACTTATTGGACGAGATTATAACCGAATCTTACCGCAACCGCGACCGCACTTTTGGCAATGCGCGTTTTGTGAACGATATTATGGATAAGGCCAAAATTAACCTTGGCTTGCGGATTATGTCTCAAGACAATCCCCGCGCTTCTTCCAATGACGAATTGGCTTTAGTTAACTTTGACGACATCAACCGCATAGAGGTAGAACGCCCCCGCCGCGTGCCGAACTTGCCCATTGATGAAAAATTGCTACAAATTGCTATGGATGAACTCAACCGCTTGATTGGTATGTCCAATGTCAAAACCGAAATCGCTGAAATGGTGCGTTTGGTGCGTTTTTACCGCGAAAGCGGGCGGAATGTGCTGAATAAATTCTTTTTGCATACGGTTTTGGTGGGCAATCCTGGCACGGGAAAAACCACTGTAGCGCGCATTTTGACCAAAATATACAAAGCTTTGGGCGTTTTGGAGCGCGGACACGTGGTAGAAACCGACCGTCAGGGCTTGGTAGCTGGATATGTGGGACAAACTGCGATAAAAACCGCCGAAAAGATAGAAGAGGCTATGGGTGGGGTTTTGTTTATAGATGAAGCTTATGCGCTTACTGCTGGTTCTAACGGCTCTTTGGGCGGTGGTGGCGACTTCGGTAGCGAAGCTATCCAAACCATTCTGAAACAGATGGAGGATAAACGGGGCGAGTTTTTCGTGTTCGCTGCTGGCTATCCCGACAATATGGAAACTTTCCTAAAAGTTAACCCAGGACTTCGCTCGCGCTTTGATAAAGTGTTCAAATTTGACGACTACTCAAGTGCTGAATTGTTTGAAATTGCTTCTTTTATGATAAAAGAAGAACAACTCACACTAAGCGAAGAGGCGGCTACTCATTTGGTCAAATATCTTGAGTTTTTGTACAATGGACGGGATAAATACTTTGGCAACGCGCGCTCTGTGCGCAATGTGGTGAATGAAATCACCAAAAATCAAAGCCTTAGATTAGCTGCGCTTGCTTCTGAAGAGCGCAATCCCGACTTATTGCACACCATAACTTATGAAGATGTGGCTACGCTTAAGTTAAGTAACGACGATGCTATTTTTAACAAAAAATCTATAGGCTTCCGCAACGAAAGCCGCTAATTAGCTATACTTACTAAACCGCTTATCGCAACGATGGGCGGTTTTTTTTATGTAAAAAAAAGTAAATAAAAAACGCTTGTACCTGATTTGGCGCAAGCGTTTTTTTATTGGTATAAATATCATTAGCGGAAAATCAACAGTTCGCGATATTTGGGCATAACCCACTCTTGGTCGTCGGTAATTCCCTCCAAATGGTCTATGTGTTCGCGCAAAGTTTGCATAGTGGGGACGAGTTTATCACAATACACCTGCGCTTGTTCGCGTATGGATAAGCGTTGGTTTCTAATCTGTTTGAGTTCGTTGCAACATCTATCAATCTGCTGGATGCGTTGGCCAATATCTTTAATAGTGGACATTTGCCATTTGAAAATATCTTTGTCAAAGCCTATATCTTGCAGTTGCAAAACGTTGGTGGAAAGGGTGTTTTGATAGTTTAGAACGGCGGGAATAATCTGCGTCATCGCTATATCTTCCATCGTGCGCGCTTCTATTTCCAACTGTAGGATATAATTTTCTAACTTTACCTCGTGGTGGGCGTGTAATTCGCTGCGGCTCAAAACCCCACTTTCTGCGAATAATTCTTCTGCCCAGGGGCTAATATACACATCCAAAGCTGTAGGCGTGTCGGTAAAATTGTTCAAGCCGCGCGCTGCTGCCTCTTGTTTCCACTCGTCAGAATAACCATCTCCCTCAAAACACACATTTTTGGCTTCTAAATAGTATTTTTTAATCAGGGCTAAAATCGCCGCTTCTTTTTCTGTGCCTGCTGCTAATAAGTTATCCAATTCGGTGCAAAAATGTTTGAGTTGTTTGCCCACCATCATATTTAAAACGGTCATAGGCGCGGAGCAATTCATAGAACTGCCCACCATTCTAACCTCAAATTTATTCCCTGTAAAGGCAAATGGCGAGGTGCGGTTGCGGTCTGTGTTATCCAACTCCAAATTGGGCAAAGTATCCAATAAGTTGATAAATTTCTTAACCCCTGTGTCTGTATTTTCTCCGTCCTGTGCCAACTCGTTCAATACGCGGGTGAGGGTTTCCCCCACAAAAACGGATACTATAGCAGGCGGGGCCTCATTCGCGCCCAAGCGGTGGTCGTTGGATGCAGAAGCTACCGAAGCGCGCAACAAATCGCCGTATTTATGCACAGCAGCTATTGTGTTGACAAAAAAGCAAAGAAATTGTAAGTTTTTGGAGGGCATACGCGAGGGCGAGAGTAGATTTTTGCCCGTGTCTGTGGCCAAAGACCAATTGTTGTGTTTGCCCGAACCATTAACCCCAGCGTAGGGTTTTTCGTGTAATAAAACCCGCAATTTGTGCTTTCTGGCTATTCTATCCATCAAATCCATCAGCAGTTGGTTGTGGTCAATGGCTATATTCAACTCTTCGTAAATGGGAGCGAGTTCGTATTGGGTGGGGGCTACTTCGTTGTGGCGGGTGCGGACAGGTATGCCCAATTTGTGGCTTTCTATCTCCAAATCGCGCATAAAACCATACACGCGGTCGGGGATTGCGCCGAAATAATGGTCTTCTAATTGCTGTCCTTTGGCTGCACTTTTGCCCACAAGGGTGCGCCCTGTCAAAGCCAAATCCATACGCGAGTGGAAAAGGGCTTCATCTAATAGAAAGTATTCTTGTTCCCAGCCTAAAGTTACAAAAACTCGGTTCACTTGCGGGTCAAATAGTTGGCAAACTTGTATGGCGTATTTTTGTAAAAACTGTTGCGATTTCAACAAAGGGAGTTTATAATCTAAGGATTGTCCCCCGTAAGTTACGAAAATGGTGGGAATACATAAGGTTTTGGCTTCGTTCACTTCTATGATAAAAGCGGGCGAAGTGGGGTCCCAAGCTGTATAACCGCGCGCTTCAAATGTGGTGCGTAAACCGCCGTCGGGGAAAGATGAGCCGTCGGGTTCTTGTTGTACCAAAGCATCGGCAGAAAATAATTCTATAGCTTGCCCTTTGTTATCTAAGGTAAAAAATGAATCGTGTTTTTCTGCTGTGCGTCCTGTAAGGGGTTGAAACCAATGCGCGTAATGGGTTGCGCCTTTGGATATTGCCCATTTTTGCATAGCGTCTGCTATATGTGCGGCTAATTCGCGGGTCAAGGCTTCCCCTTTTTGCATAATTTGGGCGACTTGTGCGTGCAAAACGGGGGAAAGGTAGTCATTCATCGCTTTTTGGTCGAAAACGTTAGTACCAAAAAAAGCAGAAGTGAGTTCGTTGGGTTGATTGACGGCTACGCGGGCGCGTTCTAGGGCTATGTCTATGGCGTTGAAGCGGTTATGACTGCTCATAAAATAAAAAAAGTTTGGTGTATTGAATAGTATTGAAATGATGTGGGAGTGCGAAAAGAAATTATTATTCAGTAAAAAAATGAACGTATTTTTAGAAAATGTAGTGGTTTGAAATTTTTTTAACGGCTGAAGCCTAAAAATTTCTTTGTTTCGTACTTTTTGTGAGGACAAAAAGTACCAAAAAGCCCTCGTTTCTATAAACTTGTTCGCTCCGCTGCGCTTCGGCTCACTTCAGACAGTATAGAAACTCAACGGCAGCGGATTATTACGCGCTCCGCGCGGCTTAGGTTTTTATTATTGATTGTTTAAAAAGATAGCGCAAAGGTAGTGTTTTTTGGAAAAAAAAGCTAAATGCTGTTTTTTAAACAACATTTAGCTGGGAAAAATTGGGTATTTCTGGTATAAATTGGTAAGTTTCTGTTTGCCAATCCAAGCGCGCGCAATAGGTGTTGATGCCGTTGCAAACAACGAGATAGGGAACTTTGAAGTGCAGATTATAAGCAGAAATTTGGTTGAAAACTGCTTGGTTTAATTCTACGTTTGCAGATTTACATTCTATCAATACGGCTGGTTGGAAGTCAGCGTTGTACAATAAAATATCAAACCGTTTTTGTTGCCCGAATAAGGTAAGTTGTTTTTCTACGGCTATGTGTTGGTTGTAACCTTTTTGCTGGATTAGGTATTGTATGAGTAGTTGGCGGACGAGTTCTTCGGGTAGGGCGCGGACGTATTTTTTGCGTATGCAGTCCCAAACGTGTTGTCCGTTCTCAAACTGTTGGTATTTGAGGTTGGGTTGGTAGGAAAGTAGGGGGAGGTTGATGAGCATTTTAGTATGAAACGGAAAGAAGTAAATGCATTGCGTATAAATACTTTTGCTTTGCAAAATTTTGACGGCTTACGCCTAAAATTTTGTTATTTATTACTTTTTTGGTGGCAAAAAAGTAACCAAAAAAGCCAACGCCAAAAAGGCGTTTTCGCTTGTATTTTCTACGAAAATAAGCGCGAAACCGTCGCTACAAGCCGACGTTTTTTTCAGGGAGGGCTTCGCCGTTCTACGAAAAAAAGCTACTGCCCTCGCTATGCTCGGTTGGTCGGCTTTCCGCGACATACGCTGGTTTTGGCGTCGCACGCCGCAAACATTATCCGATAAATTGATATGTTTACTCAATTTTTGGGTGGATTAATGGTTCTTTCTGTTTTTTTATAATTTTGTTCAAAAATTGTACTTTTTGAAATAGGATTGGTTAGCTCATCCAATTGGTGCGGGCTTCTGCATTCCATTTAATAGTGGTTTTTTTCAGTTGTGTCCAAAACTCTATAGAGCTGTGGCCTGTGATGTCGTGCGCGCCGAATTTGGATTCGTTCCAACCGCCAAAAGAGAATGGTTCGCGGGGAACGGGTACGCCCACATTGACCCCTATCATTCCCGCGCTGGCGTTTTCCATCACGTATTTAGCCCAAGCTCCGTTTTGGGTGAAAACGGCTGCTGCGTTGCCGTAAGGGGAATTGTTTTCTATGCGGACGGCTTCTTCTATGCTGTTGCTGCGAATGATAGCGATAACAGGCCCAAATATCTCTTCTTTGGCTACTGCCATATCGGGGCTAACATAATCTATAATGGTGGGATTGACATAAAAGCCGCCCTCTTTGCCCTCTACAAAAGTATTGCGCCCATCTACCAAAATTTTCGCGCCTTGTTGCTCTGCTTCGGTAATATATCTTTCTATGCGGGCTTTGGCTGCTGCGGAAATAACCGCGCCCAAGTTTTTGCCTGCTTGTATTTTGCGGGCTTCGTCGCATAATTTGTCTATAATGTGCTGACTGTTGCCTACAGCTATCATCGCTGAAGCTGCCATACAACGTTGTCCTGCGCAACCTGACATTGAAGCGGCTATGTTGGAAGCTGCCATATCTGCGGCTGCATCTGGTAGGACGATGAGGTGGTTTTTTGCCCCGCCGAGTGCTGTACAGCGTTTGAGGTTGGCAGTTGAGCGTTTATAAACTACTTTCGCGATAGCGGTAGAACCTACGAATGAAACGGCTTGTATTTGTGGGTGGTCGCAAATAGCTTCTACTATCTCGCGGTCGCCATTTACGATATTAAATACGCCTGCTGGCAATCCTGCTTGTGCTAATAGTTCGCCCATACGCATAGCCGATAAAGGCACGACTTCTGACGGTTTTAAAATCATACAGTTGCCCAAAGCTATAGCGTTGGGTACTGACCACATTGGCACCATTAGGGGGAAATTGAAGGGGACGATAGCGGCTACTACGCCCAATGGTTTGTGGCTAACGCGACATTCTACCCCGCGGCTAACTTCTTGCACTTGGTCGGCTACGATTTGGGGCAATGAGCAGGCAAATTCGCATAATTCTATCCCTTTATCCACTTCTGCGGCTGCTTCATCTGGCGTTTTGCCGTTTTCGGTGTGGATGAGTTGTATCAATTCGCTGCGGTGTTGTTCTAATAAGCTGCGAAAGCGGAAAATTATCTGTACGCGCTCTTTTAGGGTTAATCCTGACCAGCTTGGATAGGCGGCTTGGGCTGCTTTTACGGCTTGGTCTAAGTCGGCTGCGTTAGATAATACCACTTGGCTAAGTATTTGCCCTGTAAGTGGGCTGATTACGTCTAAATGTCTTCCCGATGTGGAGGGCTGAATTTGTCCGCCTATGTAGTTTGCGGTTTGGGTATGGCTGATTGTTTGCATTGTTTGTTTTTTATCTGAAATTAAATGAGGCGCAAAGATAGTATTTTTTTTGTGATATGTGGTTAGGGAGGGAATTTTTTTTTGTAGATTGGGGGTTTAACCCACCCCGACCCTCCCTTTTAAAGGGAGGGGGACTTGTGTGTAAGTTTTGTATGCCTGTGTGGGGTATGTGGGGACTTGTGGGAAAAAGGGAGGGATTTTAACCCACCCCGACCCTCCCTTTTAAAGGGAGGGGGACTTGTGTGTAAGTTTTGTATGCTTGTGTGGGGAATAAAGTTGCTTGTGTGCAAGTTTTGTATGCCTGTGTGTAAGTTTTGTATGCCTGTGTGTAAGTTTTGTATGCTTGTGTGCAAGTTTTGTATGCTTGTGTGTAAGTTTTGTATGCTTGTGTGCAAGTTTTGTATACCTGTGTGTAAATTTTGTATGCTTGTGTGCAAGTTTTGTATGCTTGTGTGTAAAATAATTTTAATAAAAAAAAGCATTAGGGATTAGTCCAATGCTTTTTTTGTAGATTAATGTATATTAGCGGTATGAATTTATAACTTTGGGTTGGTAAATTTGAGGGCGGCTGCGTCTTTGTATTCGGGGGATTTTATACCAAAACTGCTTTTTATGTAATTTTTGATAGCGGAAGCAAGTTGCAAAAGGTTGTTTTCGCCCAAATATAGGGTTTTGTTGCGCTGGCTAAAGGTAGTATTTAAACCGATTTCGGCGGTAATGGCGTTGTTATTGACAGTTTGTAGTTGGGTAAGATTGGATTGGAGGGCAAATAGTTGCAAATCGGGGTCATTGGTTTGGTAGCTGCTGTTGTTATTCAACAAAGAAATTAGCTGTGAAAAGTGATTAATTTGTTGGTCAAAAGAGCGTTGAGAAACTGAATTGCGGCGAGAAACGGTGTTGGTGGTTGTCGTACTTTGTGGGTCGGGATTATTGTTGGTGGGGGTTGTATCTTGGGGGTTGGGCGTGTTCTGAAGGGTAGGAGTTTGGGAGGGGGCTATATTGGCTTTAGGTAGTTTGATAATCCGCTCGCCGCGCATTTTTTTGGCAAAGTGGCGGGCATCTGTTATCGTTTTGGGGTCGGCAAAGTTGCTTTGCAGTACAGCGATTAGTCGCGTGGGCAAAAGTGTAGTGGCTTTAAACAAGTTTTGTCGGGCGGCAATGTTGGCTTTGTACACGGCTTGCTGGTTGTGGTGGTTGGTAACTGCGTTTTCTGCGGCTGTGTGTGCAATCGTTAAAGAACTGATTTGCAACGCTGGGTGGAAGGGGTTGTAACGTGCGCCGTAACTTTGGCAAAGTGTGATGAGGCGGAAAAAATTAGCTACGTTTTTGGCGTGACCTGTTTCTTGGGACATAATTTTAGTGGGGGGTGAGAGGTGAGAAAATTTGTGGGATAGATGCGTAAAAAATGTTTTTGGTGGGGGGAAAGTTCCTGAATTGTGTAAATAAAAAATAAATAAATTTTTTTGTTTGGAAAAAGCAATTTTTGTTTTATTTTGTCGTATCTTTGCGGGCGTTTTTTTGAGGTGCGGTATGCGGTGTGTGGTGTGTGGTGTGCGTGGGAATTATTTTATTTATAGGTGGGGAAACCCACCCCAACCCTCCTTTAAAAAGAGAGGGGGACTTGCTGAAAAAATTATTTTATTTATCTTGGGGCAAAAGCCTCTACAAAATCAATCTATATCATTATGAGCAATCAAGAAGCAGTAAAACGTATCAACAAATTTAAAGCAAATCCACAAGCCACATACTTAGATTTAAGTAATTTGGGTTTAACTGAAATACCTGAAGAAATAGAAAAATTAAATGGCTATGCTAATTTAAAAGGCTTGTATTTGCAAAATAACCAAATTGAGGACTTAGAACGTTTGGCAAATTTTAAAAATCTACTAGCATTAGATTTGTCAAATAATCAATCTAAAGATATAAGCAAATTGTCAAATTTAGAACAATTAATGTGGTTGAATTTAGCCAATAATCAAATTTTTAATATAAGTGTATTGGGGGAACTGGAAAATAACCCAATTAAGGTTATAAGCATATTTAAAGATTTAATTTGGTTGAATTTATCCAACAATCAAATTGAAGATATAAACGCATTGGGAAAATTAAAAAACTTGACTGAATTAGATTTATCAAAAAATCAAATTAAAGATATAAACGCATTGGGAAAATTAAAAAATCTGACTGAATTAAATTTATCAAAAAATCAAATTAAAGATATAGACGCGTTAAAGGATTTGACAAATTTAATGATATTAGGATTGTCAAATAATCAAATATCTGATATTTTACCTTTAAACAATTTGACTAGTTTAGTAAAATTACACTTGCACCAAAATCAGATTAAGCAAATAGATTCAATTTCTGCATTGATAAAATTAGAAGAATTAAGCCTAGGGAATAATCAAATTACTGATATAGAGCCTTTAAAACAATTAGAATGTTTAAAGAAACTATATTTAAATAAAAATCAAATTAAAAATATAAATAGCTTAGAAAAACTTAATAAAAATTTAGTTGTTTTAGGTTTAGATTACAATCAAATAGATGATATTTCTCTATTAGCTAATTTTAAAGAATTAACAAATCTAGGTTTAGCTAATAATAAAATTGAAGATATTTTAGCATTGGAAAACTTAAATAAGTTAAAACACTTAGATTTAAGTAATAACCCAATTAAATGTATAAATTCTTTAATATCTTTACGAGAAAATTTGATAGCGTTAGGCTTAAATGGTACTCAAATTTCTGATATTAAAGACTTAAGTAATTTGACAAACTTAAAATTTTTAGGTTTAAAAAATAATAAAATTGAAGATGTTTCAATTTTAAGCCAATTACAACAATTAGAAAAATTGGATATTTCAAAAAATAAAATAAGCGATAGAAGGGCTTGGGAAAGCTTTTTTGCTAAAGGACTAGAGGGGAAAAATGCTTTATTTTTTGTTGAATTGGCGGAAAAACAAAAAGAGTGGTTGGATGAAAAAGACCCCAAAGGTATAATTAGTTTGCAAAAATTGCCTTTATTGGAAGATTTGTGGATAAAAAACAACAAAATTAGTGAGGCTGATTTTTCAGAAATGCCAAAATTGAAAAAGGTTTATTTAGGAAATAATCCTATAGAAAGCATAAAAACGGGTGCAAATGCAATAGAAATTAGCTTTGAAAGTGAGGTAAAAAATAACTCAATGCTTAGTTTTGTACCTGAGTTGATGCAACATTCTTTGAATAATGCTCATAGTTTGAATAAAATAAAAATAAACACAGAAGAAACAAAAGCTGATGTAAAAACTGTAAAAGAAAACACAGAAGAAATCAAAAGAAAATTAATTGATTTTCTTTCTAATGAATGGGTAGATTTCAGAACTAAAAATAGTGAAAATTTTGAAACTCTGTGTACTAAACTTAATGAAACAATAGTTTGGAATGACATTGCTACAAGAGGATACCCAGAAAAACTACAAAATGAATGGGGCGCAATAGATACGACTAAACTATTTAAGCAAAGCGAATGTGAAAATGATTTGCAAGCTGCTTTATATTTGTTTGATGTGATTGAAGCTAAAGGAATACCAGATTATTCGCCTTGTATTTTGATGTTTTGTAGGGCTTTAGAGATGGAGATTAAAGGGTTTTTCGTAGATTTTGCTAATAGCAGTAGTTTTGTGCGGGCATCATATCACTATGATAATTCAAATTCGCAAGATAGAGAAATTTATGATTTTCTATGTACTTCTGTGTTAAACCCCACTCCTATGTTAAATCACATTACTTTAGGGGCTATGAAAAAAGCTCTTACTAGTTCTAGGCGTAATCCCAAACATCAGCAGGTAAGAGATTATTTTAACACAAAGTTTATTAGTACCAAAACGACTTCGTTGATTAACAACATTAGAAACAATATAAGCACGAATGGCACTAGCAATAAAATTTTGTGGTTTAGAAATAAATCTGCACACGCAGGGCGAACGCTTACAAAAGCTGATGCAGAAATTTGCAAAAATTTGGTGTTTGGATTATTAAAAGAATGGATAAATGCGCAAAAATAAAAGCAATAAAAAAGGAGCAAGCTGTGGGGCTGCTCCTTTTTTTGTATAAATTAAGGATATTTTTGTGCTGGGGCGTTGCAAAGTGGAAAAAAAGGCTAATTTTGCGCCAAATTTTTTTTTGAATAATTATGATGTACATAAAACTATTACTTTCTCTTGGGCTGACCTGTTTTTTAATTTTTTTACTGAATAAAACGTGGATAGTGGGGGCTGATGATAATAAGAGCCAAACGCCCCGTTTTGGGTACTTTTTCAGCCCGAATGCTGGATTTTGGCAACAAGCAGAGCCTAAAATGCCAAAATTAACTACAACTTTGCGCTCGGATAAACTGTCTGCGCCTGTGAAAGTGGTGTATGATGATAGAATGGTGCCGCATATTTTTGCTGCCAATACCAAAGATGCGTATTTTGCGCAGGGTTATGTAACGGCGAGTTTTAGGCTGTGGCAAATGGAGTTTCAAACCCACGTGGCGGCTGGGCGTTTGGCTGAATTGATAGGCAATACCAAACCTGTGGTGATAGAAATGGATAAAAAAGCCCGCCGTATGGGTTTGCCCCGCGCTGCCAAAAAAGCGGTTGAATTGTGGCAAACGGATAAGGAACTGTTCGCGACTTTGCAGGCTTATTGCGATGGAGTGAATGCGTATATCAGCGAATTAAATCCAGCTACTTATCCGCTGGAGTATAAACTGTTGGATTATGCGCCAGAACTTTGGACTGTAGAAAAGTCGGCTTTGTTGTTGAAATTTATGGCTAAAGATTTGACGGGCAGAGATGAGGATTTTCACGCAACCAACGCTTATAAACTGTTGGGAGCGGCACAATTTGAGCGTTTATACCCAGAGTATTTTGTGGAGCAGTCGCCTATAGTGCAAGATTCTTTTTGGAAATTTACCCCTATCAATGCTGCAACTGCGCCTAATGCGGGGGTTAATCCAGCCTTCAAACCCAGCCCTTGGGTGAAAAAGGATACTGTTAAGCCCTTTTTGTCCGAAAATATCATCCGCGAAAGTGGTTTTGAACAACCAGCTAAAGGAATTGGTAGCAATAATTGGGCTGTAGCACCGCGCAAAACTGCTAATGGTAAGGCTATTTTGGCAAATGACCCGCATTTAAAATTAAATTTGCCTTCTATTTGGTTTGAAATCCAATTACAAACGCCTGAATATAACACTTATGGCGCATCTTTGCCCGGTAGTCCTTCAGTAATTTCGGGTTTCAATGAGTTTGTGGCTTGGGGGGTTACGAATGTGAGCCACGACGTACAAGATTGGTACAAAATAAGCTGGAAAGATGCTTCCAAAGATGAGTATATGGTAGATTCTGCTTATCGCAAATCGGTTAAAGTGCTGGATACGATAAAAGTTCGCGGTGCGGCGGCTGTGGTTGATACGCTGATTTATACAGATTTTGGTATAGTGGCTTTGAGCCAAAATGGGGAAGATTTTGCTTTGCGTTGGATAGCGCAAGAACCAAGTTTAGAACCTTTGACTTTTATGGGGTTGAACGCGGCTAAAAATTATGAAGATTATAAAAAAGCGATTTCTTACTATTCTTGTCCTGCCCAAAATATCGTGTTTGCAGCCAATAATGGGGATATAGCGATTACTTCACAAGGCAAATTGCCCATACGCAAATTTAGACAGGGCAAATTTATCCAAGATGGTAGCGTTTCCGCCAATTTATACCAAGATTATATCCCCAACGAGCATTTGCCCAACGAGTATAACCCAGCTAAAGGTTTTGTGGGTTCTGCCAATCAACATTCTACCAACCCAACTTATCCATATTATTATTATGGATATTTTGAGGAGTTTAGGGGGCGTTATCTAAACCAAAAATTGGCGAGTATGAGCGGTATTACTGTAGCAGATATGCAGAAATTGCAAAACGATAATTATAGCTACAGAGCTAAGGATTTTATGCCTTTGTTGTTGAAACATTTGCAACGGGCTACTTTGTCCAAAGAGGATTTGGAACTGTTGGCTTTGGTGGAAAAATGGGATTATCAGTACCAAAAAGATGCTGTTGCGCCCGTTATTTTTAATGCTTGGATAGATAAAGTGCAATCTTTGGTGTATGACGAAATTACAGAGTTGAATGTAGCCAATAAGTTGGAAACGTCTTCCAATAGCCGTATTTTATACCCAGAAGAATGGCATTTATTGAATTTGTTGAAACGGGATACTTTGAATGTTTTATTTGACCGCGTGTCTAGCCCCAACAGAGAAACTTATAAAGATATAGTTACTTTGGGATTTCAAGAAACGTATAAATCTTTGGGCGGGTATAAAAATATAGCAAATTGGGCAACAGTAAAATCTACTGATATTAACCACTTGGCGCGTATAGCCGCTTTTAGTTTTATGGATTTGCAAAACGACGGGGACAAAACCGCCTTAAATGCGATGACGGCTACCAATGGACCTTCTTGGCGTATGGTGGTGGAATTGGGCGGCGAAGCTTACGGAATTTATCCTGGCGGGCAGTCGGGCAATGTGGGTAGCTTTTTTTATGGCAATATGGTAGAAAAATGGGCGAAAGGGGAGTATTATCCTTTGTTATTTATGAAAAAAGATACAGATTTTGCGGATAAAGTGTTGGCGACGCAGATGTTGGAGAAATAAATTTGTGGCATTTTGCAACTTGCGGGTATAAATTTCGTATAGTCAGCAAATTTTTTTTTAATACACTCAATATGAATTTAGCGACTTTTTATAAAAAACTTAAGCCTGATAACCAAAAATGGTTGCAAACGCAAGCTGTTAGCGAATTGACGGCTGATAATATGGCTGCTATTTTCTCCGAATTTCGCAGTTTGCAATTTTCTTCAGAGAAATTTAAAGATTTGGAGTTTTTGCAATTTTTTCCCAAAATAGAATATCTGGAGATTAGCGGTTGTAACCTTAAAAGTTTGGAAGGGTTGGCTTTTGTGCCTTTGTTGCAGCGTTTGGAAATCCCCTACAATGGGTTGAAAAGTTTGGACGGGTTGCAAAATTGTCCGCAGTTGTCGCATTTGACAGCCAACAATTGTGAGATTAAAGATGCCAGCGCGCTGCAATTTGTACCAAAACTTACCCATCTTAATTTATCTTACAACAACGGGATAAAAACGGAAGTATTTGAACATTTGCCCGCGCTGATTGATTTAAGTTTGAAGTCTGCCAAACTCAAACAGATAGATTTTCTAGCGCATTTGCCCGCATTGCAAGAGTTGGATTTGGGAGATAATACTGGGGTGAAAAACTGGGAGTCTTTTGCTGCGCTTCAACAGCTTAAAACGCTAAATTGGGAAAGAAATAAGGGGAAAAATTTGGATTGGTTGCAATACTGCCCACATTTGGAGCATTTAAGTTTGGATAATACGAACATAGTTGATTTTAAAGGATTGTCTTTTGCTGCACAATTGGTTAAATTATCGGTTTGTAGCACGGCAATTGCCAACGCTGATTTTTTATCTTTTTGCCCGAATTTACAAGAAGTGAATTTAGATTTTAGCCCTATGCTTGACAACATTCAAGGCGCAAAAAATTGTCCCAATTTGCAACGCGTGCGTTTATTCCACGCTGGGGTTAAATCATTGGCTGGGTTGGAAAATTGTGTTCAACTGATTAAACTACAAGCCTCAAGTTGTATTCACTTGGTTTCAATAACGGAACTCTCCCTTTGTAAAAATATACGCGATTTAAGGCTGATGGATTTAAAACTGGATAATTGGGAGGTTTTAGCCAACTTACCCCATTTAGAGTTTATAGATGTGCGCGGGGCTAATGTTACTAAAGCTTACATACAATCTATAGCCCAACAACCCACAATAACCATTTGGGGTTATTAAATACCTTTCTTTTTTTAACAAAAATAATTCTATGAAATTACCACTTATCATTTTTTCTTTTTTAGCCTTTTTTGCGGCTAATACACAAGCGCAAGAAGACGCAGGCCAACATCCCATTGATAAAAAAATGGAAGAGTGTATCCAAAAAGATGGTTCAACTTCTGCTATGAATATGTGTATGGATAAAGCCCGTGCAGATTGGGACAAAGAAATGAACCGCGTTTATAACGCCTTGATGAAAAAATTGCCAGCCAAAGAACAAGCAGCGCTAAAAGCGTCGCAAAAGGCTTGGCTTACTCATCGCGATTTGGAGATTAAAAATATAGATAATGTGTACGCTTATATTTACGACAAAAGCGGCGGTGGCACTATGTACAGTCTTATCCAAAACGATGCAGTTACCCAAATTATAAAAGCGCGAACTTTGCAATTATCGGGATTATTGACTGATATTGAGCAATTTGTAGAGGGCAAAGGTCAATAAAATTGATTATGGAAACAAACTTTTTTAGCAATTTAAGTGCTACCGAACAAAAAATTCTACAGGCTCACAGTAAATCAATTTTGTCTGATAATGCAGATTTGCAAGCGAATTTGGAGGCGATAATTAGTGTGAATTGCAAAAAAGAAAAATTGACCAATTTAGAATTTTTGAGATATTGCAAAGGGCTTAAAGTGCTGGTTTGTAGTTCCAATAAGCTGAAAGAGGTTAATTTTTGCCAGTATTTTCCCCTATTGGAGGAGTTGGATGTTAGTTTCAACCTTATCAAAGATTTTAGCGGGTTGGAAAAAGTGCCGAATTTGATTTCGTTGGATTTGGCTTATACCAAGATTAAAACTGTAGATTTTGTAAAAGGGCTTCAACGATTGCGAAAACTGAACATTTCGTATAATCCCAAGATTACAAATTATTCAGTTTTGTCCCAACTATCGGAATTGGTAGAGTTGAGCGCGGTAGAAAATGAGTTGCGGGATTTAAACTGGTTGCAATACGCGCCCAAATTGGAATATCTTAATCTAAATTGGAATTTCGTACAAAATTTATCCGGTTTGCGTTTTTTGCTGAATTTAAAGCGTTTATCTTTATATAATTGTAATCTCAATAATTTAGATTTTTTGGAATATGCGCCCAACTTGATTTATTTGGATATTTCCAACAATCTTTCTATTCAAGACCTTAGCGCGATTAAATATGCTGCTCAATTACAAACCTTAAATATAGCTGATACCCGTCCCAAAAGTTTGGAAGGCTTGCAATATTGTACTGAATTATACGCTTTATATGCGATGAAAACTCATTTATTGGATATAAATGCTATTTTAACGGGTGCTAACAAAAAGTTGAATATCTTAAATTTAGACTTTTTACAGCTTACGAATTTACAAGTATTTGATAATTTGCCTAATTTGACCAAATTTACAGCAGAATATTCTCAATTAGAAAATATAGAAGGGCTAAAAAATTCGCCTAAGTTAGAATATATTAACTTGAGTAGGTCTAAATTAACCAGTTTAAAAGGCTTAGAGAATATGTACAATTTAGTGGAATTGTATGTGTCGGGCAATAAAATAACAGATATTAGACCGATTGCTAATTGTGTGCAGCTTAAGAGTTTGAGAATTGCGCAAAATCAGATTTTTGACCTACAGGGGATTGAAAATTTGCATAAATTGGAAAAGGTGTCGTTAAAATATAATCAAATGACAGCGAAAGAGGTAAATTATGGTAAAAAATGTTTGCCTAATTGTGTTTTTGAATAGCGTTTATTAACCTTCGTAGATTATGAAAATGTACATTTTGTTGAAAAATACCATCCCCGATAAGTTAGTGCCTGTCATCGCCGCGCACGCGTCTTTGGCTTGTTATAAAAAGTACGAAGCGGATGAAAATATGATAAAATGGATAAATACTGTGTTCAAAAAGGTGGTTTGTGTGGTAGATGAAAGCGAATTTGAAACTTTTAAAACCGAACCCAACTCTGTTTTATTAACCGAATCGGCTTTGGATAATCAAGAGGTTTGTTTGGTTTTTTGCCCGAGGGAAGAATATCCCAAAAGGTTTAAATTTCTTAAAATGTGGTCGCCACAGAATTTATCAATCTAAATTATGCAACTAAAATTTGAAAAAGATACAGCTGGAGTTTTGTTATTCTGTTCAAAAATAGGGTTAAAAAACTATTTTGCCAACCAAGCATTTGATTATAATTTTCCTGAGGGCATTTTGCCCCTTATTGAGGCGGGAATTGTGGCGGCTGTGGTCACAGAAAGTGGGGAAGATGTAACGGGAGAAATTCGGATTGTGGAGGGCATTAACGATAAACCCGATTACAAAATAGCCACAGGCACAAAGTTTAGAATAGAAGAAAACGACGAAATTTTGGTTTTATCCCATAGCGAATTTACATCTTTATGCGCCGACAAAAAAGGCGATGTGGATAATTTTGACTTTTGGGATGAAAAAATAGCCCTAACTGGGCTAAAAACGGGCTGGGCGTTTGCTTTTATCCATTATCAAAGCTTTGATGAATCGCCTTACTTGGATATTATTTTACAATTGGCTTATTCTGATATAGAACCGCCCGCTTTCATACTAAGCGAACACCAACCGATTAATTACGTATAATTTGAGGTTGTACCGCTCTCATTTGTGCTTACAAGTGGGAGTTTTTTTATTTTTGTGAGGGATATTTTTTCCAAAAAAAAGCCAAAATCTTTGTAAGGTTAAAAACTTGAATTACCTTTGTGGCTCAAACATTGCTTATTTTATCAATTCTACTTACTTTTCTTATCTTATTTATATTTTTATCAATCAATGAACACATTCGCAAAGGGTTTTTTTACCGCTTTAGGCTTGGGTATAGCTTGTTATTATCTTTCTATATGGTGGATAGTAGTAGTAGCGGCTGGAGTAGCGGGGTTTTTATTCCCCAACGAGGGGCTTAAAAGTTTTTTTACTGGCTTTTTGGCTATCAGTTTGTTGTGGCTTGTACAAAGTTGGTGGATTAGCAGCAGCAACGAGGGGTTATTGATTGATAAAATAGCTCAAGTGTTGAAAATGGGGGCTGGTACTATCTACTTTATCACCTTTTTCGTGGGCGGCTTGTTGGGAGGAATGGGTTTTTTGACCGGTTCTTACCTCAAATTGGCTACTTTGGGAGATGCTACGGGTAGAGGGAAATCAAAATATAGAAACAAATATCGCTAATTGGTTTAAATCATTCCGCTTATGTCCAAACGTTTAGCAGTTCGCCCCAAAAAAACTTATACTCCTGCCGAATTAGAAGTGGCTGTGGAGAAAATAAGTTTATTTACAATCAATACTTCCGCCCCGACTTTATGCAGACGCTCAATAAGGAGTTTTTCTACGAGATGTCGCAAGCATATTTTCGCCCTGTGCTGGTAGGTTTTGAGGAGGATATTCCCCGCAATAATCCCAATCACCCCGTTATATTGGCTTCCAATCACTCGGGTATGTCTTTCCCTTGGGACGCTATGGTTTTTGGCTCTTCTTATTATCATTCGCGAGACTACAACCCAGCGCGCTGCTTTCGCACTTTGGTTGCGCCTATGTTGTCCCAAACTCCTGTTATGCATCCTTTCACTTTGTTGGACGGTTGGAAAGCGGCGGGGGGGATTGATGCGACTTATCTCAACTTTGAAACGATGATGCGCATAAACGAGGGCAATTTGCTGATTTATCCTGAAGGCGTGCCCGGTATCGGAAAAGGTTTTGATAAAAAATACCAACTTCAACGCTTCGCCACCTCTTTTATCAAGATGTCGCTCAAGTATAAAACCGATATTGTGCCGTATTCTACCGTAAATGCTGAATATGTAGCCCCTTTTTTATACAGTTCCAAATGGGCGAACAAAATTATCAACAAACTCGGCGTGCCTTTCTTCCCTATAGGGGTGCTTACCATCTTTTTGATGTTTCCTTTTGCCTTCTACTTGGCTTTTCCCTGCAAAATGATTTTCGTCAAAGGGCAAAGAATTAGCCCTTACGATTGGACAGATAAAAATTATGAGGACTTAACCGATGATGATATTAACGAAATTTGCCATAAGGTTCGCGCTTCTATGCAAACTGACTTGGATAAAGCGGTAGCACAGTACGGGCAAAAAGCTTTCCATTGGGGCGAATTTTTTAAATCTATGTGGGGCAATTTTCACCGCTTCCCTTACAATACTCCCTTAGGTTGGGCTTTTGCTTTCCACGATTTTGAAAAACAATGGTTTTACGAGGGCGGACGCGAGGGCAAAAAACAGGTCAAAATTTATACGGGTTGGGGGGCTATATTCCGCTTTTTGTTCAAATACCCCATAACTATCGCTTATTTTATCCCTATCATCGGCTGGTTTATATTGGTATGGTATGGCAACCGCAAATGGAAAAATAAACCGTATCAGTAGGGTTGGGTTATTATTCAAAATACTTTCAAGGTGGTCGGGTTTATCCTAAACCACCTTATTTTTTTATCAAAAATCATTCGCACTATTATGTTTATTTGCCAATATCATTCTTATCAATTTGACTTATCCCAGCCTTTGCCCGTCGGGTTGGTTTACAAACCAAGATATTTTGCTACTTCTGCTTGGTATTGTCCGCCCACGCAAATAACTCCCGTAATTATAGGCGATTGGGTGGGTTCTACGGCAAAAGGCGCAAGTGTTAATTTTAATAATATAACATTTAACCCACACGGCAACGGCACGCATACCGAATCTGTAGCGCATATTGTTACCGACGGGCCTATGTTGCCCTACATTTATACCCAATTTCACCACTTGGCGCAGTTGATAACCATAAATCCGCTAATTTTACCCAACGGGGATAAAGTTATTAACGCGGCACAATTGCAAGCGGCGTATGACGATAATTTTCCCAATACTGCGCTTTTGGTTAGAACGTTGCCGAATGAAAGTGAGTATAAAAAAAATAAAAATTACTCCCATACCAACCCTCCTTATATGCTGCCCGAAGCGATGCAGTGGGTCGTGGGTAAAAATATACAACATTTTTTGATAGATTTGCCTTCAGTGGATAGGGAAGAAGACGGGGGCGAATTGGCTGCGCATAAGATATTCTGGGATTATCCCAGTTTGAGCCGCCAACATTGTACCATTACCGAACTTTTTTATGCAAATAGTAAAATTAAAGACGGAAATTATTTGCTTAACTTGCAAATCGCAGCTTTCGCAAACGATGCTTGCCCCTCTTATCCCGTTTTATACCCGTCGATGGGCTAAAATTTTGATTTTTGTTCCCAAAATAAAAAAATAATGGTTTAAATAATCGTTGCTGACTGTATAACCAATACGCTCAAGCTATCAGCAACCTGCGCCGACTGTATAACCAAACCGCTCAAGCTATCAGCAACCTGCGCCGACTGTATAACCAAACCGCTCAAGCTATCAGCAACCTGCGCCGAATGTATAACCAAACCGCTCAAGCTATCAGCAACCTGCGCCGACTGTATAACCAATACGCTCAAGCTATCAGCAACATTTTTTTACCCCGTTTTTATCTTTTTAAAATAGTAATTTTGTTTGAATAATTACTTTTTCAATTTGTATTTTTTATAAAAAGGCTATTATTTAGCCAAAAAACTTTTCAAAATTATTAAATTACAATACAACAACAGCTTTTTTATGCAAAAAATTTTATTAGCGATTGTTTTTTTGTGCAGTTGGGGGGCTACGTTTGCCCAAAATGCTGCGGATACGCTTATCAATAAAGATAGTTTAACCCCTGCGGGTTTGGATACTCCTATAATTAATATAGTACAGGTTGAAAAAATTCTGGATACTGTTTTTATAGAAAAAATGGAGATAGTGGCTGGACTTAACGGGTTAAGTTTTACCGCTACTGCCCAAAACGCCAAAACTGCGGACTATTACGGCAAGATAAAAATCAACGGAGAAGAGCATTATTTAAAGTTTAAAGATAATAAAGCATCGTTTGAGGTTAAAACTGATTTCACGGGCAAATTATTTACTGTACAAACCGAGTATAAACAGGGCAAAAATAAGGCTAAAAATACCCAGTTGATACACTTAAAACAGGCTAAAATTGGCAAAGGGGTAGAAGTTACCCCCATACCGTTATGGCTTTCTATTATACCGCCTTTAGTGGCGATATTTTTAGCCCTTATTTTTCGCGAAGTGGTGCTGTCTTTGTTCGTCGGTATATTTTCAGGGGTTTGGATTATAAGCGGTATGCCGTTAAACCCGTATGATTTTTTAAAATCTTTTTTCAGAACATTAGACACTTATATATTACAAAGTATGACCAACCCTAGTCATTTGGGGGTGATTATATTTTCAATTTTGATAGGGGGGCTGGTCGCGCTAATCTCAAGGAATGGGGGAATGTCTGGCATAGTGGATAAGTTGTCGCCACTCGCAAAAGGTCCAAAGTCCACCCAGTTTGTAACGTGGTTGTTAGGTATAGCCATTTTCTTTGATGATTACGCCAATAGTTTGATAGTTGGGAATACAATGCGCCCATTATGCGACAAGCACAAAATATCGCGGGAAAAATTAGCTTATGTGGTGGATAGTACCTCTGCCCCTGTAGCTGCAATCGCTTTTATTACCACGTGGATAGGGGCAGAATTGGGTTATATCAGCGATGCTTTACCTTTGTTGGAAGGGATAGAAAACCCGCAAGGGGCTTATTCGGTGTTTTTAAGCTCACTTTCTTACGCGTTTTACTCATTTTTTACCATAGTTTTTATGCTGTTAATTATCGGAACGGGTAGAGATTTTGGGGCTATGTATAAAGCCGAGATAAGAGCGCGTACGACGGGGGCGGTTTTTGCCGCAGACGATAACGAAGACAACCACGCCAGCGCGGATTTGAAAGAATTAGAACCTGTGGCGGGTGCGCCGCGCCGTTGGATAAACGGTTTTTTGCCTGTGGCGGTGGTAGTGTTTGGTACTATGTTGGGTTTGTTGGATACGGGGATGTCCGCCTGTTATACCAAGTTGATAGAAAAATCGGTAGCGTTGGACGGCAACAGTTGGGGCTTGATTTGGGAAAAAATTCCTTTGTTAGAAAGCAACGCTCAAGACGTGGGCGTGGTGCGGAAGTTGGGAATTTTGGTAGGAAATGCCGATTCTTATTCAGCTTTGTTGTGGGCATCTTTGTCGGCGGTTACTTTGACCATATTTTTGACCGTCGTACAGCGTATTCAAGGCTTGCAACCCGCGTTGGAGACTATGGTGGGCGGATTTAAAACTATGTTGCCTGCGTTATTGATATTAATAATGGCGTGGGCGTTGGCAGCCACTACCAAAGAGCTATACACAGCCGAATTTTTAACCTCTGCTTTAGGCGATTCGGTCAGTCCGTACTGGTTGCCAGCCTTAATTTTTGTGTTGGCGGGTGCAATCGCCTTTTCTACGGGCTCAAGTTGGAGTACTATGGCTATATTGTACCCGATTGCTATCCCTTTGACTTGGACTATATGCCAAAACGCTGGGCTTTCACAAGCCGACACTATGCCTATACTGTACAACGTGATTGCTACGGTCTTATCCGCTTCGGTTTTTGGCGACCATTGCAGCCCTATATCCGATACCACTATTTTAAGCTCGTTGGCGAGCAGTTGCCGACACATAGACCACGTCAATACGCAGATGCCATACGCTTTTTTGGTGGGAATTATCAGCATAGGGGTAGGATACGCGGCTACTGCCTTTGCAATTCCTTTCGTTGTGAATTTCGCGTTGGGAATTTTATTGATGTGGGGGGCGTTGATGCTGTTGGGCAAAAAGGTGGATGGGTAGAAATTTTGATATTGGATACAAAAAGACATTGAGTAAAGTTTAATTAGTCGAAAAAAGCAGCAAAAACACAACGTGCGCTTAATAGCGTGGGGTTTCATACCCCACGCGGGAATAAAAATTTTATAAAAAAAATAAAAAATACAGCCTTTTTTTATTTCGTTTTGTGCGTGGGGTATGAAACCCCACGCTATTAAGCGCACGTTGTGTTTTTTTTATTAAATATCCAATAAATAAAAATGCGCTAACTCCTTTAAATATAAAAAAGCGGTTAGCACGTTTTTATCTTATAGCTGCAACGGCAGCGATTTATTAACAAAAATAATTTTTTATAATCAAAAAATAACCATCTTTGCGTGGTCAAAGCGGGTTTTATACTTTTAAAACAAAATACGGATTACAATGAAATTTGCAACCAAAACAATTCACGCGGGCGTATCGCCAGACCCTAGCACGGGGGCGGTAATGACCCCGATTTATCAAACCTCTACTTATGCTCAAGACGGAGCGGGCAATCATAAGGGGTTTGAATATGCGCGCACTCAAAACCCAACCCGAAACGTGTTGCAAAACAACTTGGCGGCGTTGGAAAACGGAAATTATGGCATCTGTTTTTCTAGCGGCTTGGCTGCTACTTCAGCGGTTGTGCAAATGTTGTCTTCTGGGGACGAAATAATCGCTTCGGATGACTTGTACGGCGGCACGTATCGCCAATTCGTCAGAGTGTTTGGACGCTTCGGCATCAAGGCTAAGTTTGTAGATATGACCAATTTGGAGAACGTGAGCCAAGCTATCAGCGAAAATACTAAATTGATTTGGGTAGAAACCCCCACTAATCCCACTTTGAACATAGTGGATATAGCCGCTATTTGCGATATAGCCCGCGCCAAAGGGATTAAAACCTGTGTAGATAATACTTTTGCTTCCCCTTATTTACAAACGCCTTTGGATTTGGGCGCGGACATCGTTTTACATTCAGCTACCAAGTACTTGAACGGACACTCGGACGTAATTCACGGGGCTATTGTGGTAAAAGATAAGGCTATAGCCGATGAGTTATATTTTTTGCAAAACGCCGTAGGTGCTGTGCCCGCCCCGCAAGATTGTTTTCTAGTATTGCGCGGGATTAAGACCTTGCACTTGCGCGTACAGCGTGCTTGCGAAAATGCCGAAAAGGTAGCCGAATTTTTGTTGACCCACGACAAAATAGATAAGGTTTATTATCCCGCGTTTAAGTCCCACAAAGGGCACGAAATAGCCAAAAAACAAATGCGTATGTTTGGCGCGATGGTTTCTTTTAGTTTGAAAACGGATACTTTTGAAGCAGCTAATCAAGTGTTGCGCAAAGTGGAGTATTTTACCTGTGCCGAGTCTTTGGGCGGGGTAGAATCTTTAATCGGACACCCAGCGACGATGACCCACGCGTCCATCCCCAAAGAACAAAGGCATAAAAACGGAATTACCGACTCTTTCCTTCGCTTGAGTGTGGGGGTGGAAGATGTGGAGGATTTGATAGCCGACTTGAAACAGGCTTTGGATAGTTTATAACCTTTCAAATTTTTTTCTAAAATGACTATAGAAGAGATTAAAACGCATCTTTCTACTTTGGAAGGGGTTAATTTTCAGCTACCTAACGGGCAATTTGTACCCGAACATTTCCACGTTACAGAGGTGGGATTGGTTAGCAAACATTTTATTGACTGCGGGGGAGTAGAGCGGATGGAAAAAGTTGCCAATTTCCAATTATGGAACGCCAACGATACCGAACACAGATTAAAACCGCAAAAGTTGATTAATATCATCAACCTTGCCCAAACTAAATTGGGTATAGAAGATTTGGAAATTGAGGTAGAATATCAGGGCGAAACCATAGGCAAATACAATTTGGATTATGACAGCACCGCCAAAGTGTTCCAACTCGTATCCAAACAAACCAATTGTTTAGCACAAGATGCTTGCGCGGTTGGACAGGTAAAACCGCGAATAAATCTTTTAGACTTGGTAGCTCAATCCAACTGCTGCGATAAAAGTGGGGGTTGTTGTTAAATATGCGCATACCACAATTTATCCAAAAGTACAAAAAGCCGCTAATTATTAGCCTTTCTATCACCATTTTACAGCTTATTTGGGGCTTTGACCCTAAATTTACCCTTATCAATTTGATTTGGTTGCTGGTATAAATATGCAGAATATGAAAAAAAATGTATTGGTACTTTGTACAGGCAATAGCTGTAGAAAAATTTTAGCCCATTTTCACTCGGTTAGATTGTTGATAAAAGATTATTGTGCTAATTTTATGGCGAACTGTTTATAAAAAAAATCCCAACTTTCTAAGCGAGAGTTGGGATTTTTTTATGATAGAAATTAGCTATTTATAATTTTCTAAGAAATGGTACAAGAAACGAACGCCCCAGCCTGTGCCCCCTTTTACCCAATAACCATCTTCTTTGGCGAAGAAAGCGGTAGCGGCTATATCAAAGTGCATCCAAGGATAGTTGGTGAAAAATTCTAAGAATTTAGCTGCTGTATGCGCGCCCGCTAACGGTCCTGCTGTGTTTCTGAGGTCGGCGATTTCCGATTTGGTCATTTCTAAGTACTCATCCCAAAGCAAAAATTCGGCTGCGCGCTCATACACTTCATAACCACTGTTCAAAATATCGTTGGTAACTTGTCGGTCGGCGTTGCTAAACATCACACAACCCACTTGCCCTACAGCTCTTGCGGCTGCGCCCGTCAATGTGGCAAAATCGATAACCAAAGCGGGGTTGAAACGTTTGGCATAATGCAAAGCGTCAGCAAGTGCTAAACGCCCTTCAGCGTCTGTGTTCAATACTTCTACAGTTGTGCCATCGGAAATGGTCAAAATATCCCCTGGAACTATAGCGGTTGCATCAATCATATTGTCAGTAGCTGGAACTAAAGCCACAATATGCAAAGGTAGGTTGTTGTCAGCTGCGGCTTTGATAGTAGCCATAACGACTGCAGCACCCGCCATATCGCATTTCATGTGGTCCATAGAGTCGGGGGTGGGTTTGATACTGTAGCCGCCCGTGTCGTAAGTCAAACCTTTGCCAACTAAAACTATAGGCTGGCTGTTTTTGGCGTTGGCGGGTTTGTACTCAGCTATAGTGAAAGTGGGCGGATTGGCACTACCTTTATTTACACCCAACAAACCACCCATTTTAAGCGCTTCAATCTCCGATTTGTGTAAAATATCGACCTTAACGGGGCTATTTTGCATAAAGCTGGCGAAAGAATTGGACATAATTTCGGCGTTGAAATGAGAAAGTGGTTCATTTACCCAGTCGCGCGCTGTACAAACAGAGTCTATTATGATATTTAATTTATCCAACTCCGCAGCAGATAAAGAGGCTTCTAATACAGAAACTGTGTGCAAGCTGGTTTTATCCCTTTTGCTGGTATTGGCGAAGAATTTCAAAAACTGATAATTGGCTAAAACCAAACCTTCAGCGTATTGATAGGTAAAATTGTCGGCAGCGCGGTTGATGATAGTAACCGTTCCCACTCTGGCCTCGCGCAAAGTGGTTACGCGTTTGGCAGCATCGCGACGCACCATTTCTTTGAGGGTAGAAAGGTTGGCTTTGGGGCGATTGGGTAGAAATTCTACGATAACCAAACGTCCGTCTTTGACAGTAGAGATAAAATTGCTGCGGTCATCGGCTGCTTTTTTCAAAAAGTCAATATCAGCATCGTTAAAAAATTCGCTAGCCCATTCCCAATTAAGGCGGTCAGACAAAATGATTAAATGGTCTTGTGCAGCCGTGGCTACAGATTGCAACTTAGTGCGCATAAATGCAAAATTGTTATTATAAAAATGTTATAAAATGCAAATAATATGTTTAAAGCATAGCTAAAACGGGGGCAAAGTTAGTAAAAATTTGTAGTTGGGTATAATAGAGTGAATAAAATTTGCTTTTTGAGGAAAAAAATTAGCTTAATTACAAAAACAAAAGACAAAATCGTTTCTTTTTTATATCTTTGCGTTTGAAAACTTATTTAATATCAGGTACAAAAAAATGGTAAAAAAAATTATTTTTGTGATTACACTTGCTTTGGTCTTGGCTGGGGGAGCTGGCTATTATTGGTACACAAAAGAACCTGTATATGAGTGCGAATTCTCGAGAAATGGCATAAAAACGGAAAGAGAGGTCAAGATTGCTTATTTTAGTTGCACCTTCACCCACAAGGGGGCATATTATCCTTTTAATTGCCTATACAAGGCGGGGTGTTTTTTACCTTACTTAACCTACAAGGTAGCAAATGATTTGCGGAGCTACACTCGTAATTTTTTACATCGAAGGTGGAATGCAACATTTGTAATGTGGCTTAACTTTAAGGATTCTGAGTTCCAATATTTGACAAAGTCTAGGGATTCTCGGAGAAAAGACCGTGCTAACTTTGTAGATAATTCTCAAAAAGTATTTCTTTCTCATCTGCCTTGCGGAGAGGATACGCTAAAAGACCACAAACTTGAACTGCTGTCTCCCTTAAAAGAAAGGGGGGTGAAAATGTTTGGAAGAAAAGAGTATTTGGAAATGCTAAAAACAGATACGGCAATAACCAACTGCTGCAATGAATGGAAGCCTTATTTTGAAAGTATAACATACACTTTCCCGCACCACAGTCATCTAAAAATTTATGATTTATACTGCGTCAAGCGCGACACATTACTCAGCCAGTGCCAAGAAGAAGAAATTGTTAGCGCAAATGAAGAAGAAATTTATCTTTCATTTGATTACTTCGCTATTCAAAGGTCAATTAAAAAATTTAGGCGTTAAATTTTGATAGAAGCCAACTTTTGAGATAACTCAAGGGTTGGTTTTTTTATTTTTGTAAAAATAAATAGCTAAATAAAATACAAAATATAAAAACAAAAGAAAAAAAAGGCTGTTTTATTTGAGTTCAAAGCAATAAATTATTTTAAAGTTTGTATCTTTGCGCCCGAAAAAATTATTTTTATAGCTTTTTTATAAAATAGACAAAAAAAATATGCTACCTTTAGAATTGACTGACCATTTTGCGGCGCGTCATATTGGTGTGGCTGATGCCGACCAAACCGCAATGTTGTCTAAAATTGGCGTTACTAGCCTTGAGGAGTTGATAAATCAAACCGTACCCGAAGCTATACGCAGCCGTCAGCCTTTGGATATGCCAGCAGCGCAATCGGAGTTTGAGTATTTGCGTGGGTTGAAAACTATAGCGGAGAAAAATCGAGTTTTCAAAAACTACATTGGTTTGGGTTATGCGCCTACGATTACCCCAAGCGTTATACTTAGAAATGTGTTCCAAAACCCAGGTTGGTACACTCAATATACGCCCTACCAAGCGGAAATTGCTCAAGGTAGATTAGAGGCTTTATTAAATTATCAAACTGTAGTCAGCGATTTGACCGGTTTGCCTATAGCAAACGCTTCTTTATTGGACGAAGGCACAGCGGCGGCTGAAGCTATGGCTATGTTTTACAGCTTAAAGAATAAAAAAGGCAATCAATACAACCAGATATTAGTTTCTAAGCAGGTCTTGCCCCAAACTATTGATGTGTTGCAAACCCGCGCGCAGCCTTTGGGGATAGAGTTGGTGATAGCAGATGAAGAACAATTTGTGTACAACCAGCACGGTTTTGCTATCGTTTTGCAGTATCCAGCAGCTGATGGCAGTGTGAAAGATTTGGCCAAAGTAGCAGCTGATGCCAAAGCAGCGGGTTTATATGTGATAGTAGCAGCCGATTTGATGAGTTTGGCTTTATTAACCCCTCCGGGCGAATGGGGAGCTGATGCGGTGGTGGGCAATAGCCAACGTTTTGGCGTGCCTATGGGATTTGGTGGTCCTCACGCTGCTTTCTTTTCTACCAAAGAAGATTATAAAAGACAAATACCAGGGCGGATAATTGGGGTATCAGTGGATAGCCACGGCAACCGTGCTTTGCGGATGGCTTTGCAGACGCGCGAGCAACACATTCGCCGAGATAAAGCAACCTCCAACATTTGCACAGCGCAAGCACTTTTGGCGGTAATGGCGAGTATGTATGCAGTTTATCACGGGCAAACAGGGATAAAAAATATAGCCAGCCGTATACACGCTTACGCGCAAATTGTGGATAGAGAGTTGAAAAAAATTGGATTGGCACAACTCAATACCTATTATTTTGATACTTTGACTGTAGATTTGGGAGACAAAACCCAAGTAGAGTTGTTGAAAACGGCAGCAGAAGCAGCTCAAATTAATTTTTATTATCCTTATCCGCATATAGTACAAATTGCTTTGAATGAAGCGATGACTTTGGAGGATGTGGCTGAAATTATCAATTTATTTGCAAGCTTAAAACAGGCAAAAGTACAAACAGCTACAGACTTGAAGGTTGCCCATCAATTGAATTGTTTGCAATTGCCAGCTGATTTGCAGCGCAAAAGCGAATTTTTGACCCACGAAGTATTTAGTGCTTATCATTCAGAAAGCCAAATGATGCGTTATATCAAACGGTTGGAAAACAAAGACTTATCATTAGTACATTCTATGATTTCGTTGGGTTCTTGCACGATGAAGTTGAACGCAGCCAGCGAGATGATACCCGTATCTTGGCCAGAATTTGCCAATATACATCCATTTGCACCACACAACCAAATTGAAGGCTATCAGCAAATTTTCACCGAGTTGGAACAATATCTTTGCTCGGCTACAGGTTTTACGGCTTGTTCGTTGCAATCCAATTCTGGCGCACAGGGCGAATACGCGGGTCTATTGGTTATACGTGCTTACCACCACGCAAATGGAGATTTGCATAGAAATATCGCTTTAATCCCCTCATCTGCGCACGGCACTAATCCAGCTTCAGCAGTTATGGCTGGTATGCAAGTAGTGGTAGTGGCTTGTGACGAACAAGGCAATATAGATTTTGCAGATTTGAAAGCTAAGGCGGAGCAGTATTCAGCAAATTTGTCCTGTTTGATGGTTACCTATCCCTCCACTCACGGTGTTTTTGAAACAGCGATAAAAGATATTTGCGCGTTAATTCATCAACATGGGGGCAAAGTGTATATGGATGGGGCGAATATGAACGCACAAGTAGGTTTAACCTCGCCAGGAGCTATTGGGGCTGACGTTTGTCATTTGAACTTGCACAAAACTTTCGCTATTCCCCACGGCGGGGGTGGTCCTGGTATGGGACCTATTTGTGTAAATGATAGTTTGAAACCATTTTTGCCAAGTCATCATTTTGCTAAGGTGGGCGGCGAACAGGGCATTTCTGCCGTATCGGCTGCGCCTTGGGGTTCGGCGAGTATTCTGTTGATTTCTTACGGTTATATCAAAATGCTGGGTGCTGAAGGTTGCAAAGCCTCTACAGAATATGCTATTTTGAACGCTAATTATATCAAAGCGCGTTTGGAAAATGATTATAAAGTGCTTTATGTGGGTGAAAAAGGACGCGCTGCGCACGAGTTGATATTGGATTTGCGCCCATTCAAAGAGGTAGCGTCTGCTGAAGATGTTGCCAAAAGGTTAATGGATTATGGTTTTCACGCGCCAACGCTTTCTTTCCCTGTGGCGGGTACGATTATGATAGAACCCACAGAGTCAGAAGATAAAGCGGAGTTGGATAGATTTTGCGATGCTTTATTGCAAATTAGACAAGAAATTGACGAGGTGGCAAGGGGCGAATATGACGCACACGATAATGTGCTTTGTAATGCACCGCACACCCAAGCCCAAATCACTTCCAATGAATGGGCTAAAACTTATAGCCGCCAAAAAGCAGCTTTCCCGTTGGATTTTGTACGCGAGCGCAAGTTTTGGGCTACTGTGGGGAGAATTGATGGCGCTTATGGGGACAAAAATTTGGTTTGTACTTGCCCCCCTATGGAAATTTATATGCCCAACGAAAAATAGCTAGAAGATTTAGCAACAAATTATATTTACTTTTTATTAAAAAATCGCTCACTTTTTGCAATCCAATGCAGCGTGAGCGGTTTTTTTTTCGTTATCAATAGATAATTTTAACGTAAAGTTAATATATTGCAAAAAAAATACTAACTTTGCGCCCACAAACCAATGTAATCAATTATTTTAATCCAAAACACTCCAGCAAAAACACAAATTCACTAACATCAAAACACTTAATAAATGAATTATTTTAAACACAACCAATTTTCAGCCAAAATCCCTACGGGCTTTTTGCAGCGGACTTGGGCTACTGCATTATTAGTCCTCGGGCTAATATGTGGTTTCAATAGCCAAGTTTGGGCATCGCATGGGGTGGGCGCTGATATTTCGTATCGCTGCTTAGGCAATAATCAGTACGAAATTACTGCTTCTTACTATCGGGATTGTAGTGGTATTGGGGCTCCGACTTCACTTTTTATCAATGCTGAATCAGTAGGCTGTAATCTAACCCTACCAGGAGTAACAGCTAATCAAATTGCAGGTTCTGGCGACGAGGTATCTCCCGTATGCCCCAACTTGCTACCCCAAACCACTTGTAATGGGGGAACCCAACCTGGTATTGAAGTCTATATCTATAGAACCACAATAACTTTACCTCAAGCTTGCGACGATTGGACAGTTAGTTTTTCTGATTGTTGCCGCAATCCAGGTGTAAGTAATTTGACCAATGGCGGTGCTGGTACTTATGTGGAGGCACTAATCAATAATACAAATGGTTTGTGCAACAACTCACCCGTATTTACCACCCGCCCTATCCCTTATATTTGCGCAGGACAACCTTTTACGTTTAATAATGGTACAGTAGATGCTGACGGGGATTCTTTGTTTTATTCTATAATAGAGCCAAGAGATGCAGGCAACACAATCTTGACCTATGCAGCACCTTTTTCTACAACTTATCCAATGGCTACAGTACCAGCGAATCAGTTTGTTTTTAACCCACAAACCGGTCAAATGTCTTTTGTGCCTGCTGGTAACCAACTAGCTGTACTTGCTGTGCGGGTGGTTGAGGTTAGAAATGGTGATACTATAGGTATAGTAATGCGCGATATTCAGATTCGCGTGATTAGCAATTGTACAAATGGGGTAATTGTACCAAATAATGCTCCAAATATCACTTCAGGGGGTACTTTTGACACCACAGCGCGTGCATTTATTGTTTGTTCTGGTAGTCAGTTGATATTTAGAATTTCAGCCCGTGACCCAAATCCAGGTGATACATTGGCTTTAGATGCAATTAATACTAACCTATTGCAGGTGTTTGGTGCAGGCAACTTCCAATTGGTACCTGACTATCCTAATGCACAACCAGGTTGTGTAGGAGCAGCTTGCCGTTTTGATACTATAGATGTTTATGTGATTATAGATGCCAATGCTCAAAATTTGGGCGTCAATCAATTCACTATTGGTCTAACAGATAATGCTTGTCCAGTGCCGAGCGCGCCTGTATTAGGTTTTCAAGTGGTTATCCCTGGGGTAGAAATTCAGGCGAGGGACACAGTACTTTGTCCAGGAATTGCACAAAGTATAGTTTTACCTGCGCGAACGTTTTCATCATCTGCTTCGGCAGTAGCGGGTACTTTTGCATGGCAGCAAATAGCAGGTATTCCTACCACATTAAGTAGCACGACAATATCAAGCCCAAGTGTTAATATCCCCGCAAATACGGTGAATGGAGATTCTGCTACGTTCAGAGTGACTTATACGACTTTGCCTGACCCCCAAGGTAATACTTGTACTACTGCGGATTCGGTTACTATTTCTTTCCGCGCTTTGCCTTTGACGGTGATTGCGTCCACCACAGATACAGCTTTGTGTCAAAATGGGCTTCCAAATTTAGTCAATTTTAACACCAGAGTTTTTGGTCCTGGTGTGGATACTGTCAATGGTATATACAGTTGGACAGCAATTCCTGCTGGACGTATTGCTGATTTAAGCTCAACCAATATCCGTACACCTAACGCTAGCATATCAGGTAATCCCAATGATACAGCCCGTTATGTGGTTCAATACACTTATGGTGGTTGTATAGGTCGCGATACAGCATTGGTGTATTTTAATGCTGGACGTGCTGTAGTAACGCCTACCACTATTAGCGCATGCGCTGGCGATACAGTACAATTAAACGCATCTTTGTCAGTAGCAAGTGCGCCTGTAGCTTGTACAGACTATCAAGTTGCCCAAATTACCCACGCGCCTATTGCTGGTGCAGGCACAGCGGTAACTTTGTCAGATGACCAACTTTCAGGTTTGTTACCTATAGGTTTCCCATTTGTATTTATGTGTGATACTTTCACTCAGTTTATAATTTCTTCAAACGGTTTTATCACCTTTGACCCAACCAATTTTGGTAGCGGTTGCTGTTCAGGTCCAGTATTGCCAAATGGTGGCACTGACCCAGATAATTTGATTGCTTTGGCTTGGAATGATTTATACCCTCCTGGTGGTGGTGGTATTAATTACTTTGTAACAGGTACTGCACCAAACCGCCGTTTAGTGGTTAATTATACCGCATTGCCTCACTGCTGTACTTCTGCTCCTCCAACAGTAACAGGGCAAATTATACTTTTTGAAGGTTCTAATGCTATAGAATTACACAGTACTAGCATCACCAATGACGGTTCTACAATGACACAAGGCATCACTAATGATGGTTCTACTGTAGCTTATACAGTGCCAGGCCGCAATGGGGTAGATTGGTCAGCTTCTAATAGTGCTTATAGATTTAGTTTGTTGCCTCCACCTACCACTTACAGCTGGAGACCAAATATAGGTTTGTTGCCCAATGATACCGTTGCTAATCCTCGCGCGATAGTTGCAGGAAATACTACTTACGTTGTTTCTGTGACCGAATTGGGTTGTCCTATGTGGGATTCTATCCGTGTAACTTTGACCACTGCGCTTCCTGCCCCTACAGTAACTTGTTTCCCTGCTGGGGTTGCTAATGCTGCTACTGAAATCGGTTTTGCTTGGTCTCCAATAGTTGGCGCTACAGGCTGGGAATATAGCTTGGATTCTGGTCGTACTTGGATTGCGCAAGTGGTTGGCGATACGGATTTGGTTTTAACCAATCTTTTGAATGGTACTTGTTTGCAATTATATGTGCGTGCAGTGGGTGGCTCTAGTGCTTGCCCTCGCAACAGTGCGGGAACTTTCACCTGCTGTACTTCGCCTTGTAACTCTAATGCTGTGGCTACTCCAGTCAATATCTCTTGCTTTGGCTTGTCAGATGGTGCTTTACAGGTAGCTTCTACAGGTGGTACTTTAGGTGCACCTTATACAGTTACAATTTTTAACGCAAATACCAATGCCCAAATTGGTGTGGGTTCTACTTCGGGAGGAAATGCTTTGGTGGGAACATTGCCAGTGGGCGTATATTATGTGCGTAGTGTGGATGCTTTTGGTTGTCCTGGACAATCCGCGAACGTTACCATTACAGAACCTTCTGCTGTCAGCGCAAGTTTCGTAAGTTTGACCAATGCGCTTTGTTTCAACTCTGCTGACGGTGCAGCTACTGTAGCTGGCGCGGGCGGAACAGCTCCATACTCATTCTCTTGGTCTAGCAATACTCAAACCACAGCAACTTCTACTGGATTGGCTGCTGGCAATTATAATGCTACAGTGACAGATGCGCGTGGCTGTATAGATACGGTAGCCAATATCGTTATCCGCAATCCATTCGCTCAAGCACCTGCTGCTACTATAAATGTTGTCAATTCAACTTCTTGCCCCAATGGTAATGGTGTTGCTACCGTACAAACTGTTATTAATATGACAGGAAATCCATCTACTTATCAATATACTTGGTCTAATGGGGCTAGCACAGCTGCCGCTTCAGGACTAAATGCTGGTAGTTATACGGTTACTATCACCGATAATAATGGTTGTAATTTAGCTCAAACGGTTACTGTTACGGGTACTACAGTATTTATTAGCGGTTTCTCTTTGACCAATCCTTCTTGCGGTGTTTCTAATGGTACGGTAGGAGTGAATGCTGCCAATGGTACAGCTCCTTATTCTTATATATGGAGTGCAAACGCCAACGGACAAACTACACAAACCGCTAATGGTTTGGCTTCTGGTACTTATTCGGTGACAGTAATAGATGCGAATGGCTGCCAAGCAAATGGTTCAGCGTTTTTAAACTCTAATTCTGTACAATTATCTATTGCTGATAGAGAAGAAAGATTAACTTGTTTTGGCGATGCTACAGGCTTTATAGATATTGATGCGGTTACTCCCGTACCGACTACAGTAACTTACAACTGGTCAAATGGCGCTACTACTCAAGATATAGCTGGATTGCCTGCTGGTACTTATACTTTGACCGCTTCAGTACAAAGTGGTACAGCCACTTGCTCTTCTGTGATAGCTATGACCGTTTTACAACCTGCATCTCCTCTCAATGCTAATGCTATATTGTTCCAACCGCTTAATTGTACAGGTCAGCCTGTAGGTCAAGTTGGTGGGCAAGGCACAGGCGGTTGGGGTTCTTATTCATTCCAATGGTCTAATGGTGGTACAAGCAACGATTTGAACAATTTAGGGGCGGGTACTTATACCGTTACAGTTCGCGATTTGGAAGGTTGTACTGATACCGCTTCAGTCACTTTGGTTCAACCTCAAACGGTGAATGTGAACGCTTATATCAATACTCCAGGACAGAATACTTACAGTGTGTTGGAAAATACCACAAATATACCTTTGGGAGTTGCTCCTGTTCAACCCGGTATTACCTATAGCTGGTCGCCAACTACAAGTGTAAGCAATCCAAGCGCTGCTACCACTACAGTTGATGCGCCTCCTGCTGGTATTTATGTGTACACAGTACGCGGGCTAAGTCCTGATTGCAACGATATAGATACAGTTCGTTTGGAGGTTATCGCTGCTGCTTTGCGTGGTATGCCTTCTGCTTTTACCCCTAATGGTGACGGCAATAACGATTTCTTCCGCCCTGTACAAGCCAATAATATAGGTGTGCTCCAATTTAAAGTATACAATCGCTGGGGTCAATTATTGTACGACAACAACGATAATTACCAAACAGGTTGGGACGGTACTTTCAACGGACAACAACAACCAAGAGATACTTATATGTATATTTTTGAATACCAAATTCCTACCCAACCCGTACAAATTTTACGCGGCGAGGTAACGTTGATTAGATAAAACTTTTTCATAGTTTTGATTGTTTAATAGGCAGCTTTCCATAAGGAAGGCTGTCTTTTTTTATACTTGTTTTCTTTTTATTTATTAACATAAACAATTTTTTATAATGTACACAGATTATCAATTTTTGAAGGAGTTGGTGGATATAGATTCTCCTTCTGGGTTTAGCCAAAAGGCTTGTAAATTTATTTTTGATACTTTGAGCGGCTTAGGTTGGAAACCTACTTATACCCGCAAAGGGGCGGTCAAGTGTAGTTTGGGCGAAAATCCTACCCTATCTATAGCTGCTCACGTGGATACGTTGGGGGCGGTGGTAGCTGCTGTACGCCCAGACGGTACTTTGCGCATTTCGCCCGTAGGCGGCTTGTCTTTGACTGGGTTTGAGGGCGGTTATTGCCGTATTTATACCAGCAAAGGGGATAAATTTTATACAGGCACGCTTTTGTTGGATAATCCAGCCACTCACAATAACCGCAACACAGAAACAACGATAAGAAGTTTGGACAATTTACATATTAGGTTGGACGAACTGGTGCATAATGCAGCCGATGTGAGTGCTTTGGGCGTTTCTATAGGCGATTTTGTCTGTTTTGAACCCCATTATGAAGAAACCCAATCTGGTTTTATCAAATCTCGTTTTATGGATAATAAAGCAAGCTGTTTGGTGCTGGTAGAAATAGCCAAGCGTATAGCGCAAGCTGGGATTTCTTTGCCTGTAGAGTTGTTTTTTTCCAATTATGAGGAGGTTGGACACGGTGGGGCTGGCGGTTACGCTGCTACTATGGAAGAATTATTGGTGGTGGATATGGGGGTAGTCGGTCAAGAGCGTGCAGGTAAAGAAACCCATTGCAGCATTTGCGCCAAAGACAGTGTAAGCCCTTACGATTATGAGATGCGCCAACTCTTAACCAATCTTGCCGAAGATTATAAAATACCGTTTGCGGTAGATATTTATCCTTATTATGGTTCGGACGGTTCTGCTGCGTGGCGGGCTGGTATTGACGCAAAAGTTGCTTTAATTGGTATGGGCGTTTCTGCTTCTCACGGGGTAGAACGTACCCACAAAAAAGGCATACAAGCCACTATAGACCTTTGTTTGGCTTATATAAATTATAAATTTAACCCTAATTTGTCCTTGCTTAATCCCGCCAACGTGATTATTTCTAATCCCAAATTGTTTTTAGAATAAAAAAATATTTTATCTAACCTTATTTTTGATAAAAAAAGCAATGTTCGCAGTAAACCGAACCTCATTTGCACGTGCGGAGGCAATGTTCGCAGCGCACCGAACCTCATTTGCACGTGCGGAGGCAATGTTCGCAGCGCACCGAACCTCATTTGCACGTGTGGAGGCAATGTTCGCAGTAAACCGAACCTCATTTGCACGTGTGGAGGCAATGTTCGCAATAAATTGAACCTCATTTGCACGTGTGGAAGCAATGTCGGCAGCGAACCGAACCTAATTTTTATAAATTGAATACAGGTAGGCGGTTAATACATTGTGTTATTGTCATTATAAAACCACTTTTTATCATTATTGGTTAATAAAAATAAAAAAAACCAACCTGTAGCGGATACAAGTTGGTTTTTTTGTGTTCAAAAATGATTAAAACAGCATTTTATTTTATCATTTTTTGGGTATAAATAGTTTGGTTGGCTAAATAAACCTTAATATAATAAATCCCTTGAGGCAAAATGGAGGTAGAGATGTTATTTATAGATTGACCACTTGCTGCATTTTTCCAAAATTGGCTTAACATAATTTGACCCAAACTATTATAAATTTCTACTTGCATATCATCAGCAGTAGAGAGTTGGCTACGCAATATAATGTTATCCCCAAACGGGTTGGGAAAAGCTTGTACGCTGTTGTTGTTGGCGTTTTCTTGCACAGCTATAGGATTTTCTATCATCACGCAATAATCTTCCACTTCCCCATAAGTATAAGTGCTGCAAACGTTGGCTATACTATTGCCCCATTTCATAGAAATGCGCATACGGGTTAGTCCTGAAAGGGTATTGAGGGGCAAATTTAAACTATCATCATAATTTTGTATGTTCAAACTGCCCGAATTATTGAGCAACTCATTAGTATCAAACTGTCCGTCTTGATTAACGTCCAACCAAAGCAACCAACGCCAAGCGGGGCTAGAATTAGATTGGGATAAATTAAAACTAAACGGGATAGGATTGCCAACGGTGAGCGTAGTGGTGTGAATTGTACCCGTATAATCGCCATATCCGTCATCTGAATTGCTTTGGTTGAGTATCGTGCCAATACGAATATCGCTTATCCATTCATAACTTGCATCAGTTCCCCCTGTAGTGCTACAATAGTTTTGGTCTTCACAAGCACCGCAGCCTTTAGTTTTAAAACTAAAGGTTGGCGTTGGCAAATTATTGATATTAACGGGACAACTACTTTTTAAATTAAAGCTATAATTATGGCAAGAGGTTAAATTAAATAAATTGGGGTTTAAATCATTATTATTAAAATCAAAACTATCCACCAGCCCGTTGTCATCGTAAAGATAAAGGCGATAATCGTTGACAAAAGTATCAATTTGTAAAGATAAATTAACAAAAAAACTATCTACATTATTAATAATAACGTTGCGAGGGGCATTACAACAGTCGCCTGTTTTGAAAACAAAAGAGCGCGAATAAACACTTTGGGCGGTATCGCAATCTGAAAGCAATTGTATTTCGTATTCACTGCAAGCGGTGAGATTGTTAAGTATCAAAAAAGTATCTATAGTATTAAGCGTTTGCCAATTGCTTTGAGTGCGCAATTTATACCTTAAGTCATAACCTTGAGCATCAGATACAGCAGGCCAATGTACGCGCATACTTGTGCCGTTGATTTGGTCGGCGTTGGCATAAAATGGTTCATAACAACCAGACAAAGCACAACCCGATTGCATAGCCAACTGTATTGAGTTGTTTAAGTTGAGCCGTCCAGCCGTTACACTGATACCTTGCAGGCTATTGTTGGCGTCTACGCCATCTAAAATAAAGTTTTTGACCAATAAAGCCGTCCCTTGCGGGTCAACTAACGCACGTACAGCCAAACGGGGACAAGGCACGCTAAAAATAAGCCCAATAGCGCCAGCCACGTGAGGACTTGCGCCCGATGTACCCCCAAACGCGCCGTAACTATTGCCTATATCAGCAGTCCAAACAGCCGAACCAAACGCGCCCAAATCCACAGAGTTAGCCCCATAACCTGCCGCTGGTTCTTTGGTATCATTGCGGCGGATATTCGTAACCGCTATAAGGTAATCACTATTGCAAGAAGTGGGCATATCGCCGTCTATATCCACGTTGGTATTGCTGTTGGTGGTAGCACCCGCGTTCAAAACCCCTTCAGCACCCAAACTATCATAAATACC
>JAAFIM010000020.1 GCA_013297745.1 Chitinophagales bacterium | reverse complement strand
TTATAAAAATATGTAAAAAAAATTAAGCGGAGAAAGAAGTTCCACAGCCGCAAGTGCTTTCGGCGTTGGGATTGTTGAACGTAAAGCCGCGATTTTGCAACCCGTCCAAAAAGTCGATTTCCATCCCCAATAAATAGATAGCGTGGGCGCGGTTCATTACCACTTTCACATCTTCAACGATAAACTCGTCGTCGTTTTCTTTTTTGAGGTCAAAACCCAAAACGTAAGAAAATCCAGAACATCCGCCACCTTTTACCCCCACGCGGAGGAAATGGTCGTTGCTTAGGTTCTGTTCTGATTGTATTTTTTTCAACTGTTTAATTGCGCCTGAAGTGAGGCGTACTGGAGCATCGGTTTGTATCGTTTCCATAAAAATTGGCTATTTTTTTAATTGTAAAAATTTATAATTTAATCACAACAGCTGTTTTTTTCGGCTTGAGATTTTATAACCCACAAAGGTAGAAAAAAGTTCCTAGATTATTTTAATTATTTGGCTATTTTAACATTTTTTTTAGTTTTTTGTTATTCGTATTGGGTTAGTTTTTTTGTTTTAGCTTATAAAAAGCCATTTTTTTTGTTATTTTTTTGTTAAAATTCTCATTTTTTTACTTTTGGCATACTATTTGTTAGCACTTGGGGAACTTTGGAAAACAAAGCGTCAAATATATTTTTTTAAATAAAAACACAACATTTTATAATGAACTTCAATTTCAACAAACTATTCTTGGCTGCGCCTTTATTCGCTTTCGTACAGGCAGCCACAGCGCAAAACAGCAATTTGGTTATTTTTTCCGAAGATGCGCACAAATTTTATGTAATTGTCAACGGCGTGCAACAAAATAACGTAGCCCAATCCAATGTGAAAATCACCAATATCGAGCTAAATGTTGCCAAAGTAAAAATTGTATTTGAAAACAATAGCTTGAACACCATTGACAAAACGGTTTATTTTAATGAGCCTAATTATGAATGGGCTTACAACATCAGAACCAAAAAAGGTAAGTTGGTGATGAATATGTTGACTTATCGCGCTTTGAGTACTCAAGCTGAACCTAATCAATATGTACACGTATACGGGCAGCCCGTGCCAGCAGCTACCACGACCACCACTACAGTGCAGACCGTAGAAACAAGAACCAACAACAACCCAAATACTACAGTAAATACTAACGCAAACCCCAACGGTAATGCTACAGTGAATACTACAGTAAATACCAACCAAAACCAAAACCCCAACGGCAACGCGAACGTTTCTATCAATGTGAGCGAAACCAACGGTAAAAATCCTAATGCGACCACCAATAACAACAATACAAATTTGGATAACAGTAATGTTTCTCTAAATATGGGTATCAACGACGGTATGGGCGGGGGCAACATCAGCATCAATATCAGCGTGACCGACAACAACGGCAACGGTATTCCCGACGACCAAGAGGGTTTTAACCAAAATCCCAACGGAAATGCGAACGTTTCTATCAATGTGAACGAAAACCTCAACCAAAATCCCAACGGGAATGTAAATGTAAACGTTTCTGGCAATGGCTTGCCCAACAATAGCAGCACAACCACTACTACTACCACCACAACTACCAGCACAAGCGCGCCTGCTAACAATACTACAGTAGCTAATGCCAACAATCCAGCCGCTAATTGCTTCGCTACTATGTCCAACACTGATTACGAAAAGTTGAAAACGGCGGTAAAAGGGAAAACTTTTGACTCTGACCAGGCGATTGTGGCCAAACAAGGTTGCAAAAACGGTTGTATGAGCGCAGAACAAATCACTGGAGTGATGAAAGTGATGAAGTTTGATTCTGCTCGCTTGGAGTTTGCTAAATATGCTTATCCGTTCTGTGTGGATAAAAATAACTATTATCAAGTTAATGATGCTTTTACCCATTCTTCTTCTACCACAGATTTGGAAAAAGCCTTAAATTTAGGTAAATAACTTTCTCTGTATATTTATACGCTTTAAAAATCTCCTGCTTTTTGCTAGGGGATTTTTTTATTTTATCAATTATCAAAAAATAACTATCTTTGCGCCCTTGAAAAAAATAACAAAAAAAATAACAAAAAAATAAAGCGTGCTGCTTAGCCAATTTTGCCGCGCTTGGATATCCATTATGTTTGACGAAAATTTATATAAATTCGCTGCTGCCCAAAATGTAGAAACTGATTTACAAGCGATTAAAGAGGGTAAAGAGGAGGAAATTCCTGCTGATATTGATACCACCTTGGCTGTTTTGCCTTTGCGCAACACGGTTTTATTCCCCAAAGTGATAGCTCCTATAACAGTGGGTAGGGAAAAATCAATGCAGGCTATAGATTATGCGGATAAAAATGGCAAATGGTTGTTGGTTGTAGCCCAAAAAGATAGCAATACAGACGAGCCCCAACAGGCGGATTTGTACCCTGTAGCTACTTTGGCGAAGGTAATTCGCACCTTGCGTACCCCTGACAACACCGTTATGGTTATTCTGCAAGGCCGCCAACGCGCAACTATAGAAAATATAGATGATACCGATGATGTTTTGAAAGCAACTTACACCCTTTTACAGGATATTGAGGTAGAAAATGAGCTGGAGTTGGATGCGTTGGCTGCCACAGTCAAAGAGATTAGTGCAGATATTGTAGAAATTAGCCCAAATGTGCCCAAAGAGGCTAACGATATGTTGCAAAACATTGATAATCAATTATTTTTGTTTCATTTTGTAGCTGCCAACCTCAATATAAATGTAGCTGAAAAACAGCAAATACTGGCTATTGACGACATAAAAGAGCGCGCTATGCTGCTGCTTAACTTTCTAAATAGTGAGTTAAACCAAGCTACGGTGCGGGAGGAGATTGAGAACAAGGTTAGAACAGAATTAGACAAGCAACAGCGCGAGTTTATACTCAACCAACATCTCAAAACGATACAGGAAGAACTCTCCCAAAGCCCTCAACAGCAAGATATTGATAATTTGAAACAAGCCGCAGCCAACAAAAAGTGGCCAGACGAGGTAAAGCTCCGTTTTGAAAAAGAACTAACCAAACTAAAACGGCTTAATCCTGCCATTCCCGACTATGCTATAGCCCTCAATTATCTCGAATTGATGGTAGAATTGCCTTGGGCTGACTATACAGCCGATAATTTTGATTTGCCCAAAGCTGAAGATATTTTGAATCGCGACCATTTTGGTTTGGATAAGGTTAAAGATAGAATTTTAGAATATCTCGCCGTGCTCAAATTGCGCAATGATATGAAAGCGCCCATTCTTTGCCTGTTTGGACCTCCAGGGGTTGGCAAAACCTCTTTGGGCAAATCTATAGCAGAATCTTTGGGGCGCAAATATATCCGTATGTCTTTGGGGGGATTGAGCGACGAAGCAGAATTGCGCGGTCATCGCAAAACTTATATTGGGGCGATGGCTGGGCGTATATTACAGTCTATCAAAAAAGCGGGTTCGTCCAACCCTGTATTTATTTTAGACGAAATTGATAAATTGGGTAATTCTTATAAAGGTGACCCTTCTTCTGCCCTTTTGGAGATATTAGACCCAGAACAAAATACCGCTTTTTATGATAATTATTTAGAGGTAGAATATGATTTGTCTAAAGTTTTATTTATTGCTACCGCCAACAATCTAAATACCATCCAGCCCGCTTTGTTGGATAGGATGGAGTTGATAGAAGTCAATGGTTATTCTATAGAGGAAAAAGTGGCTATAGCGCAATATCATTTAATACCCAAATTGTTGGAAACACACGGTTTGAAACCTGAACAAGCTCAACTTTCAGCAGATTTGTTGACTGCTATAGCTCGGGATTATACCCGCGAGTCGGGGGTGCGTTCTTTGGAGCGAGAAATGGCGAAATTGATGCGTTGGATAGCCCGCAAAGTGGCTACAGATATAACATACAATCCTGAAATTGCTGAAGAACAGTTGGAGATTATTTTAGGTGCTAAAAAAAATCAAACAGATTTGTATGAAGAAACCCAACGCGCTGGGGTTGCGGTTGGGTTGGCTTGGACTGCCGTTGGCGGCGATATTTTGTTTATAGAAGCTATCAAAAGCAAGGGCAAAGGCAGCTTAACGCTAACAGGCAACTTGGGCGAGGTGATGAAAGAGTCCGCAACTACCGCTTTGGCCTTTTTGCGCGCCAATGCAGAGTTATTGGGTCTGGATTCTGAATTGTTTGAAACCCAAAACTTACATATTCACGTTCCTGCTGGTGCTATCCCCAAAGATGGACCTTCTGCGGGTATAACGATGATGTCAGCCATTTATTCTGTATTCAAAGACAAACCGCTGCGTTCGCGATTGGCTATGACGGGAGAGATTAGCCTTCGGGGCAAAGTACTTCCTGTAGGTGGGATAAAAGAAAAAGTATTGGCAGCCAAACGCGCTGGAGTTAAAGAAATTATCTTATGTGTGGATAATCAAGCGGATATAAAAGAGATTAAACCCGAATACTTAACAGGGCTAACCTTTCACTATGTCAAAATGATGCAGGAGGTGTTGGCGATTACTTTTGGGTAGGAAGTAGTAGTTTTTTGTAGCAAGTATCACGATTTTTAAGTAGCACGATAAAAAGTATCACGTTTTTTTGTAGGACAGCCAACATAAATCTTGCTACTTGCTACAAAAAATCTTGCTACTTGCTACAAAAAATCTTGCTACTATTACTTCACTTTCCCATTATCAATTATCGTTTTGGCTTCTTTGCGTTGTTTTTCCTGCCAATGTTTTCTAAAAAATTCCACCTGTTCTTTTAGCTTCAGGTCTTTTTTATTCAAGTGGCGATGATAGGAAGTGATGATAATCCCCACCATATAGTCAGGATGTGGGACTTTCATTTGGCTAAAATAATGCGATAGGCGAGACCCTTCTGTGAGCGACCAACGGTGTGCTATCCATTTGCCCAAACTATTGTGCATACGGCGGTCAGCTTCTTCGTCTTTCAAGGCTATAAATTCTGCTTTTACCTCATCATCTAGGGCTTTATCCAATTCTTTAAAACAGTCGTTCAAATCTTTGGGTATATAAATCCCTTCAATGTCTTTCATCCGAATACGCGCTTGATAAATACTATCCAAACGTCTATGCTCCAACTTTTCTTGTCGGCGTATGATGACTTTGCCCGTATCCGAAATGATGTCTTTGGAGTTTTTTGTTTTATCTTTTTTGTCTGTGTCGCTAGCGCCTGCTACTTTTTTGTCGGTTTTGGGCTTAGGATTTGATTTTTGGGCGTGGCTATTAGCTATCAAAGCGCAAAAAGCCCACATAATTAACGCAATAATTCTCATTTGTTTATAATTTTTTTTGTTTTGTGATTGATTTTAACAATTTGCTTGAGTAGTAACAACTTAAATGCTTTTTGTTACAAATTTTAGCCGTTGATTCCCAATTAAATGTTTTATTTTTTATGAATTATCTGTTGCACGTTTGCTTAATTTTTTTGTGTAGCTGGCTAACCAATTCTTGTTGGGCGCAAAGTTGCAATTTTTCTGACACACTGAAGGCGCAAACCTTTAGAAACTTAGCCAAACTTGCCGAAAAAAATGCTAAACCCGACTCTGTAGTCTTTTATTATCGCCAATCCAAAGCCGTTTTTATCCAAATGGGTTGCTATAGTGATGCGGGCAAAATGTCTACCAATATCGTGCTAAATTTGGCCAAACTTAGCGATAAAAGTTTGTATCGGCAAGAACTCACCCAAACGCTATCCTTAGCTCAAGGGCATTTGACGGATGCAGATTCGGTAAAAGCTAAAATTTATCAAATCGTTGGCACAGATTTTTTGCAACGCCAACAGTTGGATTCAGCCCTGTTTTTCTTACAATCTGCCCAAAATATATTCAAAAATGCCAACGCTTGGCGTTCTTATGTGTTGGTCTGCCGCGCACTCGCCCAAACAGCCCAAGTCAAACAAGATTATAAATTGATGGAGCGTTTTGTAAGCGAGGGGTTTGCCGCTACCCAAAACCAACTGAATAATGCACCTGACCAACTTGCGGCTATTCTACAACTTTCTGGCGCGTTGTATTATCGCACGGGCGAATATGACAAAGCTTTAGCCAAAATGCAACAAGGGTTGGAAATCAACCGCCGCAATCTCAAAACGCGCCAAGATACAGCTTCTTTAATCGCTTTTTATAACAATATAGGCTTGCTGTATATAGAATTGGGCGATACTTACAAAGCTGAAGGTTATTGTCTCAACGCGATGATGTTGTCTGCCCAAATTGGTGATTTTTTCAAAGGGGCAACTATTCATTACAATCTCGCCGAATCGTTCAAACTGCGGGGCGACTCTTCCAAAGCTTATCAAAATTATCAAAAAGGCTTGGCTTTGTTGGAACAAAATAATCCCAATGTTGGCAATATACAGTTGGTGTCCGAAAGCTATAACCGCTCGCTAATCAATCTCCGCAATGGCAAAGCCGAAGTCTCTCCAGCCCTCAAGCAACATTTGCAAGCCGTAGAAGCAATTACCCAAAACTTACAACTGCATATTTCCGAACCGTTTAGAAAAGAAGATACTTATCGCATTTTGGCCGAACTTTATGCCCAACAGTCCGAATGGGGCAAAGCTTTGGATGCTATGACCCAATCATTGAATATATCCAAGCAAATTTATGGCGATTTTCACCCTATAGTAGCTCGGGCTTATTATTTGATGGGCGAACTCTACCGCCGCCAAAAACTCAACAATAAAGCTTTGCCTTGGTATAAAAAAACTTTGGTTTGCCTAACCCCCAATTTCAAAAGCCAAGAGTTAAACACTTTGCCGCCAGCCGCAAAAATTACCGATAAAGAGATTTATTTGTACGCACTTTATGCGCAGGCTGATATTTTATTTGGTCAAAACCAGCCGGAAGAAGCGTTAAAAAGTATCAATCAAGCGGTATCTTTGGTGGATAATTTTCGCAATGCTATCCAAGCTCAAAATTCTAAGCTGTTTTTGCAAAAAAAAGTATTGCCTATTTATGAATTGGCTTTGCAAATTTTATACCAAATCAATCAAAACAAACCTACTGATGCTGATTATTTACAAAATACTTTTGCGCTGGTAGAAAAAAATAAATCGTTGCTGCTACTGGATGCGCTACATACCGAAAAAGCGCGCTCTTTTGGCAATATTCCCCCGCAACTGATAGCCAAAGAACGCCAATTAAGCCGAGAAATTGCCCAAGCCGAGAAAGAATTGTTTGATATCCAGTCTTCCAAAAATGCTTTAGCTATCCAAACCCAACAACAACAACTGCTGGAACTCAACAGCGCGCTTCAATCGTTGCAAAATGAGCTGGAAAAAAATTATCCTAAATACTATGAGCTAAAGTATAAAAATCCTGTACCCAAACTCAAAGAATTGCAACAGAAATTAGATTTGAAAACAGCTTTTGTGGAGTATTTTGTGGGCAATAAGTATATTTTTGTCTTTGTAACTACCCAAAAAACAGCCCAATTTTATCAAGTAGCTAAAACAGCCCAATTTGATAACAACTTAATCGCTTTGCGTACCGCTTTGACCAGCGTCACTTTGTTGCAAACCAATCCTAAAGCTGCTTATTATCTATTTACCAAAAACGCTTATTCGGTTTACAATAATTATGTGCAGCCTTTTTTGCCCGCTCAATGCAATCGGCTGGTTTTTGTCTCTGATGGTTTGTTGAATTATATCCCTTTTGAAGCCTTGCTGACCCAAAAGATAGAGTTAAATCCTCAAGATACGCTCTATTCGTTCCAAAATTTGCCTTATTTGGTCAGAAATTACACCATAAATTATAATTATTCGGCTTCTTTGATGTTGTTGGAGCGGCAAGAGGTCAAATCTAACGGGCGTTTGTTAGCTCTTGCACCACATTATACATTCGCCGCACCCGATAGCCCTTCTGCTATCCAAGCCCAACAAATAGCTTTGCGGCAAACAGTAACTGAATTGCCAGGGGCGCAGTTGGAGTTGGATATATTAGAACAGCTTTTTATGGGGGATTTTTTGCGCAAAGAGCAAGCTCACGAGCACAATTTTAAACTTTATAATCAAAAATCGCCCCATAGTGTTATCCATTTGGCTATGCACGGGTTGGTGGATAATGACCGCCCCGCCAACTCTTCCCTGTTGATGTCTTACACTCAAGACAGCGTGGAGGATGATATGTTATCCGTTTACGAGTTGAATTTATTAGATATCAACACCGATTTGGTGGTTTTGTCCGCTTGCGAAACGGGTTTTGGCAAGTACGAACGGGGCGAGGGGGTTATCAGCATAGGGCGGGGGTTTATGTACGCGGGAGTGCCTGCTGTAGCGATGACTTTGTGGTCTATTAACGACCAAGCCACAGCCAATTTGATGGCTTATTATTACCAATACTTAGCCAAACGCTTGCCAAAAGACGAGGCTTTGCGCCAAGCCAAACTATTATATTTGGAACGGGCTAACGCGCGCACGGCTCACCCTTTCTATTGGGCGAGTTTTATCCCGCTGGGCGATAATCAACCCATTTACATAGCCAAAAGATTCACTTGGCAAGATTATACTTATATGGGTTTGGGGGTCTTAGGGGTTTTATCCGCTGGTATTTACTTTTATAATCGCTATCTCAAACGAACTTAGCCCCTTTTTATGATAAAAATCCTCTTTCCTGTGCTTAGAAAAGAGGATTTTTTTTGTGTTAAAATTTAAAAACGCGCTGCATTGTTCTATTTTTACCATTCCGAACCTCCACCACATACACGCCAGCCGCCAAATGGCTAATATCCAACTGCTGCCAATCGTTTTCTTTGCGCTGTAATAGCTGCCCGTTTAGGTCATAAATCAAAACTTCTGGACTTTGGGGCGCGTCTATGCTCACATTTACAAGACTTTGGGCAAGCGTAGGGTATATTTTAACCCCCGCGTCTTGAGTTTTATTCACGTTAATGGTCAAACTATCATTCGCAAAGGTCATAAATACAAAAAACAAAGTATCTGTAGCCCCACTTTGCATCGTTTGGTTGGGATAGATAGTGGCAGGATAGCTATAATTAGCCGCTATAGCCGTATCTAAAGTTACGGTCATAAACCCTTGTGAGGACATAGTGATGTGCAAAGCATCATCAAAATGTGGATGCTCCAACTGCATATTATTAGTAGTGATAACGCTATTATCGCGACAATCGTCTTGAAATAAAGTGTAGTCCCAACTTAATTCTACAGGTGGATACATACAGCTAAAAGCTATTCCATATCCAAAAGTTTGCTCATTTCTTGCGCAGTACCATTCATCGTAACCTTTTTTCCAGCTTTTGGTATAACCATAAGGGACAGGAATACCCCAATCTGTAACACGCATTTCTAAAGTATCATTGAAGGCAGTTGTACCCAAATCCACACCAAAATCGTTATACGTTAAAGTATTATGCCCGTAACCCATTAAAATACTATCCCTATTCCCCACAGCATCAGTAATGTACAAATAAAATTCAAAATCAGGCACAAATTGAGCCTTTACATTCTGAACAAAAGCAGCAAAAAGCGCGAAAACGATAATTATATTTTTCATTGTCTATTGATTTTAGAGGTTAGGGGATAAAAAAGCGTTGTGTTTCTATACCGTCAGCAGTTTGCACAGCCAAAATATAGAAGTTGTTGGGCAATAAAGTTTCCAAATTGTTTAAATCTAAAATGTTATCGCCTGCTTGCAGAGCCGTTTTGGGTTGTTGATACAATACTCTACCCATAAAATCATAGACATAAACTTGAGCTTGTTGTTCTGTTTCGGAGTATAAAATGTAACTTTTAGGTTGGCGCGGCAAAATCGTTAAACTTTTTTTGATTGGTACTGTAGGAACTGGTGTGCTGGTTTCTGGAGTACAAGGCACTACAGCAATCCATTGCGTTTGTTCACTCGTTGGCAAACAACCCGTTTTAGAAGTCATAACCCTAATTCTATAGTTTTTACCCACTTGGAAATTATAATTGCAAAAAGTACGCAAGTTAATTTGCCCCAACTGACCGCTATATTGTTGCATAAAATGATTGCCCAAAATAACATTAGAACCGCTTGCGCTAACCTCAAAAATTTCTATCAAATAACTATCTTCATTGAAACTACCGCGCCCGTCAAGCGGTACATCTACAGGATAATAGCCACCGCCTACTTTAGCACGGGCGCAAAATTGTGGATTAATTGTATAAAATGTATTAGCAGGCAAACAACCAGTACAACTTTGTACATAATTTTGCTGCGGGCCATTCAAATTACTATGAACTCTATTTATTTGACAAGGAGTTAGAGCAGCAGGCGGGTCAGAATAAGCCATCATATTATTGCTAATCAAAGACCAATTATTACACAGAGGATTATTTAAATCTAATGTCCAACATTCGTTGTGGTCTGGCGTGTCTTCGCAACCATCTCCCCAGTGAGGAAATACATTAGTTCTCTCAAAATCGTGAATAAGACCAAAAATATGCCCTAATTCGTGATTTAATAAATCAGCAGAATAAGCAGAAGCCCAATTCGGGTCTCTTCTATACACGTGCCAGCAGTCAATCAATTTAGTAGCTAATCCGTTACTATTTGCACAAATTCCTCCTATACCGCAAGCTATACCGCCATTATTAGGATTAGAAGCAATATAAACATTTATAGTATTCCAAGTATTTTGTCCATAAGTTGTATTGATTAACCAAGCTGAAGGAGCAGAAGAATTGCCTTCTGAGTAATAACTCCAGTAAGAATTTTTGTGAAAATACACACCAGTAAGCAACAAACGCACCCGCATAGGCAAATTAGGATTTCCTGTCCCATTGTACAAACTTGGGCCTACTGTTCCGTCGTCTTGTCTTGACCAAATTATATTAGCTTTTTCTACCATTTCTTCAGCAAAGGTAAAGCCCGTATAATTTCGGTTGCCATAGCCGTCCTCGTGTGGTAAAAAATTATTGCCGCCCGCATCGTCTAACATAAAATGCACATTTACGCGTACATTTTTGGTGGCTGTGGGCGAATTGCAGGGCGGAAATAGCAGCCTATACTCTTCCAACTCTGCCGCTGTAGGTTGTGGAATTTCTGCTCGCTGGCTTTCATCAAATAAACAATGATGGCGATGCATCTGTGCGTTTGTCGTCTGCATAAAACAGCAACAAATCAACGTTAAATAATACGGTAAAAATAGGCTTTGCCTATTTTTAAATGTGTGTAAATGCCTTATTTGTAGCATAATACAAAATTTAAAAGGTTATAAAAAAGTTATATTGTCGTTAAGACGGTACAAAGATAATCCTTTTTTATTTGCAACATAATTTATTTTCATAAATAAATACAAAAAACGCGTTTCGACTGCACAAAAATGCGTTTCGACTGCACAAAAATGCGTTTCGACTGCACAAAAACGCGTTTCGACTGCACAAAAACGCATTACCACTAATAACTAACCATTAACCACTAATAACTAACCACTAATAACTAAATTATGCAATTTTCTTTCCTGCCCACTCCCGACACCTATCAAACCCTTGCCGATGTTTGCCAAAGCGAATATAAGGAAAAAAATAGCCGTTTTATAGCTTATGGGGTGGAAATCAATGATGAACAAGAGGTTAAAAATCAATTAGAAGAGGTTAAAAAAATATATCCTAAAGCCAGCCATTATTGCTACGCATACAGAATAGGTTTGGACGGCAATAATTATCGCGCCAATGACGACGGCGAACCCTCTGGAACGGCGGGCAGACCCATTTTAAACCAAATAGATTCGGCGCAATTAACTAATGTTTTGGTGGTGGTCGTACGCTATTATGGCGGGGTGAATTTGGGCGTTTCAGGGCTTAAAGAAGCGTATAAAACCGCCACGCGACAGGCTCTACAAGGGGCTGAAACCCAGCAAAAGATTGTAAAACAGCAGTTTGCAATTCAGTTTGAATACGCGCAAATGCCCGCTATTATGAACTGGCTAAAAGCTAACCGCGTGGATATTATTTCCAACGATTTTGGCGACAAAGGGCAACTTATTGCCGCTGTGCGTTTGTCTTTTATCAACGAATTTTTGGCATTTTTTGAACAAATTCCCGACACGATTATTAGCGCGCAATAGCTTGTGAATATCTTTTTTTTGGCTTTTTAAACAGCTTTTTTATTTAATTTATTATTTTTTTTGTATGATTATTCTCGCCGAGTTGGAAACCTTTATCAGAGAACATTGCGAGTTGAAAACTTTCCCCAAAAATCATTTCTTATGCGAGGCTGGACAGGTAGAAAATCGGATTTATTTTGTGCAATCGGGCGCAATTAGAGCCTTTTTAGCTACAGAAAAGGAAGAAATTAGCATCCGTTTTGCTTATGAGGGTTCTTTTATCAACTCTTTAGCTTCTTTTATCAACCAAACCCCGTCAGAAATTTATTTAGAAACGATAAGAAAAACGACTTTATACGTGGCTACCAAATCCCAATTTGAGGGATTTATACAACAGAATGTAGAGTTTGTGAGCGCGTATAATTTTTTATTGCAGCAGTTGGTTGTTTCTCAAATAGAGCGCGAATTTGACCTGCTAACAGAGTCGCCTACAGACCGTTATCAGCGCGTTTTGCAGCGCAGCCCCCAATTATTCCAACAAATTCCCGCCAAATATATCGCTTCTTACCTCAGAATGCAGCCCGAAACGCTAAGTCGGATTAGAAAACAGCAGCAAAGGGCAAAAAAATAGGGGCTAAAAATTAACCATTTTGGAATTATTGATTTCAATCAATTTTTATCTGTTGCAAACGCGCGTATCTTTGCGGTATTAAATCGCTAATAACTAATAATTAAACATTAAAATATGCAATTTACCCGCGAAAATATCCTGGCAGAACTTAGCCAACGCACTTCAGCCAGCACCCTTGTAGCCGAAAGGTTTAAAAACCTCAGCGTAGAACAACTTAATTATAAAAAATCGCCAGCATCTTGGTCTATTTTAGAGTGTTTGGAACATCTCAACCTATACGGCGATTTCTACATTCCCCACTTGAGCCAGATTGTAGCCAATGCACAGCCCGCACCCAGCAAAGAACTGTTTAAAACGGGTTGGTTGGGCAATTATTTTGCCAACTCGATGATACCCAAACAGGGGCAAATTGTCAACAAAATGAACACTTTTAAGGATAAAAACCCCGCCAATTCTGCGCTTACTGTAGCGACTTTGGATAAATTTTTGTCCCAACAAGCCCAACTTAGCCAACTGTTGGAAAAAGCCAGCAATTTAGACCTCAACGGCAACCGTTGCCCTATCACTTTGACCCGTTTTATGCGGCTAAAGTTGGGGGATACGTTCCGATTTTTTGTGTATCATATAGAAAGACATATTTTGCAAGCTACCAATGTGCTAAAATAATCTTTTTGGTGTAAAATTATGCTAAAAAAAAGCCCTCTCCAGTTAATGGAAAGGGCTTTTTTGGGATAAAAAATATAATTATTCAGCTATGGCTATGTTTATATTATCGCCAGCGGCATTTAAGCGAGCCACTAAAGTAGAGTTGGGGGCTAATTGTCCCTGTTGAGCTAACAAAAAGTCAGCCAGTGGGTCTTCTAAGTAGCGTTGAATGGCTCTATTAAGCGGTCTTGCGCCAAATTGTGGGTCATAACCTTTTTCGGCGATGAAGTTTTTGGCGGTTTCTTCTATCTGCAAAGTAAAGTTGAGCTCAGCGGTGCGTTTATACAAACTTTTGAGCGCCAAATCGATTATTTTGAAGATTTCTGCTTTTTCTAAGGAGTTGAAAATGATAACATCATCAATTCTATTCAAAAACTCTGGCGAGAAGGTTTTCTTTAAAGCTGTTTCAATCACCCCTTTGGCCATATCCTCAGCAGATTCTTGGCGGGCTTGGGTTTGGAAACCTAAACCTGTACCAAAATCTTTGAGTTTGCGCACGCCTATGTTGGAGGTCATGATGATTAAGGTGTTTTTGAAATCCACTTTTCTACCCAAACCATCAGTAAGTTGTCCGTCATCTAAGACCTGTAGCAAGATATTGAAAATATCAGGATGTGCTTTTTCTATTTCGTCCAAAAGGATAACAGAATAAGGTTTGCGGCGTACTTTCTCGGTCAATTGTCCCCCTTCTTCGTACCCAACATAACCTGGAGGCGCACCAATAAGGCGAGAAACAGAGAATTTCTCCATATATTCGGACATATCAATTCTAATCAACGAGTCTTCGGAGTCAAACATTTGCCGCGCCAGAACTTTGGCTAGTTCAGTTTTGCCCACACCTGTAGGGCCTAAGAATATAAACGTACCAATAGGTTTGCGGGGGTCTTTTAGCCCTATACGATTGCGCTGTATGGATTTGGCTACTTTGACTATAGCTTCATCTTGTCCGATAACCTGCCCTTGCAAATCTGTGGGTAGATTAAGTAATTTGGTATTTTCGCTTTGTCCTACATTAGTCACGGGAATACCTGTCATCATAGATACCACTTCTGCTATATCATCTTCTGTGACAGGGAAACGATTATTTTTGGCATCTTCTTCCCATTGTTGGCGGGATTGTTCGAGCTGGCGAATCAATTTAGACTCTTTGTCGCGGAAGTTGGCAGCTTTTTCGTACTCTTGGTCGCGCACGGCTTGGTTTTTAGCCTCTTTGGTTTGCTCGATTTCTTCTTCTAGTTGCAGGATATGTTTGGGAACGTGGATATTTTTGAGATGCACGCGCGCGCCCACCTCATCCAACACGTCTATAGCTTTGTCGGGCAAAAATCTATCCACTATATAACGATTGGACAATTTTACACAAGCGATTAGCGCATCGTCAGAATAGCGAACGTTATGAAACTCTTCGTATTTTTCGCGTATGTTTTGTAAAATATACAATGTATCTTCAGGCGAAGGCGGGTCAATGACCACTTTTTGGAAACGTCTATCCAAAGCACCATCCTTTTCTATAAATTGTCTATATTCATCCAAAGTAGATGCGCCGATGCATTGCAGTTCTCCTCTAGCCAAAGCAGGCTTGAAGATATTGGAAGCGTCCAAGGAGCCTGTAGCTCCACCAGCGCCAATGATGGTATGAATTTCATCAATAAACAGGATGACATCGCGGTTTTTTTCCAATTCGGTCATAATCGCCTTGATGCGTTCTTCAAACTGTCCCCTGTATTTGGTACCAGCCACCAAAGCAGCCAAGTCCAGCATAACAATTCGTTTGTTGAACAAAGTGCGGGATACTTTGCGTTGTTGGATACGAAGCGCCAAACCTTCCACGACCGCAGTTTTGCCCACGCCGGGCTCACCGATAAGAATAGGATTATTTTTTTTGCGTCTGGATAAAATTTGCGAAACGCGTTCAATTTCTTTTTCTCGGCCGATAATGGGGTCTAGTTTTCCTTCTTCAGCCAAGCGGGTAATATCGCGGCCAAAGTTGTCTAATACTGGAGTTTGGGATTTGCTTTTGCCTGCTGCGCCTTGCTGTTTGCGGCGGCTCAAGTCGTCATCATCGCCTTCATCATCAGCATTAGATTGTAGGTTGGGGTTGGTTTTGGAGTTATCGGAATGGCTACTTTCGTCCACCAAATAATCCAATTCTGATTTGAAATTATCGTAGTCTATTTCAAACTCCATCAATACCCGCGCTGCAAGATTTTCTTTGTGTTTGAGAATAGATAAGACGATATGTTCTGTGCCTGCAATTTCTGTTTTTTGCAGTTTGGCTTCCAAAAAGGCTACTTTAAGCACTTTTTCGGCTTGGCTGGTAAAGGGTAGATTGCCTACTTGATAAGAAGAATCTTCTTTGTTATGGCTGTTGTTGTTGATAGAAGCCTCTAAGGTGCGGCGGAGTTGGCTCACATTCACTTTTAGCGATGCAAGTGTGCGCATAGATAGGCTTTCTTTTTCTTTCAACAAACCCAACAATAAATGTTCTGTGCCGATATAATCGTGTCCAAAACGCATAGCTTCTTCTCTACTGTACGAAATCACCTCTTTTACTTTGGGTGAAAAACGATTGATTGACATAACTTGCTGTTTGTGTGCTGTTTATAAATTAGAAAAAGGCTTATAAATACCCTTTGGTTGAAATATGGGCGCAAGATAAGACTTTTTGGAAAAAAATACTTTTTTAAAGTAATTGAGTAAATTTTTTGGTTTTTATAAATTCTTCTTCTGCCTGTGGGGGGAGTATTCGGAACACAATAGGAATGGTTTGCGCTATTTCCAAATGTTCGTAAAACTCTAAAAAATCAAAAATTTGTAGTCGGTGGGTTGTGTTATCTTCTGTCAAAAAAAATACAAATTCTGTTTTATTATTTTTTTCTATTTGGAAAGCAGAATTTAATAGTGGAGCAGATTTGTGTATAAAAGAAATTAGTAAATGTTCAGCTAATTCTTTCTGTTTTAATTCGCTAATAAAAGCGAAACAATAATCAGCAAAGTTGAAAAATGGAGTAACAGCGTGGGCGTTAGTTTTGCTGGTTTGTTGATAGAGTTCAAATAGCCAAAAAAGATTATTTTGTGCGGTTTGGATTACTGCGCTTTGTTTTGATTTGGTGTGTGTGTGCATCTGTTTTGTTGTTTTAGCGCGTTATTGGTTGGTTATAGAAAGTTAGTTTATTGTATGGGATTGTTGAGAGGCAAGCCTTGTGATAGTAGATATTTTTTCAGATTTTCAAGATGCTTTACCGCCTCTGTATAGTTTGTTTGTTGCTCAATATTATATATTTGCTCATTTTCTATTCCATCATATCGCGCTATTTTAGAGTATTTGAGTAGCATATAATAATCTTTCCACACGTGTTCTTTTATTGGCATATTGGGTTGATAACGGGAATTAGGATTTATATTTTTGGCTATTTCGTCGTGAGTTTCACCAATTATTATCCCTCTTTGATATGCTAACGCTTTTGTGTAGTGTAAAGCAGCGTAAAAAATTTTGGTGATTTTCCAATCAAAATAAGTTTCTGTAACTATTGCGTGTTCATTAATCAATGCTTTAACCAAGTGTGGGTTTGTGTTCATATTATAATTATTTTTTGCTTTTATCCACTAAATATAATACCAGTTTTTGTGCTTTGTTGAAAAAAACTAAGCCTTTTGCAAAATAAAATTTTTTTATTGCAAATAAAATTTGCATCTTTGCGCCCAATAATGGGGACATTTCCTCCATTTATATTATTTGCTTTATTCGTAAACTGTTTATAATGAGATATTTAGTAGAAAAAAAAGATGAATATGCTGTGCTTACCCTCACTGAAGAAAATTTGAATTCGGTCAAAGCTCCCATATTAAAATCTGAATTTTTAGGTTTAAAAAATTCGGGGATAGATAATGTCATCCTTAATTTGGAGCAGGTCAAATATGTAGATTCGTCAGGTTTGAGTGCCATATTGACAGGCAACCGACTTTGGACAGAAGACAAAAAGTCATTTGTGCTCACGGGCATCAATCACCCAAGTGTCAAAATGTTGATAACTGTATCCCGTTTGGATAGTATTTTGACTATAGCAGCGACTATGCCTGAAGCGGAAAAAATTGTTATGTTACGCGCTTTTGGGGATGAATTGAGCAGTGAGCAGGCTGACGAAGAAATCGACGAAGAAGAATAATGCAAAAAAATGAATTTGAGCTAACGATTTTGGGTATTAGTGCAGCCACTCCTGTTTTGGGGCGGCACTTGAGCGCGCAAGTTTTGAACGTACAAGGACAATACTTCTTGATAGATTGCGGGGAAGGTACTTTGTATAGATTATTGGAGTCCAAGATTAAGCAATCGCGTATAGAGCAAATTTTTATCAGCCACTTGCACGCAGACCATACTTTGGGTTTGGTGGGCTTAATGATATATTGGTCTATGACAGGGCGCAAGTCGGCAGTTTTTATTTATAGCCCAGAGCCAGAAAAATTAAAAGCTATAGTTTGTCAGCCTTTAGAATTATTGGGACATCGTTGGGAGTTTGAAATTCATTTTTTGCCCACAAATGCAGAAAAATCTGAGCTTATATTTGAAAACAATAAAGTTACGGTTTATTCTATCCCTTTAGAACATAGAATTGCGGCGGCTGGTTTTTTATTTCGCGAAAAAAAATCATATCCCCGTCTAAATAAACCCATTTTGGAAGAATTAGCTGTTCCACACGATTGTTATTCTCATATCAAAAAAGGGGCGGATTGGACAAATATGGAGGGATTGACTATACCAAATCAAAAATTAGTTTTGCCCCCTTTGCATTTGAGAAGTTTTGCCTATTGTTCGGACACTATTTATTTGGATTCGGTAGCCCAACTGGTGCAGCAAGTGGATTTATTATACCACGAAGCCACATTTTTGCACCAAGAGTTAGAAAAAGCGGAAAGAACTCGCCATAGTACAGCCCTACAAGCTGCCACTATAGCCCAAAAAGCACAAGTGGGGCAGCTTATTATGGGTCATTTTTCGGTAAGATACGACGATTTGAGTTTTTTTGAGCTGGAAGCTAAGTCTATTTTTGCCCAATCAAGGGTAGGAGAGGAGGGCAAAACTTATGCTGTGCCCCAAACCGAAGAATTGGCGAATCACGAAAGCTAAATTATGGTATTTCGTCGCTATCTATAGCAGTCGGATAAGGTCAGCCAAGTTGATATTTTCTAAATTTATCCCCACTTCTTTTAGCCCTTTGATTAAAACCTCTTTTAAATCTTTTTCTTTGCCCAATTCTACCAACATATTCAGCCCGTAGCGTTGATAATAGTATCGTAAAACACCTATCCAAAAATCTTTTTTCTCATTTAGCCCCATTTGGGCTTCGTGGAGGGCATAACATTCTTTGACATATTGCCTAAACAATCTATCCCGCGAGTCGTTTTCTGATTTATCGGATTTCTCACCCACGAATTGAGCGAAATTTTTGATAAAAGCGTTTTTGTCCGCACCACAAACTCCCCCGCATTGGGTCAAAAATAATCCTAAAGTGAAGGATAAGAGAATAAAACATAACTTTTTCATATAAATTGGGTTACATTATTGGCAAAAAAACGTTTAATGGTATAAATACAGGGCAAAGATAGCATATATTTTAAATAATACCCAAAATATATATCAAAATAAAAAAAAATAGTTTATTATGTCCAGTATTCGCATAAAAAAGTTAGCACTTTGGGTTTTATTTGCAAGTTCTTTGCTGTTTTTTGGCTTGGGGCTGAGTTATCCGATAATGAAAGCTGAAATTCTGATGGGCTTGAAAGAAGATTTTAGCTATTTGACCAGTGCTGTAAGCCATTTTTATAAAGAGGGCGATTATTTTATTGGCACGTTGATATTAGTATTTTGTTTTTTGCTTCCTATAGGCAAATATATTTTTATAGGGCTAAATGTAGCAGGTTGGGATATGAGCCGATTTAGGTTGTTGCATCATATTTTAGCTTTCGTAGCCAAATGGGCTATGTTGGATGTGTTTGTGGTCTCTTTGGTGATTGTCAATATGAAATTTGACTCTTTGATTATAAAAACACAATTAGCCATAGGCACCACTTTTTTCGCTTTATCTATTTTGTTATTATCTGCTTGTGCTTTTGTGCTGGATAAAACATTAGCAAAAACTGCTGCAGTTTAAGATTTTTGATTATATCAATTTTAGTTTTTTTATGCCAACAATTTGTACACCAATTATTTTAAAAATATCCCGTTATGAGCGTATTATTTACCCCTTACAATTTTAAACCAATGAGGCAGTGTTTATTGCTTTGTACTTTATTGCTTTCGGCTACGCTGCTGCAAGCGCAAACGAATGTGGTGACCAAATGCTTTACTCCAGCACCAGGCACAGCACAATTTGATAACGCACCTTTTGGCGCAACGGTAGGAAATGTGGTTTTTACCAATGCGGACATACCTGTGGGGCATCAGATTGTAGATGTGGAGGTGTCAATAACTTGGTCGAAAACTCGCGGCAACTGTACCACACCAGCGCCCGGTGCGGTGGATTTGTCGGAAGTGGGCTTTTGGCTAACAGACCCTGCGGGCAATAACCGCACTTTCGCTGCTTCCAACGGTTTTGCAACCTTTACCACCCCTCCAGCGCCATCTAGCACTTGGGCGGGTACCAATCAAGCATTAAATGTGACCACCGTTTTTAGAGATGGCGCAGCCAATATATTACCAGCCACTGCTCCTGCCAATGGTACTTTTAGACCCAACGGTGAAAATTTCGCTTTTTGGACAGGCAATAACACCCCACAAGGCACTTGGAGTTTGACCGCTATTGACGATTTGCCTGATGCTACCAGCACAGGGTTTTTATGTATTCAATCTTATTGCGTGACTTTGCGCACTTGCCCAAGTACCTTGACCGCTGTTTGTCAGCCAGGTACGGTAATCTTGCCGTTGGATAATACAGGGAATAGAGTGTTGAATTTCAACAACTTAAACCTAAGCAGTGATACTTCTTGTATGTTGGCTGGGGTTACTTTTTCTACCCCTTCATTCACCTGCGCTAATGTTAATACCAATACTAACGTTACGATGACCATACAGGATAGATTAGGCAATACAGCTTCTTGCAACAGCACTGTGCGTATTACAGATACTACCCGCCCAGTTATTACTTGTCGCAATTATACTGCCCGTTTATCGGCTGCGGGCACAGTCTCTCTCAACGCTAATGATTCTATTATTGCTACAGATAATTGTGCGGTAATTACCCGCCGTTGGCAAAGGGGGGCAACTGCGCCTGTGGGTTCTATTAGTTTTGGTTGCGCGGATGTGGGCTTGAATGCTGTCAATTTGGTGGCCACTGATGCGCAAGGCAATACAGCGACTTGTCCCATTTTTATCACCGTACAAGACAGTACCCCGCCCGTTCCAATTTGTAGAAATGCAACCGTGTACTTGGATAACACGGGGAATATAGGTGTACCTGCTTCCATTATAGACAATGGCAGTACTGAGGTTTGCCCGCCGATAACCAGCTATCAAATTAACGGATTTTCTTCTCAAACTTACACCTGTGCAAATATAGGCGCAAATCCAGCTACTTTGACGGTGGCGGATTTTTATAACAACACAGCCTCTTGTGCTTCAGTGGTTACCGTTTTGGATACATTTAGACCCAATGCACTTTGTAGAAATCACAACGCCTTTTTAAATTCTAGCGGTAGCGTGACCGTTACCCCACCCAATATCAACAATAACAGCACGGACAATTGTACCGCTCCTGGTGCGTTGTTTTATAGCATTAATGGGGCAGCTTCGGTAACTTATACTTGTACCCAAATTGGCACCCCTCAAAATGTTACTTTGTTTGTAAGAGATGCTTCCAATAACACAGCAACTTGCGCGTCAGTTGTCACTGTTTTAGATACATTGAGGCCTACCGCATTGTGTCGAAATGCTACAGCCTATGTAGCTGCCAATGGCTCTGTAACCGTACCAGCGAGTATTATAAATAATAATAGTTTTGATAATTGTACCCCTTCAGCGGCATTGGTGCTGCTAATTAATGGCTCCCCAACAGCAACATATTCTTGCGCTAATATCGGCACTCCTCAAGTTGCAACTTTAAGGGTAACGGATGCACAGGGTAATTTCGCCACTTGTACAGGAAATATAACGGTTGTAGATACGATTTCTCCTATCGCTCGTTGTAGTACAACGATTACCACTTTTCTCAACGCTGCGGGTATAGCTACAGTTTTGCCTACACAAATTGATAGTTTGAGCAGTGATAATTGCGCGCTTACCACCCGATTTATAAATGGAGGAAGTTCTGCTGCATACAACTGCGCTCAAGTCAATACCACACAAGTTGCAAATCTGCGGGTAGAAGATGCAGCAGGTAATTTTTCAGTTTGTGCAGCCAATATCTTTGTAAGAGATACAGTCAATCCTATAGCACGTTGCCGCAACCGAAATATCAATTTGACGGGTACAACAGTGGTCGTTTTTCCTTCGGATATAGACGATAATATCACACCGAGTTCCGATAATTGTAGCTCACTTTCTTATCTTATCAATGGAGCAGCAACAGCTACTTTCAATTGTACAAATGTGGGAGGCAACAATGTCATTTTATCGGTTATTGATGGCTCAAATAATACAGTAACTTGTTCGTCAGTAATTAATATACAAGACGTAGCCGCCCCCGTGGCAGTTTGTCAAAATAGAACGGTATATGTCAATCCAGGCAACTCCGTTTCTATACTCCCTTCTGATATACGCGCGGCGGCTTCTTCAGACAATTGTGGGATTACCTTATCGCGCATCAATGGACAAACCTCATTATCTTATACGTGCGATAGTTTATTTCCGCTGGTAGGAACTAGAACAGCTATTTTGAGTTTGTTTGATGCAGCAGGCAATTCAGCCACTTGCGCTTCTATCATTACGGTAAGAGATACAACCCGCCCTACAGCAAGTTGTCAAAATAGAACCATACAACTCAATGCGGTTGGGCAAGCGGTGGTTTATCCTAATACAGGAGCAAATCGTATTAATAATGCAAGTGCAGATAATTGTGCTATAACCAGTTACCTTATCAATGGGGTAGATTCTGTGATTTATACGTGTGCAAATATAGGCGCTAACAACGCCATTTTGCGTGTAAGTGACCTTTCAGGTAATACAGCCACTTGTAATTCTGTAGTTACTGTCCAAGATTTATTGTTGCCTACAGCCGTTTGCAGAACAAATGTGCAGGCTATTTTAAACAATTTGGGACAAATTACCATTACTGCGACACAAATTGATAGCATTAGCGCTGATAACTGCGCAATAACTTCTCGTACCATAAATGGTGGAGCTTCTGTAACTTATACTTGCGCTGATATTGGCACAAATAGTGCCATTTTGGTGGTGTCTGATGCAGCAGGGGGCACATCTTCTTGTAGCGCTGGGGTTGTAGTGCGTGATACTACCCGCCCAGTGGTCAATTGTAATGCTATTACCACCATTCATTTGCCTTCGCCTTTTGGCAATGCTGTAGTTTTGCCCACGCAAATAGGCACTTCTACGGATAATTGCGGTCCTACCATATTAACCATCAATGGGGTAGCTTCAGCTACTTACACCTGTGCAGCGGTAGGAACACCTCAAACGGCTACATTAATGGCAACAGATGCTTCTGGCAACACAGCAACTTGCTTAGCTTCTATATCTATATTGGATACCGTGACCCCGCAAGCTAATTGTAGAAACATAACGCTTACCTTGTCTTCTGTGGCAGCCAATGGTGATACAACCATATTTCCAGCGGCTGTAGATAATGCAAGTTCGGACAACTGTAATATCGTTAGCCGCCTTATCAATAGCCAGGCTAGTTTGACTTTCAATTGTAGTAATGTAGGTCTTAATGTGGTCACGCTACGCGTACAAGACCAAAGCAATAATAATTCAGTTTGTCAATCCAATGTAACTGTAATAGACGCTACTCGCCCTGTAGCGCGATGCCAAAATTTAACCATTCAGTTGAATGCAAGCGGTTTTGCGGTTATTACCCCAGCTTCTATTGATAATGGCAGTACTGATAATTGCGCGGTTAGTAATCGGACAATTTCGCAAGATACTTTTCGCTGTAATAATGTAGGGGCAAATAATGTGCGGTTGCGGGTTTTTGACGCAGCAGGCAATGTAGACTCTTGTCAAGCTGTAGTGACTGTCCAAGACTTGGCTTTGCCTATAGCTAGATGCTCTACTGTGGTAAATGCTTTTTTGAACGCTTCTTGTTTGGTAACAGTTAATGCAGCTCAAGTCGATAGCTTGAGTTCTGACAATTGCAATATCAATAGCCGTACCATTAACGGTAGTTTGAGCCAAAGCTATTCGGGCTTAAATATAGGGGCAAATAATGTTATCTTGGTGGTTTCTGATGCAGCAGGCAATACCGCTAGCTGCCCTTCTATAATTCAAGTTCGGGATACTATTAGACCTACAGTTACTTGCAATAACATAACCGCTACTTTAAGCAGTATTAGCCCAGCTGGAGTTACTGTTACTGCTGCTAGCGTGGCTACTTCGTCAGACAACTGTGGTACACCCAATTTAACCATTAATAACCAGCCTACAGCTGTGTTCAGTTGTGCAAATATAGGCTCAAATAACGTAACTATTCGGGCTACTGATGCTAGTGGCAATACAGTGACTTGTGCCGCTGTTGTTACGGTGAGAGATGTTACCAACCCAGTGGCTAATTGCCAAAATCCAACGATTTTTACCAATAATAATGGAGTGGCAGTACTAACTCCAGCTTTAGTAAACTTAGCTAGTACTGATAACTGTGGTATTTCGTCAATCACAATTTCTAGAGATACTTTTAGATGTGCTGATGTGGGCACTCGAACCGTAGTACTAACTGTGCGTGATGCTAGCAACAATCAACATACTTGTAATAGTACGGTCACTGTGCGCGATACTACTCGCCCGATAGTGCTTTGCAGAGTGGATACTGCTTATCTAAACGCAGCAGGCACAGCCACTAGAACTCCAGCTAATATAGATGGGGGCAGTCGCGATACTTGCGGTATAGCAACCAGACTGATTAATGGTAAGCCAACAGAAACCTATGACTGTAGTCAAATAGGTCTACAAAATGCTCAACTTACTGTGCGAGACGTTAACAATAATGTAGATGTTTGCAATACTACCGTTTTGGTGCTTGATACCATACGCCCTATAATTATTTGTCAAAATATAACCAGACCGCTCAACACAGTTGGGCAAATTACTGTGGGTGCAAATGAGTTTTTGACCTCTTCATCTGATAATTGCAATGCTTTTTTGGTGACAATGACTGGGGGCGGGGTACAACGCAACTTCAACTGTGCTAACATTGGCAATAATAATATCTCAATTACTGCTCGGGATAGTAGTGGCAATGTTTCTACTTGTACAGCTATTCTAACCATTACAGATATTACCCCTCCCACAGCTCAATGCCAAAATACAACTGTGTTTTTAAGCTCTGTGGGTACTACCAATGTGCCAGCTGCCACTATAGCAGCAGGTAGTTCTGATGCTTGTGGAATTTTGTCTTACACAGCCAACCCTGCTACAGTTAATTGTTCTAATATCGGTACAATAAATGTGGTTATCACCGTTAGAGATAGTAGTAATAATGCAGCGACTTGTACCGCGTCTATCACTGTGCAAGATACCACCCCACCTACAGTTATTTGTAGAGTAGATACAGCTTATCTAAGTGCTTCAGGTACAGTAAGTGTAACGCCTAATGATATAGACGGCGGTAGTCGTGATACGTGCGGATTGAATGGGTTGCTTATAAATAATTCATCTAATGTTATTTTTACTTGTACGCAGCGTGGATTGCGCAATGTTGTTTTAACCGCTACTGATATTTTTGGCAATGCTTCTTCTTGTAATACTACCGTTTTGGTATTGGATACGATTAGACCTGCAGCGCGTTGCTCTACAGGCTTAACCGTGTTTTTAAATGCGGCAGGGGTTGTGGTGGTACCAGCCACACGAGCGGATAGTTTGAGTACTGATAATTGTGGTTTGAATAGCAGCTTGTTCCGTATCAACGGGCAAACAGCCGTGACCTATACTTGTGCTAGTGTTAGCGCGGTACAAAATCCTATTTTAACTGTAGTCGATAGTTCTGGCAATACAGCGACTTGTGTAGCTACAATGTTTGTACGCGATACTGTTAGACCCATAGCTAGTTGTCGTACCACTGCGCTTAATGTTAATTTAAGTCCAGCTATAAACGCTGGTTCTGCGGTAGTAAATCCTTTGTCAATTAATAATAATAGTACCGACAATTGCGGAATTAGAACGCTTCTAATCAATGGACAAGCTTCTGCTACATATACTTGCGCCAATAGAGGACCCAATACTGCAATTCTTACAGTGATTGATTCTAGCAACAATCAAAGTTTCTGTTCAGCAACAATCAATATCAACGATATTACCAATCCTACCGCAAGATGTAGAAATATAGACGTATATGTGGATAGTTTTACCAACAATGGACAAATACGTGTGCCAGCCGCGCGTATAGACAATGGTAGTACAGATAATTGTGGGGTGGTTAGTTGGCAAATCAATAATCAAGATACAGTGACGTACACTTGTGCTAACGTAGGTGCCAATATCGTTACTTTGACGGTTAGAGATTCTTCTGGCAACCCAAGCACTTGTAATGCGGTGGTTACTGTTTTGGATACGGTTAGACCAATAGCACGCTGCCTAAACCCAGTCAATGTGTTTTTAAATAATAGTGGTACGATTTCGGTCACAGGGGCTATGATTGATGGCGGTTCGACGGACAATTGCGGAATAGTTTCCAGATTGATAAATGGCTCAAATGCTCGTCAATTTTTATGCACTGATATTGGATTGAATAATGTGGTTTTAACCGTATCTGATGCAGCAGGCAATAGCCGAACTTGTAATGCTGTGGTTGATGTTAGGGATACAACCCGCCCTACTGCTGTTTGCCAAAATAGATTGGTGCTACTAAGCAATAATTTCCCTGCTGTGGCTATAGTTACTGCTGCTTCTATCAATGGCACAAGCAACGATAACTGCGGGGTGCAAACATTACTTATCAATGGACAGCCTCGCGATACGTTTGATTGTTCTAATGTGGGTATTAGTACCGCTGTTTTGACCGTTATTGACCAAAGTGGAAATCAAAGCACTTGTACCTCTTCAATAACTGTAACCGATAACGTAGCGCCTACTATCACTTGTACAAATAGAGTGGTGTATTTGGATGCTAACGGACAAGCCTCAGTGTTGCCAACTCAAGTTGGTTCAGGTACAGATGGTTGTACAATAATCACTTGGACTATCAATGGGCAAACTACAGCCGCTTATAATTGCGATAGTTTAGCTATTAATGTGGGACCGCGTCCTGTATTAATTCGGGCTACTGACCCTTCGGGCAATTTTGCTACTTGCAATGCTACAATAACCGTTTTGGATACAATGAGACCTGTAGCGAATTGTAGAAATATCAATGCTCAATTGGATGCTTCTGGTCAAGTTGTGGTGGTGCCTTCTCAGATTGATGGACCTAGTATTGATAACTGCCCTATTACCACTTATTTGATTAATAATCAAGCTTCTCAATCGTATAATTGTTCACAAGTGGGTGTTAGAAACGCTTTATTAACGGTAAGAGATGCAAGTGGCAACCAAAGCACGTGTACGGCTGTTATCAACGTTCAAGATAATATAGCCCCCGTCGCTAACTGTCGTTCTTCTATAACCGTCAATTTGAACGCTTCTACAGGTTTAGCTACAGTTCAAGCGACTTCTATCAACAATAATATAACCCCAAGTACAGATGCTTGCGGACCGCTTACTTTCAGCGTGGCAGGCAACAGCAGCGTAACTTTCAACTGTTCAAACGTAGGCAGTAATGCTATCTTATTGACTGTTACCGATGCGAATGGAAACGCAAGCCAGTGCCCAAGTATTATAAATGTTGTAGACAATACCCCGCCTGTAGCTCGTTGCCGTGATACTATAGTTTATTTAGATAATACAGGGGTGGCGCAAGCTACTGTAGGTATGATTAATAATAATTCTTCTGACAATTGCGGGATTCAAAGTTTATTGATGGATAATGGTAATACTATCAACTATAACTGTGCTCGTGTAGGGCGTGATACGGTGCTGTTGTTGGTAACTGACGTTAATGGTTTGACCGCGTCTTGCCCTTCTATCATCCGTATCGTGGATACTGTAGCCCCAGTGGTGGTTTGTCAAGGTACTACAGTGGATTTAACCCAAACGGGTCAGTTTATCCTTACACCTGCAATGATTGACCCTAATAACGCTTCCAATGATGCTTGTGGCATTGATACAATGTTTGTAAGCCCAGATACTATAACTTGTGCTAACTTTGGCAATATCCAAGTAGTACTCACAGCTATAGATATTAATGGGAATATAGGCACTTGTACAACTACAGTTGCGGTGACTTTGGATGGACCTACAGCGCAAGCCAATACCCCACTTTGTTCAGGCGACACATTGAGACTAAGAGCTTTGGCACCAGCCAATGGCAACGCTTATACCTTTTCGTGGTCAGGACCGAATGGATTTACTGCTTCTCGCCAAGATACCAATTTGATAAATGTTTCTGGGGTTCAGTCTGGTGATTATATTGTGACGATACAACCTACAAGTGGCGGCTGTGCGGCTATGGATACAGTTACTGTGTTCGTCAATGATGTAGCTATTCCCACTATTAACGCAGATACTCCTGCTTGCGAAAATGGCGATGTACAACTTTGGTTATCCAATCCTGCCGATTTTAGCGGCACCAATATTTCTTACCAATGGTTGTTTAATAACAATCCTGTGGGGGTCAATAATGATACTTTATTCTTGACAGGTGTCAACGCTTCCAACGCTGGAAATTATCAAATATCAATAACTGTTGATGGTTGTACAAATGTAAATAATACCGCTTTCAATTTATTGATTAATACTTTGCCTGCTGCGCCTCAACCTACAGTCAATGCTCCTTGCGAGGGTGAAGATTTGTTATTGGTAGCCAATCCACAAGATATAACCAGAACTTATACTTACCAATGGACAACAGCTGGCTATACAGCTTCTGCCGCCAATCCTATCCGAGGCAATTCTACTCAAGCTATGAATGGAATTTATACGGTGTTGATTACCGATAATTTTAGTTGTACGGCTACTGCCAATATCAACGTATTTATTAGAGAAACTCCACAACAGCCCAATATCTTGTTTGAAGATGCTATTTGTATAGGCGCAGTTTTACAATTGTCAGACACCAGCACTTATACCACCACCCCGCAATCTTATAATTGGACTTTGGCTGATAATTCTACCACCACCACTAGCGTAGGGCAGTTAAATCTTATCAATGCTACTTCTGGTACTTATTTGTTGCAAGTGGATATGGGAGGCTGCTTATCTCCTGTGGATACGGCTGATATTATATTCCAACCTTTGCCGCTAGCTTTTGATGATTCTGCTAATGTAGCGTTCCGAGATTCTTTGTTGAATATAGATGTATTGAATAATGATATTATCAATGTAGCTGATGTGACTATTTCTTTGGTAGGGCAGCCTGGACACGGGGTGGCTACACTCAACGCAGATGGGACTATTAAATATGCTCCTTGGTATAGTTTCTTTGGTGTTGATACTATAGTTTATCAAATCTGTGATGTTAATTGCCCTAATTCTTGTGATACGGCTTTATTGTTCGTAGAAGTTGTGGCTGATTTTGAATGTTTTATCCCTAATGGCTTGTCGCCAAATGGGGATGGTATCAACGATATTCTAAATATCCGCTGTTTGCACGAATATCCCAATAGAACTATGGAGATTTATTCTCGCTGGGGTAATTTGGTTTACAAAGGCAACGGTACAGATTTCAACGGTCAGTTTGACGGACAAGATTTACCTGACGGGGTTTATTACTACATATTGCAACTGAATGATACGACTTATGTACCAAATGATATTTATAAAGGTTATATCATTATCAATAGATAAAGCCTTTTAAATAAAAAATCCCGCTTTCCATTGGAGAGTGGGATTTTTTTTATTGGGTATAAACTATATCACTGGAGTTACGCTTCAGCTATTTGTTTGATAAAAATTAAGTACAAAAGCTAAATTTTCGTCGTGCGACGCCAAAACCAGCGTATGTCGCGGAAAGACGACCAACCGAGCGCAGCGAGGGCAGTAGCTTTTTTTCGTAGCAAAAAACGTCGGCTTGTAGCGACGGTTTTGCACTTTTTGCGCAATGAAATGAAGCAAAATAAGCAAAAACGCCTTTTTCCTTACGGGAGGGCTTCGCCGTTGGCGTTGGTTTTTTTGGTACTTTTTTGCCATCAAAAAAGTACGAACGGCGAAGCCCTCCGCGTAAGCGCACAAAGATAAATTTTTTAGGCGCAAGCCGTTAAAAAAAATTCAAAACACAAGTTTTTGTAACTGATGTCTTTAGTAATTTATACGGCTATTGCACACTTACTTTTTTATAAAGCATAAAAAAACGGCTGTACGCGCTCGCACAACCGTTTGATAAATACTATGTTTTAAATCTGTTTCTCTCTCGCCAACCGCTCCCGCATTTGTACCGCAGTTAGGGTAGAACCATCTGGACTCCAGCCTGGTGGGTAGAAAATATATTTAATTTTATCCTCCCAATTTTTGGCATTTTTGACATCGCGCCACAACAGTTGAAAATCGGAAACGGCTATTTTTATCGGGTTGAACGTTTGTATATTGGTCGTAATCCCGTACACAACGGGTTCTTCATCCAATTCTGCTTGGAAAGTGCCAAACATTCTATCCCAAATTATCAAAGTTCCCGCGTGATTTCTATCCAAATACAACACGTTGGAGGCGTGATGTACGCGGTGGTGCGAAGGGGTGTTGAATATCAACTCTACAATCGCGGGCAATTTTTTCACCCGTTGGGTATGGGTAAAAAACTGAAATATCAGGTTGATGGACACTTGGGTTAGTATCATTATCGGCGGAAATCCTATAATTGCCAACCAGATATAAAAGCTGTATTTGTAAAATACTTCAGTCCAAGATTGGCGCAAAGCTACAGCTAAGTTGAAATTTTGCGAAGAATGATGATTGACGTGCGCAGCCCACAAAATGCGGATTTGATGAGATAAGCGATGATGCCAATAAAAGCTAAAATCTTCTGCAAAGAATAAAATCACCCAGCCCAAAACCGTCCAAGCTAATTGTTCTTTAAAAAAGCCCATATTCTCGTAAAAATAACTAAATATGAGAAAAAACACCGATTTACCCAATATATCCAACACAGCTGCGCCCGAACCCATAGCGATACAAGCCCAACTATCTTTGGTTTCGTAATAACCCGTCCGTTCTTTGTAGTTGATAAATAACTCTATTCCTATAGCCAGCAAAAAGATGGGTATAGCAAAAAGTACAGGATTTTTAAACTCCAATATAGGTTGAAAAAATTCGTACATAGTTTTTAAAAGTTTTTTGGTGAAAGAATACGAACAAATAACGCTGGCTGTTGTTAATTGGTTTTCTGATTAAAACAAAAAACAAAGAATATGTTCACAGGCATTATAGAACAGCTTGGGCTGGTTAAGCAAATTATCAAAGAGCAAGAAAATGTACATTTCGTTATCCATACGCCGCTTGCCGAGCAGTTGAAAATTGACCAAAGTGTAGCCCACAACGGGGTTTGTTTGACGGTGGTAGCTATTGACGGACACGATTATACGGTTACGGCTATCTTAGAAACGCTACAATTGACCAATTTAGGACAATGGAAAGAGGGTGATTTTATCAATTTGGAACGCGCTTCTGTACAACATAGCCGCTTGGATGGGCATATTGTGCAAGGGCACGTGGATAGCACGGGTACTGTAGCCAACATTAGCGAAGCGGGCGGCAGTTGGTATTTTACCTTTAATTTTCCCACTGAATTTGCGCATTTATTGGTCAATAAAGGTTCTATCTGTGTCAATGGGGTGAGTTTAACCGTTGTTAATCCTACCAAAGATAGCTTTTCTGTGGCGATAATTCCCTACACTTTTGAGCATACAGTTTTCCAACATCTTAAAAAGGGCGACCTTATCAATTTGGAGTACGACATTATCGGGAAATATATTGCGAGATACGCGGCTTTGTACAATAAATAGTGAGTGGTGGGGAGTGAGAGGTGGGAGTTGTTAATTTCTGGTTAGTTTGACATTTTTATAAGCATTGTTGCGCAACATATCGTTAAAACTACTTTTTTCCAAATTTTCGTTCTCTTCCATAGATGAAATTGTTGCTAATAATCAAAAAATAAAAGTTTCTTCCCACCTCTCACCTCTCACTAATCACTCCCCAAAGTACTCAGCATAAATTTTACTCGTCTCTTGCAGTTTGATACAATGCAGGCGGCAAGGCGCGGGAATATGCGGTTCTAACTGTTTCCAGATATAGTAGCAAAGATTTTCTGTGGTGATTTGAATATCTTTTGGCAAAAAATTTTCGTCCAAATTCAAATTGCTGTGGTCTAAAACATCACAAATTTGGGTTTTAATCGTATTTCCCAACACCTTCGCATCCATTAGCCAACCGAAGAGCGGGTCGGGTTGGCCTTTTATAGTTACTGAAAGTTCGTAATTATGCCCGTGAAAATACTTATTGGCACATTTACCAAATACGGCTAAATTTTGCGCTTCGCTCCATTCATTGACCCAAAGCCGATGCGCTGCGTTGAATGTTTCAACGCGGGTTAAATAAACTACCATACCTTTGTTTTGGCGTTTTTATAATAACTGAATAATTTTAATCTCGTTTTTTTACCCGAAAAAAACAGCCTCCTGACAAGAAAACAGCTTGTGGAATAGCGAAAAACGGCGCAAAATTAACTATTTTCTACATTTATAAACTAAAAAAATGCTTTTATCCCAAAAATAAACCGTTTTAGCTATTATTTTTCTATTTTTGGCTTACCTTTGCGGCTTAATTTTTATAGCTAAAATATCTATTCATAATGACTATTACCAACCCATACCGCAGCCACCATTGCAATCAACTCCGCGCTGCCGATGTAGGACTACAAGTTCGCTTGGCGGGCTGGGTGAGAGATATCCGCCGCCTGTCCAATAAGTTTATGTTTATCACCTTGCGCGACCATTACGGGGTTACGCAGTTGGTATTTTCTGCTGAAGCTAATCCCGACTTATTCGAACAAGCCAACCAATTACGCCCCGAAAGTGTGATTTTTATCCAAGGCACAGTTCGCTCAAGAGGCAAGGATATTAATAAAAATATGCCCACAGGCGAGGTAGAAATTGAGGTAGAAACGTTACAAATTGATACCTTAACCAATAATTTACCCTTTTCGCCTGAAGATAGCACTTTGCCAGGTGAAGATTTACGCCTCAAATATCGCTTTATAGATTTGCGCCGCGAAAAATTGCACAACAATATCCTTTTGAGGTTTAAAGTGATGCAAGAACTGCGCAATTTCTTAGCCAATAAGGGTTTTATAGAAATCCAAACCCCCATTCTTACCGCTTCTTCCCCTGAAGGTGCGCGCGATTTTGTGGTGCCGTCTCGTTTGCATCCTGGCAAATTTTACGCCCTGCCTCAAGCTCCCCAACAGTATAAACAGTTGTTGATGTGTGCGGGTTTTGATAAGTATTTCCAAATAGCTCCCTGCTTTAGGGACGAAAACGCCCGTGCTGACCGCAGTCCTGGTGAGTTTTATCAGCTGGATATGGAAATGGCTTTTATCACTCAAGATGAATTGTTTGCTGTGTTGGAGGAAATGTACCAAGTGATAGTTCCCCGCGTTTGCAACAAGCGCATTATGCAGTTTCCTTTCCCTCGTATCCGCTATGCCGATGCTATGGATTGGTACGGCAACGACAAGCCCGATATTCGCTTTGATATGCGTATGCACAATTTGACCGCGCTGTTCAAAACAACCAACTTCACCGCTTTTGCTGCTCAAGATTGTGTAAAAGCTATAGTTGTACCGAATACGGCTGACCGTTCCAACAAATTTTTCAAAGATGCTGAAGCTAAGGCTAAAGAATTGGGCGCAAACGGTTTGGCTTATCTCACCTTCAAAGAGGGCGAAACCAAAGGTTCTATTCTAAAGTTCCTAACCGAAGAGCATTTGGAGCAGATTAAAACCCAACTCAATGTACAAACTAACGATAGCGTTTTGTTGCTAGCTGGCACTTACAAACAAGTTACTGATACTTTGGGCAAATTGCGTGTGCATCTGGCTAATGAATTGGGCTTGTTGGATAAAGATTTGTTGGCGTTTAGCTGGATAGTGGATTTTCCTATGTTTGAATGGAACGAGGACGACCAAAAGATAGATTTTTGCCACAATCCTTTCTCTATGCCTCAAGGGGGGATGGAAGCCTTAACTTCTGCCAAAACTAACGCGGAACTGCTGGATATAGTCGCTTATCAATACGATATTGTTTGCAACGGGATAGAGTTTTCAAGCGGTGCAATCCGCAATCACCGCCCCGATATTATGTACAAAGCGTTTGAAATCGCTGGCTATAGCCAAGAAGATGTACAGGGTAAATTTGGGCATATGATAAACGCTTTCACTTACGGCGCGCCCCCACACGGAGGAATTGCTCCAGGTTTGGATAGAATGGTGATGGTTTTTGCCGACGAACCCAATATCAGAGAGATTATCGCGTTCCCGATGAACCAAAAAGCACAAGACCCGATGATGGGTAGCCCCACCACGATTACCCAAAAACAATTGGATGAATTAAACCTCATCCTAAAACCTGTTGCGGATAAGTAACGATATTTTTTTCACTTTTTCCTCTTTTGAGAGTGGCTTGCGCGAGTAGGCTACTCTTTTTTTATTCTAAAAAATATATCCAATAACTATAAATTAGGGTCTAACATACAAAAATTAGGGTCTAACATACAAAAATTAGGGTCTAACATATAAAATTTTGGGTCTAACATATAAAATTTTGGGTCTAACATATAAAATTTTGGGTCTAACATATAAAATTTTGGGTCTAACATATAAAATTTTGGGTCTAACATATAAAATTTTGGGTCTAACATATAAAAATTAGGGTCTAACATATAAAAATTAGGGTCTAACATACAAAAATTAGGGTCTAACATATAAAAATTAGGGTTCAAAAAACAAGCAATGTTAAGCCAATATTAAATTTTTAAAATTTTACTGTGTTTTTAATAAAAAAATTTGGCGGATTAAAAAAGTAGTTTTACTTTTGCGCTATCAAAGGTGAAATTATTGGCCAACTCACCCGCATAGCGGGAATTTTACCCTTTTGGTAAAATCATCGCATAGCTGTTCTACTGCAGAATTACAGCATAGCTGTAATTCTTTTTTATTAAAATCTTTTTTTTAACAAAAACAGTACGCACTATGCGCAAAACCACGCTATTGGCTGCACTCTCTATGTCAGCCGCTTTATTTTTTACCGCTTGTCAAAAAGAGCAAACCAAAACTGTAGAAAATACTACAGTACAACCTGCTGCAAGTGGTTTTCGTTCTACTCTTGAACCTTGTACAGAATTTGACGAGGCGGATTTTTTGCTAAATCCAAACGATGCAGAAGACCAAAATGTAAATTATGCACTGTATTATATGACTTATGCATATCGTCAAGTTGAAGCACAACATCCTACAGCTATTACGGCATTAAAAACTGCTGTACAAAATAGCCCAGCAAAAGAGGTTGATTTATACGCTTTTGCTGATAATAATCCATCTATTACAGCAACTATAAATAGTGCAGTAGCTGCTATAGCTGAACAAAGTTCTGTAAATTTTAAATACAAAACTTTTCTTAATCCTAAATTGGTGCATACCCAAATCCAGTACAAGCCATTTATAGTAGTACCAAATGCAGCTACAGCTGACTTTGGACTACCAATTTATTGGGCTGTAGGTGCGCAAATTGACGAAAATATACATCCTACTAAAGAAGACCATATACCAGTTTTTTATTTAGATGAACTTGGCAATTGCAATTTTACTGCTTTGGGAGAAGCTGAAGCTATGGCTTTAGCAAATCCTTTGTTTATTGTTACAAATGGCGATTTAACTGTTTTGTCAGGAGTAACGCCTCGTTCTAATTTTGATGTTAGAGAAGAAGAACAAAAATCAGGATTTAGAGTTCTTGCCCCCACTTTTGAACAAAATTTGTTCTTAATCAATCAAGCCTATGAGAATAGTGGCCGCATTGATTATGCTGTGATTGGGCTTGTTAGATATGCTACAAGCAATGATGGCTGGCTTATTGACCAAGGCTATAGAATGAACAGAAATTCACTTGGCTTGCCTATGGGGGTAACATTTGCTTTAGTTAATCATAGTGCTATGCGTCCTTTTGGCCAATATAATATAATGGCAAGACAATTTTGTGATGCTGTTATCGCTTCTTTTGAATACGATTGGTATGCAAGAGGTAAAGATTTTGGTAGATTATGTTTGTTGGGTGGAAGTGGAAATGGTTTAGAGCCATTAAATGGACGTTCTAAATATGCTGACGAATGGTATCATTTTAACCCAACTACTAATAATGGTTTTAATTTGAATGCTTTCAATGCTAATCTTGTAATGCAAACTTACACTACTTCTAAAGGGTATATGAGAATACAAAGATTAGATAGAGACCTTTAACTAATATTTTTATAATCCTACAAAGCACAAACCTTAATTTTTATAAATTAGGGCTTGTGCTTTTTCAATAAAATAATTGTATGAAAAAAATATTGTTTCTTTTCTGTTTTTTCTGTTTTAGCGTAAAAACTTATGCTATAGATACCTTAATTAGTAAAGGTTGGAAACATTCAGCTAATGTTTCATTTACTATAGCTGATATTTCGCAAAATTTTATATTTGCTTATTTCCCTGCTTATAAAAATCATTCTTTTCGCTTAGGTTTAAGAGTAAATGTAAGTAACTATGATTACTATATGAATAGTGCTTCTAATACCGTATATTATCAGCGTGGTTTTGCCAAGACTTTTAGTCAAAAATTTGGTTTAAACGTAGGCTATCAATATAATTTTAAGTTAAAAAAAATACCACATTTTGCGCCTTATGTATTTTATGATTTTGAAGTTGCAAAATTAGCCTTAAGAACTAAATTTGATTCTTATGTTGGTATAGATACTTTTGGCATTGAGTATTTTGCTAAAATTCCAATTGAGTATGAAGCTGGCTATTCTTTTTTAAATACTATAGGTTTAGGTGCTAAATTTGCTATTACAAAAAATATAAATTTTGATATGTGCTTTGGTTGGGGAGTTTCTTTTTATAATTATTCTGGAATTGGTGTTACTTCAACAGGCATTCCAGTTTATAGAAGGACATTTAGAAGAGATTTTTTGGGAATTGAGGCAGATTGGTCTATGGTGGGTTTGGATGGCTTACCTATGATACGAGTAGGACTTTCTTATACATTTACAAAAAAATAAGTCTAAAGCTGCAAACTATTTAGTTTGTGGCTTTATTTATCAGCATTTATATGAAATTATCATCATTAATTTTGTTGCTGTGTTTTAGTTTTTCTTGGGCAAATGCTACAACTACAGACACTATTTTACCGAAAAAATTTAAGCACAGCGTTAATACGTTTTTTACTCGCGCTGACCTTTGTTTTAATTATGGGCTGGCTTATATGCCTTATTATAAAAATCATTCTTTGCGCATAGGCTTAATTTTTAATGTCAATAACTATTCTTATTTTAGAAATAGTGCGGCCAATACTGTGTATTATCAGCGTGGTTATCAAGAAAATTTTAAGCAAAAAGTTGGGCTAAATTTGGGTTATCAGTACAATTTTAGAATAAAAAAAATACCTAATTTTACGCCTTATGTATTTTTTGATACAGAAACGACCAAACTTAAACTTAGAACAGGCAGTTATTTATATGCTGGTGTGGATTCTTTTAACAGAGAATTTTATGCGCGTGAAGATTTTATAAGCAATAAAGCTGGTTTAACTATAGCTAATTTAATTGGTTTAGGATTTAAATTAGCTGTAACAAAACAAATTAATTTAGATGCTTGTATGGGCGTTGGAGCGTCAATGCATTTTCACGATTTAGTGTTTACTTCCGTACAAATAGGAAGAAGAAGAAGAATATTCCCTTCTGAAATACAAGATAAATATGGTTTTGGCATAGAGGCGGCAGGTATGGACCACGTGCCACTTTTTAGGATAGGACTTTCTTATTCTTTTCCTAATCAATGAGTTAGATAATTATAAATAAAAAATCCCTTTCCGTAACTGGATAGGGATTTTTTTATGATGACTAAATAAGTCCGTACAATTCGCCACCTTTGGTGAATAGTTTGTCTATTTTTAATTTTACTTTTTCATCTGGCACTAATTCGGGCGCGTGGAAAGGTTTTACCCTCGCATCAATGATTAGCGTATCGCGACAACCCCAATGTTTGAACTGTATAGCAGAACCCACCCCGTAAATATCGTGGGAGGGATTAGAGCGGGTGAAAGTAACCCAAAGGAAATTATTAAGCGTTTGAGCGCAAAATTCGGCATCATCGCACAACACAATAAGCGGCAATTGGGACAAATCCGACTTTTCCAAATGTTGGCATAATTCGCTCACTTCTGCATCTGCTTGCAAATAATCTTTAAATTTTGTACCGCTAACAGCTAAAATTCCCTTTTGACAAAAAGCGGTTTTATTCCAACCTTGAGGCAGACTAAACGCAGCAGGTAGCGTATCAGCAAGGGTTCTAATGGGTTCGCCACAGCAAGCAATCACTAATTTTGAACCAGCATTCCAACCCTCACCCGAATAATCTAAAGTATCTATAGTGGTTTTGGTTTGAAAATGCAAATCGCGCCGCCAATCTACCCGCTGCAATACGTGGTTAAAGAAATCGCTAATGTGGTGAGCGTTCAAATCGGGTGCATCGCCATCAGCAGCTATTATCAAATACTTAGCTAAAGAAGTTTGCCCGCTACCTATCAAACGGTTGGCTATAGTCAAAATTTCCTCTGGTTGTCTGGTTCTAAACGGCATATAACGCTCGCTACCCACAGCCAACAGCAAAGGATGTACGCCAGCAGCATCTACAGCGTGAACAGATTTTAGCCCTGGAAATTCGGAAGCGGTTAGTTTTTTGACCAATTGATGTATCAAATAACCAAAGCTGGAGTCCTCTTGCGGCGGTCTGCCCACTACAGAAAAATGCCAAATAGCATCTTTGCGGTGATAAACTTTATGCACTTTCATCACAGGGAAATCGTGGGTCAGACTGTAATAACCTAAATGGTCGCCAAAAGGGCCTTCTGGCATTTTGAGGTTTTTTTCTACAGTTCCCAATATACAAAAATCGGCTTCTGACGACAATAACCAACCTTCTTCCCAAGCGTAGCGGAAACGTCTATCGTTTAATAAACCAGCGAAGGTAAATTCAGATAAACCTTCAGGCAAGGGCATAATCGCCGAGAATGCGTGAGAAGGTGCGCCACCCACAAAAATAGACACTTTAAACGGTTCTGGGCTGTCGTTGTAAGCCGTATGATGCACACCTATACCCCTGTGGAGTTGATAATGCAAGCCGATTTGTTCGTTGAGTTTATAATCGTTGCCCGATAATTGTATGCGGTACATCCCCACGTTAGATTTCATCGGGTTGCGCTCGTTGGGGGGAAGTGAACAAACTTGAGGCAAGGTGATAAATGCGCCCCCGTCCATAGGCCAGCTTTTGATAAGCGGCAATTTATCTATAGTTGTTTGTCCGTATTTGACTGGAGTAGAAAACCAACTTTTGCTGGGCAAACCGTTGAGAGCTATAAAAGGCGCGTTCCAATACCGCAATGGATTTTTGAATAAATTGCCAATATCAGCTTTTAATTCTATCACTTTTTGCACTCTTGGCATAGCTTTTCTGAATAAAAAATCTGTGCGTTCATAAGTGCCGTATAAATTGGAAGCAGCCGTAAAAGGGCTACCTATCACAGATTGAAACCAAATAGCGGGGCCTTTGGCTTCGAATATGCGCCGATGGACTTCAGCCATTTCCAAGTCGGGGCTTAAAGGGGTTTTTATTCTAAGCAATTGCTTGTTTTTTTCCAAATCTAACAGCGCATCGCGCAAGGATTTATAAGCCATAATTTAGTGATTAGTTGTTAGTGATTAGTGGTTAGTTTGTAAAAATATATGTGGGCTATGAGTTTGCGTTATTCTTTTAAGCAACACGAGCATAAATAAAAATCCCAAACCTGCACCTACAAGTTTGGGAAGTTTGAATTTATAACAGCAAAACTATATTTTGGTTTAAACAACTAACAATTAACAACTAATCACTAACAATCAACCACTTTATCCCGATGCGGCCTATCATCAATAACGCCACCATAAAAAGTACGATATTGTTTAATTTATCATAAGAGGTATCGCTTATCTTTTTTAGAAAATGATTGCCTATATAAGCGCCTATAATAACAGCTATACCAAAAATAAAAATCTCCATACTGAAATCTAAGTAATTAAACGATATAGCTTGGCTAAAAACTATCATTTTGACCAATTGGGAAAGTCCTTGACATACTGCTTTGGTGGCGACTAAGGCTTCTTTTTTTAACCCTTTTACGTTGAAAAAGGCAGAGATTAAAGGTCCTGTGGCAGCTACCAACATCCCCAAAAATCCAGCCAAAGCTCCCAATAAGACCAGCCACCAGTTGCTAGAAGGTGCATTTTGGAATGTTTTGGGTAGAAACAGGGTAAAGATAATAAATAAAGCTATGCAAACTTCTAATACGTCAGGGTTGAACAGGTTGAAACAAAGCCCACCTAAATAGGTAAAAGGCAACAATAAGAGCGAAAACCAAGCCGCTACCGACCAACGCACTTGCTTGAGCGATAACAATATCCGTGAGCTGTTGCTAATCAACTGAATGGCGGCGTGCAAAGCTACAGCCGCTTGCAAATCGTTAAAATAGAACGTAAAAGCGGTTAGTATGATTGTGCCCCCAGCCAAACCCAACAGCGCAGATATGCCTGAAGCCAGCATACAAACCAATATGAGCAGACCAAGGCTGAGTGTATTCATAATAAAGGTTCAAATCGCTTATTTTTTATCTTTATTAGGGCTATTTTTGGGCTTGGAATTGCTTACTTTTTTCCCAATTTTGATATTTAGTTTTTTCAACTCTGTGAGATAAATTTTGTGCGCGGCTATAATTTCTGTGTTCATTTGTATAGCCAATTCGGTAAAACGGCTGTAGTTGTCTTTGAGATGCGCATACAGTTGCTCTACAGTAGCTCCATTTTGCAGCGTTTTGGCGTGGGCTTGTCCGATTTGACTACCTACAGAATAAGCAAAGTCCAACTGTTGGATAACGCTCATTTTGTCTTTGGGTTTTATCGTAAAGGGGGGAATTTGCCGCCCCCAAAACTCCGTGCCGTTGTAAGTACAAAAACCCATACGCAGTTCTATATTGGGTGCGTACAATTCGGAAGCTTTTATCATCCTTTGCCCGTGATGAGGGAAAGGGTTTTTATAAAACTCATTATCTGCGTCTTGATAAACTGTTTTTATATCCAAAAAGATACGGTCTAATTCCCCATTAGGATTGTCTTTAGGCGCGAGCAAGATTAAATAGCGTCTATTGCCAAAAGAACCCATAGCTTGTCCTATACCTTCGATGTGGTACGTTTCCAACAAATGCAGTTCGTTTCTACTCTCGAGATAACCCCGCAACACAGCCAAAGCGTTTTCATCGGTGAGTGGCAAGGGATTTTCTTTTAGTTTTTGATACCATTTGCCGTTGGATTTGATATACTCGCTGGTGGTTTTGTTCCAAGAGGTAGGGGTTAGATAAAGTAAAGCTGAAATTTGTTTGAATGGCATATCGGGAACAAACAAGCCCCTCAAATAGCCTTCTATAAAATACTCCAATACAATATCTGAAAGTAGTTTGTTTTTATACTTTTTATTTTTATTTTTTAAGGCAACACTCGACAAAAACCGCACAATATCCCAAGCATAAGGACCAAGCCGCGAGCGGTCAAAATCCACCATAGCTGCGCCTTTGTCTGTAATCACAAAATTTTCGATGTGAGGATTGCCGTGCAAAAATACCCGAGGCATATCTTTGTGGTCAATCAAGGTAGCAAAACGCTCTTGCATACGAATAGACATAGAACGAAAGTAGAAAAAAGCACCCCTAGAATCGTTTTGATAATTTAGAATGTTTAGCAGCTGGTCTTCTTGCGGTTTTTTGAAAAAATCTGACATTGATAACTATTAAATGGTAAAAGATAAAAAAAATTGCTATAGTCAAATTTTAAATGGAAGGTTGGATTTCTGTTCTTTTTTGTAGCCATTTCCAAGCCCAAAACAGTTCTATCATAGCTACCAAACTTTGGGTGATAATAGCGACTATAGCTGCGCCTTCTGCCCCGTAAAGTGGTATAAAAAAATAATTTAGTCCGAAATTTAGCCCTATAGCTGCGGCAAACAATAGATTCATTCGCTTCAAGTCGCCCGTCGCGGTGAGCAAAGTACCAGCGATATGGATTATACCTTTAAATACCAAAGCTACAAATAATAAACTAAGTATATAAATAGATTTGCTATCATAAAAACCTAATAAAATCATACTTATCCATTCGCCAAAACAGAGCACAAAAACTAAGCCGCCCACATAAGCCACCAACAATAAACTAAAAGAAAACCAAAATAACTTGCTTAAAGCTTTCAAGTCTTTTAAGTATCTAGAAAACATATTGAGTAATAAGGTGCCAAATAATACACCGACCATATTGACCAAATCTAATAAACGAAAAGCAAAACTGTAGTAGCCTGCTTCTGCTTTGTCGTCAGCCCAGCGTTCCAACAATATAGTATCCATACGGGCGTACAAACCCATCAATAACACCACAGCAGCATAAGGCAAGGTGATTTTCAACAATTTAAAAGGTTCAAATTTAGCGGTTGTTGTATTTTCGCTTTTTTTATAAAAAAAGTATAGATTGATGCCACTTACCAATATCAAAGTGAGCAAAAATGCTACCGTTTGGCTTAAAATAAAATTGAGTTCGTTTATTTCCAACCCACAAAAACCTTTTAATAAAGCCCAACCGGTAAAAATCATCAGCAATTTATCTACAGCAGACAAACAACCATCTGTTTTATAATAGCCCAAGCCGGATATATTTGCTCTACCCCAATTGATAAAACTACCACAAATCAGATTAAATGCTAACCAAAATAACAGATATAATTGCGCACTTTCGTAGCCCAAAATCCAGCCTAATATAATCACTATTATAGCGTATAGCAGCGATAAAACCGCTTTTAGCTTGAGTATATTGCCTGCTTGTTGGTAAAAATAGTTGTTATCTTTACTCACAGCGCTGCTATTATGTTGCAAAATTCCTAAATCGGCTACAGTTGAAGCCAAAAAAGCCAAACTCCAAAGCGCAAAAATCTGCCCAAAACGTGCATTCCCCAACTCCAACTGTATATTTATATCTATACCCAACGCATAGAGGGGTTTAACCAATAGATTGATAAAAAGAAGCAGAATTATATTGATTAAAAAGTTTTTTTGTACTGACAAAAGGTTAAAAGGGGTTGAAAATGTATAAAAATAGGCGCAAAAATAGCTTTATTTGATTAAGATAGCATTTATTTGCGAAAAAAATGTTATTTTTGCGCGCTAAAAAGGTTTTTTTGATATGAAAATTTACGCATTTTGCCTATTGTTGTTTCTATTGGCTTTCGCCAAATTAGGCTTTGGCAAAAATTTGGACACAATACCCCTACCATTTAAAACCCCTTTTTGGCAAAAAGCAAGCCAACCCCATAAAACCCGTTTGTGGGCTATATCAGCCACCACTTTTACCGCTTATGCGGGCACAAGTTTGGGGTTGAATTATGTTTGGTATGCACAATACCCGCGCCAACGATTTCATTTTTTCAACGATTGGCAGGGCTGGCGGGGGATGGATAAGGCTGGACACGCGTTTACGGCTTATTTTGAGGCGCAAATAGTAGCCAATTTATACCAATGGGCTGGACTAAAGCCACGAAAGTCTGCTTTAATTGGTGCTGGTGCTGGACTTTTATTCCAAACTACATTGGAAACAATGGATGCTTTCTCGGCTGGTTGGGGTTGGTCTTGGGCAGATGCAGGTTTCAACACTTTAGGGGCGGGTTTGTATTATGCACAAGCACACTTTTGGGGCGAACAAAGGGCAAAAATAAAGTTTTCTTTCCACCCCATATCTTATTCCCAACAGCCCATACAAGCCGAAAATGGGCAAGCCGTAACCACTGCGGCTATACGCGCCAACAACTTATTCGGTACAAACTTACCCAACCAATTACTTAAGGAGTACAACGGGCAAACGCTTTGGTTGTCAGTCAATCCTTACGCTTTTTTCAAGCAAAAAAATAGCCCAAAATGGGCGCAAAAATTATCTTTTTTGAGTGTGGCGGCTGGTTATAGCGTAGAAAATCTGCTGGGTGCGGAACAAAACCGCTGGAAAGACAAGCAGGGCAATATCTTTTCCATTTCTCCGTTACAAATGCCCCGATATTCACAGTTTTTTCTATCTTTGGATATAGACTGGGAGCGCATACCCACCCGCCGCCGTTGGTTGAAAATGGTTTTTAAGGGGTTGAATTGTATAAAAATTCCCTTCCCTACTATAGAATTTAACACCTTAGGGCAACCCCAAGCGCATTGGTTGTATTTTTAGCCCTAATTTGGTCTATTTTTTCTTAAAAGGGCAGTTTTTGCAACCACTTTTGCAGCATTTTCCCCGCTTTTTTAGATAATGGGAGGTGAATACCCAAAAACCATTCTCTATATAATAGTCGCGCCCCTCTACCAATGGCATCAAAGGGCTGTTATCGTTGGGGTTGAAGGCTACATTTTTACAAACTTTTACCTGATTCATACTATGTCGGTTAAGATAAGCAATTTATTGAAAATATACGGCGAACAAAAAGCCGTTAATAATATCTCTTTTGAGGCTAAGACTGGAGAAATCTTGGGTTTTTTAGGCCCCAATGGCGCGGGCAAAACCACCACGATGAAAATCATCAGCTGTTTTATCCCCAAAACGTCGGGAACGGTTAGCGTTTGTGGCTACGATGTGGAGAAAAATGATAAAGAAGTTCGCGCCAAAATTGGCTATTTGCCCGAACACAACCCTTTGTATAAGGATATGTACGTGCGCGAGTATCTAACCTTTATCGCTGGTTTGCACCAAATATCCAATCCGCGCCAACGGGTGGAGGAGATGATAGAACGCACAGGGCTTACCCGCGAGCGCAGCAAGCTGATTTCTTCCCTTTCCAAAGGTTATCGCCAACGGGTGGGCTTGGCGCAAGCGATGTTGCACAATCCTGAAGTGCTGATTTTGGACGAACCCACAACGGGCTTAGACCCCAACCAATTGGTGGAAATTCGCCAACTTATCCGCGAACTGGGCAAAGAAAAGACGATGATTTTTTCCTCGCACATTATGCAAGAGGTGGAAGCACTTTGCGATAAGGTGGTTATCATCAATAAAGGCGAAATAGTAGCCAATGACAGCTTGAGCAGTTTGAAAGCCAAAGCCAAAGGACAACAGTTGATTTATGCCGAGTTTGAACAAGCACTCAATCCCGCCCAACTGCAAACGCTCAAATCTATGGGGCAGGTTCAGACCCAAAATAATCGCCAAATTCAGCTACAAATACAATCTCAAGACGACCATCGCAAACATTTGTTTCAGTTTGCAGTCGCTCAAAAATTAATTTTGTTGGAAATGAGACAAGAAACGTATAAAATGGACGAAATTTTCCAACAACTTACCCAATCTGTTTAAAATAAAATTTTTTATATAACAAATGGCTTTTTTTAATAATATATTAGAAACTATAGGCAATACGCCTTTGGTCAAATTAAATCGCTGCGTGCAAAATGTTTCGGCTACCGTTTTAGCTAAAATAGAAACAACCAATCCGGGCAATTCGGTAAAAGACCGTATGGCTATTAAAATGATAGCTGATGCAGAAAGTGCAGGTTTGCTCAAAGCTGGCGGCACTGTTATAGAATGTACTTCTGGCAATACCGGTATGGGTTTGGCTATCACAGCTGTCGTTAAAGGATACAAATGTATTTTTACCACTACAGACAAGCAATCTAAAGAAAAGATAAATATGCTCAAAGCTGCTGGGGCTGAAGTTATCGTTTGCCCCACTAACGTTGAACCCGAAGATGAACGCTCTTATTATTCAGTGGCGAGAAGATTAAGCCAAGAAATCCCCAACTCCTTCTGGTGCAATCAATACGACAACTTGAGCAACCGCCAAGCGCATTACGAATCCACAGGACCCGAGATTTGGCAACAAACAGAGGGGAAAATAACCCATTTCGTCGTGGGCGTGGGCACAGGCGGCACTATTTCGGGGGTTGGTCGCTATCTCAAAGAACAAAATCCCAACGTAAAAATATGGGGGATTGATACTTACGGCTCTGTGTTCAAAAAATATCACGAAACGGGTATCTTTGATAAAGACGAAATTTATCCTTATATCACCGAAGGTATAGGCGAGGATATTCTACCCGCCAACGTTGATTTCAAAATCATAGATTTGTTTGAAAAGGTAACGGATAAAGATGCTGCTTTGGCTACCCGCGAATTGGCGCAAATGGAGGGTATCCTCGTGGGCAATTCTGCTGGTTCGGCTATGGCTGGCGTGCGTCAATTGGCTCACTTGCTCAAACCAACTGATGTTGTGGTGGTCTTATTCCACGACCACGCAAGCCGTTATGCGGGCAAAATTTTCAACGACGACTGGATGCGCGAGCGCGGATTTTTGGAGGCGACTTTGACCGTCAAGGATATTATCGCGCGCAAAACCAACCGCTCTTTCCTCACCATAGAAGGCAATCAAACGCTAAAAAATGCTTTGCAAACGATGAAAAATGCGGACGTGTCTCAATTGCCCGTCGTACAAGATACCCAAATTATCGGTTCAATCACCGAAACGCTTATCCTTTCCCACCTGTTGGAAAATCCTATACAAAATAGCGACCGTCTTATCACCGAGATTATGGAAAAACCTTTTCCCGTTGTGGAAGAAAACTTAGCCATTTCTCAACTCAATCACTACCTCAACCGCAGCAGCCAAGCTATTGTCGTAAAAGATAAAGCGGCTACTTTTCATATTATCACCCAATACGATATTATCCAAAATTTGGGTTAAAATACAATGACGATATATTTTCGGGGGCAAAATTAGCATTTTTTATACAATTATTTTAATTTTTATCTTGCTGCTGGTTTTTTATCCGCTTTTTTTAGCTTTTTTTTAACCGCAACGGTTTGCGCCCTGCTTGTTTTTAGCTTGTTTCATACTCTTTTCTTTCACATTCATAATCATTATTTTATGCGCACACTCTTTCTTTTATTCGCCTTTTGCTTGCCATTTTTGATAGCAGCCCAAGAAGAATGCAAAACTGCCGAAGATTGTTTTCAACGGGGTTTGCGTACGCTGTTTGATAAGGAAAAATTAGCCTATCAAAACGAATGCTTTAGCAAAGCTATCAAATTAGACCCCAATTACATGGAAGCCTACCATTACAGGGGCGGAAATTATTATAAACAAGGGCTTTATAAAGAAGCGCTTAAAGATTATGATAAATACCTAACTTTGATGGGCAAAAGCAAAAAACCTTCTAAGTATATGTTGGCCAAAGTGCATTATCAAAGGGCAGAAACTTACACAAAATTAAACAAGGGTAAAAACGCGCTTGCAGATTTCAAAAAGGCTAGCGAGCTGATGCCCAAAGAGGAAAAATATGCCGCAGCTTATCAAGCCGCCCAAACTAAAAAATAATCTTTTTAAAGCTTTTTTGTTTGCACACAAAAAGGCTTTTTTTTTGCCCAAAACCTAAATTTAGCTGGCAATGGCTACAAATTAAATGCGGAAAAGTTACTTTGTCTGCAACTATCACCGCAACAAATAAAATAGCCTTCCGTTGTCTATAACTCCCATTTTATGTTATGCGACGGCATTCCGTTGCAACAGAACCCTGTCGAATTTAATTTTTTGCGGTTTGGTTGCAACCAACGCTTATTTTATGCTATTTTTTGCCAATCGGTCGCAGCACAAAACCGCCGTAAGTTATATTTTACCCATCTTATCTGTAACCACGCCATTAAATAAAAAATAATAACGTTTTGCTATAACCAATTCTTTTTATATCTTTGCCGCTTCTTTTACCTTGTAATCTATATCCCATAAATGAAATTTTACCCTTTTGTCATTTGCTGTTTTTGTTTCTTTTTATCCCCGTTTTCGGTTTTTGCGCAGGTTATCGCTTACGAACAAGCGCGCGAGGATAGTTTTTTGTACCAAGCCCATTATCATAAAAATTGGTATAGGTACGAACAGGCTTTGGCTTACGCGCAAAAAGCGATAGCCGTGTACGAACCCCAACGCTCGCCGTTATTGGCCGAAGCCTATTATTTTGCGGGCGTATTTGCCCAAAATTTGGGTAGGGGGCAAGAGAGCGAAACTTATTATAAAAAAACTATCGCTTTGCAATCCCCACAAGAGCCAAGCCAAAAGTGGAAAAATTATTACGCTTTGCGCGCCCAGCACGAGTTGTACAAAAAATACCAACAAAAAGACTCTTTGGACGTGCTTGATAAGCAAATTATAGCTTTATTGAACCAAAGCACAGGGGTAGCTTACGAGGCAGAGTTGGATATATTCATTTGCAATTATCTTTACGTTTATTATTTTAATATCGGGCAGTACGATTTGGCGCAAACTTTTATTATGGAGGGGGATAAGCGCGCCCAAAAGGTAAAAAATATAAATTCCCCTTTGTTGTGGGAGTTCCAATTCAAAAATCTTCAATGGCAGTTTTTGTTCCAGCGACAAAGCCCCAACGGTAAAAAAAAGATTCAAGAGTTGCTCAACCGCAGCCTAACCACAAAGCCTTTGTTGCCTATGCAGACAATAGCAGGGTATAAAACTCAATTTATAGCCGATATGTACGTCAAGGATTCGGCTGGGTTATTTTCTGGCTTTGCCCGTTACAAAAATTTTGTACAAACTCATTTAGGCGAACAACATATTCAAATGGGTTACTATTATTTGGATTACGCCGTTATGCTCAAAGATGGGTATATGCGCCGACCCGAAGCGTTGGTAGAGATAGAGAAGGGAATGAAGCTGTTGGAAAAAAGCCAAGACCCTATAGACAAACGCAACCATATTTTATCCTGTTATAACGCTGGTTCGATGGCTACAGAGATTAGCCAAACTCCAGCCGATTATCTGCGCGCCCAACCCTTTTTTTATAAAGGGTTGCAAATGTCCATAGCTGCCGACGGGGAGAAAATAAACCCCAACAACTTGCCCAACTTTGGGGACAGCAAGACAAGATGTGATGACGTGATGATGACTTATAGATTGTTGCAGGCTTTATATTACAACTATTATTACCTGTACGAACAGAACCATAATTTATCCAACAAAGATATTTTACTAAACTTTTTGGAAAAAATAACCCAATTGTATGAGCGTAAAACGGCAGCTTTGCAAAATGGGGCTAATTTTGACCAAGTTGCAGATGAGTACCAAACTTTGCAAAGCGATTATATCCGCTTGTATATGTTTTTGTACAAAAAAGATAAATCGGCAAAAATTCTGGACGCTATCATCCAACACGCCGAAAATAGCAAATCCATAGCCACCCGCCGCCATTTGAACCAAGATAAAGCCTTTGCGCTGGCTGGAGTACCTGCTCCAATAGTGGCGGCTTATAAGCAAGAAAAAGATTTGTTGAAAAGTTTGGAAATACAGTATGCCGTTTTGTTGAAAGAAAGCCGCAAAGCTGAAGCCGAACAGGTGCAGAAAATTATTGTGGATAAAAAATTAAATTTGCAAAAAACAGAAACCGAATTGCAGCAAAATTATCCCCAATACGCGCAGTTGATGTACAACCCGCCCGTGAAAGGTTTGGTTGATATTCAAAAAAATATGGATAAGCGCAGCGCTTTTTTATACTGTTTGGGTTATTATAAATTAGAGCGGCAATTGATTATCTGCAAAGACACAGCTTGGTTATCGGATAATGAATATGATTGGTATGCGCAAACCGAAATGATAGACGTAACCGAAAATATGGTACAGAGTGCAAACTGGTCTATCTTATCGGAACAACAACAGTTGGATAGTTTTGCAAGCCATTATCGCTTTTTGACCAAAAAGATATTCCCTGACGAAGCGTCGCTTAACAGTAGAAATATATCCCAGTTGATTATCAGCCCAGCCAAAATAAGCAATATCGTCCCCTTTGAGTTGTTGTTGCTATCCGACAAAAAACCAGCCGACACGTATAAAAGTTTGGATTATTTATTAAAAAAATATGCGGTGCAGTACGTCAATTCGGCCACTTTGTGGTTGGAAAACAAACAGCAATCCGCCCGCAACAGCCACAACGGGAAGGTGTTGGCTTATGCGCCGACTTATCAGCAAGGGGTAAAAAATAAAAACAGAAGCGATATAATTAAGAATATGCGGGCGAATTTATCCGAGTTAAGCGGCACGGTAAGGGAAATTGATAATTTAAAACAATACTATTATGGCGATTTTCGCACGGGGGTAGCAGCCAATGAGCAGCAATTTCGGCAAGACCTCCAGCAGCCGTACGCTATTTTGCACTTGGCTATGCACGGGTTATGGGATAGCGACAATCCCGATTTATCGGCTTTGGTGTTGAGCGAGAGCGAAGATACGACGGCAGACAATTTTTTGAACGCTTATGAGCTGGCACAATTACAGAGCAGTAGCCAATTGGTGGTTTTGTCCGCTTGCGAAACCGGCAAAGGTGAGCAGCAAAGCACAGACGGGGTGATGAGTATAGCCCGTTATTTGATGTACGGGGGCGCGCCTGCGGTTATAGCCACCCGTTGGCAAGTGAATGACCAAGCTACGGCTTTTATTATGCAGAATTTTTACAAATACATATACGAGGGAAAAAAGGTAAAAGAAGCGATAAGAACGGCACAGTTGGATTATTTGTCCCAAGCCAAAGGGATGGCAGCGCATCCGCATTATTGGGCTGCTTTTATAAACATAGGCAATACGGACGAAAGCGTATATTTAGCGCACAAAGATTGGGCGGTCTTATATTATATAATAGGAGCTTTATCCGTATCGGCTTTGGTGGGCTTGGGTTGGTGGAAATGGAGAAAGGGGAAAGAGTAAGCGATTGGGGGAATAATAAATTTTGTGAATGTGCGAGTGTAAACATCTTATTTTTTTTTATTTCTATTGTCCCCGTGTACGACACGGGGCTACCGTTATTGACCCTTTTCAGGGTTCAAATCTGCCAACCCCAACGGGGTTGAATAATAGTAGCCCCACGCCGCCGCGTGGGGAAAAAAGGAAATAAAAAGGGTTTTGATTGTATGGAAATAATTGTTTTTTTATCCCTATTGTCCCCGTGTACGACACGGGGCTACCGTTATTGACCCTTTTCAGGGTTCAAATCTGCCAACCCCAACGGGGTTGAATAATAGTAGCCCCACGCCGCCGCGTGGGGAAAAAAGGAAAGAAATTAACACAGCCATAGAAAAACCCCCAACCGCAAAAGTTACGGTTGGGGGTTTTTTGATAAAAAACGGGATATAATTAGGGCGCGAGGCGGACAATAGACCAACCAGAAGCGGTATTATATTCGTCGGCGAGGTTATAAACAAATCTATCGTGGAGGCGAGAACTGCGCCCTTGCCAAAATTCAAATTGGTAGGGGGTTAAAAAATATCCTCCCCAGTTTGGGGGTTTGGGCAAGGGGGTTTGTTCAGCAAACTGTTGTTGGGTATCAGCCCATTTATTTTCTAGTATTTGGCGGTCTAAAATAGGCTGACTTTGGGGGCTAGCCCAAGCTGCCAATTGGCTATCTAAGGGGCGAGATTGGAAGTAAGCGGTGGAAGTTTTGTCATCCATACGTTGGACGTGGGCTTTTATCCGCACTTGTCTTTCCAGCTCTTTCCAGAAAAAAACTACCGAACAGCGCGAGTGAGCAGCCATTTGCTGTCCTTTATTGCTATCATAGTTGGTATAAAAGCCCAATTTTTCGTTATCTATATATTTGAGCAATACGATGCGCGCATCGGGGCAATTATTTTTATCCACAGTGGCTAAGCACATAGCGTTGGCTTCGTGGATATTGGCAGCCAAGGCTTCATTCAGCCAAGTTTGGAATTGAATAAGGGGAGAAGGGAATAAATCGGCGGGAGAAAGGGTAGATTTTTGATAATCTACGCGCAAGTCGGGTAGAGATTGCATAAATGAAGCAGTGGTTTGGTTGAAAATAATAAAGACAGAACAAAGCAAATAAAAAAAAGTTTGCTACCTTTGCGGCTAAATTGGATAAAAAACAAAATGAATATAGCAAGATTTATATCAGGTAAAATTGCCGCTCAAGGCAGTAAAGGATTTTCGGGGGTTATTATAAAAATAGCGATATTGGCTGTGGCATTGAGTGTGGCGGTGATGATATTGGCTACTGCGGTGGTGAGAGGGTTTAAAAATACGATTAGCGATAAGATATTTGGTTTTTGGGGGCATATACACATTACGGGCAATTTTAGCGCAAGTCATTATGCGTTTGAAGCTGTGCCGATGAGTTTGAAACAAACTTATTACCCTTATATAGATACTATCACCCAAATTCAGTCTTGGTATGCGGATAAAAAAAATGGTCAATATCAACGCAGCAGCAAAGCTGGGGTAAAACATATACAACAATTTGCCAACAAAGAGGGGATTATCAAAACCAACGACGAGATAGAAGGGATAATTTTGAGGGGAATAGGAGCGGATTATAGATGGGATTTTTTGCGCCAATATCTTAAAAGTGGCGATACGTTGGCTACAGGCACAGCACACAACGGGATAATTATCTCCGAAGCTACAGCCAAGCGGTTGAAGTTGAGTTTGAAAGATAGTTTTAATATCTATTTTGTGGAAGGCGAAAATAGTTTGGCGCGGCGGTTTGAGGTGGTGGGTATTTATAAAACGGGTTTGGAGGAGTACGATAGGCGATTTGCTTTGGTTAGCATACACCAGATACAGCAGTTGAATAATTGGCGACCGTATAAAAATTTTGACAAAGAGGTAGAGTTGCAAACGGATAGCTTGCGTATGGTTGGTTTTGCTCAAGTTACGTTGCCGCCCCGTTTTGACCAAATCATAAGCGCAGGGTTAAGCCCCAAATGGGATGATGTCCAAAGTCAGGAGGTGGTTATTTCGGCTCGTTATGCTCAAGCTAAAAATTATCAAATAGGGCAAGAAATCAAGCTAAAATATGAAGATGCGGCTGGAGATAGTTGCGAGCTAAAGCTAAAAATAGTAGCTTTGCACAATGCCAAGAATATGGTAGCGGAGCGCGAAAATGGGGATATTTGGGATAAAACCATATTTGTGTCTGTACATACTTTGCAACGTTTGAACGAATTATTGCCAGCGCAAGTTTCGGGTTTTGAGGTTTTTATTGATGATATAGACGACTTGAGCGATTATGGATATTATGTGAATAATGAATTATTGGTGGGCAAAAGCCAATATGCCAGCACGATAAAGGAGTTGGAACCGAATATATTCGATTGGTTGAATCTAACTGATATGAACGAACGGATTATTTTGATATTGATGATTTTGGTGGCTATTATCAATATGACCACCTCGTTGATGATACTGATTTTGGAACGCACCAATATGATAGGCATTCTCAAGGCTTTGGGCGCAACGAATTGGCAAATTAGAAAGCTTTTTTTATATTATGCTGCCCGCATAGTAGGTTGGGGTTTGTTGTGGGGGAATGTAATCGGCATAGGAACCGCTTGGGCGCAAAAGCAATTTGGATTTATACGCTTGCCTGAAGATTTATATTATGTGGCGGTAGCGCCTATAGAGTTGCAGTGGGGGGGTATTTTGAGTTTAAATTTACTCACATTGGGTATTACGCTCATATTCTTATTATTGCCTTCGTATCTTGTTTCTACCATTTCGCCAGTTAAGGCTATATTATTTAAGTAAAAAGGATAAAAAATAAACTTTTTTGCAGAATAAAGTTTATAACACCAAAATAAAATTAAAAAAATTTGGTGGATATATAAAAACTCCGTTAATTTGCAGCGCAATTATTTTACAACACAAAAAACAAAACAATATGTCCAGCATTATTGAGCGCGTTAACCAAATCATCGCCGATAAATTGGTTATTGACAAAGCCGAAATCGTAGCAACAGCTAATTTTAAAAAAGACTTGGGAGCAGACTCTATTGACTTGGTGGAGTTGATTATGGAATTTGAACGCGAATTTGACATCGCTATTCCTGACGAGCAAGCTGAATCTATAGCTACTGTAGGCGATGCTATCGCTTATATCGAACAGCACGCCAATGCTTAATCTCTTTATTCTGCGGTAGCTTTTCTAAGAGCGTTGAAGCCTATACTGAACTTTATCAGCGCGGGTTTTCAACGCTTTTTTTATGCTAATTTTATCACCTTTATTTTTGGGTATGATTATACAATTAGATGAAAAACATTTAGAGATTTTGCGCGCTTGCAATGATAATCTAATCCGTTATTTAGTCCGCAACGATTATGTTTGGGCTAATCCCCACGAAAATCAATCCAAATTATACAACACTTTGGATTTGTGGGTAGATGCGCCCGTTAGCCCTGAAGAGTATAAATTATACATTAAGGTTTTGGGTCAGGGGCAGCGCGAGATAGCTCATTATTGGGGATTTTTCAAACCGCAAGTGATGGC
>JAAFIM010000002.1 GCA_013297745.1 Chitinophagales bacterium | reverse complement strand
CTTCTTTTGCTGAAGTCCAAGCTTTTAAATTAAACCTGTAATTGCTCAATAATGCAGGAATAAGCACCCTTTTTTTGACTTGTAATTTTTTTTCTAATTTTTATACTGCGAAAGGTCAGTTAAGTAATTCAATTTCGCGCAAATTGTGATTTGAATTTTCTATGCTGCTGTTTTTATCCGAAATATCTCGTTCCAAAGCCCCAACTTCTCTATCCAACGCTGATTTTTGAGGTTCTATTTCCTCATTTATTTTTTCGCACATATTTATTTGCTCTTCTGCTTGTTTGCTTTGAATTTGCAATTCTTGATGACGTTGGTCAAAATACTTGTTGAAAGTGTATAAAAGTTGCCCTACCTGCTCTTTTTGCAGCTCAAAACGGATTAAGCAATCTTTGAACGCTTCAAAATCTTTTCTGATATCTTTAAAAATTGATATGTCTTTATCAATTTTTCTTAATTGAACCAAACTATCCTTTTTGCTATGGTCTGCAAATATTTTTAAATTAGAATTTTTCCGATTGTTGGCAATAATTAAAGCATTTTGTAAATTTTCGGCGTCAATTGACTTTGAATTTATCAAATGTCGATAAATTTCTGCAAACACTTCTTTTTCACCTTTTTTTAGCCAAACGACAGCATTTTCACTTTGGTTAGTGCTATAAAATTCATCAAATAAGTTAGCTTTTTTTATTTCAGTGTATTCAATGGCATTGCTTATTAAATACTCTCTAAATAACTGAAAGTCTTTAAGTTCTCCATTTTCCTCGAAAAAAGCTAGTTCTTCCAAAGGACGCTTGATTTTGTAGTATTCTAATTCGTCAATTTTGCGTTTCAGTAAAATACAGTGATAACCGCCAGCTTTTTTCTTAAAATTTTCAAACACGACATAGCTGTTCTTATCAGACGGAAAAAGATGTCCAATAGTTTGTTTAAAATTATATTTGCCATTATCAAACGACATATATTGCTGTTTGATACAGTACAAAAAATTAAGCGTGTCTATCAGTGTAGTCTTTCCCACTTGATTTTCACCCACCAATTGGATAGAATTGCAGTCAAGCGTAATTATCGCTTTTGCGTGTTTTGTAGAGTTGAAAATTGCAATTTTGGAAACCATATGTTTAATTTTTAGAGTTTAAATTATAAAAACAAGCGCAAAGTTACAATATTTTTCCATTTTCAAAATAAAAAATAAAAAAAGCTAATACTTGCGCACAGGATAAACAAAAGCATCGCGCACATCGCGAGAAGTTTCGCCGTTGATACATCTGATATAAACTTGGCTGATTTGTTTGAAACCTTGAGAAGTGGGATGCAATTCGTCCGCCCAATCGTTTTCTTGCAGTGTGCCTCTGCTGTCTATATGAAAGATAAAATTTTGCCCTCTAATGGTGTTGTGTTGGCGGCATACAGCTATCAACATCTCGTTGAAATGGTATATCATAGCTGACATAATACTGCGCTGTTCGTACTTATCGCTGATGGATTTTCTATTGAGTGGGCGATACAACCAGCCCCCATTGCCCGTTATCAACCGCAAAGGTCTATCCAATTTTAAGCTATCGGACGGCACTACAAAATCGTAACCTTGAGTGATAATTTTCATATTGCCCAATTTTCCGCTGAGTTCCAACCCTCTAAATAACATTCTGTACATAATCTCAAAGGTTTTGCACAAATCCCAATAGCCTTTGTTCAGATATTTTGAACCTCTCACTATCATCTCGGCGCGCTTGTGGGCATCTACTTCCCCGTTGCCGAAATCTTGAGCGAGTATAAACTCTTTGAGCAATTTATCGCTGGGTTTTTCGCTAAAATCTACCAAATCGGGTTTATCTACCAACGTGCCAACCCGCCCGTCGCCCACCAAATCGTTGCCCCCGCCGCTAATCATAAATATCTCAGGTTGCCAAGCCGCCAATTCGTCCAGATATTCTTCCTCATAAAGCATATTGGCTATCCAATCGCCGCCATAAGCCAAACTATAAACGGGATTGTCCGTTTCTTTGATAATCCAATCCACGATGTCTTTGCGAAAAATGGGAAATTCAAACCAAGAATCGCCTTCTGCTACGATTAGTTTTTTGCCCGCTCTAAAATTGGGTTTATCCAACTTGCGCTTGACGCCCCTATTTTTTCTTTTTTGCCCAATTTTATTAAAAAAACCTATAAAACCTTTGGTAGAGGTTGAGTTGTTGATAACTGTACTTTGGCTTAAATCAAAAAAACGCTTGATTAGATTGCGAAATTCTATCCTATCCAACGAGAGCATTAAAGCGTGAATTTCTGCCGAAGATATGTTGAGTGCTAATAATTTTTGTATTAGAATTTCTTTGTCGTTCATAATCTAATCGTTTTGGTTTAAATGGTGATTTTGATAGTTGAAGATTAAAACGCAAAGATAAAAATTAAAAGCAAAAAGCTGCTAAAGTATCAACTTCAGCAGCTTTTTTTGTATTAAATTGGTTTGTTTTTTTGTATTAAATCGGTTACAAACTCGTTATATTCATCCCGCATAGGGAGTTCATAATTGGTAAATAATTCGCGGCGTTTGACTTGGGTAGTTTCGTTCGTTTTGGGGTTAAAACCTTGTTTTTCAACTATTTGCCAATAAATTCCTACACCCCTTTTTTGCCAATTGGGTAGTTCGTTAAAATTAATCCCGTATTGGAATAATAACTCGTTTTTTTCTGCTATACTAAGCCCCTCAATTTTGTTGGTAGCTTCATTTTTTGAAAAATTATCTTTTCTCAGCCGCCAATAACAATGGGCATTTAGGGCGTTTCTGTGTGCGTCCTCGTTGCGCCATCGGAAATAATCCACAACCAAATTTGGATTGGGAAACTCAGAAAGTCGGCAGTCGAAAGCAGCCACATCGCCCAATAGTGCCGAAAATTTGCCACTCGCTTCGCCCGCCAAAATGGAGATTAATTTTCTCGTTTTTCGCCCGAAAGAGTTTTCATCAAAATGAAAAAGTAGCGAAATTTCATCACTTTCTGTGTAGCCGTAAATGATATTAAAACCGCAATTCATCAAATGCTGAACTGTAGCTATCATCAAATCTCTAAATTTCACATCAAAAGGTGCTTCAAATTTATGCACTTCTTTGGTGAGTTTGGTAAATCCTCTGCCGTCAATCCTTGCCACCACATACATTTGGGGCAAAATACAGCGGTCGTGTGCGGTCTCATACACGCGCATTTTTAGGTCTAAGTCGTCAAATTTCATCTTGCCAATTTTTTACGTTAAATTGTTGATTTTGAATTTCTACATAATATAATTCGTCAAAACCCTCATCAAAGCTTGGAAGTTCCAATTTGGCGGCTGTAGATTTTATCCCAATCTCTGGCACATAATCTTTGCCCTGTCTTTGGCTATTTCTAACAATAGAATCGCTTAGTTTGGATTGAAAATAATAACCTATGACTTTGAACTTATGCGCTTTGGCTGCTGTAATATATTTTTCCCTATCGGCTGCGCTTGGGTTGGTATTATCCACCACAAAAGGCTGCTGGAGGCTTAGGCAAGTTTCTATAAATTTTTGCTCTTTATTTCTAGTGTGCAATAAATCCATAGATATTCTAACGTGGGTTTTAAAAAACTGCTCTTTAAAAAACGTGGATTTGCCCGTAGCTTGTATGCCGCAAAAGATAATGATTTCCATAAAAAATGATTAGCCCACTAAAGTATGGTTAGCAATTTCCCATTTTTTCATACTCAAAATAACTTGAGTTGAACCAAAACTTACCTTGCCCAAGATAATTTCCCACTCAAAATCGCCCTCAAAACTCGTCGGCAAACTGATTTGATGCACGTGCGCAAGTGTTTTTAATTTGTTGATTTGGGGCGAATTAGCTTTGGCAAATTCTATCAATTGCTCCACCACAAAATTTCTATACGTCTCCAAATGTGTGGTTAATAATTCGTATAAAAATTCAATCTGAGCAGGTTTAAGTTTGGTGATTTTAAGCGTATTATCGCTGCCGCCGTGTTTTTTAAGTTCTGGGTTGATAGTTGGCAAAAGTGCTTTTAAAGCCTCTCTTTTATTCTCCATAAGGTAAAAATCTGGATTTTGAGGTTATAAAATACGCTATTCTTCTATATTCAATAGCCAACGGATGAGCGTATCGGATTGTAAAATATCTTTCTTTTTTTTATAATACCATTGCGAACCCACGCTGATATGCGTGCCTTCTGGTATGGCTTGAAAAGTGAGCAAATCGCAGCGCAAGCGGCATAGTTCTAACGCAAAACTCCGCGCTGAAGCCAAACTCACCATCGCATCGTTTTCGCCGTGTATGCACAAAACGGGAATTTGTACGTCATTGCTGTCTATTTGTTGCACGGGGTTGGATTGTATAAATTGGTCGCTGCCCTCTTTACCCGCGTATAATTTTAGTATTTTATTTTTTCTAATTTGGCTAATATCTAAAGCCCCAGCTACAGAAAAAAATCCGCTAAACAATTTATTATCAACGCCTTGTATGCTTTGCATATCGTTGTTATAAACTAACAAAGCAGCTAAATTTGCCCCAGCAGAAGCACCTCCAGCTATGTAAGTTAGGTCGTCAAAACCCTGATTGGATAAAATTTCCTTACTTTTCAAAAAAGCCTGCGCTATATCCGTTTGCATTTCTGTAGCCGAAACTTTGGGGGTTAGTCTGTAAGCGGGCAAAATGACGATAAAGCCCTGTTCATTCAGCATTTCTGCCAAAAAAAGATGTTGAGAGGGTTTGCCAACGTGCCAGCCGCCACCGTGTACGAAAAAAACGGCCTGTTTTTGCACCTTGACGCTATCAGGTGGCAAACAAATCAACACATATTGACGCGCATCGTCTCCATAAGTGGATGGCAAAGCTTCTACATTTTTAATCTTGGAATTATTGAGTCGCAACAAATGAATAGGCACGCGTACAGTTTCCCCAAAAAAACTACCTTTTGTTCGTGTTCTATTCGCTTTTTGCGCGTATAAATTCGCAAATAGCAATAATGCTAAAATGCTTAAAATCAATGCTTTCATAGTTGAAAAGTTGAAATGATAGGAATAAAAAACGGTAGGTTTTTTGCCCACCGTTTGAATATTATAATTTTATTAGCCTTCAGTTTCTTCTGGTTCTGTGGTTTCTTTCGGTTTTTCCTCTTTTTTGGCAGGTTTAGCCTTTTTGGGGGCTGCTTTTGATTGTCCAAAATCCATCATTATAGAAAAGCGCAGCGTATTGTCCAATGGGTTGCGCTGGGCGTTGAAAGTGGGGATTAGATAGGATAAATTTAAGCAAAAATTTGTATATTTTATCCCCAAGCCTACAGTTACATATTTTCGGTTACCTTTGGTTTTGTGCTCGTTATAATGTCCAAGCCGCAGCGCAAATTGGCGATTGTACCAATATTCCATCCCAAAAGAAAAAGCCAATTCTTGCAATTCTTCTTTGAAAGAAGCATCAGAAAAAGAGCTAAATATAGAAGCAGGCACAGATAATTCGCGATAATCGGGTACAGAATTACCGTTGGCATTATATTCTGGATTGCTCACAAAAATAGAATCACCGTTGGCATCTACAGTCTGCAAAGTGGCAGGCACGGGTGTAGGCACCATCAATTTGGTAATATCCAAAGCGAAAGTTATGGAGTTGTAATCGTCAATTTCGTACTCAAAAGAGTTGCCAAAACCGAGCATAGCGGGTATATAATCGCGATTGGCAGATTGTACATAAGATATTTTGGTGCCGATATTGGTAAAAGCTAAACCTGAAGTAAATATGGCATTTTTATCATTCTTGAGCTTGAAAGGCTTTTTGTAGGTAAAAGTTACGTCAGATGCGAACCCGTGGGCTGGGCGCAAAACATCGCCAGACGCGCTCGTACCTTGCCCTAAATTGGAGAACAGATATTTGACCGACAAAGCAGAAGAAAATGTTTTGGATAATTTGCGCGCATAAGCAAAATTAAGCTCCATTTCGCGCGGGCGAACTGTTTGCAGCGCATTGCCTTGGTCGTCTGTATATTGGATTTGCCCCAAAGAGAAAAAGCGAAGGCTTCCCCCTATAGTTTGGAATTTATCTATATTTTTATACATAGCCAAATGAGTCAAATGTACATCCGACAAACCCAAAGCGCGAAGCCAAGGGGTGTAAGTCGCTGAAATAGAAAAATCTTTTTCAGCAAAAGCTAAATGTGAAGCATTGAAATGTAGCGAGTTGGCATCTGGATTGATAGCAATACCCGCGTCGCCCATAGCTCCAAAACGGGCGTCAGGAGTGATGCGCAAAAAAGGTAGGGCTGTGAGAATGGTATTGTTGCAAGGAGTGCCATCCGATTGCACACGAGTGTTGCCCACTTGGATACATTGGGCTTGAGTAGATTGGACAACTGAAAAAGTAAGGGCAGAGGCCACACAAAAGGCATTCAACTTCATATAAAAAGGGAGTTGCGTTTTTGAAAAAAAAAATTTGTTGTAAAGTTTTATGCCATAATTTAAGACCATTTTTTGAAAAGCCCTATTGCCAAGTTATAGAATAAGCAAGTCAATAGGGCAAAAAACATATTGTTATATTTTATTATCGATTTCAAATCAAAGTGCAAAGTTAGCTTTTTTTTGATACAACAAAAGTATTTTCTACATTTTTCTACGCAAATTACATTTTTTTACCTCAATATCACCAATTTTTGGTACTCGCTGGCTTGTTGGACGCTGTTATCTGCTGTTTTTACCGATATTTTATAAATATAAGTACCACGAGCCAAGCGGTCGCCATATTCATCCAATCCATCCCAATGTATGTCGCTGATGCGATAACCCTCTGATGTACAAGCTTGTTGAATGGTTTTTATCAAAGAACCAGACACAGAAAAAATTTGAATTTGTACATCCAAAGTTTGGTCGGGCATATTGTGCTCAAACTGAAAATGGGTGCTGGTCGTAAAAGGATTAGGATAATTTAATACGTGTTGCAAAGCAATGTCTGCATCGGAAGCGACCACAAACTCTGTATTTCCGCGTCCTACATTATTGGCTACATCCCAAGCCTCTACATTGGCTGTATAACGTCCATCTTTGAGATTGCGCAACGGAAACCGCACCGTACCGCGTCTATAATCGTCGGTGGCGGCTTGATAAAAATCGTTTAAAACATAATTTGGGGTGGCAATTTGGGCATTTTGGGGAACAATTGTAGCGGTGAGGTCGTGTCCTATGCCATTGCCTACAGTATTGATACCATTATCATCAAACAATTTGACCAAAAGGGTAGGATTGGCATCGGTCAAACCCCCAAAAGCGAAGTTTTCATCATTCATAAACACCCGCACTTGAGGTGGGGTATTGTCAGCTACTGCATTAGGGTCTGTTCCCCCTATCAAAAACCCTCTATACATACCATTTGCGTCTATATTTTGCCCATTATCTGCATAGTAGGAAATACGCCCAAAACCTATGTTATAGTTGATGTCTTTGGGTACTACGAACGAAAAACTAAATCGTCCATTCGCTACAGTAGCCTGACCGCTAAAAATTATCTTTTTTTGCAGAGGAAATGTATTAGCGCGGCTGCCTGCATCATTGGCGCGGGTGATTAAAGTATCTATTTTGTCGTAAATGGTAGGATACACTAAACCATTGAAATCGCTAGCTAAATTATTGTTTAAATCTCGCACCTCGCCCGATATAGTTACCCGTTGCAAGGCTTGTATGGTGTCCATTCCTGCCTGTATATTTTGCCCATTTATTTGGGTGGTGGCTATATTGTATTTGGGATAAGCCAAAGTGAGAGAGGGGTCGCCCAATAAAACATACTTGCGGGAGTTGGAAGCGGATAATAAACCGCTCGTGTTTTTAGCATTTTGCAACGCTTCCCCCACTGTGGGCATTTTGCCGTTGGGTTTTTGTTTGAAAATAACGTTGAAAGTGTTATTTGTTAGGGTAGCACTGGCATCAGCCAACACCACTCGCACTGTGGTAAGCAAGCCTATAGCACCACCTTGAGGGTTTAGCAACAATAATTCACCCGCGCTGACGATATTGGGGTCATCAAAAGGCGAAAAAGAACAAGTAGCGGTGATAAATAAAGGCAATTTGTGTTCATTGGTCAAACTGTTGATTTCTACATTGGTAAAAACGCGCTCTTGGGCTACTCCGTCATCAGCACCGTGCCCAATATAACTGATAACCAAAGCCCCCTTGAATATGCGACGCAAAATCGCTTCATTGACTTCAGGATAACGATTGCCCCCGCCTGTACTTTGTTGTACAAAAGCATCCAAATAAATTTTGTCTATATTGAGCAAAGAATCTTCGCGTATAACCAAACGAGAGGCTGTTTCGGCATCACTAAAATGCAAATTCCCATCTTCGTCATCAGCTATAAAAGCAATTTGATTGCGCCAATCCCCAAACATAGCGGGCGAAAGTTCATAATTGATAATTTTATCCACCATTCTATCCGCTTCCAAAGCTGTAGCCACAGGCAAACGACCTACAGCTATATCTAAATCTTGGTCAGCGTTTACATTGCCTTCGTTATTATCCAATAATGCAAAATAATCATCCGTTGTATAAGCTCCCAACGGGTTGAGCGATTCGATGGTTTGGAATGAAGGTACAAAATTGGAATTGGCATCTTCGCTCATACTGATGTTTTTATAGTCAAAAGAGCCGTTGCCAAATAACAATAAATAACGCAGTGTATCCGTTCCTTGATTTCTGTCATACAACATTTTTGTAAAATCTCTAATCGCAGTTAAATCCTTTTTTCCAGAAGAAAATTCATTGTATATCTCAAATATATCCACTGCTTGTGCGCTCATACCTGTAGTATTGCGTCTGTGTGTGGCCAAACGTTGTGCTGCTCCCGCAAAGTTGGGATGATACACAATTAATAGAGTAGGTGGGTTGGTTATGCCGTGCAAATTTTGGTTGTTGATACGCCCTATAGCTGTAGGTGCGGGAAAATTATTGCCTTCAAAAGCTACAAATTCGCGCAAAATGCCAGCTGTACTAAGCCCAAAACTCATAGTATTGCTTCCTGTAGTTTCTTGTTGTCTGATATTGGCTAAGTCGCTAATATCCCAAACAATAACGTTGCTGTTGGCTCCGTTGAGTTGGAAAGTGCTGCTGTTGTGTGCCATAGTGCGTTGGTCGCGGAAAGTCAATCCATTGCTGTATTGCAAATTTGCACGGGCATTGATACAAATATAATCCAACCAAGCTTCAGCTGAACTGCTGGGATTGTTGTAGTTGAGCACCAAACTTAAATCATTGCCTGTGCTGGTAAAAGTAGGATTTGCTGTCAATAAATTGGCATACGCAGAATATACATAGAAGTTGGTTACTGCAGTTGCGCCGTTAAAAACAGAATTACCATTGACCACAAAATCAAAACGAGAACTAGCCGAAGCGCGAGAAGCTACTCTTGAGCGCATTTTTATCGGTTCGTTTGTTTGTCGGTTGGCAAAACTAAAATTGAAAGTTTGAGAGCGACGGGTTTGGAAGGCTTCACCAAACCAATCCCGCCCTGTAGGGGGCAAAGCTGGCTGCTCTTTATTCAATAAATTAACCAATTCAGATTCATAAAAAGCCAAAGCGTCATAACTTGTGCTATTGTATGTGGTGGAGCTTAGATTGGGTTGATTGCTAATTCTTTTTCCATTGCTGTTGGCTATTTTTACAAAATAATAATTTTGGTTGTCATACAAATGTAGTTGGTGCTTAAAAAAAGCAGCTGAACTATCATAAGCCCAAGTGGTGGGACCTTCTGCGTAAAAAAGTATATAATCTTGAGCATCAAATCGCCCATCATTTTCTCCTTGTACGACAATAGCCAACTCATTCAAATCATCAGGGCGGGCTACGGCGTTAAGTTCAGCCAACATTTTTCCCCCATTACCCAAAACTTGAAGCCGTTGAGGGTTGATATTATCCACATCCACACCCATATTTTTTAGAAAATTATAATCTAATTTATAAATACCTGAGTTGGAAACCGCTATTTTATACACATCTCCATCCGATAAACGGGATGAATAGCCATTGCGGGCAGATAATTGGGGTCTATTGTTAATAGGGCGGGTTCTTACCACCAATGTAGCCGAAATCAATTTTTCTATTTGATTGGTTTGTGAATTGCGGCGCAAAGGTACGAACTTGATGTGCGCTTGAGGTTTTTTTTGATAGAAATTTAAGCTTGCTATAGGTTGAATATCTGCGCTTAGTGTTTGTGAAAAAGCCAATTCAAAACCCAAAGGTGCGTAAATTTCATTTTGTAAAACAGCTTCTATTTCTGCGGGCTGATTGAGGGCAATTTTATGCACAAAATAAGGCAAAGTCGGCTGTTGTTCGTCTATAGCTGCGCCCTCAAAGAAGGGATAATTGACGTTTATTTGTCCTTCTATAGGCTGAGAATATACGCGAGGCGCGTCTGCCCATTGAATTTGTACGGAATGGTTAAAATTTTGAGCATTTAAGTTATCCACAACCAACAAAAGCAAAGCAAATAACGTTGTAGGATAAAAAAATGGGTCAAAAATGGATTTTTTGGCGAAAATCATAACAGAAATTGGTTTTTTTTGTTATACTTGAATATGAAAATGCGCTTATGGCGCGAAAATTGCTGTAGGGCGTTAGTTCAGGTTTTAAAACGGGAAAAAAAATTAAGTGTTGGTTATTAACCAATAAAAAAGCTAAAAAAGCTAAAAAAAAGCTAAAATCTTTCGAAAATTATCAAAAAATACCAACAAATGAAACAAACTCGTATTATTTTATTACTTTTGTGCCTCTATTGTGTAGAGCTAAAGGCGCAAGACCCTATGTTTAGCCAGTTTTATGCTGCGCCCCTACAACTCAATCCCGCACTTACTGGACTTTCAGCCGCGCCTACTATACATTTGAATTATCGCAACCAATGGGCGGCTATAGACAATGCTTATGCCACTTATGCCGCTTCTTATAGCCAATATGCACCAGCAGCGCGAAGTGGGTTTGGCTTGCTTTTGCAGCAAGATGTAGCAGGCAATGGGATTTATAACGCAACACAAGTGAGCGGGTTTTATGCTTACGATATTCGTTTTACTGACGACTTTTATATCCGTACAGGGATGGAAGCTGGTATGGTGACCAAACGCATTAATTGGAATAAATTGGTGTTTTTTGACCAAATCAACCCCGAAACGGGCGCGTACGATGCAGACGGCAACCTAAACCCAACCAACGAGGGCAAAATTAGCAACAGCATCAATTATTTTGATGTGGGCGTGGGTATGTTGGCCAAAACGCGTTATTGGTACGCGGGATTTTCTGCCAAGCACTTGAATACCCCCAACGAAGCGTTTTATAATATCAATGATGTTACGGGCGAATTGCCAATGCGGATTACTGTGCATGCAGGCGGTGAAATTCCCCTACAAGATGCCAAAAAGGTAAAAAATTACGCTTTTATCTCCCCTAATGTGCTGTACGTCAAACAAAGACAATTTAATCAACTCGTTTTTGGCGCGTATGCCCAACAAGGTAGCTTTTTTGGCGGGTTTTGGTTTCGGCATACTTTCGGCAATAGCGACGCAGTAATAGCTTCGGTTGGTTTTCAAAAAGGAATTTTCAAATTGGGCTATAGCTACGATTTGACCGTTTCCAAACTAACCCCAGCTTCAGCAGGTAGCCACGAAATTGCTTTGACCTTCAACTTCATAGATAAGACCAGAAAGACCAATTACAACGACTGCACCAAGATTTTTAGATAAAATTTGCTTTTTTTGGTTAAAATAAGCAGTTTTTTGAAAAAAAATTTTATAATTCAAACAATAAAACCGTTTTTTGCGCGTTGTAAGCATATTATTCAATATAGAATTGCCTTTTTTATCAATATATTGCCTTTTTTTAATCAAAAAATCAAATCCTAACTGCGCGATGAAAAAAATATTCTTGTTAGGCCTGGCGGGCATACTCGCTACTACCGCCTGCAAAAAAGAACAACGCTCCGACACTACAGGTTGGGGATATAACAAAAAAGAATGGGGCGGCTACGAAAAAATGCCCAAATACAAAGGACAAATGACAGGCCCCAACTTGGTATTCATAGAGGGCGGTACGTTTTCGATGGGACAAACTGAACAAGATGTTATGTTTGAGTTCAATAATATCCCTCGTCGTATTACCGTGTCGTCTTTTTATATGGACGAAACCGAAGTCAGCAATACTGGCTGGCGCGAATATCTATACTGGTTAAATCGCGTACACGAATCTTCTCCCCAAGTTTATCGCAAGGCTTTGCCTGATACGTTGGTATGGTTGGAAGAGTTGTCATTCAATGACCCATTTGTGGAAACTTACTTCCGCCACCCTGCTTATGATGATTATCCGGTAGTGGGTGTGAGCTGGCTGCAAGTGCAAGAATACTGCAAATGGCGTACTGACCGCGTTAATGAGATGATTTTGATTGAACAAGGCAAACTTACCGCTGACCACGAATCACAAAAAGGCGAAACCAACTTCAACACAGGCGCTTATTTGGAAGGTCTTTACGAAGGTACTCCAGGCAATAAACCGCTAAGAAATCCAGCAACGGGTGAAGAACGCCGTGTGCGTTTTGAAGACGGTTTGGTATTGCCCGCTTATCGCTTGCCTTCAGAAGCCGAATGGGAATTTGCAGCTTTGGCTCTTGTAGGAAATCAAGCCTATGCTCGCGATGAGAATATCACCGACAAACGCATTTATCCTTGGGATGGAACTACCACCCGCTACCCGATGCACGGACGTAGCCAAGGTTTGATGGTTGCCAACTTCAAACGCGGTCGCGGCGATTATATGGGTATGGCTGGTGCGTTGAACGACAACGCTCACATTACTGCACCTGTACGCGCTTATGTTCCCAACGATTACGGTTTGTACTGTATGGCGGGCAACGTGAACGAGTGGGTACAAGATGTTTATCGCCCTATGACCAGCACGACTTTGCGCGATGTAGAAACACAAGATTTGAACTCTTTCCGTGGTAACGTATTCACTCAAATCGAGCGCGACCAAGATGGCAAACCTGTAGGTTTGGATAGCTTGGGACGTTTGAAATACAAACCAATGGACGATAACGAAATCGCTACCCGCCGCAACTTCCAAAATTCTAATGTGATTAATTACATGGATGGTGACAAACAGTCTGAAGCTGCTTACGAGTATAGCAAAAGTTCATTAATCTCTGATGATGTACGCGTTTACAAAGGTGGTTCTTGGGCTGACCGCGCTTTCTGGATGTCTCCTGGTGCGCGCCGTTTCTTGGAGCAAGACAAATCTTCTTCTCAAATTGGTTTCCGTTGTGCAATGATTCGCGTAGGTAGCCCCAAAGGCAACCGCTTCCCTGGTGGTAACAAAATCAACACGAACAAAAAACGCACCAAACGTACTTATAAATAGTCAAATATAAAAACTATCTAAAGCCGCTTTCCTGTTGGGAAGTGGCTTTTTTTATTAAAATTAGCTAACTTTGTGGTTAATAAACCAACAAAAAATAATTTTATCCGTAACAACTCCCATTCTATCATTTTTTATAAAAAATAACATTTATGCCCAAAAAAAGAAAAACGCTGCCCAAAGATTTCGCAGAGTTGCTAAAATCAACTGATATTCAATCCCTGATACAATTATTCAACAAATTTGAACTCGACGCTCGCGGCGGATACGGAAAAGGGACAGCCCTTTCTTATACCGAATGCCCGCACGAGTTAGCAAAATGGCTCGTTGAACAGGGTTTGGACATAGATACGCCCAACGATTACAGCCATACTCCGCTTCAGCATCGCGCAGGGTATAGGGTTGGCAACATCCAAAGTTTGATAGATTTGGGCGCAAATATCCATATTAATAATAAAAGAGGAACGCCTTTACATTGCGCTGTACAAAATCATCAGCTCGACAATATCAAAATTTTACTAACAAATGGCGCAGAAGTCAACGCAGTAGCTCCTTATGGTTATGCTGGAGATAATATGTACACAGTTTTGGAACTTAATCTATTCACTTGTCGAAACGCCGATATTACCAACACAACCGAAATTACTAAAATACTGCTCAATGCTGGCGCTCAAAAAACGGAAAGAATGAAAACTTTGGTTGCTGATATAGGCAAAGAGTTTGAATACTATCGCCCCAATTTCAACCCAAAATCTGTAGACGAAACCAGCGACGCTTTGGATGAATTATACCAAATTTTTGAGGTTACTCCCGCAGCTAAGCGAGTTTTGCACAACGGAGAAGCGCCCATTTTGGTCAAATCCACCACTTGGAAAGCGCAACATCAAGAACTTTGGGAACTGCTGGTGCCTGCTATGGGGCAAGCCAAAACCGTACAGGGCGAAGTTATCCGCATAGGGGGGAAAGTATCGCGGGAGTTGTTTGATAATGGCGGCATCAATTGGGACGATGATTACAAAATAATGGTCGGCAATTTTATCGGGTTTGTAAAACAGGGACAGACGCTAACAGAGCAAGAGTTGGTGCAAGTGGCTAAAATTGTGGTTGAAGTGCAGCACAAAAAAACGGCTAATCTCTACACAATGGTTGAATTGGGGGTAAAATGGGTGTTGTTAAATCCCAATCCTATACCACTTTTGGCGGTAAATTATGAACGATAATAAATAAAAAAATTATTTTGGCTAACGATTTCTAAAAAAAAGCTACCTTTGTGGCGCAACATTGCATTTTCTTGAATAACTATTCAAAACTTTTCTATACAATGGGTTTTCGCAGCCGCATTATCGCTACGGGGTCGCATTTGGCCTCCGAAATTATACCAAACGAACATTTTTATCAGCATCAATTTTATACAGCTGACGGGCAATTAAACCCTAAACCAACCACCGCTATAGTCAAAAAAATGACTGAAATTAGCGGTATAGAGCAAAGACGCTACACTTTGCCCGAATTTTCAACCTCTGACTTAGCTTTGTGGGCTGCACAAGATGCCTTGCAGAGCGGCAATGTAGATGGCGAAACATTAGACTATATCATCGTTGCTCATAATTTTGGCGACTTATGCCGCAGCAACTTACAAACGGATATGCTGCCCAATATAGCGGCTAAGGTAAAAGCGCGTCTGGGGATTAAAAACCCCGATTGTGTGGCTTATGATATTATTTTCGGTTGCCCAAGTTGGGTTCAAGCCGTCATTCAAGCTGATTATTATCTAAAATCTGGCGATGCGCACCGCGCCTTAATTATTGGTGCTGATGTGATGTCGGCTATCGTTGACCAACACGATGTAGATACTATGCTTTTTGCCGATGGGGCTGGGGCTGTAATCCTGGAGGCGGTAGAAACTGAAGAAAATGTGGGTATTTTAACCCATAAAACGGTTACTGATGCTGTACAAGGGGCGGGTTATTTGACAATGAGTACTTCCCGCAAACCCAGCACAGAGGACGAATTGTTTATAAAAATGCAAGGTCCCAACGTGTTCAAATATGGTTTGGAAAAAGTTCCCGCTGCTATTATGGCTTGTTTGCAAAAAGCAAATTTACAACTTGCTGATATATCCCAGTTATTTATACACCAAGCCAATGCGCGTATGATAAAAGCGATGATGCAAAAATTAGCCGAAATGTGTAATTATACGGAAATTCCAAGCGAAAAAGTGCCTTATTCTGTACAGTTTTTGGGCAATAGTTCAGCTGCCACAGTGCCAACTTTATTGGATTTGGTGATGAAAAATCAACTTCCGCCACACAAAGTAGAACTCAATGATGTGATAGTTTTGGCTTCAGTAGGTGGAGGAATGCACGCCAATTGCGTTTTGTACAAACATTTTTAAATTTTAATTGCTAAATAATACAGAATTTAAAAAGTAAGTGTGTAGTAAGAGCAATTACGCACTATAATTATAAAAATAAGCGAGAGCGTGGGGTATAAAACCCCACGCGGTGAAAAAATCTTAATAGCGTTGGGTTTTATACTTAAGTAACTGACCTTTCGCAGTTAAAAAATTTGGTGGATTGAAAAAAATAACAGTGTGCGCTCAATAGCGTGGGGTTTTACACCCCACGCACAAAAATGGTAAAAAATGTTATATTTTCTATTTTTTTATGGAAAATTTATCAGCGCGCGGGGTATAAAACCCCACGCTATTGAGCGCATATAGGAAAATTTAACTGCAAAAAGCTAATTGTAAAAAAAATGAAAAATATACTACGAAAGGTCAGTTAAGTAAGTAGACAAAAACAAAGTGAATAATCGCGCGAAGCGCGTAACTACACTAATTCCGTTGAGTTTCTACACTGTTTGAAGTGAGACGGAGCGCAGCTTTAGCAAGCGGAGCGAACAAGTTTGTAGAAACAGGGCGTTTTTGGTACTTTTTGCGCCTGCAAAAAGTACGAATAAAAAAATTTTTTAGGCGTAAGCCGTTAGAAAAAATTTCAAAACACAAGTTTTTACTGAAGCGTAAAAATTACTTCCATTTTGTTCAGTTACTTACTTTTCAAATTTAGTATAATTTCAATAAAAAAAACCTCTTCACATTAACGAAGAGGTTTTTTAGCTTATTTTTGAGGCATACGTTGTTTGGGCAATATCTTATCGGGAATTTTACTCAAAAAACTATCCATACTATAGCGTGCTTTTAGTGTCCAAGTTACATTTTGACCACTCGGCGCTTTGCGTTCTATCTGCACCAAACCTATATTTTGTACATAAATTTCTTTCATATCCGCACTATCTAACTTAAAAAAACCGCCATTGGTCGTATCATTGAGGGTGAGATAATCATAACCTATAAATTCCACAGCCGCTTGTTTTTTTTGTTGATAATCAAACTCCAAAAACTTAGAAAATTGTCTATCACGGGTAAATTCATAGTTCATCGTTAAATCTGGCGGCAAATTAAATTTGGATTGAAATCTATAGGCTTGCCCTTGTTTGGCTGGGATTTCAAAAGGGAAAGCGGTAGGCTGGCTAATGTTGTGCGGATAAATGTTATCTTTGCCTGTTGCGGTATCCAAAACCACAAATTGATACAATTCATAAGCCGTGCCGTTGGGATAAACGCGTTCGCGGGTCAAAGCTTCTGTTTCAAAATTAGCTCCATAGCGCGTCCCCACCAAACTCCAATTGCCTGCTTCGTCTTTTACCTGTTTCAAAAACCAATAATATGCAGTTTGTTGGTTGCTACTGTATGCGTATTCATAAACCAAACCGTCCTCTAAGTCTTTGAGTGGATAATAATAACTTTTTAGCGTATCTGTTGGATATGCTGTGCTTGCGTTGTTATTATTGGCTATAGGTTTGTCGTTGGGGTTGCTGCTGCAAGCTCCCAAATGAGCCAATATACACAATATCAATAAGTTTATAAATTTATTTTTATGCATCATCATTATTTTATAGTTTGAATTTAAGTGATTGGATTACCAACCTTTAAAAAAATAATTTCGTTTTTGTTTTTTGTTGATATGCTTTAATCAAGCTGATTGTTTTTTTTGATATTTTTGCGGGCGCAAATCTAAAACTTTTTATCCAAATGCGTTTATATCCCCTTGTTTTTTTATTTTCTTTGCTTTGTTTTGATTATACCAAAGCCCAACTGCAACCCGTAGGCGCTTGGCAATCGCATCTTTCTTATCACGAAGCGACTTGTGTGGTAGAAGCTGGCAAATCTACTTATTTTTCTACCAACTTGGGTATAGTAGAAGTAGCCAATATCTATGAAATTTATTTTCACAACAAAGTTACTGGACTTTCGGATATGGGCATATCTACTATGGCTTACAACCGCCAATACAACGCGCTTATTATTGCTTATCAAAACTCAAATATAGATGTTTTATATCAAGATAATGACGAAGTGGTTAATTTTCCCGCTATTTTGAATAATACCAATATACTGGGGGCTAAAACAATTAATCATATTTATGCTGAAGGTCAAAAAGTATATTTCTCTTGTGCTTTTGGATTGGTAGAGCTGGATATGGAACTTAAAGAGTTTAGCAAATCTACTTTTACCACCCGCAATACCGTTTGGGCTTCTTCTTCTTTTGCCAATTCTTTGTTTGTTAGCACCCAAAACGGGATTTTTGAGGGCAAAAAAGATGGGCGCAACTTACAAGACTTCAACCAATGGATTTTTCACGGCAGCAATCTAAACCTTTATAATAATTATAGCTCCAATGCGCTTATGGCTTTGGGCAGCCGTCTGTATGCTGATATTAACGATACTTTGATGGTTTATAACGGCAATAATTGGGCGCATATTCCTACCATAGACAGCAGAAACAACACCAATATAAATAAAACAGTTTGCACCCCTTACATTATTGCGCATATCAACACAAATTTTAACCGCGATAGGCTTATACTTTCTTCCAATTCTAATACTTATTTTGAATTAGATACCAATTACACCTTACTAAATCAAAACTTTCTTTTTGATGTTTTTAATATAAAATCTTATGCTTCCGATACTTTTGGCAATCAATGGGTGCCAACTTCCAAAGGTATGCTCAAACGCAATTTTGAAGGCGACCGCTTCTTTATCCCCAATTCGCCCGCTTATGATAAAGTACAATCTATGTCCGTTGATAATCAAGGAACACTTTGGATAGCAGGCGCAACTTTAGATTATACCAACTATTTCTTTGATATTACTGGTTTCTATAGCTATAAAGGTGGTGAATGGGCAAATTATAACAATACAACCCGCCCTGTTTTGGATACTTTTCAAGATGCTGTAGTTGTAGCTTGCAATCCTCGCCGCAACGAAACGTTTATTGGCTCTTTTATGAACGGTATCACCCATTTGAGAGGGGATAGTATAATAGCCATTTATAATCAACGCAATACCATCAATGGACTTCAGCCCGTAGTAGGCGATACGCCCCGCACAAGGGTAACGGGTATGAAATTTGACAACAACAATAATTGTTGGATAACCAACTCTTTGTCTATCAACTCTATAGTGTTGCGCAAAGCTGATGGCAGTTGGCAAAATTTCAACTCTCCTTTTTCTGGTAGATTGGGGGGTATTGATATTGATAGAAACGGGTACAAATGGATTATACAAGAAAGCGGCAACTTATTCGTCTTTTCTGAAGGCGTTCTTAATAATCCCAACGATGATAAATATCTACAAATTAGCGCGTCTAATTCAGAACTGGCCTCTTCTAATGTCAATTGTGTTACGGCTGATTTAGACGGCACGATATGGGTAGGCACTACCAATGGGGTTACTATATTCAGTTGTGGTACTAATCTGTTTGAAGATGGTTGCAAAGGCAGCCGCCCCGTAGTCAATCCCGACAATTTTAACGGTAGATTGCTGGAAGCCGAAAACGTCAAAACCATAGCCATTGATGGCAATAACCGCAAATGGATAGGCACTGATAACGGCGTTTTTGTACTTTCTGCTGATGGTTATGAACGGGTTTATTTTTTTAATGAGAGCAACAGCCCCTTATTTGATAATAGTATCAATAAAATTGCTATCGACGGCAAAACAGGACTTGTGTTTATTTCTACCGCCAAAGGCTTACTTTCTTACCGAAGCGATGCCACCGCAGGGGTGAAAATAGCCGATGATAAAGCTGCTTACGTGTTTCCCAATCCCGTAAAGAACGACTATGAAGGGGTTATTTCTATCACCAATTTGCCAACTGATGCCAACGTTAAAATAACGGATATAAACGGCTTTTTAATGTATGAAACATACGCTTTGGGTGGTCAGGCCTCTTGGAACGGGCGCGACTATAATGGGCGAAAAGCTCAATCTGGGGTTTATTTAGTGTTTGTGGTGTCCGAAGATGGGCAGCAAAAATTGGCGACTAAGTTGTTGTTTTTGAATTAGCTTGTTTTTTATAATCAATTATTGCATAAAGTTCTTGCCTCAAGGTAAGAACTTTTTTTATTTATAGCTTTTTGCAATAGATTTATTTTATATTTTTTGGTGTACATAGCTTGTTCGTTTGCGTATATATACATTTTGTTTTGCAAATATAGCTTATTCGCTTGCTGACATACACACTTTACTTTGCAAATACAGCTTATTCGCTTGCGTATATATACATTTTACTTTGCAAATATCTTGTTCGTTTGCGTATATATACATTTTGTTTTGCAAATATAGCTTATTCGCTTGCTGACATACACACTTTACTTTGCAAATACAGCTTATTCGCTTGCGTATATATACATTTTACTTTGCAAATATGGCTTATTCGCTTGCGTACATACACACTTTACTTTGCAAATATAGCTTATTCGCTTGCGTATGTACCCACTTTGCTAAATAAAAAAGCCCTTTGTCATACAACAAAGAGCTTTTTTATTTTAAATCTAATTGACCCCACGTTACAACGTGGTGCTACAACTATTCAACTTCTTCAGAGTTAGCAAAATAAAACCCTAAAAAGGTTCAATAATGGTAGCCCCGTGTCGCTACAAGGGGTACGTTAAGAATAAAAAATAATGTTTGTTTATACACAAACCTTTTTTCGTTTTAAATTTAATTATTTTTACGTTAGAATGTAAAGCTACAACTATTTAACTTCTTCAGAGTTAGCAAAATAAAACCCTAAAAAGGTTCAATAATGGTAGCCCCGTGTCGCTACAAGGGGTACGTTAAGAATAAAAATAAAATAATGAAAACAAACATATTGTAATTCTATTCTATTTTTACAAACTTAGCAATTTGTTCGCCCGTTTTCAACACATACATACCAGCAGGCAAGTTATTAATATCTATTTTTTGGGTAGAAATAGGGCTTTGTGCTAATAATTGCCCTGTGCTATTATAAATTTTATACCCATTTACACAATCAGCGTTTATAAAAGTGGTTGCAGGGTTGGGATAACAAACAAACGGCGTGTTAGTTTCTACCTCGTTGATAGCTGTTGGGGTACAAAGTCCAAACATATTAGCGTCTAACCAAGTCAATCGGGTAGCAATCCAACGCTTAAATGAATCTAATTCTCCGTCATAAGTTGTAGCTACAGCCCCCAAATCAGGCGCAGGACCGCTTCTGCCCAACAAATCCCATTTTCTAAAATGTCTATCACGGGCTATTTCGGCTATATTGCGCATACTATCAACATAAGCAAACAAATAAGTAGTGTCTAAAATGGTCTGTCTATAACTTTCATAAGTACATTTCAACTCTTCAGTAAAGTTGCTGTCTTGCAACAACCGCACATACCAACCTGTAGAATTGTTATCTGGTGCGCAATCGTTAATTTTATGCGCCCAACCAGCCCCGATATTGTTAGCATAAAGGCTACATTCGTTAATATCTTTCCAAGCCCAATCAAAATCCCAAGAAGGTCCAGCTTTCAACAAGCCCCCGTTTGAGTTTTTATCCTTATGAAAAAATACGCTCTTCTTAAATCCGTCCATATTGCGGGCTACTTCGTTTAGCAAAAAGTAGTCAATAAAAGATTTTACGTCCAAATACTTGCGATAACCCAACACTGGGTCGGCAAAATTGGGGCTATACAAAGCCGTTTCCAAACTATCCACATAAGCCGCAATATAACGTTTTTGCGCTGGAGCTATATCTTGAGGGTTGGGATATTCATATAAAAAATGAACATCTAAATTAGGATGGTCTATAGGGTTATAATTAGATTGAAAGCTGTTATTTACGTCCCAATAATTTTGCTGCAATATATACCCACCCGTCAATTCGTCGCCTACAGTATCTATAGGCGCAAGGTTAGCTATATTTACCCGATTATTATCCCGTTTTATTTTTTCGCCAAGTAGGTAAATTCCCCTGTAAGCACTGTCTATCAACACTTCGCAAAGCCTTGCACGAGGGGCATAATGTCCCATTTCTCTAAACAGTTTGTACGAAATTAAATTTTTCAACAACGACCTGTCGTTATAATGTGATAACAAAACCCAATCATTTTCTGCTGGCATACCCAGAATAGGCACATTATTATTGCCGCCGTTGGCTGTGCGAGTTTCTACACTGTAAGGACGTTGAGGATAACCCGACGAAGACGCACCGCGTACAGATATGCCGATATTGCCGTTATAAACGTTGGGATTGTCGTTTAGATAAGTCAAATTGCCCGCCCCATTGTACTTGATTTCCATCGTGGCGTTAATTTTAGTATCGGGTACAATAGTTTGGTTTAAAGTGTTTATCATCACTATAGGCAAATCTGAACTATCCAACACAATAGCCCCTAAATCGTTAACACAAAGATTAAACGAGCCTGTACCGCCACCCCATTTCCAAACTTGTATATAAATAGTTTGTCCAACCACCAAATCTTCTAAAGTCAAATATGAATAATAACCTTGCCCGTTGTCATCATCGCAACCTAATAAGGTTAAATTTGCGCAAGAACTGCCGCCCCATACAGCCAACCCCGTATCGTCTATATCGCCGCTATCTGTTTCAAAACTTAAATTGCCTGAAGCGGGAACTTGCATACTAAACCACATATCGCCGTTGTTATAGTTGCCACAATTAGGGATAAAACCAGAACTATCAAACCCTACATTGTTGGTAAAAATACATTGGGTCGTATCTACAGGAATAGCTCTGCAAGGGTGATTGCCTTGTCTTGTTGTGCTGTTACAATTACCCACAAAATCAAACACTTGTCCTGTGTTGGGTGTAGGTCCATCGCGAAAAAGCAGGTTCCAAGAAGTATCTCTGACCTCATAAGAATTTTCGTTTTCATAATTGCCAGCCGTATAAAATAGCCTTACGCTGTCTCCCGTACAAACAGAAAAATTTGCTACCCCGCCGCTATTGATTGCGCTAAACAAGCCAATAGAATTGTTATTAACAAAAATCTCTACAGTTGCACCGTTCCAATCATCTCCATAACTATCATTCATTACCAAATTGTAGTTACAACATTGAGCGTTTAGGTTAAACGATAAGCAGCTCATCATTAAAACCCATAAAATGTTAATGTTTGTTTTTGTCATTGATATTTATTTTTTTGATTATAAAAAATTGGTCTGCAAAGATATTAAAAAATTTTAATAAAAAAAGCCCTTCGCTATGAGGCAAAGGACTTTTATAAAAAAGAGGCTGTTGTTAACGTTGGAAAGTGGTAATTTTAATCGTTTGGGCTTGAGAGCCGTTGCGCAAAGTGATAAAATAAACCCCAGAAGCTTGCGCGCTGACATCTACAGGTAAGGTTATGGATTGGCTATTGAATTGATAAGTTTGCAATACTTGCCCCAATACGTTGCTGATTTGCAACTGCGTTTCTTGAGTGGTATTCAATTCTATTTTTACGGTAAAATTGCCATTGCTTGGATTGGGCATAGCCACAAAACTTTGGGTAAAATTGCCCGCATCAACTATCCCCGTAAATAATAAGGACGCAATAGCTGTAGTAGAACAGCCGTTGGCATCGGTTACGGTGATAACATAAGTACCAGCACTTAAATTGCTTTGTGTATTGGGTAGATTATTGCCAATACCTGACCAGTTATAAGTATAAGGGGCTGTACCACCTGTAGCATTAACGGTAATTGAACCATTATTACCTTGTGCGTTGGTTGGGTCTGTAGAACTTGTGGTTGCGGTTAAAGCACTTGCGGGCTGTGATACGTTGCTTGTGGCGGTTGCGGTACAACCGTTGGCGTCTGTTATGATAACCGAATAACTACCAGCAGTCAATCCGTTGATAATAGCAGAGCTATTGCCGTTAGACCAAGCATAAGATAGGGGCAAAACGCCATTAGTTTGTATAATACTTGCGCTACCTGTAGCTGCACCAAAGCAAGCAACATCAACGGCAGCACTTGTAGCAGTGATACCAGCATCAGCATTAACGGCTACATTATTGGTTGTGGTACAACCGTTGGCATCTACTACCGTTACATTATAACCACCAGCACACAAGTTGCTACGAGTAGCGGCGTTGGTGTTATCTTGCCATAAGAACGAATAAGGAGCAGTACCGTTGTTGGCTGTTAAGGTAGCGGTGCCATTACAAGCTGTTGCGCAAGAGGTGTTGGTTGTGCTACTAGAAAAAGTTACTGAACAAGGTACACAATTATTAGGAACTATAGTATTGGTGCTTGCCGTGCAACCGTTGGCATCTGTTACCGTAACATTTAAAAGTCCAGCGTTGATACCAGCTATATTTGCGCCATTCAACCCATTAGACCAGTTGAAGGTGTAGTTGCTTGTGCCACCAGCAGCAGTAGCCGTAGCAGTACCATCATTGCCAGCGCAAGATACGCCTGTAGAAGAAGCAGTTAGACCTAAAGCTGAACTTGGTTGGGTAATTTGAGCGCTTGTAGTGGCTTGGCAATTGTTGGCATCGGTAACTGTAATTGTATAAGTAGCTGCTGCTAACCCATTAAATCCATTACTGAATTGATTGCCAATACCTCTGTTGTACTGATAAGGGGCTGTGCCGCCGTTGGCATTAACTTGTATGGTGCCATTGGTTTGACCAAAACAGCTAATGTTGGCTTGGTTGCCAATAGTTGCAGATAGGGCAGAAGTGGGTTGAGATAAACTTACGTTTTGGGTAGTATTGCAACCATTAGCGTCAGTTACGGTTACATTATAACTACCTGCGGTTAAACCGTTAAACACACCTGAACTTTGAGTACCCGTGCCGCGATTATATTGATAAGGTGCTGTACCGCCATTGGCTAATATAGTAAAACTACCAGTAGAGCCCGCAAAGCAAGCTATATTAGTTTGCGCGGTTACATTGCTACTTACTGCTGTACTTGGTTGGGTAATAGTTGCGCCACGGCTTACTGTGCAGCCGTTGGCATCTGTAACGATTATACTATAAATACCCGCACTCAAATTATTAAATATGCCTGTAGATTGATTGCCTGCACCGATATTGTATTGGAAGGGTGCAACGCCACTTGCGGAAATGGTTAAACTGCCATTATTGCCACTGTTACAAGTTACGTTGGTTTGAGAACTGATATTTGTATTGGTTGCATTAGGTTGGGTCAAAGATACACTTTGCACAGTAGTACAGCCGCTAAAATCGGTAATGGTTACGTTGTAAGTACCCGCAGTTAAGTTGGTAAATACACCTGTAGGCTGGTTGCCTGTGCCGCGATTGAATTGGTAAGGGGTAGTGCCGCCTGTTGCTGATAGGGTAAAACTGCCATTATTGCCCCCATTACAAGTTGGATTTGATTGGGTGCTGATACTCGGATTGATACCAGAAGCGGGCTGGCTGATGGTCACGCTGCGGGTGGTATTACAACCATTTGCGTCTGTAATGGTTATATTGTATGTTCCTGCTGTTAGCCCGTTGAACGTGCCAGAACTTTGATTGCCTGTGCCGCGATTGAATTGGTAAGGGCTTGTGCCTCCTGTAGCTGCTATGGTAAAACTACCTGTAGCTGCACCAAAACAAGAGATATTGGTTTGGGTGCTTATGTTGCTATTGAGTGCTGCGCTTGGTTGGCTAACGGTGACGGCTCGCGTTGTATTGCAACCATTAGCATCTGTTACTGTTACCGTATAAACACTAGCGGTTAGACCGTTAAAAGTACCGTTGGTTTGTGTGCCTGTACCGCGATTAAATTGGTATGGACCTGTACCACCTGAAGCGGTAACAACAAAACTACCCGTTGAGTTGCCAAAACAAGCTACTGCTGTGTTAGAACTCAAAGATGTGGTCAAAGCTGTGGAGGGTTGGTTGATGGTTACAGTAGCTGTGCCTGAGCATGTGCCTGTAGCATCTGTTATAGTTACTGTATAAACGCCTGCGGCAAGCCCTGTATTAGCTGCTGTATTTCTACCATTAGACCAAATAAATGTGTAAGGTGTAACGCCACCTGTAGCTGTTGCAGTAGCTGAACCTGTGCTATTGCCAAAACAACTTACATTGGTGCTGGAAGCTATTGAGGGGGTTAGGCTACAAGATGAACCCACATTGATATTGTCCAAAAACACTCTGTTCCCATATCCTGAATAGTTGATAATGGCTATTGAGATATTATTTTGGTTGGCATAAGCGGATAAATCTACAGTACGAGTTGCCCATTGTGCCGCTGTGGGGGTAAATTGGGTTGTACCTGTGCCTGCTGTGCTAATCTGTGTACCGCCTTGGTAGAAAACGGGGGTGTAAGTACTGCCGCAGTTGGTAGCTACAGCTACAATTATAGTATCGCTAAATGAAGCATTATAAAATTGATATGCCAAATCAAACTGTATGCGGGGATTGTTTAGACCTGTGAAGTTAAGCGTGGGCAAGAAAATCCAGTCTAATTTATTCTGTGGATTGCTAGTGCCTGTGCCGTTAAAATTGTCAAACATCATACTTCCCGTACCCGTGCCAAAAGCACTTATGCCTGTAACATATTCCCATACAAAAGTATCTAAATCTGGGTTGCTAAAAGTAAGGTTGGTTGGTAATGTTCCAGCGTTGAACGCTTCAGCATAAGGTACGCCTATAGGTAAGTTATAACGTGAAGTAGCTGCTGAAGTATCATTAGCCATATTGGGGTCGGTTGTGCTGTTGGGGTTGCTTGTCCAAGCTCTAAACACAAAATTGGTGTTGTTGGCTACAGTTACATTTGGTAAAGTCACTGTAGCTGTGGCATTGGCTGCCAAAGAACCATTCCAAGCGAAAGTATTGACTGCACCTGCATCCACTCTGTAGTTGATAGTTGCGCTGGTTAGGGTGTTTGTACCAAAATTGCGGATAACTACAGCAGGAGCAAAAGGATTGTTGCAAATCAACTGCCCGTTGGCTGGGTTGCTTATCGCGGAAATTCCCGCATCTATGGTAGCTGCACAAGGGAAATAAATACCATTTAAAGTATTTGCACCTGTGTTGGTAGGGTCTAACCAATCTGATAAGCGTAAGGTAGAGTTTGCGCCGTTGCTTGTCCAGTGGTAGGACATTTTGCCATAGGAGTCTGGTGCTGTTCTATTGGAACAAGAAGAACCACCTCCTGTAAGTGTGCCTATTATTCGCCCTGCGCTATTGAATAAGGCTGAACCAGACGAACCGCCTTCTGTTACCCCGTGTCCGTTGGTAGTAGCTATCCAAGAAAGCCCCCAATGTGTATTGGCTACAGTGCCGCCCCAAGAGGTATTGGCAGTTGTAGCGCTGAATGTGGATATTTTTTTGATGTCGCCTGCTGGGTGATGAATGCCATAACCGCCAGTTACGGCTGTATTCGTTCTATCCCAACCTGCATAGAATACATTCCAAGCTGCTTGCGGGTTGCTATTGAGTTGTATAAGATAAAAATCTGAACCTGTAGCTCCACCGTTGTCATTAGAGTAAGAACGGCGTACGCCACCTGTTAGGGTATTGGCTGTGGGTGCTGTGCCTGGATTTGCACAACCTGTGGATTGATAGTTAAAATAAAAAACCCACTGATTGAGGTCTGAAGCCGTAGCATTATTGCCGCCACTTTGTGAGCAGTGCATAGCTGTAAGCAAATAAGGGGTACAGTTTTGGCTGGTATTGTTTACCATTGTGCCCGTACACCAACCTTGAGAAGCGCCTACACGCACCATAATCCGCGCTACTGCATCTCTTTGCTGGGTTCTGCCCGAACCTTCAGAGCAATTTACATTGACTTCGCAACTACCCGAATCGCCAAAATCGTTGGCATCTTTGTAGTGATGGCCTACTTCTTCAATTATAAATTCACCCAAGTTGGCCACGTGTGCTGGTTCGTAATACTCTACAATAAGCGCATTGGTGCTCAATATCTCTGTAGCAAACTCTCCTGTAGCTATATTGTTATGATAGCCAAACCCGCCAATGACTTGTTTGCGGTCAGCACTATACACGTGCATACGCGCGCCCTTAGGCAATTTAAACTTGCTAAAGTATAAATTCATAGCTTTGGCTGTACTTGAGCTGATTTTAATCCGCCACAATCTGTCGCCATTGGCTAAGGTTTGCCAACGTCCTTGCTGGCGTGGGTTGATACGAACGGGAATGATACGCCCTGTATGCCAAAAATCACCTCTAGCGCGGGAGGCTGCATCTTCTTGCTCCACAACGCTCATATTTAATGGCGCTGTAGAAACCGTTTCTAGAGGCAATGCCAAAGTTGGCTGTTCCCAACTCAAAGGGGAACCGCCGCCGTCGTTGATTTGTGCATTCAAACCCATAAGGCTTGCTAAGCATAAACCCATTGTTGCATAAAAATTTTTCATTTGTATAAAATTTATAAAAAAAATAAAGAAATTTGCTGCAAAATTAACCATTTTTTTAGAGCTAAGTTATTGATTAGCAGAAAAATGTTTTAAATCGTCGTGTTTTTCTTCAATTTTGGGGCTGCTGATAAGCCATAAACCCAAATAAGATAAAAAACCGTTTAGTAATAAGGTCTCAAAGCTAAATTTATACCCCCAAAATAATAATTCGGAGTTTATATTTATAAAATAGGTGATTATAGGCGCAAAAATACAAATTATAGGCACTAATTTATCCCGCACTGACCGCCGCCCAAAAATACCAAACGCGTATAAACCCAACAAAGGCCCGTAAGTGTATCCAGATACTATCAATAAACTGCTGATGATGGATTGGTTGTCCAAAGTCCAAAAAAACATAATCATAGCAAATACTATACCAATAATGCCAAAATGTGCTGCTTTTCTGATGTTGGATTGCGAATGATTGGTTTCTGCTGTCGCTGCTGTATTCATACCCAAAATATCCACGCAAAAAGCTGTAGTCATAGCCGCCAAAGCCGAATCTGTACTCGCATAAGCCGCCGCCGTCAATCCAATGATAAAAAATATACTCGCCGCTACAGGCAAATGTTGCAAAGCTATAGTCGGAAATAATTTATCGCCTAATCCAGCCAACCCCGCTTTTTGTGCGTAAATAGACAACAAAGCCCCTACGATTAAAAAAACAAAATTCATAATCAATACGGCTATACTGAATAAATACAGGTTCATTTGTGCATCTTGTAGCGTTTTGCAACTCAAATTTTTTTGCATCATATCTTGGTCTAATCCCGTCATTGCTATGGCCGTAAATGTACCCGCCAAAAATTGTTTGAAAAAGTTGTTTTGATTAGACCAACCTTCATCAAAAAAGAAAACTTTGCCTAAATTGTTGCTTTCTATAGTCTCCCATATTCCAGTGACCGAGTTTATATCCAAACTCTCGCACAAATAATATACGGTAGCAAATACGGAGAGTAGCATAAATATAGTTTGCACATTATCCGTCCAAATAATCGTATTGACACCGCCGCTATAAGTGTATAAGTAGATTAGGATTAAAATTATCATTACCGTAGCCGCAAAACTTATGCCGAAGTATTGAAACACAAAACTGTGCAATATATTGGCGGTCAAATATAGCCTAAAAGCCGTCCCGATAGAACGCGACAATAAAAATAAACCCGCGCCTGTCTTATACGTAATGAAACCAAATCTTTGTTGCAAATATCCATAAATACTTACCAAATTTAACCGATAATATATAGGCAACAATAATTGAGCTATTATAAAGTAACCCAACACATACCCGCATACTAATTGCCAATAGGAAAACTGTTGGTTTAATCCGCCAGCACCTACAGCGGCTGGTACAGATACGAAAGTTACGCCCGACAAAGAACCGCCTATTGTACCAAATGCAATAATGTACCAAGCTGTCTTTTTTTCGGATTGAAAAAATGCCGTGTTGTTTCCCCTCGCTTTGCGATTGACCCACCACGATAACGCCAATAACATCAGAAAATAACCCGCCAAAATGGCTAATAATAACCCTGCTGACAAGCCTAAAACGTTTTCAGTCTTCATTTTTTTTAATTCCTTAATTTTTTATATTTAATAATGAACGATTTAATCAATTTATCTATCCGCGACCGAGAGGGCACTTTGCATAGTTTATCCGCCCCGACTGATATGAATATGAATATAATGGAGTTTTGCCGCGCTGCTGAGTTGCCCGTAGAAGGGACTTGCGGAGGTATGGCACTTTGCGCTTCTTGTCATATTTATATAAAATCTAAACACGCGCTCAACGAACCCAGTGATGAAGAGTTGGATATGTTAGACCAAGCTTTTTTTGTGCAAAAAAATAGCCGTTTGGGTTGTCAAATTCGCATTACACCCGACTTAGACGGTTTAGAAATAGAACTCGCTCCTGTTTAAAAATTTTATAAAATGATAACTTAATTTTTGCCCATTTGGGGCTTTTTTTTTGCTTTGTTTTTAGAAATATGATGTTTTATCCAAACATTGTTTAGTGTTTATTTTACCATAAAAAATAGCACACAGATTTTATAGATTAAACAGATTTTCACGGGTTTTTAAGCTGTAAAATAGAAAAGAAATCTATGCACGCTTATTTAATTTGTAAAATTTGCGCATTAAATTTTATTACTAAACCAATTTAATATAAAAAATGATTTGTACAGAAAAAACACGGCTTCAGCGCAAGGATTTATACAATGTTTGAAAAAAACATAGCTTTAGCGCAAAGATTTATACAATGTTTGAAAAAAACATAGCTTTAGCGCAAAGATTTATACAATGTTTGGAAAAAACATAGCTTCAGCGCAAGGATTTATACAATGTTTGGAAAAAACATAGCTTCAGCGCAAGGATTTATACAATGTTTGGAAAAAACATAGCTTCAGCGCAAGTTTTATTTTAAAAATATAAACTTATACGGTTTTAATCAGTTATAAAACAATAATATATTTTCAACAACTCCAAAATTTACAAAAATGGCAATTAGTTTGCAAAAAGGGGACAAAGCGCCCAATTTTAGCGGTTTTGACCAAAACGGCAACCCTGTACACTTATCTGATTACAAGGGGAAAAAGTTAGTTTTATTCTTTTATCCTCAAGACGATACTCCGGGCTGTACCGCCAACGCTTGCAATTTGCGCGACGGTTGGGCTGAATTAAACGCGCTAAATGTAGCTTTATTAGGCGTAAGCCCTGACGACGCCAACGCGCATCAAGCCTTTATCAAAAAGTATAATTTGAACTTTCCATTGTTGGCTGACACCGACAAACAGATTTTAACCGCTTACGGGGCTTGGGGGGAAAAAAATATGTACGGCAAAATTGTTACAGGGGTTTTGCGCAGTACGTTTATCATCGATGAAGAGGGGATTATTCAACACGTGATAAAAAAAGTAGATACGAAAGCTGCGACAGCTCAATTGCTAAAGTATTTATAACCAATTTATTGCAAACGCCCTACTGCCTGAAATTTTTGGAAAACGGCGGCTGTATGCGGGGCATCTTTTAGCTCTTCGGTAAGGTCTTGGCCAGCCCAATGCTCATAATGTTTGCCATCTCGCCAAAGGCGGCTTTGCGTAACGTCGTAAATTAGCCCCTGAAAAGCGACCCAAATTTGCGGTTTATCCTGACCGTTGCGGAGGGCGAGTTGGAAGCGGGTGTAAAGGGGAAGATTATCCATAAAACTGATTTTTGTGTGTTTTGATAAAAAATAAAAAAAAGAATAGTAGGTTTATAAAAAAAGAGCAACTGTTTTGTACAACAATTGCTCTGTGGCTAAAATGGGGCTGTAATTGGTTTATTTAGAGCCTTTGGGCTTAATAATTTCTATTTTTTCCTCTATAATTAAGAAAATTTCTACCCGACGGTTAAGCTGTCGTCCTGCTTCATTCTTGTTATCGGCTGCTGGGCGGCCGTTGCTAAAGGCATCAACTATGATTTTATCTTTCTCGACCCCTTTGGAAAGCAAGTATTTTTGTACGGCTTCGGCACGTTGTTGAGACAATCGCTCATTGATTTTGGAACTTCCTACATTATCGGCGTGACCGTGCGCAATGATATTGGCGTTGGGAATACGCTTGAGAACATCGACGAGCGAGTCCAGTTTAATTTTCTCTTTTGCGCTAATCGTGCTAGTACCTGTGGCAAAATAAACCGAGTTGTCGGCAAGATAAAGTTCTAACGGTTCCATCTTAAACTGTCTATTTTGGTAGAAATAACGGTCTTTATTCTCTGGAATATCAGTGGTGCGAATGCTTGAGGTGTCTTTGGGTTCTACCTTAACGGGGTCTACCTTGACGGGTTCAATTTTGGGCGTATCGACCTTGACGGGTTTAATATCTATCTGAATTTTGGGCGTATCGACCTTGACGGGTTCAATTTTGGGCGTATCAATTTTGACGGGTTCAATTTTCGGTTCAACTTTGGGCGTATCTACTTTGACGGGTTCAATTTTGATGGGTTCAATTTTGGGCGTATCCACTTTAACAGGTTCTATTTTGGGTTCTGTTTTGACGGTATCCAACTTGATAACTTTGGGTTGGCGCGGTTTGGAATAAGGGACGCTCACCTTCAAACCAGCATAAACATTAACCCCGCGCACGTTATCGCCCAGCAAGAAGTTGAACACATCAGAAGAACCCACATACAGAGGTCCTAAACGAAGCCCTGCACCCGAGTGAAAATTGCCATAACCGTCTATACTAAAAGGCAAAGCTAAATCAAACCAAGCGTGTTCAAAACGGGGGGTAAGAGCGAAGTTATTGAGCGAATGTAATTTAAGTCGGGCATTATTTTGGTTGAAAGCCATTTGCGAGTTCATATTCACATAAAAACCTTTCCATATATTATAATCTGCTTGGATATTGATGCAAGTAGGCAAGCGTAAGCGATAAGGGTCTCTATTGCTGGTCATATTAAAGGTGTCAGCCATCAATTGTCCAAACGTTTCGATACCTTCAATGTCTATATTGTTCAAATCCCAATCCACCGCACCGCCAGCAAAATTGCCCGCAAAAGTTCCCCTATCAAATTTGAGCCAACCTATATCGGTGACGGATAAACCCACTTTGGCTTTGTATTTATTTTTGTGTCGGACGAGTTTGGAACTATCGCGCGGATGAACAAAGTCTTTATGTTTAGGCCGCCATTCGTATACAAAACCAAAGTCAAGCGCAAAGTTAGCCCGTTTGTATAAATTTTGGGCATAGGGTTCGGTCAAAATGGTACTGTCGCGTAGATTGTTGCTATAGCCAAATTGGATGTTGGAGAGGCCAACATTCAGCGTATCGTTGTCGGTAAAATTTAATACCAAATCATCAGCATAAAAATAAGTAGATGCAGCAGCCAGCGTTAGCTTGGGATGAATAGCACCTTTTATATAATGTTCGCCTGTGTTCAAAATTTCGCGGCCATAAGCTAGTCCATATTCTGACCAAATAGCAGCCACGGCGTTAAATTCTTGATTATCTAAATTGACGTTCCAGATATTGGGGTCTTTTAGCTCGGCGAGGATAAAATCGGCTGTGGTTTCTTCCAAACCGTCAAAAAAGAAAGATTGGCGCAGCGCAGAAGTGATGCCTATGGTGTTTTTGCCTATATTAAAATAAAGGGAAGGCGTTTGCAAATATAAATTTTGGAACAAACGGGCTGTACGGCGATTGGATTTCTCCTCAAAAAAATCGGTTCGGAATCGTTGAAATTGGTTATTGTATAAACTATCAGCGCTCGCAAGTGGGTTGTTGTTGATTTTAAACAAACTTGTACTCAAGCCCAAATAGTTGTTGCTCAAACGAAAATCAAAGCCGATAAGATTGAGGTCAAAGGCAAAACGGCTGTCGACGATATTGGCGGGGTTGGTGCTTATGGCGTTGATACCTGCATAGTTGCTGGATTGATAACCCAAATAATTTTGCGCTTTGCTGTGGTGCAAGCCGCCTAAAAAAATACAAAATAAGGTAAAAAAATGATTTTTCAACATATACAAAAAGCATAATTGAGGTGTAGGGAAAAATTTCAACCGCAAAAGTAGGTTTTTTTTCAAATATCAACTAATAAATTAAACAAATAATGCTATCCGTACAAAATTTTATAAAAATATCATTTTGCCGAGAAAAAATAGCTGTTTGCAAACAAAAAACTAAATTATTTGTTAAAAAAATACGCTCAAAAAATAAAAACGAAGTCTGTTCTTATTAAAAATTCTAAAAAAAAGTAAAAAAAGGAGAAAAAACAAAATTTTTTTTGGTGAAACAAAAAAAACAGCTACCTTTGCGCCCGAAATTGATACAAATACAACTTACAAACCATATAATCGTCTATAAAACAATTAGTCAGGTGAAAACGAATACTATTTTAGCAGCTTTTATGCTGTTGTTTATCTCCTTATTTGCCAACTCTGCTTATGCAGGTGGGCCAGCCAAAGAGGGCGAAGACATGAAAGTGACCGCTGTCAATGCTACTATGCACCACATCGGCGACGCTCATGATTTTCATATATTTGGCGATGTACATTTGCCTTTGCCTTGTATGGCTTATTCGGCTGAAGGATTTTTCTTTGCTATGTCAAGCGCCTTTCATCACGGACAGCACGCTATTGATGGCTATATGATGCACCACGGCACTTTGTACAAAATTAAAAACTTTGGCAAAACGGGCACAGTAGATTTGACCGTACGCGCGCCAAAAATTGGCGGACAATCAGGCGATAATCACACCACAGTAGATTCCAACGGGGTGCATAATCACCACGCTGATGCCAACGCCCACAACCACGCGGACGTAAAAGAGGGCAAAAAAGCGTTCATATTGAGTTTTGACAATAACAGCTACGAGTTGGAGGCGGCAAGTTCTATACAAGGGTTGAGTTCTTGGTATGATTTTTCTATCACAAAGAACGTATTTAGTATGTTTTTGGCGTTTTTATTGATGTTTTTCATATTCAAACGCGTAGCTACAGCTTATGAAGTTCGCCATCACCAGTCGCCCAAAGGCATTCAATCTTTATTAGAGCCTGTTATCGTGTTTTTGCGCGACGAAGTAGCCAAACCTGGTATAGGAAAAAGTTGGGAGCGTTTTTTCCCTTTCTTATTGTCTTTGTTCTTTTTTATTTTGATTAACAACTTAATCGGTTTAGTACCTTTCTTCCCTGGTTCTTCCAACGTAACGGGCAATTTGGGTACAACCATAGTATTGGCTTTCTTTACTTTCTTGGTGGTAAATTTCAGCGGCAACAAACATTATTGGCAGCACATTTTCTGGATGCCCGGCGTTCCAGCTTTCGTGAAGGTGATTTTGACCCCGATAGAAGTTATTGGTATATTCTTAAAACCAATCACTTTGTTCATCCGTTTGTTCGCCAACATCACAGCAGGACACATTATCATTTTGAGCTTGGTTAGTTTGATATTTATATTCAATAGCACAGGTCAATTGGGCGGAGGTCCTGGTGGTATAGCTATAGCAGTGCCTTTTGTATTCGCACTCAACTTTATGGAGTTATTGGTTGCTTTCTTGCAAGCCTTTATCTTTACCTTGTTGACTGCTTTGTACATTGGTTCGGCAGTAGAAGAACATCACCACGAAGAACACGCTCACGAAGAGGGCGCAGCACACCACTAACGTACAATTATTAGCATTTGAATTTTATTGAGCTTGTATCACATAGCTATCAATTTTTATAGCAATTTATAATAATGAAAAAAAACGTATTATTTTTCTCCGCTGTATTGGTGTTGGGTACAGCAACTGCGCAAACTATTACCCAAGATTTTGAAAATCCATTAAGTAGCCCTTGGGTTGGGCAGGGAGCTATTGTAGGTTCGCAAGGCGGCAATTTAACCCCTCGCGGAGGTGGAGGAATGTATGATTTAACTTATAGTGAAGAGTTATATGTTGCAGTCAATTTACCAGCAGCGACTAACTACATTAGTCTTTGGATATATCAAACCGATAATCGCTACTCGTCTATAACTACGGATTTACAAGACGCAAATGGAAATTTCATACGTAGTGTGGGTACTAACGGTACGGGGCAATCGGGCTATTGGCAATATCAACAATACCAGCTTGGTGCAGGCTTCAACGGCAACTCTCGTATTTTATTTAAACGTAATTACACAGATAATTCTGTGGCTGCAAATAGCAGTTATCTAGATGATATTTCTGTTTCAGGATTTTCTGCTACTTCTGTGGTAGAAACAATTTCTGCCAATGATTTCAAATTGTATCCCAATCCTGCACAAGAAAAATTAAATCTTGTTTTTAGAGCGGATATAGCCAATTTGAGCATTGACATAATGGATGTTACGGGTAAAATTGTACATTCGGAGAAAAACGCTATCAGCTTAGCTGCCAACGAGAACAAAGAAATTAACCTAAGCCATTTGAATGCTGGGGTTTATTTTTGCAAAATACAGAACGATAAAAGTTCATTTGTACAAAAAGTGGTTATAGAATAAAGGTTTTATTAGCCTCAAAAATATAGGGCTTGTATAAAAACTAGCCCTTTTATAAGGATAGGAACGTCGGGTAAAATTTAGAAAAGAGGCAACAGCGATATTTTTTGTATAAAAAATAACAGCAATTCTAACGTAACTATAACGGTCCTAAGCTATACACACATACCGCGATAGCTGTGCGGGTGTATAATCTGAAACTAAAATTAGCTGGTTCAAGCCCAGCCCTATCCACTAAGTAACACGTATTTTTATTATTTTCACATATAAATTTTTTTAAACAAAATGGGAGCTATAGGCGCAGGTCTAGCCGTTATCGGCGCAGGTATTGGTATTGGTCAAATTGGTGCTAAAGCAATGGAAGGTATTGCTCGTCAACCAAACGCAGCGGGTGATATCCGTGCAAATATGATTGTAGCAGCAGCACTTGTAGAAGGTGCAGCTTTGTTTGCTATCGTAGTTGCTTTGTTGCAAGGCAATTAATCCAAACCAAAAGAAAAGGGCGAGCGCGCAACGGTTGGTTGCGGGCTTGCTTTTTTATCTAAAACAAAGAAATTAACAACATTTTTTTATACAACACAAAAAACTATAAAGAATTATGCTATTTTTGGCAGACTTTTCAGTAATGAACCCCAGCTTCGGCTTGTTGTTTTGGACTTCTATAGTGTTTTTATTGGTTTGGTTTGTATTGGGTAAAGTGGCTTTCAAACCTATCATAAACGCATTACAAAATCGCGAAAAACACATAGACGAAGCTTTACATCAAGCAGAAAAAGCCCGAGAGGAAATGAAAGCTATTCATTCCAAACACGAAGAATTGCTTAAACAAGCTAGCGAAGAACGCATTAGAATCATCCGCGAAGCTGAAGCTTTGCGCGAAAGGATTGTGGAAGAAGCTAAATCTAAATCCGAAGAAACTACCCGCAAAATGGTAGAAGCAGCTAAAGAAGAAATTGCTAACCGCCGTCAAGAAATGGAAATTTCTTTGTTCAACGAAATTGGCAAAATCTCCTTGGGTATAGCTCGTCAAGTGATTCAGCAAGAATTGGAAGGCAAGCACGATGCTTTTGTTAGCCAAAAGGTACAAGAATTTAAACAACAACGTTTGGCAGCTAAAAACTAACCGCTTATGTCAGTTATTAAAATAGCTCATCGTTATGCCCAATCTTTGTTTGATATAGCGCAAAGCCAAAATAAATTGGAAGCAATTTTTGGAGAAGTGCAGATGTTAGAAAAAATGTGTCATAACGAAGAGTTTCGCAATTTTCTAAAAAGTCCTATTATTGGTGTTGACCGCAAACAAAACGTTTTTGCTTCTTTGTTGAAAGATAAAGCTAGTCAAGAAACTTTGCAAACAATCAATATCATTGTAGAACACAAACGGGAAAAATATCTATTGGATATTTGCACCGAGTTTGAAGAATTGTATCTTACAGCCCAGCATATTAGCCGCGCTCGTTTGGTGACAGCCGAACCTATCGGCGATGATTTAGCCAACAGCATTATTGCTGAGTTTCAAGCAGCCCAACTATTGGATACTTCAGTACGATTGGTCAAAGAAGTCAATCCAGCTTTAATGGGTGGTTTCGTTTTATATTTTGCCGACCAAGTCTATGACGCAAGTATAGCTTTCAAAATCGGCGCGTTGGAAAATAAATTTAGTGAAAATCTTTATATCAAAAATTTCTAATAAATTATGGTTGATGTAAGACCAGATGAAATATCTGCCATCCTAAGGGAGCAAATTTCAGGCTTTGACTCAAAAGCTAGACTTGAAGAAGAAGGCACAGTGCTAGAAGTGGGTGACGGTATCGCTCGCGTATATGGTTTATCCAATGTTTCTGCGGGTGAATTGGTAGAATTTACCGAATCAGGTATCCAAGCGATAGCACTTAATCTTGAAGAAGATAATGTGGGGTTGGTATTGATGGGTGCAGCCGAAAAAATAAAAGAAGGCGATAAAGTAAAACGCACAGGCAAAATCGCTTCTATACAAGTAGGCGAAGGTGTTTTGGGTCGTGTTATTAATCCTTTGGGTCGTCCTATTGATGGTAAAGGTCCTATCAAAGGGGTAACTTATGATATGCCTTTGGAGCGCAAAGCTCCTGGTGTTATCTTCCGCCAGCCTGTAGCTGAACCGTTGCAAACAGGTATCAAAGCGATTGATGCGATGATTCCTATCGGACGCGGACAACGCGAGTTGATTATCGGCGACCGTCAAACGGGCAAAACAGCTATTGCTGTGGATACTATTCTAAATCAAAAAGAATATTATGACAAAGGCCAGCCTGTATTTTGTATCTATGTAGCTATTGGACAAAAAGCTTCTACTGTAGCACAAGTGGCTCGTGTATTGGAAGAAAATGGCTCTATGGCTTATACAGTTATCGTATCTGCTGCTGCTTCTGACCCTGCTCCAGTACAATTTTATGCGCCTTTTGCAGGTGCAGCTATTGGCGAATTTTTCCGCGATACAGGTCGCCCCGCTTTGGTGGTTTATGATGACTTGTCAAAACAAGCGGTTGCATATCGCGAGGTTTCTTTGTTGTTGCGTCGTCCTCCAGGCCGCGAGGCTTATCCTGGTGACGTATTCTATTTGCACTCTCGCTTGTTGGAACGCGCTGCCAAAATCATCGCCCGCGACGAGATTGCGCGCAATATGAACGACTTGCCCGAATCGTTGAAAAACGCAAAAGATGCTAACGGCAATCCACTCGTGAAAGGTGGTGGTTCTTTGACCGCTTTGCCTATCATCGAAACCCAAGCAGGGGACGTTTCCGCTTATATTCCTACCAACGTAATTTCTATTACGGACGGTCAGATATTCTTGGAATCTAACCTATTCAACTCTGGTATTCGCCCCGCTATCAACGTGGGTATCTCCGTATCTCGCGTGGGTGGTAACGCTCAAATCAAGTCGATGAAAAAAGTATCTGGTACTTTGAAACTCGACCAAGCGCAGTTTAGAGAGTTGGAAGCTTTCGCTAAATTCGGTTCGGACTTGGACGCAGCTACCAAATCTATTTTGGATAAAGGTTTCCGCAACGTAGAAATCCTAAAACAACCCCAATACTCGCCCGTTTCGGTAGAAAAACAAGTTGCTATCATTCACTTGGGTACCAAAGGTTTGTTGCGCGATGTAGCTATCAACAAAGTGCGTGAGTTTGAAAAAATGTTGATGTCTATTTTGGACACTCGCCACCCTGATGTACTCAAAAACTTCCGCGCTGGCAAACTCAACGATGACGATTTGGCAAAATTGGAAGCAGCATCCAAAGAACTTGCTCCTCAATTCAAATAGCATTTTTTTATCCACATACAAAAGTGCTGGCGTGTGCGAATACGTTAGCACTTTTTTATAAAAAAAGAATCTCCATTTATGGCCAATCTCAAAGAAGTACGCGAGCGTATCAACTCGGTAATTTCTACCCAGCAGATTACCAAAGCGATGAAAATGGTGGCAGCAGCCAAATTGCGCCGCGCCCAACAAGCCATTACCCAACTTCGCCCTTATGCCAATAAACTGCAAGCTATGTTGTCCAACATTTTGGCTGGCGCAGACAACGACGACCAAAATAAATTTGCTATTCAAAGACCTTTGCAACAAGGTATAATCGTACTCATTACTTCTAGTCGTGGGCTTTGTGGTGGTTTCAATTCCAGCTTGCTCAAAACTATAGTCCATCTTATAGATACTAAATATGCAGATTTGCGCAAAGCGGGCAAACTCTCTATTTTGTGCATTGGCAAAAAAGGTTACGATTATATCCGCAAACGTTATGCTGATATCAACATCATTTCTGATTATGTAGAATTGGTGGGCAAAGATTTTGCTTTTAGCCATTCAGAAACAGTAAGCGATACGTTGATGACTGCTTTTGAAAATACAAACTACGATATGGTAGATATTGTGTATTCACAGTTCAAAAATGCAGCTACTCAAGTTTTCAAAGTAGAACAGTTTTTACCTGTGCCAAAAGTAGCCAAAAAAGAGGGCGAAATGACAGCAGATTTCATATTTGAACCCAATCAAACCGAAATTTTGTCTTATCTCGTGCCTACTATCCTCAAAACTCAATTCTACAAAACCATTATTGATACTACAGCTTCCGAACACGGCGCGCGTATGACAGCAATGGATAAAGCGTCTGAAAATGCCGAAGAATTGCTCAAAGGGTTGAAAATCAGCTATAACAAAGCACGTCAAGAAAATATCACCAAAGAATTGACCGAGATTATCGGCGGTGTGGCCGCTCTCGAAGGCGCATAATCGCTACCATACTCCAAAAATATCCAAAACTTCTTTAGCCGCGCGCTGAAGAAGTTTTTTTTTGAATATTTAAAAAATATCGTATCTTTGCAGCAAAAAAGTGATATGTCTAAAAATTTTATTATCTATCAAAGTTTTGTTTTTAGACTTCTACAGGGAGAGGTACTTAAACCAGAAGAGCAATCGGAACTTATAGCCATACAAAAAAAATCTGAATTATCTAAACAATTAGAAGAGCTATTTTTATTAAACTGTTCTTTAAACTATAAAGAAAAAGAACAGCTTATTAGAGAAATTAAAAAAATAAAAATTTTTACTAATTATCCTGAAATCCAACCTTTCTTGAATAAATTAAAATTACCAGAAGCTTCTTATAAAAAAATACCATACGGGAGTAGCCCATTAGCCATATTAGTTAAAGAATTTAGGCGAAAATGGCAAAATAATTTAGATAATAATTTGCACTTAAATACTAATTTTAATAATTTCGAAAATGATTGTTTTCAGTGTGTTGCAGGAGATTTTAAACCAACAGATGCAAGAAATATAGCTCTTATAGAATTTTTAAATCCAGAAAATGAACAAAATGAGTTTTTGATGCGTATAAGTAATCCCATAACTCACCAACACGCAGAAGAGTTGTTAATTGATGCTTTAAAAACGCGTTTTGCTTTACTGAAAGAAATAAAGTTTATAAAGTGTTACTCTGAATTACAACCCTGCGATAGCGATAATCATAATAACTCAAATAAACTGTCCTGTAGGGATTTGTTATTAAAAGAAATTCCGCAAGTACAAGTAGAATTTACTTTTGATTATAGTACAGTGGATTTAAAAAATAGTGAAAAACAACAATTTTCTAATTTTTTAAAAGCTAAACAATTCTAATCTATTATGACTTCAACAATAATTCCTCAGGGGCTTTTAGCTCCTTATCAAACTAAAATTTTTTTATTTAATCCTTGTGAAGAGGTAAAACCTTATTCTAATAAATTTTTAAAAGATAAAGGCAATTTTTGGAAATTAGGTGTTCTAAAATATAATAGAATCCCTATTTTATTGGATACTGCCACAAATAAGGTTTATTCTTTTAAAGAGGATGACTTGCGTTTTGTAGCTTCTTCTAAAAATAAACTTAATGAAATAGCAACCAAAATTGCTGAGTTTGAAAATCAAATAGTTGACCTATTAAGTCCCAAAAAAGGAAAAAGCGCTCAAAAAAATGCTCAAAAGATTGCTAAACTTTTAAAAATATTAAAAGTTAATTTGCATAAACAAGATAAAGAGGCTTTTCTGGAAGGTAATTCTTTTTGGACTGCAAATATCTACCGATTTTATTCTGATTTCGCTTTGTTATTTACTTATTTAGAAAATAATCCTTTGGATAATGACGAACTTTATAACTTTATTATTCCATTAGAGCCCAAAGAAAATGATAATCAATTAACTAACAATGATTTGTCATTATATTTTTAATGGCTTATCTAGTATGATTTTTTTAAAACTTCTTTGGCTGCGCTATAGAAGTTTTTTATCTATAACAATAGAATATTGTATTTTTGCTATAGAAAATTACTTCTAATAGGCAGTAGCTAATGCTGCAACATATTTTCTAACCCAAAAGATTAAAAACAATGAAAACAACCTATATTTTTCTACTCACGACTTCTTTGGCTTATGGGCAAAGCGAGCACGAGCAATTATTGCGCGCTACGGAAAGCTATCTAAAAGGGGATTTTAGCGGGGCGGCGCAAATCTATCAGCAGTTGTCGCTACAAAATCCGACCTCACTCAAAGCCAATTACAATCTGGCCAATACGCTGTATCAACAAAAAAAGTACGATGACGCGCTCAAAGCCTACGAAAATGCCAGCAAATCGGCTCAAACAGATACGGAAAAAGCCCATACTTTCCACAATCTGGGCAATTCTTACCTGCAAAAACAAGATTATCAAAAAGCTGCCGATGCTTATAAAAATGCCCTGCGCGCTAATCCACAAGATGCGGACACTAAGAATAACTTAGCGTATGCACTCCGCCAAATGCAACAGCAACAACAACAGCAGCAACAACAAAAACAGCAGCAGAACCAAGACAACCAAAACAACGACGACAAAGAAAAAGACCAAAAACCCGCTCCACCCAAAGAGGAGAAAAAACCACCCACAGAAGAGGAGAAAATGATGGAATTGGTGGAGAACGAGGATAAAAATGCTCAGAAAAAGATAAAAGAGCAAGAAGCTAAAAAGAGCAAAAAGGAAATTGAAAAAGATTGGTAATGCTTAGTGTTTAGTGGTTAGTTTTGGTTTGGATGTGTTGTGTGAATATCGCTATAAAATAAAAAGGTCTCTTTTCTATTGCAGAAAGGAGACCTTTTTTTGTATTTGGAATTTTAAAAGTCCCCGTGTTTCACACGGGGCAATTGCCGTTCAACCCCTTCGGGGTTGGCAAAATGAAACCCCAACGGGGTTTAACAGAAATAGCCCCGCGTTACAACGCGGGGACAATAAGCGAATAAAATTAACGGCATTACGTTTTTCTAATATCAAAATCTTCCACCAAGCGCGTAAATAGATATAATTCTTCATAAAACATACAAATCAGTTCAAAATCCAAATTGGGAAAGAAAATATGCGCTTCCAACAATTCATAAGGTTCATTGATAGCGATATAAAAATGACTATCTTTGAAAGAAACGTATATTTTTTTGTGGTGGCGTAGTTTATAATCTAAAATCGTTTGCAGCAGTTTATTACTCAATACATCTTTATAACGGCTATCTTTTTGCGCATAAACGGCAAACTCGCGCTGAAAATCCGCATTTAATAGCCCTTTGACCTCGCCGCCGCCAAATTTGGTGTATTCCTTGATAATGTTTAGATACGTTTGCCATTCGGTACGGGGCAAAATCACAATTCTACCCGTGAAGTTATTTCTAAAATTGGCGTGGAAAAAAATCCCCTTAAACCAATCCACTAACTTTCCCTTTAATACCGAAGGATGATAAATTTCCAACTCGCACAACTCAAACGCTACCTCGCCAATTTTGCCCATAATATAATCTTCTCCCTTATAAATTTGGGGGTTGATAGGGAATATACCAGAGCGCAAAAACGTATCTTTAGGGATAAATTCCTTGTTGAAATAGTTCAAACTTGGGTCTATAAATTGTAAAATATCATTCACTACCATAGGTTTGAACGTGTGCTTGAAGTCGTACACGCGCGCCCTCACGATATTGATATAAATATAGAAAGGAATGAGCATAAAAAAGGTCATAGCGGCTACGTTCAGGCTGATAATAAACACAGTCGCGCCTATCAATACCAGCGCAAAGAATATAATCCCAAACATCAACCGCTTGCGTCGCTTTTCCATAGCTACCAGTTTGGCGTGCAAATACTCGTTATAATAGACCCGAAATGCTTTGACATCTTGCATATTTAGGGTAAGTCTTTATACAATTTTATCTTTTTGACAAAATGTTGATATACGATACTTTTTTGGTATAAACGGGCTTGAGTTTTGGCGTTTTGTTGGATAATTTTTCGCTTTTTTAAGAACTTAGGCACTTGCCAAAAGAAACTCCAATGTGCGCGGATGATAGCCCAGATGTTGGCAAACTGTCCCGCTAACAAAAATTTAGCTGATGCTACCCCGTCCAATACCAACCGCAACCAAACCAACCAAAAAACTTTTGCTCCTGTGGTGTTTTTTAATAAAGTAAATAGGCTATTTCTAAAATTTAAGTACGTTTTGCGCGGATTTTCTACCGTCAAAGTTCCCCCGCCTATATGCCACACTACGGATTGCCCACAATAACCAATTTTCCCCCCTTGCAACTGCAATCTCCAGCATAAATCTATCTCCTCCACATGCGCAAAATAATCGGCATCAAAGCCATTCGCATTGTGGAAAGCCTCTTTTTTAATAAATAAAGCTGCGCCTGTAGCCCAAAATATATTGCGGTTGTCGTCGTATTGCCCCTTGTCTTCTTCCAATTCGGCAAAAATACGCCCGCGACAGAACGGATACACCCACTTGTCCAATAGTCCCCCGCCCGCGCCTGCGGCTTCAAAATAATTTCTGCGTTTATAATCTAAAATTTTCGGCTGCAATGCTACCCAATCAGGATGCTGTTGCCACGCTTCAATAGCCTTTTCCAACCAATAGGGGCTAACTTCTACATCTGAATTTAACAACACATACACATCGGCGGGTATATTCCGTGTCAGTAATGCTTCGTTGTAACCGCCCGCATAACCGCGATTTTCATCCATTGTTATCAAATACCTGCCCGTTTTGTTTGTGGTGGGTTGCGTATCGCTATAATTTATAAAACCTTCTTCAGCCAAAAAATGCCGACTTGCATCAGTAGAAGCATTGTCGGCTACGTATAAATCCCAGTTTGGGTATTGAGTTTGGTATAAAAAGGGTAGAAATTGTTTTAAATAGCCTACTCCATTATAGTTTAATATCACTACCGCTATACGCGGGGTTTGGTTTTGCATTATTTTTATAAATTTTTTTTTGGATATAATAACCGCTAAAAACTTCTATTGCCCGATTTGTAAATGTTTTCTATAATTTCTACCACTTTCATCCCCTCTATGGCGTTGGTTGTGATAGGTGCGAGCCCTTGCAATACCTTTACCACGTTATCTATCAGGTAAACGTGATTGGCTGCCGAACCTTTGTAAGTGCCGTAATCGTTGGGCGGGTTGGATGGGGGCAAGACGGGCATTTGATAGTCTTTGATATGGCAATATTCTACCTCGTTCATATATTGTCCGCCTACTTTTACCGAACCGTTTTGGGCTATTATGGTCAATGAACTTTCCAAGTTTTGGGCATATACGGCTGTAGAAAATTGCAAACTACCAGCCCCCCCGCGCCTGAAGCTAAAATTGACGTTGCCGCTGTCCTCAAACTCCGTGCTGTGTTGGTGGTTGAAGTTGAAAAATTGGGCTTGTATCTGCTCTATATCCCCAAACAACCAATACAACATATCCACAAAATGCGAAAATTGGGTGAATAACACCCCACCGTCCATCTCCAAACTGCCTTTCCAAGCGCAAGATTTGTTTTGGTTCAAATAATATCTATCATCTCTATTCCAAAAACATCTAATTTGTACCGTATAAATCTGCCCCAAATGCTCTTGTTCTATCAGCGTTTTGAGCCATTGCGCGGGGGGAGAGTAGCGGTTTTGCATCACACAAAACACTTGCCGCCTATGTAATAGGGCTTCATAAATAATCGCCTCGCAATCTGCGCGTTTCAAAGCCATTGGTTTTTCGCAAACTACGTGTTTGCCCGCGCGTATGGCTGCTATGCTGTGCAAAGCGTGCAAGCCGTTGGGGGTACAAATACAAACTACATCTACTTGCGTTTCTGCGTTCAATAGCTGGTTTATATCTGTATAAAAAGGCACATTATGCGCACTTTGTAGGGATTGGTCTATATCGCAAACGGCTATTAATCGCGCATTGGTTTGTTTTTGGATAATATCAACGTGTCTTTTGCCAATATGTCCCAAACCAATTACGGCAAAACCTATATCGCTGTTCATTAGTTGTTAGTGATTAGTTGTTAATGGTTGTTGTTGTTACTATTTTAATTTTTTATTGGCTAAACCTTGAAGGTTTTAAAAACCTTCAAGGTTTAAACACCCGCATCGTACTCAACAACAACCAATTTAATAAAAATATATAGCAGTGAGGAGCTTGACATATAGCAGTGAGGGGTTTGACATATAGCAGTGAGGGGCTTGACATATAGCAGTGAGGGGCTTGACATATAGTAGTGAGGGGTTTGACATATAGCAGTGAGGAGCTTGACATATAGTAGTGAGGGGTTTGACATATAGCAGTGAGGAGCTTGACATATAGCAGTGAGGGGCTTGACATATAGCAGTTTATAAATTTTTATAAAAAATAATAATAAAAATACTAATTAGTCTCGCGTGGATAAGTCGTTGTCTCGCGTGGATAAGTCGTTGTCTCGCGTGGATAAGTCGTTGTCTCGCGTGGATAAGTCGTTGTCTCGCGTAGATAAGTCGTTGTCTAACACAGATAAGTCGTTGTCTCGCGTGGATAAGTCGTTGTCTCGCGTAGATAAGTCGTTGTCTAACACAGATAAGTCGTTGTCAGCAAGCAGACAAGTAGTGGTTTATAAATTTTTAGTATGAAAAAGCAAAACTAACCACTAATAACTAACCACTAACAACTAATCTATCCATTGCAAGCTGCGTTTTACCGCTTTTTGCCAATAGTGATAACATTTTTCTACCGTGTCTAAATTATTTTGGGGTTGATAAGTTTGGAAATGGCTAAAATTTGCTTTCAACTCGTCCCAATTCCAAAAGCCCACTTGCAAACCAGCCAAGTAAGCAGCCCCCAACGCTGTAGTTTCTACCACAGGCGGCACTTCTACTGTACAGCGCAATACATCTGCTTGCCATTGCATCAAAAATTCGTTGGCAGATGCGCCCCCGTCCGCTCTCAAGCAGGCGAGTTCTGTATCAGCATCTTGAGCCATAGCCATTAAAACATCTTTGGTTTGATAAGCCAACGACTCTAACGCAGCCCTTACCAAATGCGCACTGGTTGTGCCTCTCGTTAATCCGAATATAGCCCCCCGCGCGTACATATCCCAGTAGGGCGCAGCCAAACCCGCAAAAGCAGGAACTAAATAAACCCCGCCATTGTCGGGTAAACTTCTCGCCATTTGTGCCGATTGTGCGGCGTTGTTGATAATCTGTAAGCCGTCGCGCAGCCATTGTATAGCCGCCCCCGCTATAAACACAGAACCCTCCAGCGCGTAAGTCGTTTTGTCCCCTATGCGCCAAGCTATAGTGCTGATTAAACCATTTTTGGAATGTTTGAGTTCATCCGTATTCATTAGCATAAAACAGCCCGTGCCGTAAGTGTTTTTGGCTTGTCCGCGTTCATAACAACCCTGCCCGAACAAAGCCGCTTGTTGGTCGCCTGCCATACCCGCTATTTTTACCGCCGCTCCCAAGTGTTCGGGGGCTGTGTGGCCGAAGTTGTGCGCGTTATTTTGCACAGACGGGAGCATATTTTTGGGGATATTGAGCACGTTCAATAATTTTTCGTCCCAAGTGAGGGTATTGATATTAAATAACATTGTGCGGGAAGCGTTGGAATAATCCGTGCTATGCACCACGCCATTGGTCAATTTATACAATAACCAGCTATCAACAGTACCAAAACACAACTCGCCAGCTTCAGCTTTAGCCCTTGCACCTGTTACATTTTCTAATATCCAGCTAATTTTGGTAGCGGAAAAGTAAGCATCTAAAACTAAGCCCGTGTTTTCGCGAATATATTCTTCCCAACCTTCAGCGCGCAACCGCTCGCAAATATCAGCAGTGCGGCGGTCTTGCCAAACTATAGCGTTGTAAATAGCCTCACCTGTAGTTTTATCCCAAACGATAGTAGTTTCCCTTTGGTTGGTAATGCCTATTGCTGCAATATCAGCAGCGATTAAATTAGCATTTTTTAAAGCCTGTTGGGCGACTGTGAGCTGGCTATTCCATATTTCGCGCGGATTGTGTTCAACCCAAGCCGTTTGCGGGTAGATTTGGGTAAATTCTAATTGGGCAGAGGCTACAATTTGTTTGTTTTTATTGAATATAATAGCGCGGCTGCTGCTTGTGCCTTGGTCTAATGCTAAAATCATAGTTAGTGGAGAGTGGTTAGTTATTAGTGTATAGTTATTAGGGGCGGATTTTTATAAAAATATCAACGCTCAAATACCAAATATAGATTAGGGGGACAAGAGTTTAGATTTTTACAATAGCACGGGGTTTTATACCCCGTGCGTTGGATAAAATAAACCTTATTAGTGTTGGGTTTTACACCCAACACACTAATAAGATATATATTAAAGATATTTAATAAAAAAACGCTAGGTAGGCTCAATAGTTTTATACCCTGCGCACAAAATCAAATAAAAAAAACAATATATTTTATTAAAATTTATTATCGTTTATTGCCGCGTGGGGTGTAAAACCCCACGCTATTGAGCGCGCTTTGTGTTATTGTTGCGTTATTTTATCCGCATCAAAATTTACTAAACATCTCCATTTTATAAAATTTTATTCTTGCGTTGGGTGTAAAACCCAACGCTAATAAGATTTTTCAACGCGTGGGGTATAAAACCTCACGCTTTCGCTTATTTTTATAACGAAAAATATATTGTTTTTATAATTTTTTGTAAAACTCATTCTCGTAACCCTATTTTAATAAACGATTTTAAAAAAATAATTGTTTTTTTTATAAGGCTGGGAACTTTAAGCGCGGTAGGGTAGTTAATGCCCTCGTTCTGCACAACTAAACCACGAATAACAAAGCAGAATAAATTCAAAACCATTTTTTCACTTTATCGTTTTTTATCTAAAATGACAAAACAAACTAAAAATCCATTCCTGCAAGCGGTTATGCAATACAATGTTTACACCGAAAATGGGGCTTTGTCGCACGGAACAACAGGTGCAGGCTTGTTGGATTATTTTGCTAAATCTGCTACTTACCGCGACCGCAAGTTGGAAGAAGTGTACACCGATATGGGCAAAATATGGGGCGAGTCCCCCCTTGTGGCTTTGCAGATTTTATTTTACAACCGCACTATTACCCGCAGCATTAAAGGTTTGTTTGAAACCGATAACGTACAACGCGGACAGGGTGCGCGCGATGAATTTAGAAAAGCTATCTCTTGGGTTGCCAAATACCAGCCAGAGACTTTTTACAAAAATATGTGGTTAATCCCCGTGGTGGGTTGTTGGAAAGATTTGTGGCACGAAGATTTATTGCCTATATTGGATAAAACCAAACTGTACGAATTGGTACAAATGGGCATAGCCAACGAATACAACCGCGACCTTATCGCTAAGTTTTTGCCCAAAATCCGCAGCGCGAAACAAGTCTATAACGACCGCCACAAACTTATGAATGAGTTTGCTTACGGTTTGTGCCAATTTTTGGGCTGGAACGCCAAACAATACCGCCAGTTTAAAGCCAACGGACAAGCGCACGCTTTTCAACGTTTTATGCAAGACGGTCTGTGGGATAAATTGGATTTTGCGCGCATTGCTGGTAAAGCCCTTTTCCAAATTGTGAACAGCAAAGGCAAAGACGGCAAAACGGTTTTGGAACGCCACAACTTAGAAAAACGTTACTTGGCTTGGTTGGATACTCAACCTGTAGCGAAATTTACGGGTTATGTGTACGAATTGTTTAAAGCGATTTACCCAAACAACAGCTACGGAAGTTCAAAATTATCTTTGGCACAACGCAACACCTTGAACAAACAGTTTGATGGTTTGATTGAATTGGCCAAAAAAGGTACTGGCGGCATCCGCGAGAATGTTTGGTCTGCTTTGGACACTTCGGGTTCTATGACTTGGGAAAAAGTGGACAGCAAAGGTACAACTCCTTACGATATTTGTATCTCTTTGGGGGTATATTTTTCCACCCTGAACGAAGGCACTTTCCACAAAAACGTTATTGCGTTCAGCAACGAAAGTCGTGTTATCCAATTGTCAGGTGGTTTTACGGATATGTGCCAACAAGCTGCTGCTTGCGGTGGTTGGGGTAGTACCAATTTCCAATCCGTAATCGATGAAATTGTGCGCATTCGCACCACTCGCCCTGATGTGCCTGTTAAAGACTTTCCTACTACTTTGCTGGTAGTGAGCGATATGCAGTTCAACCCTGCTAGCGGCAACGCCAAAACCAACTACGAAGAAGCGATGTCAAAATTGCAGAAAGTGGGTTTGGGTGAAATGAAAGTTATTTGGTGGTATGTATCTGGTCGTGGCAAAGATTTCCCCTCCCAAATTGACGATGCGGGCGTAACTATGATTGGTGGTTTTGACGGTAGCGTAATTTCTTTGATTGTGGGCGGTGAAACCACTACGATTGATAAAGTTACGGGCGAAGTTCGCCAACTCAACCCAGCCGAAAATATGCTCAAAGCGTTGAACCAAGACGTTTTGCAACAAATCAAGCTCTAATAGGGCTGAAGTAGATGAAATTTGAAAGAAAAAGACGTTGAAGACCAATTAAAAGCAACCGTTCTGACCATTTTTTGTAAAAAAGACTTACAGCATTTGATGCATCCGCATAATCATCATATTGTAGCACCAGCGCTTTTTTTTGTAAAATCTTTGCGTCTTTTTCTTTTTTTATAACTTATTTTAGATATTTGCTAATATCTGTATTGGTAGCCTGAGCTGCGGCTTTTATCTCTGCGACGATATATTGGGGCAAAAGGTTTAAATTTTGTTCTATGCCTATTATTTCAATCTTGCGATTGCTCAATAATCTTTTCTCTGTATCTTCGCCGTATTTTTCCCGCAAAAAATCTTTTATAGGATTGAATGTTCGCAAGGCAATTTCTTTAGCTTTTGTTCTATCCACAAAGGGTTTATTGGGGTCAAATTTGGGCTTTTGCCAAACAGTAGCTAAATTAAGCGTTTGGGCTTCTGTGAGCCAATTTTGTAATTGGGTTAAAAATACTTGTTGCTTTTCTTCCTCTTGAAAAGTTTTATAAAATCCCTTAAAAATGGGGTTTTGGATAAAATCAGTCGCGTTTTCTGCTATTTTGAATAATTGTTCATTGCCAAAAATGTAAAAAGGTGGCTTATCCGCTTTTTGAGCGGTTTGGTCGCGCAAATGCCATAGTTTTTCAAACATAAACTGTTGAAATTCGCTAAACATTCTATACTCTTGTTTATTTTTGAGGCTTTGGATTTCTGCATCGTGGTTGATGTGCGCTTCCAATTGTAGCGCAAATTCCATCTCTTCGGCAAACCAATGCTCGCGTTGGGCAGTTTTCAACTGTTTTTCCAACTCGTCTTTGATTTGTTGCAAATAAACCACATCGTTAGCCAGATAAAGCAAGTGTTCCCAAGTCAAAGGGCGTTCAAACCAGTTCGTTTTTTGTAAAGATTTATCCACTTCTTTATCCAAAATAGCCTTAAGTAATGTTTTGAACGAATCTCCGCCTTTTATACAAAGGGTTTCGGCGGCAATTTTGGTATCAAAAAAACAACGCGCTACGCAATTATATTTAGCAAAAAGGCGTATATCTTCGCCCAAAGCGTGAATAATTTTCAAATGTTTATCCGATTCTATCAACTCCCAAAGTGGTTTCAACGCTGTGTTCATCCGCTCGCCTTGAGCTACAGCCAATGGGTCTATGATATAACAGTTTTTTTCGGTAGCAATTTGTATCACGCACACATTAAACCCATAACGGCTGCGATTGCGGTCAAATTCGGTGTCGATAGCGAAACTTTTACTTTTGGCTAATTCTTGCATAGCCGTTATAAAATCAGCTTTCCGTTCTATAAAGATTAATTTTTTTCCGTTTATTACCAAGTTTTGATTGAACATAAGATTGAAAAGTAGAAAATTATTATAAAAAAATAAGGGGGTGAGGCGGAAATGGCATACGCAGCAAAGCACATAAGCGTTTTTTGTACAAAAAACCACAGCAACTGTCGTCAGTAAGATTGTCGCTCTTTAGAGCTTGTTGGTTCGAATCCAACTGCCCCCACAAAATAGAATTAAGAGACAAAAAATTTACAAATAAGTATAATTAGGAGATGTGGCGAAAAGGGCAAACGCAGCAGAATCAAACCAAAAACTGTGTTTTTTGTGTATTAAAAGACCTCAGCATTTATTGTAACTTTGATTATTCTAACAAAAATTACACTAAATATCTGCCACTCTTAGGCTTATGGTTTGAGTCTATGATAGAGTATGTTGGTTCGAGTCCAACCATTTCCACCAAATAATGATTAGAGGAAATTTACAAATAAGTATAAATTAGGAGATGTGGCGAAAAGGTATACGCGACGAGCGCACACAGTATTTTTTGTATAAAAAATCGCAGCATTTTCGTCATTTAAAACTCGTTGCATCTTCGGGTGCGTGTTGGTTCGAATCCAACCATCTCCACGACATTATTTACCGTTTAAAATTAGTATAAGATGAGAAATTACAAGCTGGAAAAGCTACAAAATGGCGAAACGTTCATTACCAGAGAAAAAGGCAATTCTATGAATCCGCTCATTAAGTCGGGGCAAAATCATCTGCTCGAGCCCGCTACTTGGGAGTCTGTATTGATAGGCGACGCGGTTTATTGCAAGGTAAAAGGTAATTATTTTACCCATTTGGTAAAAGCCAAAGATGAGCAAAAAGGTTGTCTAATCGGCAATAATAAAGGCGGCATCAACGGCTGGACAAAACAAGTTTATGGCAAGGTTATTGAAGTTTTATAACTTTGCATTTTATGTACAAAAGTATTAAATTTTATTATATGAAGGGGTGGTGCAGTAGCAGCACGGCTGAAAATAAGCGTTTTTTGTAAAAAAAACCACAGCACTAGAATACTTCCAGGCAGCAGACGGCGGTGCGAATCCGTCCCCCTTTACTATGTTTTATCTGTGGAGTGTAGCTCAGTTTAGTAGAGTAACGTAAAGTGTTTTTTGTATAAAAAACCACAGCAGCAAACTTGATTGTGGTTCCGTAGGTCGTTGGTGCGAATCCAACCACTCCACCCTTTTACTTAATTATCAGTAAAGTTACCTTTGGGGATATGGTGTAAAGTAGCATACCGATGTGTTTTTTGTAAAAGAAACCACAGCACTATAAATCTTTGCCTTGAAAACAAAAGGTGTCGGTGCAAGTCCGACTATCCCCGCTATTTTTTTTATTTTCGGGATGTGGCGCAGTCTGGTAGCGTAGCGTTATAATAAGTGTTTTTTGTAAAAAAAACCGCAGCACTAGAATATCAGGGGAACGCAGGTCGTTGGTTCAAATCCAACCATCCCGACGATTTTATTATACAGGCGTAGCTCAGTTAGTAGAGCAATAGGAAAAGTGTTTTTTGTAAAAGAAACCACAGCACTATTATGGTTAATCTATGTGTCGTTGGTGCAAATCCAACCGCCTGTGCTCTTTTTATTTTTATCCACAAGTGTAGCTCAGCAGTTAGAGCAGCGGACATCGCAAGCGTTTTTTGTAGAAAAAACCACAGCACCATTAGAGTATTTAACCCGCTGGACGTTGGTGCGAATCCAACCACTTGTGCCTTATTTTTGGAAACGTAGTTCAGTTGGTTAGAACAACTAATAAGCGTTTTTTGTAAAAAAAACCACAGCACTATTTTTGCCTGTCACGCAGTGGGTCGCTGGTTCGAGTCCAGCCGTTTCCGCCTTTGATGAGATTTTTTTTATTTTTATGGAGTGGGTAGCTCAGTTGGTAGAGCAATAAAAACAAGCGTTTTTTGTAAAAGAAACCACAGCAACACAGTTCATATCTGTCGTTGGTTCGAACCCAGCCCCACTCACAAGAAAGACTGTTGCAAAATCAGTAGGATTGCTCGCGTAAGTTGGCAGTCCTATAATTGTTTGTATAAATAATTTCAGCACTATCCATTGTACGCGCCTTGGGGGCGCGGGGTTGCGGGTGAAAATCCCGTCAGTCTTTCTTTTTTTTGAAGTTTTTTGGTTTATAAAAAAAGCGATTAGGAAATTGTTCCCAATCGCTTTTTTGTATTTTATTTTACAGCACCTTCAAAAACCCAGCCTTCAAAAAGTCCATCTAATGTTTGCACTTTTATCCAATGAGCCTCATAGTTTGCTCCACGCAGTTCGATTATTTCAGTATGGCGGCTTCTTTGCCCTAAATTTTTGAGCATTTCACCTTCAGCTATGAAGTGTATCGTTTCCGAATCTAAAGTTGGGGCTGTGCGTAAGCGTGCCCTATCCACCCAAGCTATAACATAAGCATTGTTGATAGGATTTACAGTTATTTTAGTGGTAGAGTAAGTAGTTTCTAAACCTTCTGATTCGTCGTCACCAGCATCGCCAACTTCTTCTACTTTCAAATTAGGCTTGGTATAATTAGTTTTTTTATTTTCCAACTTATCCAATGCTTCTTGCAACTCTGCTGAAGACTTTGCTAAGTCTTCTATAGATGTATTTTTTGATGACGAGCCTTTGGTAAGTGGTTTATTTGAACTTACTGGGTAGTTACTGGAAGTATTTTGTTGTTGTTCGTCTTGGGCTGTTTCTTTGCCTTGATTTACAAAGAAATTTATATCTACTTTGACCAACCAAACATTATCTTCCTTGACTAAATCTAACTCTAAAGGTTTTGGACTATTTGTATTACAATTGCAAACAGCTTTATTTTCATACTTTTTGCATTCAATAGGCATTTTTTCAATTTGTTCAACTATTTGCGTTTGGACTTCTAGTTCTTCAGTATTCTTATAAAGTGCTTTTTCTACCATTGCCAAAAGTGTTTTTGATTCAGCAGTAGAATATAATTTAGCAGCTTGTAAGTCTTTTTTGGCGAGTGCAACTAAAAATTTTTTGGTCACATCTTTGGGTGTATTGGTGCTTACAGAATCGCTCATAACAAGCATTAAAATAAGCAACAACACAAGACCTAAAGCAATAGAGAGAACGATATTTTTTCCCATATTTTATTAAAAAAATAAAAGTTAGCAAATAAAAGTTAGAAAATTTACTTTTTATTAAAAGTCATTTCTACTGCGTAAGTATTACCTTCCAAGTTCATCTCAAAAAAGATAGATAATTGCTTATCAGACAAATTTTTAATTATAAAAGTAGTTTTAGCATTTTCTAGCACGATTTTATCCCCTTCTACTTTGTAGGGGAGCGTTTCAGTTTTTTCCAAATCGCTCAAAATTTGGCTACTTAGTTTGCCGTCGGGGCTAAATTTGAGTTGGTATAGTGCATAATTTTGGGCGGCAAATTCTGGATTGCCATCTAAAGTACCGTTACTAAACTGCCATTCACCTATCAATAATTGTTGTTGGGCTGGGTTGTTATCTCCACAACTTTGAAGCAGAAAAAGGGCTGCAAAAGCCCACAAAAATAAAATCTTGTGCATTTTGGGTTACATTTGTTAAAAAATTGCGGCAAAATTAGCACTTTTTTTAGATTTCCCCAAATTTTATTTTCCAGCTGCTTTATTTGCTGCTTCTTTTTCTGCTTTTTTCTTGGCAGCGTCTAAATCTGGGCGGGGGTAGAGGTTGTAGCGAATAATATCCCCATCTACAATTTGGTCTAATTTGGTTTCTTCTTTGCCAAAAGATACAATTTTCATATCATTCCAATTTTTGACCTGCACAAATTTGACCGAATCGTTCATCACCCGATAATCAAAAATACGGTCTTGACCGCCCATTTCCATACGAAATTTGTAGGTGGTTTTGGTTTTTTTATCCTCGCTTTTTTTTATGTTTTTGCTAAAATCCATATAACATTCGCCAGCTATAGAGCGCATATCTATAGTGCGGCCGCCTTTTTCTATGGTTTTTATCTCCCAGATACCCAAAAATTTATCTTCGGGGCTAGTTTTACTGTTGTTTTTGCTGCCTGTGCAAGAATAGAATGCCAATAAGCAGAAAGTTATGGCGGTTAAAACAAGTTGATTGAATTGCATTTGTAAAAGAATTTAATGATTTAATTGGGAAAATTAGTTGTTATTTGGTTTGAAACTCGCTCGCTATAAAATTGGGGCGATGGGCGGTAACTTGGGTATGATAGAATTTTTTGTGAATAATCAACCGCTCTTTTGGCACACACAAGAAAATATAAGGTTGTTCGTCAGCAATCATTTCTTGAATTTCCTTATATAAAATATCGCGTTGTTTTTTATCCACACAAATACGGATGGCATCTATAATTTTGTCGCTGGCTGGGCTGCCGAATCCTGTGCGGTTGCTGCCTTGTGGATTATCGCTGCTGCTGTGCCAAATTTGGGTCATATCTTCTAAATCTGGCGTTTGTATCCAAGCCCCTACATTCAAATCATATCTTCGGTTATTGAGATTTTCCATCAAAATACCCCTTTCTTCGCCGTTTAATTCCAAAACTATACCCACTTTTTGAGCGTTGGTTTGGAAATGTTGGGCTATTTCTTGCCGCAATTGGTTATTTTTGAGGTATTTAAGGTTGAATTTTAGCTCAATTTTTGCCCCATTGATTGTTTTGTCCAAAATTCCATTTTTATCTGTATCTGCCCAACCCGCTTCTGCGAGTAGGGATTTTGCTTTTTTGAGGCTAAATTCGCGCTCTTTTAGCCCTTTGTGATAATGCGATTTTACAGGATTTATGGGGCTGTTGGTTGTTTTGGCATAACCTTTATAAATAGTATTGATAAGATATTGTTTATCAATAAGATGCGCTAAGGCTTGTCTAACTTTTTTCTCGTTTAGTCCCGCTTTTTTGGTGTTGATACCAATATAATCATAAGCAAATTGTTCGGGGGTATAAAAATTAAAATTAGCTTTTATCGTAGCATCTTTTTTCCATTTATCAAAAGTTTGGGGTTGCATACCAGTTATGGCATCAATTTCGATATTTTTGACCGAGTTCAACAAACTTTCAAAACTTTGGGCAATTTTATAAATTATCGTATCTGGATACTTGGCTTTGTTGTTGGGATTGTCAACCGCATCTTTCCAATAATTTTTTTTGCGGATTAAAATAATTTTGTCTTGAAATTTCCAACTCTCAAAACGGTACGCTCCTGAACCAATTAACGTAAAGTTGCTAAATTCCAACTTATTGAATTGTTCTGCAAACTTGATAATTTGATTGTGGCTTTTCATTTGTGGGATGGTGTCCAAGTCGCCTATGCTGAATTTGCGCATAATTCGGCTGCTGTCGTAAATGTATTCGGGCATAATTTGCAACGTGCCTGCGCTGTTTTCTGCCAAAAAATATCGTTCTTTGCTATAAATAGTAAATTTTTGTTCGTTGTCTTTATTGATTTTTATATCATCAATAAACGTATAATAGGGGCGATTATTGCCTGATTCTATACGTGGATTTTTTATCGCTTTGACCGTAAATATAAAATCGTGGGCTGTAATCGGTTGTCCATTATCCCAAACCGCGTTCTTGTTGATTTGGAAAGTTAGCGACATTCCCCCTTTGTACTCGCCCGTGTCTATAGTATTGATTATAGGCATAGCGGCTGCCAAATCGGTCTGAAGTTGATAGTTTTTGGGATTATATGCCAATAAACTGCTGAATACATTGCTTTCCACATAACTTGCATCTGCTGAGGTGGAAGTGATTGGGTTTAGCCTGCCCACATCGTTCCATAAGTTTATAACTACCTTATTATTAGTAGTTTGCGCTTGTGGGTAAGAATGGAATAATAAAATAAAAAGAGAAATAATTAAAGTAATTTTCATATCAATAACCGAAAAGGTTTTATTTTAACTTAAACTCGCCAGCTCTAAACCCTGGTCTGGCGGTGGAAACTTGAGTGTTCGTAAATTTTTTATTGATGATTATTCGCTCTGAAGGCGTAACGAGAAAAATATAAGGTTGCTCATCTGCGATTATCTCTTGTACTCTCAAATATAATTCGCGGCGTTTTTCCTCATCCATACAAACTCTTAACTCATCTATAATTTTATCGGCTTCTGGGTTATTGAAACCTACGCGATTGCTGCCGTCTGCTGTGTCACTTTTGCTGTGCCAAATTTGGGTCAAATCGTCATCAGCTGGACTTTGTTGCCAAGTCAAAGACATTAATTCAAAATCTCTTTTTTGTATATCGTCCAAAAATATAGCCCCTTCACAACCTTCAATATCTATTTTTATACCTATTTTTATAGCCTCTAATTACTTAATGTATACAAAAAGTTTTGGCTTGTGAGGTTTTTTTTAGTTAGAAATTACAATTTCTACTCGGCGTTTTTGATGTTTGGCGATATTACTTTCTACTACCCCTTTGCCATCGTATATAATTTGCTCTTTGGGCACTTTTTGGTCTTCTATAAATCTGGCCACAAAACTTGCTCTTTTTTCGGACAAGCTCAAGTTGAAATCTTTGTTGCCAATATCATCAGCAAAGCCTGTAACTTTGATTTGGAGTTTGCTTTTGTCAGAAAATTGGTTGATAAGCTGTTTGATTTGTTCCCGTTGGGTATCGGAAAGTTCGTGTTTGCCTGATTCAAAATAAACAGATAGATTTTTGCGCGCGCGGGCTATGGCTGGACTAGGCACTGGATTAGGTTCAACTTTTACTTCATTTTTGGCCAAACCCGTACCCAAACCTACTTCTATGCGTTGGGCGGGGTTGCCTTTACTGCGTTGGAAAAATTCTGCGCCTATGTGTTCGGTATAACCCTCTTTTTGTATGATATAAGAATAAGAACCTTTATTGGGCAGACAGATGAAAAAACGCCCAGCAGAATCTGTTTTTATCAGTTGGCGGTCGTTGCCTTTGCCTATTTTGACCTGTGAGTTGAAAATTGGTTCGCCTGTGTTGACATCAAAAACATAACCGTCTATCAATACATTGTCTATAGCTGGAGCCAATTCTGGTCTCAATTTGATTTGATAAATATCCAAACCGCCTCTGCCTTTGGGGCGTGCTGATGCAAAATAAGCCATATCATTTTCTGGGCTGATGATTATCCCCGCTTCGCGATAAGGGGTGTTGAATGCTGCGCCTAAGTTTTGGGGTTGCGACCAAATTTTATTCTCCAAAACGGTTCTAAAAATATCCATATCGCCAAAACCCGCGTGTCCGTCCGAAGAAAAGTAAAGCGTTACCCCGTCAGGGCTGATAAATGGTGCCTCTTCGTCGGCTGGGGTGTTGATGGTTGCGCCCAAATTGACAGGTACAGACCAAATTCCATTATCGTTGAGATAAGAAGCCCAAATATCCGTCCCACCCATACCGCCGTCGCGGTTGGAGGCGAAATACATCGTTTTGCCGTCGCAGCTTATCGTGGGTTGGGAATCCCATTGGCGACTGCTCAATTCTTTGACTATGTGCGCATCGTAGCCTGTAGCTTCGTCGTAGTCAAAACTTGCTTTGAAAATATCACAACCGCCCATACCTATTTCGCGCCCGCAAGCAGAAAAATATACAGTACGTCCGCAAACGGTGAGTTTGGCCATACCCTCGTTGTTGCTGGTGTTGATGCCTTTGCCTATAGATTTGGCTTCTGTCCAGTTATTATTTTCTTTTTTGCGGCTCACCATAATGTTTTCGCCACCTCTATCTGAAGTAAAAACCAATAGTTTGCCGTCGCTGGTGAGTGTGGGCAAGTACTCGTCCCCTGAAGTGTTGATAACATTGCCCATATTTTCTACAGTGTCTGTAACTTGCTTGAAATCAACCGTTCTAGCAAATTTACAACTGTTAATTTCTCTCGCTACCAGCATATCATAACCACGCTGGATGGTTTGTTCGTCCGTGCTAAAATCGCGATTGTCGGCGTTTCTGTATAACTCAAAATAACGAAGCGCAAGGTCGTACTCATATAGTTTCATATTGGCTTGACCTGCTTCAAAATAGGCTGCTTTGGATAATTCGCCGTCTAATTTGAACAGTTTTTCGTATGCTGCGCTGGCTTCTTCATAGTTTTGCAAACGGGTATTGACCACGCCCAACAATCGCCAAGCTATAGCAAAATTTTCTTTGACGCTGAGTGCATTGGTCAAAGATTGTTTGGCTGCTGCGTATTCTTTGCGGTTGATTTGTCCTTCTGCATCTTTGACCAAATCTTTGGCTGCTGATTTTTGCGCAAAGTTGGTATTAATAACCGAACTAAATAATAAAAATAGGAGTAGATATTTCATATGCTTTGATTTTTAATTATTGAAACGATGAAAATTATCCATTAGTCACAGTTTTCAAAGCTCATTTCAATAGCTGTAGAGGTTGATTAGATAACTGTAACGGGTTTATTTCCGCCCTTGCCAAATGACCTCTGTTACTTGCAAATCTTTTGCCATTTTTCTCGCCAATACAAACAAATAATCTGAAAGACGATTTAGATATTGCAAAACTAAGGGTTCAATGGGTTGATTTTCAGCTTCTTCCAATCCCACCACCAAACGCTCGGCACGGCGGCAAATACAGCGCGCTACGTGGCAATGTGATACTGCCAAATGCCCACTGGGCAGGATAAAGTTTTTTAACGGTTCCAACTCGCTCTCCATCTGGTCTATGGCCGTTTCCAACGCGCTGATGTCTTCAGTGTGTAAATCGGGCGTTTGTAGATTTTTTTTATCGGGTTGGGTTGCCAAAATTGCGCCTATAGTAAATAAACGGCTTTGTATATTGTAAATAAACTGTTGATTTTCAGCAGTTTGCATAAAAGAAGCTACAACGCCCAAGTACGAATTGAGTTCATCTACAGTGCCGTAACTTTCTATCCTGATATGATGTTTGGCTACTCTTGCGCCGCCCCAAAGCGAAGTTTGACCTTTATCGCCTGTTTTGGTGTAAATTTTGAAAGACATATTTTTTATCTATTTTTTGAACAGTTTGCTAATTTTTGACCAAATTTTTTTCGGAACGGTTCTAAACCAATACTTTAACTTACCCGCTCTAATCCGTTGATTATAAATAGTTTGATGATTTTTAAACTCTGCTTCTGTATAAAATCCCGTTTCGTCAATATAAAAAATATCGGGAATTTCTCCCCAGTTAGGAAATTGGAAAAAGCCGTTATTTTTTTCGGTAATAAAGTGATAATGAGCAAATTGCATATTTTCAGGGTGGCGCGTTTCGCTGCTTTTATGGATAAAAACCTGCCCTTTTTCATATTTTAAAATACTCCCTTTTTGTATGCTCTCTTTTACCAAAGTTTGTTGGAAAAAAGCAAAATGGCTACTTTCTGCGCTTTGTTTTATCCGCTCGACGATATAGGTTATGCTCTCGGTTTCCAACTCTAAATTGAGTATATTTTCGCCCTTTGCGAGTGTGCGATAAGCCATTTTTTCGGCTGATTTCAGCAATCCACACTCATCAAATCGCTGATAATCAACACTTTTAGCTACTTTTTCCCAGTGTGCGCTTTTTTTATACAAATTATTCACCGCTTCGCGATTTTTATACAAAGCGAACGAGCCAGAAATCCATTCTTTGCGCAAAGAGATAATATCAAATCGGGTTAAAATATCCTCGTTCAAAAACGCGCTGATGTTGCCCAGTATCAAATCCATATCGCAATGTCCCCAAAAATCGTAATTTTTTGCCCAATCGGCGAAAATCTGTCCAAACATAGGGCGAAAATCGCATAATTTATACCCAAATTTTACCTGAACTTGCGCGCCCAAACGCTGTGTTGCCAAATCGTTAAACTTGGACATCTGCATTTTTTCCACGCGCACATTCGGGGGCAAAGCCACTTGAGGGGGATTATCGCACAAAATAAGAAAATCTAACTGCTTGTTATAAGATACTGATTTTAAAAACAATCCGAAATAATCTTTTGGGAATTGACCAAAATAGGGAATTAATAGTAAAATTTTCATTATTTATTAAAATATAAATTTATAGTATTTTGGACTCTTTGGCGCGCAGTTTTTTATAAAAACGAACCCCCAAAAATAATAATCCGCCCACTGTGATTAAACCCAACATAGCCAAAACTGCATTTAAGCCGTTCTTGAACACAGCCAGCAGCACTATAGCTATCATCAACAGGGTTGGGATTTCATTAAATAAGCGCAAGCGGGTTGAAGTCCCAACTTTTTCGCCTGTAGCCAATCGCTGCATAATCTGTTTGCATTGGAGATGAAAATAAACCAAACCAGCCAACAAAACCAACTTGGCGTGTAGCCAATGATTAGCCGCAAACCATTCCCAACCATAGCCAAAAATCATCGCAAAGCCAGCCACAAAAGTAACCATCATCGCTGGATTCATAATTATTTTATACAAACGGCGTTGATAATCAGCCAAATATGTGGATAAAATACTTTTGGTGGGTTCGTCTTGCTCCAAAGCTTCGCGGTGATAAATAAATAAACGGGGCAGGTAAAAAATAGCCGCCATCCAACTGATTAGCGCGATAAAGTGTAAAGTTTTGGCGTATAATATAAATGACATTTCTAATAAAATTTTATAACTGCTTTTCTTTAAAATAAGTATTTGCCCATTCTGCCAGCTTTTCTGCCAAAGGCTTGCGCAAAAAGAAGTGGTTTTCGCCCTCTACCATAATAATTTGGCTATTGGGTAAATTTTTGGCAAAATCTCGAGCGTAGCGAACAGGGGTAATTTTATCTTTTGTACCGTAAAAAAAACATAGCAAGGTATCATTTTGTTGCAAAAGTTTTTCTATTTTGTTCAAATTGAGGTTGAAATAATAGAGCGAAACCCAAGAGTTGAAAATGCGCTTGCGGCGTTCTTCTGTAGCAAAATGTTGGTTGATAAATTCGTAAAAACTTTTATGTAATAACTTCATTTTCATACTAATCCGCATCACTTTGGGTACTAAATTGCTGCTCATAGCGTAGCGGAAAAAACGGCGGACGGGCGAATTGAATAAAATTGGGTTGAATGGCAAAGCGCGATAAATGCCCCCAGGAGCCAACATAATCATATTTTCTACCAAACTTGCCATTTTTTCGTAAATTTTGAACGCTATAAATCCCCCCATACTGTGTGCCATCAAGCTAAATCGTTGATAACCTGTCATTTGTAATATCTCAAAAATTAAATTGCGTATATCAGCAGGGCGAAAATGGTCTTTGTCCCACTCGCTGCGCCCGTGAAAGGGTAAATCCACCAAAATTATATCAAAATAAGCTTCCAAACTAGGGCATAGTTCCAAAAAATGCTCAGCTCTACCCGCAAAACCGTGAAAAATAATCAATAATTTTTTGCCCTCGCCTAAGCGTAAAGTGTGGATTTTCTGCTCATTGATGGTTATCCAAAGCGAATTGGGCGATTTTTGATTGGACATAAGGCTTTTTTTTGGTCATTAAAAATGAAAAAACGCAAAGCAAATGAATGCCTTGCGTTTTTGTGGGCTGCCACTTAGTAGCGCGTATTGTTCTTTTATGCTTGCGCAGCTTGAACGATAGCTTTGAACGCTTCTGCATCGTGCATAGCCAAATCAGCTAATACTTTGCGGTTTAGTTCAATGTTTTTTGAGGATAATAAGAACATAAAACGGCTGTATGAAAGCCCAAGTTCTCTTGTACCTGCGTTGATACGAGCTATCCACAGTGCGCGGAATTGACGCTTTTTCTGTTTACGACCGCTATAAGCGTATTGCAAACCTTTTTCAACTGCGTTTTTGGCTACTGTCCATACGTTTTTGCGTATGCCCCAATAACCTTTGGCTTGTGCCAATACTTTCTTTCTTCTTCTTCTTGAAGCGACGTGATTTACCGAACGTGGCATTTTTGATTAAATTTTAAAATTTTTGATAAAAAAAATACATTAAGCAACCTTGGGGAGACGGGTGAGAAGATTTTTACCCGCTACTTTTCCACAGAGGGCGGCTTGCTACAAAAATAAAGGTTTTGTAATCCTTTGCGTGGGATGGGATTATCCGCCTATGGCGAGCAATCTTTTTACGCGGGCGAATTCTGTATCATGTACAAGACCAGCATGGGTCAAACGCAATTTACGACTTTTTGATTTTTTGGTCAAAATGTGTCTTTTGCCAGCGTGGCTGCATTTGATTTTGCCTGAACCTGTAACTGAAAAACGTTTTTTCGCGCTGGAATGCGTTTTGAGCTTTGGCATGTTGTGGCGTTTTTTATAACAAAGAAATTATTTTTATAAAAGCGGGGGCAAAGTTACGGCTTTTTTTGATTATGCAAACTTTTTGAGGAAAAAAATTTATTTTTTAGCAATTATTTGCAGTTCTTTATTTTTTTTTGTAAAAATCTAATAGATTCTGTGCGTATAATTCTACACTAAAAAGCGAATAGCTATCCACAGCTGCTTGGCTAAATTGTTGATATTCAGTATTTTCTAAATGATAAAAATAGTTAATTTTATCTTCAAAATCAGCAGCTTCTACGCAGAAAAAACCATTTTCGCCCGCTTGCAAAAAATGCAGATTTTCGCCCACAGGACTCGCCAACACGGGCACAGCACAAGATAAACACTGTTTGAGTTTGAAAGCGGACTTGGCGCGGTTAAATTCATTATCCAAAAGGGGCGATAAACCCAAGTCAAATCGTCTAATCCGTTGATAAATTCTCGCTTCATCCAGCCAATCTAAATTGAGTGGCAATTCCAACTCTATCAACGGATTTTTGTTAAAAAAAAGGCTAATTTCGCTGATTTCTGCAGTTGTTTGTACCCCTAATAAAGTAATTTTAACGGGAAAATTCAACCGCAAAAGCGCAGGAAAAACCAATTGATGCAAACTTTCTTTGTGTGCGCCATAATATCCTATCCAACCGATATTAAATTTGTTATTTTTGCTTTTTTTATCGTAAAAATTGGGTATAATTGGCGAAGTTAAGAATAAAATTTGTTGGTTATAATTTTTTACATAATCAATAAGCGCGCGACTACCTACAGAACAGGCTTGGCAATTTTGCAAAAATTTGATTATTGTTTGCGCATCTCTTCTGGTGTGTTCGGCGTCGTCTATATCGTATAAAGTGTGTTGATTTTGTTTTTTTAACAACCAAAACAGTAATCGGGCGTAAATTCTATCGCTAAATATCTTTTGGAATATAATAATAGAATTATCTTTTCTAAACCAACGAATACGCAATAAAAGCCAAATAAACCAAATTATATTTTTTATTTTATAACTTGGATAGAATATATCGTAACTAATTTTTTGCTCTTTTTGCAACCATTCCAACACATAAGTGGCTCTATATCTAACTGTAGCTTCGCTCGTTCCAAAATAGCAAAAACAGTAAATATGTTTGACTTTCATAGTCCAAAAAGCTAACTTTCCAAAAATTCTATCAAATCCAAAGCCGTTTCTTCGGGAATTTCTTCCATTGGCACGTGTCCAACTTCGGGATAAATTTTTAGTTTGGAGTTTTTTATCAACTGATGAAAACGGCGGGCATTATGCACAGGAATCCAAGCATCCTCCCGCCCCCACATAATTAGGGTAGGATTTTGTATCGTTTTTAGATTTTCCGAACTATCTGTATAGGGTTGATTAGCCAAATTTAAAAAAGCGTCCGTGTTGCCGTCTCTAGTGAAAAGGTCATAATACCGATTGATAAGCTGCTCGGTGACTTTATCTTGATGAAAATAAACTTGCTTTACAAATTGTTTTAAGACTTCTTTCCTGACCACATATTTTATAACTCTTCCTGCCAAAGGTGCGCGCGCCAAACGGAAAGGTAAGGGTAAATTTTCCTCCTCCATAAATCCCGCTGCATCAATTAGTACTAGTTTATCCACTGTTTGAGGATGGCGAAGTGTAAATTCCCAAGCCAATAAACCGCCCAAAGAGTTGCCCGCTACGTGGCAGCGTTCTATTTTTAGTATTTGTAAAAACCGTTTTAATACGCGGCAATGGTTGGCTGCTGAATAATCGCCATTTTCATTCGCACCCGTTAGCCCAAAACCCATTAAGTCCAAACGAATTACCCGATAATGTTTTTTTAGGTGTTTATTCCATTCGTTGAAAGTGTGCAGAGAGGAAAAAGTGCCGTGCAAGAGCAGCAAAGGTTCGCCCTCGCCCTCGTCGCGGTAATGTATCAATAAGCTATCCACCACCAAAAAGCGGCTTGCGTCGGTTGTATATTTGAATAGTAAATCTTTGAGAGCTGCCACAATAAAATTAAAAATTTGCGATGATAAATCCAATAAAATAAAATGGGGCTGCAAAGTTAGTATTTTCTTTTGAAAAGCTATGTTTTGCCATAAAATCCCAACTTTTTAGCCATTTTTTCGTATAATAGCCCTATACAAATCGCAAAAAAAGGTTAATTTTGCGCCCAGTTTTGCAATAGTTAAAATTTATAATATGCTTAAAATTATTTCTTACAACCTCAACGGGATTCGCGCTGCTATAGGCAAAGGTTTTACAGATTGGGTGGCTGCTGGCGGCTATGATATTATCGGTATTCAGGAGACAAAAGCCGAGAAATCGCAAGTGGATATTTCCGCGCTGACTGCTTTGGGTTATCACGATTATTGGTTTTCGGCTACCAGCAAAAAAGGCTACAGTGGGGTGGCTATTTTCAGCAAACAAAAGCCCGATTTTGTACAAAATGGCTTTGGCAATGATTTTTTTGATGCTGAAGGGCGGGTTATTCGCGCCGACTTTGGCGATTTGACCGTATTTAATTGCTATTTTCCCTCTGGCACTTCTGGTGAGGTGCGTCAAGGGGCAAAATATGAGTTTTTGGATGCGATTTTCCCTTATATTATGGAGGTGAAAAAAACTAGACCGAATATCTTATTGCAGGGCGATTTCAACATAGCTCACGCCAATATGGATATTCACGACCCCAAAAATAACGCCAAAACTACAGGTTTTTTGCCCGAAGAGCGCGCTTGGTTGTCCAAATGGCTGGGCGAGGGCGGTTTTGTGGATAGTTTTAGAACGGCTAATCCCCAATTGCAAAAATATAGCTGGTGGAATGTTCGCACCAATTCCCGCGCTACCAATAAAGGCTGGCGCATTGATTATCAAACGGTTACAGAGCCGCTCAAAGATAAAATCATAGCTTCAGATTTATTAAACGACGCTGTACATTCTGACCATTGCCCCTGTTATTTGGAGTTGGATATTTAATCAGATAAAATACAATAATTAGCTCTTTCTACCCGAAAGGGCTTTTTTTATAATAAAAAAGTTTGAAAAAATAGATAAAAAAAAACCCACACCGTTGAAGATGTAGGTTTTATAAATTAAAGCTAATTAGTTGATAATTAACCTTTTACGAAAATAACATAAAGCGCGTAAATAATACCAGGCAACCAAACGAATAACATCAATACCAAAGCTATCCAAAAATCCATAGTTATACTGCCTTGGTGAATAAATACACCTACACAAGGTATGAGTATAGCAAAAATTACCGCTAATATCAACGTAGCGTCTTGAGGTTGGCTAGATTGTTGGCGGAGTGCTTTTTTTTGCGCTTTGAGTTGTTGGCGAATGGCTTTTTTGCTGTGCGTGGGTTGCACGGGGTTGGCAGAGCTGATATTCAGTTGGCTGGTCGGTTCAATAGGCAACGTTTCGAGATTGGCGAAACTATGCGCGGGCATAACCCAACACATCAAGAAGGTTAAAAATCCGATAAAAAATGTTTTCATTGTTTTAATTTTTGCGTTGTTCTAACAAGCTCCGTAAAGGTTTAATTTCAAATTGTAAATAGTATCATCGTCAAACTCACCTGATTCATCAAGTCCAGCTGAAGCTTGGAATTGAAGTAGCGCTTTTGTGGTATTTCTACCAATGATACCATCAATAGCACCAGGGCTAAATCCTGCATAATGTAGCATCAGTTGGATAATAGTGCCGCTCGCGTTAATTTCGTTCTCTTTGAACGCATCCCAAAGCGCATCCACCGTTTCTTGGTCGGCTTCTCCCGTTTCGTCCAATTCATAATCGGCTTGAAACTCATAAATTGCGTTTTCGGTATTGGGGCCAATAATCCCGTCCATACCTTTAGTGTTGTAGCCGAGCGCGTTAAGCATAATTTGCACGCGTTGGTCGTTGGCATCGAAGCGTCTGCTCATAGAAATGTGTTGTTTGTGTTGATAATATAGATAAAAAAAATTAAATTTGTAGATTTTGGTTGTCAATAAGATATTTTTTGAAACTATCAAAGCAAGTTTTTGCTGCTCCAAAATTAGCTTTTAAGGTCTCTTCCCAAACTTCTTGATTATTCATAATTTCGTAGCGTGCAAATTCTGAATGCGTGCGTAATAAATGATATTCATCAAAAGCGTGCTTTTTAAAATCTAAAAGTCGGTCTGTATTTTTAGGGTTTATTTCTTCCCTTAATTTTAAATGACTTTTTGATAAAGTTATGTTTCGTTGTTTTGCCAAAGCGTGTAAATAATGCAAAGCCGAATAAAATAATTTTGTTGTTTTCCAACCAAAATCTACTTCTTGTTCAGCGTCTTTTTCAAATTGCTTGGCTCGTTGCAAACGCTGCTGATTTAACAAATCCATATTTCAGAAAAATTTTCGCTGGTTTCAAATTGAATTTTTACTGATTTGGGTATAAATTGAAAAGCAATATTATACTTTTTTGACATTTTCAAACTTTCATAAAAATAGAGAAAGTTATAAATTTTGATTTGGGCTGCGGCTGTATTTTCATTTAAAATAAATGAAAAATTTAGCTCTATATCTGAAACTTGCTGCTCATACAAACCCAGCACGTTTTTATCTTCATCGCTTGCTGCAAAAGCATATAAACAATGGCTAATTATCGCTAATTTATTGGAATGTGGCTGCTCCAAAAACATATTCGCAAGTGATGAAGCCAATCCAGCAGTTTTAAAATCTTCATGTTCTATAGCGTTAATAAACTCATTCAACTTTGTAAAAAGACCATAAGCCAAAACCACATCATAATCATTTTTGATAGTTTCCCAGACTTGCTGCGTTTTTTCCCTTTTGAAATTTACAGCCGAAATTATATTTTCCATAGACTAAAATTAAAAAAATTACAAAAATATATTTGAATAAGCAAAAATACAGATAAAAATTTATTTGACCAAATTTTTTAGCTAAAAAAACCTTTAAATATAGATTTTTTTCCAACAACTGTAATTTTTGGTATAAAAAAAATCACAAAGGCTAAAAAAACCTTTGTGATTTGTGCTAATTATTTGAATTTTATCTCCAAAAATGTTTCCATTTCTTTGGCTGCGCCGTTTTCTGTGCCTGCTACCCATTTGGGCATCATAGATATCAAGCGAAGCACTTCTTCATCGCAACCGTGCCCCAATCCTTTGGTGATTTTGGCATCTTTGACGCTGCCATCTGCGGATATGTTAAAACTTACTTCTACTGTCCCTGTCACTTTAGCTTGCACGGCTGCATCTGGGTGTTTTAGGTTGCTAAAAATAAATTGCATACATTTCATTTCGGAACAATCCAATACTTCGTTGGAATTGCCAGTCCCGCAACCCGGAAATAGCGGCTCGTGTATAACTGGGTCTTGTGCCCAAGCTCCTGCTGCGAACAAACAAGCAAAAGCGGTGGTTAAAGTTACTTTTTTCATCATATAAGCATTTGAAGCTGAATAATTGTATAAAGAGTTGAATGGGCTTAGCCCTTGAGAACTAACTGATTAGAAAAAAGCGTGCCAACTTTAATAAAATAACGGTTTTATTCACAAAAAATTATAAAATTGTTAAAATTTCTAAAGTTTTTTGCAAATCTCCGTTGGCAGGATGCTTAAATGCGGCTAGACCTGCTGCTTGCGCGCCTTTTATGTTGTGGTCATTGTCATCGATGAAAACAGTTTCTTCAGCTAAAATGTTTACTGTTTCCAAAACCCATTGATAAGTTTCTACATTGGGTTTTCGCTTGCCTATGAGGTGAGAATAAAAAACTTGTTCAAACAAGCCATCAAATTCTGCTGCTTTTATATTTAGGCTTTTTTCAATGCAAGTATAAAAATCGCGCAAATGTACAACATTTATATTACTTAACAAAAAAATTCTGTAGCCTTTAGCTTTTATTTTTTCTAATAAAGCTAATCTTTCTGCTGGCAAATCCAACAACATAGCTGACCAAGCCACACAAATTTGTTCGGCCGCTATAGGATAGGGGCAAATAGCTTGTAGTTTGGATATAAATTCCGCTTCGGTGGCTTCGCCTGTTTCGAACCGTTCAAACAATCGCTCTTCCATCAAAGGGGCATAAAAAGGGGTTGAACTTAATGATTGTCCAGCCAAAGCACCCAAAGCTGCTTGCATCCGCCCAAAATCTAAATTGAATAGGACAGCTCCTAAATCAAAAATAATGTTTTTTATCTGCATTTTTTTATCTGAATTTTATTCGTTTTTTATATAATTTATAGACATTTTAATTTTTTTTTGCAAAAAAACTGCTTTTTTTTCAATTTTTATCCATTTTTTTAAAAAAAAATTTGCACAGACCAAAAACCTGCCTTATCTTTGCAGCGCAATTAGTCACCGTACTATTCGCAAGCTCAATATCACGGCCTTGTAGCTCAGTCGGTTAGAGCAGCGGACTCATAACCCGCTGGTCCTTGGTTCGAGTCCAAGCGGGGCCACTACACCACAAAAACCAACCTAATTATCAGGGTTGGTTTTTTTATTTTAAATGATTTGATAAAAAAAATCTCTTCTTGCTGTGTGGGCGAGAAGAGATTTTTAATTTTGTCGCATTCTCTGTATTGGAAGACTATTTTTGTTTGGCCAATACAAATAAGCGGGAAGTGCCTAATGTAGGAATATCAATAATCATCGTGTCTGTCGTCAATTTGGTTATGCGAGGGTTGAAAACTACTTTTCCCTCTTCGTTCATCAACTCCAATTGATTGCCCATAGCTTTGCGATATTTGCCTTTTACGCCCGCGTTTAAGCCCTGTTTGAGTTCCATAGAATTATCCGCGTTGAGGGTAAATTCCATATTGTCTCCTTTCCAAGTGCCGTGCAAATCTTTGTCTTGCATAGAAGAACAAGCCCAAAAGCAAAAAGTGATTAGAATGATAAGAAATGTGCGCATAGTTTGATGTTGAGTTTTGTGATAAAATAAAATCTATATGATAGTAAAATCAAATGCTAGTGGTCGTGTCCCAACAACAACATACTTATAGCCATAACCGCCATACCAGCCACCACCCCATAACTAGAAAGGTGATGTTTCCCATATCGCTCTGCTGCTGGCAATAATTGGTCAAAGGATATATATATCATAATCCCTGCTACACCTGCCAACAACGCGGGCATCACAGCTGAACCTTCTACCAAAAAAGAACCAAAAAAGAAGTAGGCCACAAACGCGCCCAAAGGTTCTACCAAACCAGAAAGGAACGAGTACCAAAATGCTTTACTCTTGCTGCCCGTAGCATAATAAATAGGCACGGCTACAGCTATCCCTTCAGGAATGTTGTGCATAGCGATAGCAAAAGCTATAGTTATCCCCAATTGTGTATCTTCCAACGCAGCCGCAAAAGTGGCTATACCTTCAGGAAAATTGTGCAAAGCCAACGCCAAAGCAGACAACAAACCAATCCGCATCAATTTTTGTTTGTCAAAGGTAACTTTGTCCGCAGGAGCTAAAGGTTCGCCTTTTAGTTGCATCTCTTCTGTGGTCATTAATTCGTGCGGGTTGTCGTCGTGCGGAATTAACTTATCTATTAAAGCCACTAAAGCCATTCCCGCAAAAAAACAAACTAAAGCAATATAATGCCCTGTTTCCTCGTGGTCGGGTTCTGCTTTGCCTTTATTGAATATGTTATCCAATTCTTCTACCGCGTGTGGTAGCATTTCCACAAACGAAACATACAACATTACCCCAGCCGCAAAACTCATACTTAAGGTGAGAAAACGGGTGTCTTTGGGATTTTTGATAAAAAATGCTAACAAACTGCCTATGCCTGTGGATAAGCCTGCTAAAATAGTAAGTAAAAAAGCCATTTCTAAAGTGCTCATAAAATTTGATGTCGCCAGCTTGGGTTGTAATAGAATTTGATTTTTCTTTAAAAAAATGCAAAGAAAGCACTTTTTATTTAAAGTAGGCTAATTTTATAAAATTAATTTTTTAAATTAGGCTAAAAATACAAATTCAAAACAACCAATCAGCAACAAGGTTGCAAAATTAGGGCAAAGTTAGGGGTAGTTTTGATATTTTTATCCTTTTTTAGAAAAAATCTAAATAATTTTCTGAAACTTTGCTGCAAAATTCTCCCAAAACTATGCAAGAGGTCTTTTTTGTTCGTTCTTTTCGCTCGGGAATTGGGCGACTTATGGGCAGTTGGTCGGCGGTGCGCGCTGATGATATGTTGGCTATGGCTTTGCGCCAAATGCGAGAATTTTACCCCTTTTTGGATGAGATTGCAGAAGCTTTATATGTCGGCGATAACAATCAAGTGGGAGAGGATAGCCGCAATGTGGCGCGGCAGGCTGCGTTATTGGCTGGATTGCCCGAAACGGTGGTGGGCTTAACCTTTAATTCGCTGTGTTTGTCTGGTGTTGATGCGCTTTTGGCTGGAGTGAGGGCTGTGCAAACGGGCGAAATGGACGCTTTGTTGGTGGCTGCGGTCGAGAATATGAGCCGTAGCCCTTGGGCTGAACACCGTTTGACGGGCGAAAGGGTGGATACTTTGATAGGTTGGCGGTTCAATAATCCAAATTTTCCCTATCCAACCCTTTCTATGGTGGAAACTTCAGAACTAATGGCTAAAAAATATAACATTAGCCGCGTCCAGCAGGACGATTACGCCCACTTGAGCCGCCAGCGTTACGAAGTTGCCAAAAATAATTCATATTTTAGCGATGAAATTCTACCTTTTACGCTCTTCAATGGCTCAATTATGGATAAAGATGAACAACACAGGGCAATGGATAGGGAAGTTTTAGCCAATTTTGCCCCGCTACTCAATGGGGGCGAGTATAATACCCTGTGCAATTCTGCAAGGGCTGGAGATGGGGTTATTTTAATGCTGATTTGTAACAAAAAAACGGTAGAAAATTTCAAATTAAACCCAATCGCCAAATATAATATGTCTGCTGTAGCGGCGGTAAATCCCTCCGAAATGAGTTATTCTGGCATTGCAGCCTTCCGAAAATTACAAAATAAGGGCAAAAATCTGCCCACCATTGATATTATAGAACAATCCGAATCTTTTGCTATGCAAACGCTGCTTCACGCGCAAGAATTGGGTTGGAATTTGGATAAAATCAACCCTTGCGGGGGGGCGATAACTATAGGTAATCCCACCAGCGTGGGCAATTTGCGTTTGGTGGGGGCAATTCTCAACCATTTTCAACAGCAAAAACAGCTTAAACACGGTTTGGTGTCCGCTTCTGCTGGATTGGGTATAGGTGCGGCTATTTTATTAGAAAATTTATTATAAAAATACGATTATGGAACAATTTTATTCGCGTCTTTGCTTGCCACACGAGCAAAATTTTAGCAATAAGCAGTTTTTTTTATTAAAATTATTGGTAACTTGTATATTTTTGGGCAGGGCTTGGCAGGCTATTTTTATGAATATCCCCTTATCCGAACTACTTTGGGATGAATATCTGCTACACGATGCTATAGAATGGCTTACGGGCAACAGTTGGGAGCATTATGTGAAAACTTCAGACCCTTTTATCCAAAATTTGCAAACTTTTTTCGGGATAATTTGGCTGATTTGCGGCGGTCTGTGCTGGGGGGATTGGTTAAAGTATAAAATAAGCCGTTTTTTCTACCTTTTCGGTTTTGTATTGTTGTTCTTTTTGAGTTTTTTATACTTCAAAGAATTGTTTTATTCGTGGGGACAATGGGCAGAGTACAGTTTACAAGTGGGTAGCCCTATAGTTTTGTACTTGGTAGCTGTAGGCAAAGTTCAAAATTCGCCCGCTTTGCGCTTTTGGTTGCAGATATTGATAGCGGTAACATTTTTCTCGCACGGTTTGTACGCTTACGGGTATTATCCGCAGCCTGGAGCGTGGGTGGATTGGTGTATTCGGGTATTTTTTATGAACGAAAAAACCGCCCGCTCGTTTTTGGTAATTATTGGTATTTTGGATATGCTCAAATTGCTGATAATTTTTATCCCCGTGCGTTGGTTGCAACTGTCTATGATTTGGTACTGTGTAGCTTGGGGGTTTGTTACCGCCTTAGCGCGGATTGTAGCCAATTTTTCCCACGATTTGCCTATAGAAGCTCTTTTGCAATATACGCCCGAAACCCTTTTCAGGCTCGTACACGGCGGAGTGCCTTTGTTGTTGGTTTTGTTGTGGCAACATAAAAACTATGCCTATAACCAAGCATCCCATTCGCTTGCGTCCTCTTCGTCGTCTTCGTCTGTTTTATGATTTTGAACAGGCTCTACTTGCGCAGCCAATCCCGCGCTAATGTGTAAAAGATTATAAACCAACAGCAAATTTTCATCCTCGTCGCCAACTTCAGCCACCATTTGGGCAAATTTTCCCCCTAAATTGCTTCTTTTGAGTATAAAAGCGATTTCATAATGCGGTGTTGCTACAAAGTTACCAAAACTATCCTGCGAAGAGGATAAAAAATTATCTAATTTGGTTTTTGCCAAAGGTTGGGTTAAAGCCAAAGACTGCCATTTGCGGATAAAATCGCGATTGTACAATAAAATAGCATTGAATAAAAAGTCCTTTCTTTCCCACAAATCGCCCTCAAAATGGCCAATTAACCACCAAAAAGCAGCTTCTCTGTCCGCTTCTAAGGGATTTTTTGCTGTGAATATATTCGTTTTATAATACTCGTTGGGATAAAATTCAAAACTGTTTTTGAAATACCATTTTACAAAATCCACAACGGGCTGTTTTTGCATTTGGAAACAAAAAATCAAATCGGCAAGTGCCAATTTCCTATCCAACCAAAACGCTAACTGAATTTTTTTAGCCAATATCGCATAAACGCGTAAATTGTACCTTATCAATAGATTTAATACGAATAAAATCCCAAAAATTAACCATACAAAAACAGCTAATACATTGATAAAGAATGTATTAACTGCTAAAATAATGCTTAAAATTATCCAATATATCCAAACCCAAACCGAACCACGACCCGATACAGCCAACAAAGCCAACACCAAAAAGCTATTGAATAGGGTTAAAAAAGTGGTTGGAAAGTTAGTTTGTTGATATAACCAAAATATAGGCAGATTGGGTAAATAGAATGCTAAAGTAGCAATGAAGATAACGCTTAAATTGACGGTTATATTTTTCCTTTCCCACAACTCTTCCTTTTCATTTTGCCAAACGGTAAAAGCAGCAATAGTAAAAAAAGCTACTAGGTTAAAAATCAGCATTTGCAACGCAGAAAAGCCCAAGAAAAGCCCCCCAAGTATCACCAAAAACCCCAAAAAGTTGGTAAAAATGATAAGGTGGAACACCACAACGTTTTCATTCTCATTCTCATTTTTATACTCAATAATATCCTTTATTTTCAACATAAATTGTTAGTATTCAGGCTCTTCTAAATGCTTGGCTATGCCTATAGCGGTATAAACCAAACCATAAGCTATAGATAAAGACTCCCACGAGTAGGGGATTTGGGTTAGGATATTGTCTATTGATTGTTCCAACCCTTTCGTTTTGTACGCTTGTGAGGAGTAATACTCTGGCGTTTCTATAAAAATGGATATAAATTCTTGACAATTTTCGCCAAACATTTTTATGTCTTCCATCGAACAGGGGTGTTGGTTGGCGTGTTTGAGCCATTTTTTCATAAACTCAAAATTGAACGCTAACAAAGTGGGCGCGTAGCCCGTGTTGCTGTATTGTTCGGATAGTTTTGTTTCGCCTTTTGCCAATAAATCCCAAAATACTAAATCATACTCTTTATTAACGCTTATGCTTACGCTATGGTCGCCGTAATTGTGTATAAAATTGCTGAGGTAGTGGTTGATAAACTCATTTTTGCCCGATTCGGGTTGCTGTTTGAAAATATAATTGAGCTGTTTTACGGTCAAATCCTTTTCAAACCAACGGTATAAACTTGGATATTTGACTATAGCTAAATACACCCCAAGCGAATGTCGGATGCCTACATTCAAACCCAAAAATAACAAAAGAGAACCCAACGAGAACTCAAGAAAATAGTCTTTGGCGAAGATGCCGCAAAGTGTAGCCAGCAAAAAAAATCCTAAATTCCATTTAATACTAATTCTTGCCGCGCTATTAATGCCCCACAACGCCAACAAAGCTATCAAAAATACGATAATGGCGAGCAACGAAACTGAAGATACCAACCAAAGAATCCCGCCCACACCACCTACCAGCCAAGCGCAAATCCAAATGCCAACGTTGATTTCTCGCAGCACGCTGCTAAAGTTGCGTTTTTGTATGTATCCCAAAGCACTAAACCAAGCAATTACCAACGCTATTCCCACCCCAAACGCAGCCAGCACCGATTGCCAAAGTGGTAGTAACCAATACCAAAACGCGCCCACTACCAGCCCAGTCAATCCCAAAGCGAAGCTTCCAATGTATAATATGACAATTCCGTAACCGCTTCCGCCGCTCATAATGTTATGTTGATTTAGTTTTTAAAAAAGCGAATATATAAAATATGATAGTCCAAAAATAACCGAAACAGCACCCACCAACCACACGCAAATCCAAACGCCCACATTAACATCCCGCAGTATTTCGCCAAATGTCCGCTTTTGTAGAATCCCCGAAATAATAGACCAAATCAGCACTACAGCTACCCCGAGCCCAAAAGTGGTTAATAGTGCTTGCCAAAGTGGCAACATCCAATACCAAAGCGCGCCAGCTACGCTCAAAGCTAATCCCCCAAGCCGCAGAAAAAAAATCCCAAAACCGTTATCGCCGCTCATATTTTATGATTTATTTGGTGTTAAAAAAGCGAAGATAAAAAAGATACCAACTCAAAAAAAGCCGCTATAGCCAGCACCAGCAGCCCAATCCATAAACCTGCTTTTGACCAAGCGATTAAAATTCCCCCGTTTTTGCCTTTAGCCCACCACCACACAAGGGGAAAAGTCAGCAACATAACTATCGCAAAAGCGAAAATTCCACTTTGCCAAAAATTAAACCCCGACCAGTAAAATCCCCCAAAGGAGAAAAACGCTGCTAAAAAAACTATTACATTTATCCCCCACCATACTAATTTGGCCAAGCCGCCCATATTTGACATAAGCTGTTATTTTTTAATAAGTAACTGAACAAAATGGAAGTAATTTTTATGCTTTACTAACTGACCTTTCGCAGTTAAAAAATTTGGTGGATTGAAAAAAATAACAGTGTGCGCTCAATAGCGTGGGGTTTTACACCCCACGCACAAAAATGGTAAAAAATGTTATATTTTCTATTTTTTTATGGAAAATTTATCAGCGCGCGGGGTATAAAACCCCACGCTATTGAGCGCATATAGGAAAATTTAACTGCAAAAAGCTAATTGTAAAAAAAATGAAAAATATACTGCGAAAGGTCAGTTACTAAAGTTACGCTTCTGTCACTTTTTTTTAAAAATTAAGTACAAAAGCTAAATTTTCGCCGTGCGACGCCAAAACCAGCGTATGTCGCGGAAAGACGACCAACCGAGCGTAGCGAGGGCAGTAGCTTTTTTGCGTTGCAAAAAACGTCGGCTTGTAGCGACGGTTTTGCGCTTATTTTTGAAAAAAATATAAGCAAAAACGCCTTTTTCCTGACGGGAGCCCTTCGGGGTTGGCGTTGGCTTTTTTGGTACTTTTTTGCCATCAAAAAAGTACGAACGGCGAAGCCCTCCGCGTCAGCGCACAAAGATAAATTTTTTAGGCGTAAGCCGTTAAAAAAATTTCTATTCAATTTAACGTTACAGCTGTTTTGTACTAAATTTAAACCACAAGCGTAACTCCAGTGGCATAAGCTGTTATTTTAAAATTTTTTAATAACTGCTGCAAAATTATCTTTTATTGCTAATAATCCCAGCTTTTTTTACTTTTTTTGCAAAAAAAATTCCGCTTGCTGCTGATTTCTATACGATGAAAAAAATTCTTCTCTTTGTTTTTTCCTGCTGGTTGGTTTTGGGATGGTCGCAAACTGTTCATTATGAGCAATTTGGGTTGAAAAATCAACTACCCAGCCATCAAATCAACAGCATTTATCAAGACCGTTTGGGGCAGCTTTGGATTGGCACTCAAGCGGGATTGCTCAAATATAATAGTTACCAATTTGAGCGGGTTAATGATGCCTTAGGCGCTTATGACCAGCCGATTACGGATTTGTACGAAGACCAAAAAGGGCGCATTTGGTTGCTCAAAAGGGGCGGTTTGGCTGGAGTTTGGCAAAATAATCAAATTCAACCACAGCCAGCGCAAAATTCTATAGCAAAATTATTACAAAATAGGCAAATTGCTAGCTTTGAGGTAGACGTAGATGACAAAATTTACTTTAGCATCCAAAATCAACCCCCATTTTTGCCCGATTTTTCCATTTATACTTTAGATGCTAAAAATCAACCGCAAACGCTGCCTGTTAATCCGCCCCAATTGGGGGTTTTTTTAGCTCAAAAAAGTATAATTCTCAACCGCCGCCCTTTTCTCGTCGGTAGCCAAATAGACCCCAAGCCGCAAAAACTGAACCCTGAATTGGAGGGGAAATTTATCAGCTTGGCGCGAGAGGCTCAAAATTGCCATTGCGCGTTTGCTTCTACAGGGCGGATGATAGCTTGCGCGAATGAAAAATATGTTACCCAATTTGACGAAACGGGGATAATTTTGTCTATTGATTCTTTTGATAAAAAAATTCCCACTATATTTGGTATAAGTTATGATAAACAGAATAATCTTTGGATAGCTACCCAATCGGGCGCATTTATGTGGGAAAAAGCCAATACAAGACAAACACCAACGGTTTATTTTCCCCATTTTGCAATCAAGCAGATTTTACAAGACCGAGAGGGCAATTATTGGCTTGCTACTCAAGCTGAAGGGCTGATTTTTTTACCTTATTTGCATCTGCGTTTGCATTTGGTTTCTGCTTATCCGTATCAAAATCATATCCGCAAGTTGTTGTATATCAACGGTTTCGTACAAGCTTTGAGCAGCGAAGGGCTGGTGTATAAAGTTAGCCCCAACACGGTTTTTCCCACTTATTATAACCAAAACGCAAGCCCAGCCTTAAATTGGTTTTATCTGCCCCAACGCCAACAGATTTTGTTGAGTAACGGGCTGACTTTGGATGCCAACACAGGCACAGCTTTTTTAAATTGGTGGGATAATGAAGAGTTTAAACCCGAATGTTTTGCACAAGCCGAAAATAACCAAATTTTATTAGGTAATCGCTACGGTTTTTTAGTTTTTGATTTGGGTAAAAAAACTGCCGTTTGGAACAGTCAAACTGCTGATTTCAACGAAAGTGTTTTTGATATAAAAGCGCAATCTAATAACCGTTTTTTGTTGGCTACAAGTGGCGGTTTGTACGAATATAACCGAGTAAATAGCCAAATTAGCGCAATTGATTTACCCAATACTTTACAGGAGAAAACGATTGTACAAATTAGCCAAACCGCTAACAATTTGCTGATTTTATCCACAGCCAGCGAGGGGATTTTATACCAAAATAAAGAAAAAAAATGGGCGCAACTATCTGAAAAACAGGGACTTGCTACGGACGCTATTTATAAAATTTTGGTACAAAACGATAGCGTTTGGTGGGCAGCTACCAACAAAGGATTGGAAAAAATTGTTTGGCGAAATGGGCAAAATTCGCCCGAAATTAGCCATTACAGCGTTTATAACGGCTTACCTTCCAACGGCATAAATGATATTTTACAAACTCCAGACGGCAAAATTTGGCTGGCTACAGAAGCGGGTATCGTTTTTTTTGAACCTAATCAACTCCAGCAGCAGGAAGCAGCCGCGCCGCTCGTTTCTATCCAAAAAGTGAGCATCAACGGCACAGAAACCTTAACCCAGCAGGCTTATGAGTTGGAGTATTGGCAGCAAAATGTAGAAATTAGCTTTTTGGCGGTTCGGTTTCGCAACGCGGGTGCGGTCAATTATCGTTACAGATTGGAGGGGAAAGATGAAGATTGGCAATATACCAACAACCGCAGTATTCAATACACCAATTTACAGGCGGGAACTTACACTTTTTGGGTTTCGGCACAGGGCGAAAATGGAAATTGGCCACAAACAGCGCAAGTTTTGTTCGCAATCAGCCCCCCTTTTTGGTGGGCTTGGTGGTTTTGGGCGGCTATTTTTATCGTTTTAATCCTAATTTTTTGGGCTTATGTGCGCTATCTCAAGGGAAAAACGGCTTTGCAGCAGAAAGTTTGGGCTTCTGAACAAAACGCCTTGCGCGCGCAGATGAATCCGCATTTTATCTTCAACGCGATGAATTCTATCCTTTATTTTGTGCGATTGAACGACAAACGGCAAGCAACTTCTTTTCTGGCGAGTTTTTCTTCGCTGATACGGCGCATTTTGGACAATTCCAAACAACCGCTTATTACCTTACAAGACGAGATAGAAACGATGCAAAAATACTTGGAACTGGAAAAATTGCGCTTGAGTAACCCTGAAGACGATTTTAGGATAGAAACCGCCCCCGAGATTGTTCCCGCCGATTGGAAACTGCCGCCTATGTTGATACAACCGCTTTTGGAAAATGCGATTATGCACGGGCTTGCGCCCAAAACTGAAGGGCAACGCTCCCTTTTGCTCAAATTTGAACGCGATAAACAATTTCTAAAAATTACCGTTCAAGATAACGGAATAGGTAGAGCCGCCGCCGCCGAAATTCAGAAAAGACGCAGTGCCAATCACAACTCTTACGGCACGCGCAACATTGACGAAAGGCTAAAATTGCTCAATCAAATTTATAAAAAAGCTATCAAAATAGAAATCCAAGACCTTTTTGATGCAGAAAAACAAGCAGCAGGTACGAAAATTTGCTTGCGAATACCTAACTTTTTGTAGTTTTTGTGTCACGATTTTTTGTAGCAAGTATCACGATTTACTGAAGTACGGCAAAAAATCGTGATACTTGCTACTGTGATACTTCCTACCTTCCTAAAAAATCAAATCTTCCCACTAATATGCCTTTTATACCCTTTTCAGAGATGCCAGCGCACAGCCGCTTATGGATTTATCAAACTGACCGACTTCTAAATGAGGTTGAAATTCAACAAGTTACAACTCAAATTCAACAATTTGTCAACCAATGGACAAGCCACCAAAACGCATTGCGCGCGAGTGGCGAGCTTCTACACGGTTATTTTCTAATTTTGGCTGTAGATGAACAAAGTGCGGGCGCGTCGGGCTGTTCTATTGATAAATCGGTGGCTTTTGTGCAGAGTTTAGAGAAACAATTAGCAGTAGATTTTTTCAACCGTTGGAATTTTATTTTTGCTAAAAACAATCAACTACATTTAGCCGATAAAGCCACTTTTGCCGATTTGTACCAAAATGCTGAAATTGATGCTAATACGTTGGTTTTCAATAATTTAATCGCTAAAAAAGCAGATTTAGAAACCAATTGGCAAGTTCCTATAGCCAAAAGTTGGCACGCGCGTTTTGTATAAAAAAAATAAAAAATTGGCTTTTATTGAACCAAAAAGGGTTTAAATTGTACTAATTCTTTATCTTTCTTTAAAAGAATTTATACCAATTTTATGGCTCAATATCTCAACATTCGCATCAATAATCCCGTCCAGCAAGGGGTGATGATATTTTCATTCGCAGCGCTCATTATGATTTTTAGCAAAGTGGGCAGCAATGCGGCTTTCCCTTGGCTAACTTCGGGCGCGTTTTTACTGTTTTTTGCTGTAGCCAACAATGTGCAATCCATTTTCGCCGAACATTACGGGCGTTATGTACAAATGTCGCTTTATACATTTATCGCCTTATTGGTTGGTTTGGGGGGAATGGCTTATTTAATATCTGGTTTGACCATTTTCAACGAAAAGGTAAAGTACTACCGCACGATTTATATTGTCTTGATAATGGCTTATTTTACCCTAATGGCGCTCTGTTTTGTGGTGCGTTCTTTGGTGGATTATTTGCGCGACCAAGACCAAAAAAATCACGGGATATAAAACAAACTTAGCTTACAACGGCGTTGCGATTTTGCAGCGTCGTTTTTTTTTGCTACTTTTGCGCGATTTTTACCTTGAAGTTGTTTAGTATTCAAAAAATACAAAAAAATAGCTCACGGATTTAACGGACAAAACAGGTTAACACCGATTTTTTATAAAACAATTCCAATTTTACGGATTTAAAACTAAAAAAACGAAAAATAAATCTGTGCATCTCTGTAAAAACAAAGTTCCGCGTAAGCGCATCCGTCAAATCCGTGAGCTCACTTTAATACTAAACAACTTCCTTTTTATAATCAAAATTTTCAAATTTTTATGAAAAAAAATCAAATACAGTTGGTTGAATTGCCTTCAGAGTTGGGAGCTGGCACGCGTGGTGCGAGTTTGGGTTCGGCTGCGATGAAAATAGCCGCTTTGAAACAGCATAATTTTTTATTCAAAGATTATCCCCCTTTGTTGGTAGAAACTGAAAATCATCGTTTGCTTTCGCCCGACCGCGTGAATAATTACGCCAAGCAAATAGAGGGGATTTTATTAACTTATCAACGCCAAATAGCTGCTTTAGGGCAAACTTTTGACGCGCAAAAATTTCCTATTGTACTTTCTGGCGACCATTCTTGTGGCGGAGCGACAGTAGCCGCGATAAAAAGTGCTTTTCCCGACAAAACTTTGGGGGTGGTTTGGATTGATGCGCACGCAGATTTGCACACGCCTTACACAACTCCTTCAGGGAATATGCACGGGATGCCTTTGGGGGTAAGTTTGGGTTTGGATAATTTGAACCAACAGCGCAACGCCATTAGCCCCAAAACGGCTGAAATGTGGACTGAGTTGAAAAATTTGGGTGGAATTAGCCCCAAAATTCGCCCCGAAAATTTGGTTTTTGTGGGTTTGCGCTCTACCGAAATGGAAGAAAATTATCTATTGGATAGTTTGAAAATTACCCAACATTCGGTGGAAAAATTGCAAGAGTTTGGCGCGGTCAAAATAGCTGAAGAGATTTTGGAACAGTTGGCTGTTTGTGATTTGATTTATGTTTCTTTTGATGTGGATAGTATGGACTGCGAGATTGTATCGCGTGGCACGGGTACGCCCGTAAAAGATGGTTTGTTGCCACAAGAAGCGATTTTGTTAATCAATACGCTGCTCAAAGAGCCCAAAACTTGCTGTTTGGAGATTACAGAAGTCAATCCAACCTTAGATAATAAGCGCAACTTAATGGCTGAAACCGCTTTTGCTATACTTCAGTCTGCCATTGCTACAGTAGAAAGCCGTTAGTATTTTTTTATTATTTACTGGAGTTACGCTTGAGGCTTGATTTTAGTACAAAAAAGCTAAAAGTTAAATAGGTTAGGAAATTTTTTTTGACGGCTTACGCCTAAAAAATTTATTTTTCTGTACTTTTTTGATGGCAAAAAAGTACCAAAAAAGCCAACGCCAAAAAGGCGTTTTTGCTTATTTTGCTTCATTTTATTACGCAAAAAGCGCAAAACCGTCGCTACAAGCCGACGTTTTTTGCTATGCAAAAAAGCTACTGCCCTCGCTTCGCTCGGTTGGTCGTCTTTTCGCGACATACGCTGGTTTTGGCGTCGCACGGCGAAAATTAGTGTTTTTACTTAACTTTTTTAAACTTATTGGCTGGAGCGTAACTCCAGTTATTTACAAAACTTTTTTTTATAAATATGAAATTCGCACTTATATTGATTTTGTTGTTAATCAATGTAAATCAATTACTTATAGCCCAAACTGATAGCAGCCAAGCGGACAGTTTGCCTACGCCCGACAAACCTAAATTTACTGCGGGGGGCTTTTTTGACGCTTATTATCTATATGATTTTGACAAGCCTTATGGGGGGCAATTAGCGGGCTATTTGTACAATTATAACCGCAATAACGAAATAAATGTAAATTTAGCTTATTTGCGAGGGACGTTAGACGCTGGACGTTACAAACTAACGATGGCGATAATGGGGGGAACTTACCCTACTTTTGTGATGGTGAATGAACCGCCCGCTTTGCAGCTTTTTTACGATGCTTATGCGAGTGTGGCTTTGGATAAAAAGCGCAAAATTTGGTTAGAAGTGGGTATTTTACCTTCTCATATTGGTTTTGAGACTGCTGTTTCTACTGACCAAATGACTTTATCTAGGGGATTTAGTATTGAAGGCATACCCTATTATTTTTCGGGGGCTAGGGTTTGGTATCAGCCCAATGATAAGTTAAGTTTTATGCTGTTGGCTTGCAACGGTTGGCAGCGTATCAAGCGGGTAAATGGCAGTTCGCTTATCAATTGGTCAAATCTAATCCAGTACAAACCCAGCAAAAAAGTAAACTTAAATTGGGCTAATTTCATAGGCACAGAAGACCCAGATAGCAGCCGCCGAATGCGCTATTTTATCAACACTTACGCACAATTTGATTGGACAAAAAAATGGTCAACACAAACAGGTTTTGATATTGGTTGGCAACAAAAAAGCATAGGAAGCGAATTATACAACTCTTGGCAGTCTTTTTTTGTCATCAATCGGTATAAATTAAGCCCCAAATGGGCAATTACCCAGCGTGTAGAATTATTCAACGACCCCAATCAGGTGATATTTCCAACCCTAAGCCCGAATGGATTTAAAACTTTTTCTACTTCTTTCAATGTAGATTATAATCCTTTCGCTGCTGTGTTTTTTCGGATAGAAGGGCGTTATTTGCAAAGTCAAGATGCTATTTTTATCAAAAATAATGGGTTTAATTCGCGCGATTTTTGGTTTTTGAGTTCGGTAGCGTTGAAGTTTTAGCTTTTTTTATAATAAAAAAAGGGTTAATTTATACAAGCTGTTTATAATTTGCTTTACTTTGCGGCATTTTATTTTACTTTTATTAAAATAGCGTTTTATGAAAGCAGAAACCAAAAAAATTGCTAATCTTGTTCGCCAAGAAGTTTGTTATACTTTACCTTTGTTTCAACGCAAATACGTTTGGACAAAAACTGAATGGGAAAAACTATGGGAGGATATTATTGTTTTGTATAACAATCCATCAGCGAATGACCATTTTATTGGTTCTGTTGTAGGTGTGCAATTAACTACAAATATGGGGGCTGCGCCAACTTATATGTTAATTGATGGTCAACAGCGTTTGACAACTATTTTTACGATACTAACCTGTTTGCGGGATAAGACAAACAACAATCAAATCCATAGCTGGCTTGTTAACGAATATGGGAAAAATACAGCATATTATAAATTGCTGCCTACGGAGAAGGAAAATGACCAAAGCGTTTTTTGCAAATTGATTGATAAATTTCAAAAACAGGTAACTTTTACCACACAGGAAGAAGAAAATAATATATTTAAAGCTTACTCTTTTTTTAAAAAGCAGCTTGAAAAATTTTCAGACGAAGTATCCTTGAGTGCGTTAAGAAACATAATTATTGAGCGTTTGTGTTTGGTCTCTATTACATTAGAACCAAGCGAGAACCCAAGTTTAGTTTTTGAAAGTTTAAATTCGACAGGACGCAAATTGTATCCTTCTGATTTAATACGCAACTACTTTTTTATGCTTGTACCTGCAGAAAAACAAACTACTATTTACAATGAATATTGGTCGAAAATAGAAGAAGGGTTGGAAGATGAAGAGCTTACCAAATTTATCCACCACTATTTACAAAAAGAGGGTACGATTGTAAAAATGTCTAATATCTACATAGATTTGAAAGCAAAAGTTGCTGATAATCCTATAGAAATAATGAAAGATTTGTTGGTTTTTTCGCAGTACTATAAATGTTTTATAAATCCGTTAAGAGAGGCTAATTTAGAAATAAGGCCTTTTTTAGAGCGGTTAAAAATTTTGGATAACACTACAGCTTATCCTTTTTTATTAAATTGTTTCCACGCAACACAACAAAAAACAATTTCAGAAAAAAATTTAATAGAAATTTTAAGTGTTTTGGAAACACTTTTGTTGCGTCGTTTTTTCTGTGGTGAGCCTTCCAACGCTTTAACAAAATACTTTCCTATTTTGTATCAACAAGCTCAAAATTCAAAGGGCATATCTTTTTCGGAGGCTGTAAAAAAACTGTTGGCTGAAAAATATCTGCCTACTGATTTAGAATTTAAAGAAGCTTTGACTAAACGCGAGATGTATAAAGCCGCTCACAACTCAAAAACTACGTTACTATTGGCAGGCATAGACCAATCATTGGGTAAAAAAGATAAAATAGACTATAGGGAGTGTACTATAGAACATATTATGCCCCAAAAATTAAGCGAATGGTGGAAAACCCATTTGGGGAGTGATTGTGAAGACACACACAAGACACTTGTTCACAATTTAGGTAATCTGACCTTGACTAGCGACAATAGCGAGTTGTCTAATAAATCTTTTACTAACAAAAAAGAACAACTTAAGGAAAATAGCCGAGTTTTGTTAAATAAGTATTTTGAAGATAAAACCGCTTGGCGTGCTGCCGACATACAAAAAAGAGCAGAAGACTTAGCTAATAAGTGCTTGAAAATATGGTCTTTATTTGCGGAAACTCCTGAGAAAACTGTTCTAGATGTTACCGGCACAAGCCCTACAAAACTAACCATAAAAGGGGAAGTGATTTGGGCAGAAAAACAAACTTGGAAAGAAGTTTTGGTTTCAGTAGTTGAATACATTCACAAAAACTATAGTGAAAAATTAGCTGCTTTAATGCAAAAATATCCAAATAGCATTAGCCAAAATGTTTTAAAACCAAATGGTAAATCTTTTCAGCGAGTTGTTGAATTGAAAAAAAACCTTTTTATAGAAGCCAACTATTCCGCTAAAGAGGTTTGTGCTGTATGTAAAGATTTTTTAGAGTTTGTGGGTATAGCTGAAACGGAATGGAAAGTGGATAAAGTACTGAAATAGTTGTATCAAAAACACAAAAGCCCAACTTGCATATCTACAAGTTGGGCTTTTTTCTATAAAAACGAGATTACAAAGCTTCGTCTTCGCGGCGTTTGATTTCATCGCGCAATTGGGCTGCTTTTTCATAATCTTCATTGGCGAGGGCTTCATCCAATAGCGTTTGCAATTCTTCGTCGCTAAAATCGGCTATAGTGCGTTCTTTGGGTTTTTGGCTGCGTTTGGATTTGGCTTTTTGTACTTCGCGCTCAGTTTCTTCTTCCAATACAATACCAGCTTGTTCTAGAATAAACTCATAAGTATAAATAGGGCAAGCAAATCTCACCGCCATAGCCAAAGCGTCTGAAGTGCGGGAATCTACCTCAAACTCTTTGCCGTTTTGGATGCAAACCAGATTAGAGAAGAAAACACCATCTACCAAATTGGCGATAACTATAGCTTTTATCTCTATCCCGAATGTTTCCATAGTGGTTTTGAACAAATCGTGGGTCATCGGGCGGCTGGGGCGCATACCTTCCATAGCTACGGCTATAGCTTGAGCTTCAAATCCGCCTATTACTATAGGTAAGCGTCTTGCGCCTTGCAATTCGCCCAATACTATAGCATAATTTTGCGTTTGCGCCAAGCTGTGAGATAAAGCAACTATCTCTAATTCTATCTTTTTCATTGAATTTTTTGCTATGCTAAAAGTGGATAAACTTCTTTTTTTGAATTAAGCCGCAAAGATACTGTTTTTTTATAAAAAAGGCTGAAGGTTTATATTTTTTACAATTTTTTTTATCTTATTTTCAATAAAAAACCCCTGTTTGAACAACAGAGGTTTTTTTGTGCTATTTTTGCGCGGATTTTGGTTTATTTTATCGGTGCGCCGCAACCGCCACATTCTTTAGTGCCAGCAGGCCAGCTTTTTTTGCAATAAGCGCAAACCACGTCAGCAGTAGCTTTTTTGGCTTCTTCTTCGGCTTTTTTGGCTTCTTCGGCTGATTTTTTGTTGTCCTCAGCTTTGCCTGCTGCTACTTTGGCTACATCGTCCAAGCGTTTTTTGGACGCGTCCAATTCGTCCTCAATCGCATCCACTACAGCAGTAGCTTCGCTAGCGTTGGTGGGTTGGGCAGCTAATAATTTGGCTTCGCTGTTGCGGATAGTGCCTTCTGCTGACATAGCAGCAACCCAAGCGGCGTTGGCATCGCTTTTGTCGGTCGCTTTTTGCTGCACAGAAACTACCGCATCTTTTAACGATTTGATTTTGCCAGAAATGCCCTCCAGCGTGTAGATAAAATTGGGGCTGGCTGCTGTGTTGGCTTCGCCCATAGCTTTGATTTTATCCTCTTGTTTGCTGATGGCTTCGGCGGCTTTCATTTTGGTTTCTGCTTCGCTCAACACAGATTGCAAAACCGTTTTAAAATTGGGGTATAAAGCTCCCAATTTGCCGATACGCTCTTTGTTGCTGTTCCAGCGCGAGGTTTCGGATTCTACAGTTGCGGGACCACAATTTGCGAAAAATGCAGCGGCTGCCAAAAGAAGAAAGAATAAATTTTTCATAGAATAGAACTGTTGGTTTGAATTTGTTTATAAAAAAAAGATTAGAATGCTATTTTCAACGCAAACTATATGCTTGTAGTTGAATGAATTTAATAATTGGGCTATCAGATTGCGTATTGTAGACTCTCGCAATTAAGTATTTTTCTACTGTTTCCATTAACAGTAATTCGTTTTGAGAAATATAAAGAGGTAGCTTATCATTAGAGCCTGTAGCTTTGCTATCAATATAAATTTCTTTTTCTAACTCGATAATTTTAAAATCGTGGTTAGCAGTAGATTCTTGAGCTATATTTTTCCAAAAAACTGCTACTTTGCCTACAATTTCGAAACCTTTGGAAGTTTCTGTAACTACGGAATTGTATTTTTGAGAGTAGAATATTTTTAAGAAGTTAAAAACGGCTAACTCTGCTTTTCGGCCTAAGTCTGCATCATTATCATTATAGGGTCTGTTTATGTGCGAATTATGACCTATAGTTTGCTCTATTTGTTGTTGCAAATCTGCTGTAATTTGTGAAGTGTCTATATTTTGTTCTTGTAAGTACTCTAGCCCCTCTTGAAATGAGCCACCTAACAAAACAATAATAAACTCTATTGGCGAGTTAATTTTAAGTAGTTGTTGTATAGGCTTGGCTAAATTAGCTAAGTTTTTTAGCTTATCCCATCGCCCAACGAAATAAAATTTATCTGTCTTTTCGTGAAACGTGGTTTTTTGCTTGTCTTCCTCGTTCCCATAGGATAGATAAATTTCGGACGTTTCATAAAAGGTGAATTTTTGTACTTTTTTGCGTATTCTTTCGTATTCAGTATCCCATTTTTTGCTAATTTTAGCATATTGTATAGACACTGAAGCCAACAAAGGGGCAATTTGTAGTAGTTTATTCTTTAGACTGCCAATTTCTATAGAATCGTTGCTTATAGTCGCATCAACTTTATCAATAATTTTTACCCCAAATAAGCCAAAAAGTTCAGTTTTTGCAGCGAGACCAATTTTTTCGTCTCCTGTATAAGCTAAATTTTTAGCTTTAAAACCCGAAATTGTGATAATAGACATTTCGGCGGGATAGAAAAAATCTATGCCGTTTTTGGATAATAATTTATTGCTTTTTCCCCATTGTATTATTTTGTCTTTGGTTTGCTCGTCTAATTTTAAATTTGCTAAACGCTTGTAAATAATACTAATACGCTCAAGATTATTCTTAGATTTATCTGGTTCTTGCCAAATACCTGATAAAATAGTTAGATATTCAGTAATCCCGATATCTTTTTTGAAATTTAGTGTATTTTCCCAACTGTAAGGCAATGGTTCGCCATCAAAAACAGGCAAATAATTTCCCGCAAATTCTTCTATTTCGCTTATATTATTGCTATAAACAGAAGGGGCAGGCAAACATTTTTTTTGGTTGGTTGGTATGCAGTTTTTATTGTTGGCAAGCCACCCATAATAACTTTCTTCTAAAAAAACATTTGTATCCCAAAAACCCCAACACCCGCTTTGAAAGCTGGAATCACTAATATTATGAGCGTTATATGTACTGAAAATTCTAGCCCAAAACATTTTGGCAAAAGTATAATTATCAACTGTTTGCTCTATTAAAGTAAATTTAATCAAATTGTAAGACCCAAAGGTCCAATTGGAGTATCCTTGTGGGCCTCTATACTTAGAAAAATACCCCTGCAAACATTTATGGGTATTTACGAGCGTGTAACTTGCTTCTCTATAAATTTGTAGTAGTTCAATATCTTCTTTTACGCCAATTTTTATAAAAAATGTTTTCCACTCGCTTTTTAGTTCCCGATTAAAATAACTCTCGGATACAAAAATATCAGTAGCGCAATGACTTTCTATTTTAAAGTCAGGCTCATAAAAATCGGATAAGTACAGTTGGTTGGCTGGTTGCAGCGTGTTTTGGTTGGTCAAAAATTTTAGATTGCCAATATCTGCATAATTTTGGCTGCTTAACTGCCCTTTTTGGTGAGCGCGGAATAGATATTGCCCCGTTTGAATTGCATTTTCGCGATTGATAAAATTTTTATCCCCGATAATTGTTTTTTCTATAAAGCTCATATCCGACACTTCGCGAACGCCTAAATTTTCTAACCAATTTTTAACTTTTATGTTTTTTCCAACTGCTTTAAATACCGTTTTATGAATAAAACTTAACTCTTTGGCAAGGTTGTTTTTTAGAGTACTAGGAAAATAAATTTGTTGCGGCGTTTGCAGCTGTTCATTTTCATCAAAAATAAACGGTAGATTAGAAAGTATTTCAGTCGTCCAAAACCTGGCTTGTTTCTCTGCTTGTTGGTACAAAAAATCTATAAGCGCGAAATTTTCTTTTATTTGATGTATTTTGCTAAACACATCAGATTTGAAAAAATTGGTTAAATCTGATATTTTAAACATTTTTACCCCCAAATTTTCCAACGCAGAAAGTGGGGATATAAAAGGGATAAAAGCGTTGAGTTGATAGTTTTGCTTCTTTTCAGCGTTTAAAAACTCAATCACATTTTCGGCATCTATTACGTTGATAATGTTGGTTTTATCTAAAATAGTCTCATTTACTTTTAATAAATCTCCTTGCAAATTCGGCAAAAAAGCAATGGTAGCAAGGGCTTGGTTAAAACCTTGATTAAAGCTATTTTCTAAATCAGAATTGCCTAATTTTTCTGGTAAGATGTTCAAAAACTGTTTATTGTAAGGGCTAATTTTTGCTAATTCTGCTATCCAGGTAAAAAACTTTATCGGAATTTGCTGAAAAAGCCATTTGTTCCAATAAATATCTTGGTGCAAATGCTGTCGTCCTGCGTCCGTCAAAAAGCTGGCATTTACCAAAAAAGGTAAATTGAAATTGATAGAAGTTGGCAGATAAGTGAATATAAGCCGTTTGTCTTGTTCTACAGGTTTTAAATTTCCTTGTTCTAATTGAATAGCGAAAGAAATTTCGGTTTTTTGGGCTTCTTTTAGTTTTTGGGGAGATTTATCATCTTGCGCAATTGCTTCTTTTATCTCGCCAGGGATAACAAAGCGCGTGGTTTTGATTAGCCATTCATTCAGTGCAATTCCGTTTCTTTTTAAAATAGTTTTACCGTTCTCTTTAGTTTTCTCCAATACTAAAGTTGTATCTGTATTTATGGTTATTTTAACCTGTTCGCTGCGTAAAAATAAGATAATTTGGCTTTCAGAGAATAATTTATCCAAAGCATCCCTTAAAATTGAGATTTTTTCGTGACGGATAATTGTTGAAACAGCATAATTTTTAAAAACAGGATTTTTTTCCGCCCAACTTGGTAATTTTGTAGCTATTGGGATAATCTGCCAAGGCATTTTTATCTGCTCACTTTTATTTTTATCTTTTCGTTCCTTTTGCCAGTCTGCTTTTTTAACCCAGTTTTTGCCCCAATGCTCTGTCCAATGTTCTTTATCAAATTTGAAACAATATAAGCCGCTTTTAATGACCACAAAAGTAGAATGGGCAAATACAGATTTAAACCCTATGCCTTTAAACCCAGTTTTATTGCTATCTGCTGTTTTTGTGCCATCGCCTGCGCTACAAATACTTTCAATATCTACTTTGGAAAATATAGTTCCGTTATGCGAAATGACTATGTAGCTTTGATTTTTATCATTAGCTAAAAAATTTATTTGAACGTCCAATGATTTGCTTTTAGAACTTGCATCATCAGCATTTTGCAATAATTCATAGATAAATCGCTGGCTGTCTGTGTTTATATCCTTTGATATAGTTTCACAAAGGTTTGCAGCTAAAATAGCTTGGTCAGGATTGTTATAATCTTGAATTCTTTTTGATAATTCCTCTATAAATTTTTTTTCTTCGTTTTGCATAACTTTTACAGTTTTAATTTTCAACGCAAATCTAAACCCTATTTTAGAAACAGCCAACTAAGTTAGAACTTTTACTTATTATTTTTATATTGTTGCAACATCATTTCATTTATGGATAATCAAAACAACTTATTCGGGTTTGAAATTAGCCCCGAAGCCCAACAAAAAATCCAAGATTTATTGGCGAAAGCTGCCAACTTGGTGGATAAAAAACCTTTGGCTATGGAAATTTACGCTATAGTAGAACAGTTGTCGGGCGTAGGTCTGGACTATTTTTTCATCAAACCGCTAAAACTCGCTGGAATAGGCGGGCTGAAAATCAAAACTGTAGAAGTGGCTATGAATATGGGCAAAAATGCTGTGTTAAATATAGGCAAGGGCATACTCAAGGTGATGTCGTCCGAACAACTCGATGTTGTGCTCAATTTGATGCGCAATTCGTTGGTAAGTCGCTCAAAATCAGAAGATTAACTTAGATATGATTTTGAAAAACAAGTGCGTTATAATCTAATTTCTATACAAAAATGCCTTATATTATCGCTTTATTAAGTTGTATTTTAGCGCTTACTTTGCAATATCTTTTATCCTTGTGGTTGATAAAAATAGGCTGGTTTTATGAATATGCTTACGCGGTAGGTGGTTTTATCCTGTTTCCTTTTATCACGGTATTGTTTGCAATGAAAGGGTTTTCTGTGTGTGGGATAGATTATAACAAACAAGATATTCCGATTAAATTATTTGCAATTCTTAACCTGCTCGTTGGTTTTTATCTGAATTTTGTTCCCCTAAACAATTTTTTCCAAAAATATGAATACGAAACTTACGGTATCCAAACAAAAGCGATTATTGTCGGAAAATATGAGCTACAAAATAAAAACCATTCGTATATGGTCGTACTAAAACCCCAAGCGCCTCCCCAACAAAAAGCATTAGAACACAGCGTTTCAAAGAGTGTGTACACAAATTGGAACGTGGGCGATACGATTTCTATTTTTTACTCGCCAAGATACAGCAATATGCTAAAAATTCAATAAAAGAAATAAATTATGTACTGTGAAAGCACTATTATCAAAGAGTTAGGCAACGATTTGTACGAGATTAGTTGCTGTCCCGCTATGTGTTTTATGTTTGAGGTGGTAGAATATCTGCCTGTGGGGGAGATTGTTTCCGCGGGGCTGGAATTAGCTTATTGCACCACAGAAGAATTATGGTTTAATCTTTCGGTGGATTTTACCTGCAAAATTGTCAAAGTTAATCAGCCGTTGATAGATTATACCCGAAAAAATAAAGGCAAAAATTTTAGATATAGTGGTTTTGAGCAAACAGATTGGATTTTTGTGGTGCAAAAAGTGGGTTATGAGGAAGATAAATATTGGCATTTTAAGGAACATAAACAATATGACACCGCCCCAATTACGATTTTATCAAATACTTGGCTCAAATATCTCAAACCTTATTTATCCGAAATTGGCTATTTTAATAATTCTTTGCCTTTGGAGTACTATGTAAAGAATTTTCAAATTTTGGGAGAAGATATTAAGCGAAAACAAAAAATTTGCAGTTTTGAATACTTCCCCAATTATGCTGGTTTGGGTGAAGAAAAATGGGAATTGGCAGAAAAAAATAAAAAAACGGCTTATTTACACGCTCCTTATGATATTGAAAATGTTTATTTTAACGAAAAATTGCTTTTGAAAGCTCAATACAATCCCCAACCCAATAATTGGATTTTGATGAATATCAAAGAGGATTTTATACTGAAAATAGAAAGCAAAGTCAATTATTATACAGATTATAGTTGCTGGTACAAATACGAGGGCGATTTTATAAAAATGGGCTTAGATATACAAAGCGATGAATATGTGCGGATTCATCTGCCTGCTTACCCTATGGAATATGCGCCTGTAGGAAAGGTTTTTATCAACAATAATACTATGGAGCAATCGCAGGAAATCTGCTGGGTTGATTTGGCAGGTCCCATTGGCAGATGGCTTTATCCCAAATTTGATATGGAAATCGTAGCCGTAAATCCCAAAGTTTGGACTAATCTGGGCGAGCCTTGCGAAACATTAACGACGGATTGTTATGGCGAAGGTTGGCTTTTTGTGGTAAAACCGCTTGATGCTGAAAAAACCGCCCAAATGTTTGCCGAATGGAAAGAACAAGGAAAATTCAAATAAAAATAAAATGATGCCAAAACTCACTATTCCCAAAATTGAAACCTTTATTCAAGAACTGAAAAGAGGAAAAAAACTCACAATCGCAGGAGAGTACGACCCTGACCCCTATGGCGGCGGTGCTAATTGGGCTTACGAATTGCGATATGATGCAGAAAGGCAGATATTTGTTTTACAAACCAATTTCTACGCTTCACAATATAACACCGAACCAGAAATTTCTTACTTAGATTTGAATGAAAAAGAAGTTATGGAACGCCTTTTATCTGAAAATGAACACAGCGTTTCTTGTTGGTAACTTAACCCCATCACTTCAATATGACAGCAGAACAAATACAACATATTTTGGATACTTTACACAATAGCGAAGAGCATACGTATTGGGATTTTGATAAGGCTTATGGTAGTTCTTGGTCTGGCTATACGCGCAATGGGTACGAAATTATCTACTATCCACAAACTAATTCTTATACTTGGGAAGAGGTTGATGACCTTGATTACGCGGGTACAAAACGCTATGGTGCTTTTGAAATCTCAAAAGAGGATTTGATAAAAAAATTAGCAACAATTAATTACACTATTTAAAACAATAATTTCAAACAATGATACAAGATTTTGAAGAATACGAACAGCATTTGCAAATGTTTATAGATTATGGCGCAGATGCACACGCAAGGCACTTAGTAGGCGAGCCCGTAAAACCTGAAGGTTACGACGAATACAAAGCCGCACAAGAACAATTGCCTTTGCAAAAGCAGAAAAAAGCCGCTCAAAAAATCCAAAAACCAATAGAAAATTACGAGGTAAAAGGCTATCTATTTGACGCTGAAGGTGTTCCCCAATACTTGACCGCAGACGACCACTACAACGGGATTGAAAATCCAGAATGGACGAAAAAGCACACCAAAATTGAAACAAAACCCTACGCAGCGAAGGATGAAAATACGAGCGAACAGAGTTTGGAAAATAAAATCAAAAATGGTGGTTGGCACAATTATGATGAGGATGGCGTTCCCGAATTTTTAAATTATGACGACCGCTACAATGGGGTGGTAAATCCAGAATGGGAAAAAAAACAAGGGAAGAAAGATTAAATTCCGTATAATTATTCAATCAATTGCAAAAACATAAAACTTGGACAATTTAACAACAGAAAAGCCCCGCCTGGTGATTATTGGCGGGGGAGCGGCAGGATTTTTTGCGGCTATCACCGCAGCCGAAAATAACCCTAATTTGGAGGTTATTATTATAGAAAAGGGCAAAGATACGCTGCAAAAAGTGCGCATTTCTGGCGGCGGGCGTTGTAATCTAACCCACGCTTGTTTTGTGCCGCGCGATTTGGTCAAATTTTATCCCCGTGGTAATAAAGAACTGTTGGGGCCTTTTCACAAATTTAGCACGGGCGACACTATAGATTGGTTTGATAAGCGCGGGGTAAAAACCAAAATAGAAGACGATGGGCGCGTTTTTCCCGTTTCGGACGACTCGCAGACGATTATCAACTGCCTTTGGAAAGCGGTCAAAACGGCTAAAGTGCAAATTCATACCTCGCAAAAATTGGTAAATATCCAACCCCCAACAGCAGAAAATCCCCGTTACAAACTATCTTTTGCTCAACATTCGCCCATAGAAACCGATTATTTGTTGCTCACTACAGGCAGCAGCGCAGCGATTTGGGATATGTTGCAAAGTATTGATTATCAAATTATTGAACCTGTCCCCTCGCTTTTCACTTTCAATATCAAAGATGAGCGGTTGAAAGATTTGGCTGGAGTGGCTGTGCCTCAAGCGCAAGTTACGGTTAAATCTCAAAAACTAAGCGCCGAAGGTTCTTTATTGGTTACACATTGGGGCTTGTCTGCTTTTGCTGTGTTGCGATTATCGGCTTGGGGTGCGAGAGTTTTGCACGAATTAGATTATAAATTTGAGGTGGTTTTCAACTGGACTGGCTTTGAAAAAGTGCAAGATGTTATAGACTTTTTGAACGAGTTTAAACAAGAAAATCCTCGCAAACATATACAAAATTATCCCCAATATGGCTTGCCTACTCGCCTTTGGGAGCGGCTGGTGGCTGCTGCTGGGATTGCGCCCGAACTAAACGCTGCTGATATTAGCAAAAAACAAATACAAAATTTGGCTGCCCAACTCTGCCAATGCACTTTCGCGGTCAATGGCAAAAGTACGTTCAAAGATGAGTTTGTAACTTCGGGCGGGGTGGCTTTAAATCAGGTTGATTTTGGCTGTTTTGAGAGCCGTTTGCATAAAAATTTATTCTTTGCGGGCGAAATTTTGGATATTGATGCGCTCACGGGCGGTTTCAATTTTCAAGCGGCTTGGACTGGAGGATTTTTGGCTGGCACGGAAATTGCTAACAGGGCTAAAAGCTAACCGTTTTGATATTGACAAACTCTTTAATCCCCTCTTCGCCCAATTCGCGCCCAAAACCAGACTGTTTCGTTCCCCCAAAAGGCAGCCTTGCGTCGGATTTGAGCAGCTGATTGATGGCTACTGCGCCCACTTCCAACCGTTCGGCTACATATTCGCCTTTTTCAAAATCGGCAGTCCAAACGCTCGCGCCCAATCCGTAGATAGAATTATTAGCTATAGCCAACGCTTCTTGTTCCGTCTCAAAGGTATAAATTCCCGCCATCGGGGCAAAAATTTCCTCATTGAATAGGGGAGAGTTGAAATTTACGTTGGTTAATAAAGTGGGTGGGAAAAAATTATGATGCTTCAACTCAATCCCCTGATACACAACCTCCGCGCCCATTTTTTGGCTTATAGTTAATTGATTATTAGCATTTTCTGCCAAATCGCGCCGAGCCAAACAGCTAATTTTTGTATTCAAATCTAAAGGATTGCCTACGGTTTGGGCTTTTATAAAATCTATGCTTTTGGATAAAAAATCGTTGAAAATGTCCTTTTGAACCAAAATTCGCTTAGTGGCTATGCAAGTTTGCCCTGAATTTTGTAAGCGCGACCACAACACCGTTTCTACAGCGCGATTGATGTCCGCATCGGCAAAAATTAAAGCTGCATCGTTTCCCCCCAACTCCAAAACGGATTTTTTCAACACTTTTCCCGCATTTTGGGCTACAGCTGCGCCCGCGCGGTTGCTGCCTGTGATAGAAACGCCTTTTACGAAATCTGAAGCTATCAACTGCTCAACTGATTGATTTTCAACCCGTATATTTACAAAAATTGTTTTCTCAAAAGCTGCTGCAAACAGTTTTTCTATAGCTTCGGCGCAAAGTTGGGTGTTGGGCGCGTGTTTCAACACAACCGTATTGCCCGCCATAAGCGCGGCTGCTGCGAAACGGAATACTTGCCAAAAAGGAAAGTTCCAGGGCATAATCAGTAAAATTTGCCCCAAAGGTTGGTATAAAATTTTAGCGCGCAAGTCGTTGTATTTCAACGGTTTAGGTTTTAAAATATCGGCTGCGTTGTGGGTATAAAAATCTAAAACTGTGGCGCATTTTTCTATTTCTGCTACAGATTGGGTTATAGGTTTGCCCATTTCTGCGGTGATAAGTTGAGCAAATTCGGCTTTTTTAGCCAATAATTCGGTTTTTACCCCAGCCAAAACCTGCCCGCGTTGGGCAAAACTGAGCTGTCGCCAAGTGTTGAAACCCTGTTGGTTTTTTTGTAATAATTCGTTGATTTCGTGGGGATTGTGAATTGCAAAATTGGCTAAATCGTGTCCCGTGTGGGGATTTTTAGATTGAAACATTATCGGCGGGTAGGTTTATAATTTTTAAGAAACTCTTGCGGGTTGGTTTGTTGCAAAGCCTTGATTAACAATTGGCTATCATTTTGAGAATTGCGGGGCAAATTAGACTTTTTGCGCTGGCGTTCTATGTATTGGCTTACGATTTGCATACCGAGCCAGTTGGCGGATTGGTTGTATAAGTTGATTTCTGGATTAAACGCGCTTTCGGTGATGTAGCGGCGGTAATCGTTTTGGCGGTCGCTGTACAAAACCTTCTCTTTAACCAAAAAATCGTATAATTGCTCCTCGCCTTTGAGGCAATACTCTAACTGTGTGCTGCCAAAATTATACTTTAGCGAATCGTGTAGTTCGGGTTGGAGCAAATCCATCAGTAGAAACACTTTCCCGTTGTAAATCATCTGGTCTATCAATTTCCCCCCCGCTACTTGGGTATATCTTTGCACAATATCGTTGGCTACGGCCTGACCAATAGAGGCTTGAATGTGTTTTTTGTCCAAACGGCGGCGGACGTAAGCGTGGCGCAAATTTTCTATAGTTAGATAATAAGGATGGTTTTCACCCAAATAAAAATCTAAACCCACGCCGATAACGTCCTCATACACAAACCCGCCATAAGCGTAAAGGGAAAGATAGGTGAAAAAATGTTCGTATTTGACCGTGTCTTGGGGCAAATAATAGCTTTTGAACTGCAACATTCGGCTCGTAGCTGCTTCATTCTCGCGCATATCTGGGTACAAAAGCTGTATAGAATCTATCAACTCGCGGGTTTCTTTGAATGTGATAAAAGCGCGCAAATTGAGCATAGAATCGGCCACTTGGCTGTTGGCGATGATATAATTTGTAAAAATATGCGCAATTTTTGGCTCGTCAGCTTGCACTTTTGCCCAACTTGCCGCGATTTGGTTGCTATCCAATTGCTTTAAACTTTGTTCCAAACGCATAAAATTGACTTTGGGGGCTGGAATTTGGCTAACATCGGGGATAAATTTTTGTTCTTGTTCGCTGCAAGCCCACATACAAAGGCTCAACCATACCAAAGCAGAGCAGATAAAAATGTTTTTGAATAGTTTAGACATAAAAAAATGATTTTAAAATATATTTACTGTGAAAATGTTTGTACTATTGCGCTGTTTTTAGCCAAAAAATAACCGCTTAACTTTTTTATTAAGTTTTAATATGCCCATTTATAACCCATTTTATCCCTTTTTGTTTGTTGTTTGTTTATCTACAGGGGTTTTGTTTGCTCAATCCAATACGTCAGAATGGAAAAAAGGCGTGCATTTTGTGTTTGAAAATGAAACTAATCTAATCCAACCCAATACGGAATGGGGTTTTTGGGACAAAATTTATACTTTAGACCCTAAATCTCACCTCAAGCAAATCGCTGCGCTTAATTATAAAGGAGAATGGTTGCAAACTCAATTTTTTTTGGAAAAATTGGACTCCGCCAGATTATGCAAAATGGTAGAAACGCGAGAAAATATATTTAGAAACGAGCAAAGTTTTGATGCTAAATTTAGCTATAACGCCAACAATCAATTGGCAGCGGTAGATTTTTATTATGAAAATGGCTTATTTTGGAAAAAAGAAACTTACCAATATAATCCGAAAAATTTAGTCGCCAAAAAAGAAATTTTGAATCAAGACAACCAAGCTACGGAGGTTTGGGCTTATGAATATGACAGCCTAAATAATCCCGTCGCGTTGATTTATCAGCAGCCCAAAAATGGCAATCGCGAGCAAAAAACGTTTTGGGAGTATAAAGATGACAAAATTTTGACCGCTATTTTTGAATATGATAATGGCGAAATGAGCCGTAAGCAGACTTTTGAGTATGGATTGGATAGTATTTCCACAATTTGGACTTATGACAGCCGTTTGGTGGCTCAAAATAAAGATAGTTTAGTGTATAACGAAAAAGGGCAGTTGTTGAGCAAATTCTATCTGCAAAAAGTTGGCAATAGTCAGCAATTTGATAGATTGTTTAAAAAAGAAAAATTTTCGTATAATGCTCAAAACCAACTGATTGAGTTGTTGACTTACGATGAATTAGGGCAGGAAATTAGCGTGCAACATTGGGATTATAACGAAAAAAATCAACTGACTACTTTGCGCTTTTTGGATACTTTGGGCAATGAACTAAAACGCAAAACGCTTGTTTATAACGAAAAAAATCAACTAATTGGTGAAAAACAAACTATAGCGCAATATGTGGCAGCTTATGAAAGTGAAGAGTTGAACCCAAACGGCAAAATGGTTAAAAAATTGTTGTGGCAGCCTACTTTACAGACTTTGCGCCAGATGGATTATTACTACAACGAAAAACAGCAACTAATCAGCACCGAAACGTATTTATACCCTAATAATCAATCACTTGCAGCTTGCCAAAAGGGCGAAAATAAGCAGTTGGTGGTTTCTACCCAATTCAGTTATGACGACAAAAACAACCTAAAAGAGGAGATTAGCGAATATCTCAACTTAGAAACCAAAACGTTGGAAAAAAGCCGCAATTTTTACCTTTACCCAACCCCAAAAAGCAAAACACCGTTTATTTACGCACTCAAGGTTAATGGAGACACCAGCAGCCGCAGCCAAAAGTTTTTTGATAAAAAAGGCAATTTGCAAAAGGTTGAAATTCAAACTTATACAGAGAATAAACCGAGTAGTTTGAAGCGAATTTTATACCACAAAAACGGGCAAGAGTTGAAAACTGAAGTGCAAAAAGGGGAGAAACTTACCGTTAGGCGTTTGTTGGAATACGACAAAAAAGGCAACTGCATAAGCCAAATTTTCCGCACACCCAGCAATGAGATTGAAAAAACGGTGAAAATAACCTACCGCTACGATAAAAAAGGCAATTGGGAAAAACAAGAGCTGGAAGAAAATGGACAGTTGGCGAAAATTTTGAACCGAAAAATGATTTATTATAAATAAATTGCTACTTTTGCACAATTTTTTTGGGATTTATTACAAATTTTTTATAAAACAACAAACAAAACAAATTCTATGATTCGTAATTTTTTGACGATTACTGCTATAGCGGCTGCATTGACTACAGCGCAAGCACAAAGTAAGTTTAAATTTGGGGTACATCTTGACCCTACCGTTACTTTTATGGGTAGCAATGACAAAGCGGTGCTTAGAGATGGTTCTAATTTTGCTTTCCGTTTTGGTATGCAAGGCGATTTGTACTTTGGCGAAAATGGTGCTGGCGAAGATAAAGAAAAGGGTACTTATGCGCTCACTTTTGGGGTTGGATTTATGGCTGGTGCAGGCGGCAAACTTAATTTTAGAGATGGGGGGCAAGTGTTGCTTAAATCTGATTTAGATAAAAGCTCTTATACAACTGTAGGTGGTGCGCGTCCCGGTTATTCCAACACAGATACTGCTTACGCTTTTGGTGCTGGTACTACCGTAAAATACTCGGTTAATTATGTGCCAATTTCTGCTGGGTTTAAAATCACCACCGCTGAATTTGGTCAATCTTATATCCGCGCTTTTTTCCATTTGCCTACTATTGATATTTTAATCCCTGTATCTGCTCGCGGTACAATCAACGCGCCCGCTTCTGGTATTCCTTCAGCTACTGCTGATAGCACCAATCGCTCTCGTTTTATGTCTACAGATGGCGCAGTAAAAGGCGAAAACATATTGGCTGACATCAATCCTTTACAATTGGCTGCTGGTGTGGGTGCTGGGGTAGAATGGTCGCCTAATTCTGAAGGTGGTATCCGATTAATCGGTGGTATTTATTATAGTACGGCTGTGTTTGATATGAATAGAAAAGTGCAATTGTATGACCCGTTGCAAACTAATCAAAGCCAACGCTTTACAGAAAAAAATCCTCGCTCTGCATTCCAAGGTATAGCTTTGCGTGTTGGGGTTGTATTCTAATCAACCTCTTTTTATACAAAATAAAAAACCTGTTCGGCTGCTGCTGGACAGGTTTTTTTTATTTTATACGTTTAGCGTTGTTGTTAATAAATGCGCTTTTTGGGTATCAATTTTATAAAAATGCTGGGGGAAAACTTGCGGGCTAAAACTTTCTTTCCATTCTGCCAAACCCCAGTTCATTTTTTTCCCTTGCGCTTCGTTGGCTATCCCAAAACTGAAATAACGCATATCTTTAAAGGCTGTTTTTATCAAAAAATCGAATAAATAATCAACCGCGCCCGTAGCTTTTCCCAGTTCGTTGGTGGAAATATACTGCGCGTGGGCTGTAGTCGCCGTTTTGAAAATCGTTACACCCGCCGCAATCTGTTGGTTTAAAAATAGGTTATATTGAAAAATAGAGGTTGGAAATCTGCTTTTCAACAATAATATCTCTTCCAAACTATGCACGGGATTTACCCCAAACCGCGCCTGCAAATTAGGCACTAAAATTTTTTCCCAATACAAACCAAAATCACCTTCAGCTATAGTCGGTTGTTGTTTCAACGCTTTTTTAATAGAACGCTGCCTTCTGTAGTTAAACTCGCTAAATTGTTGATTATCAATAACAAAACTTGTATCTGTGCGATAAATTTCCGCCTGTAGTAGGAAAAAAATATACTGTTCTTCCAAACTCAATTCTTGGTGATAATGAAAAGGTACAGTTTTATAAAATAAGGTTTCTTTCCCATTTTCAGCCAAAAAACTAAGTAATTGTTGCCAATACAAAATTATATTCGCCAATTTTTCCCCTTTTTGCAATAATAATCCCCCATAAGTAAGCCCAGCGTGCGAATAAATTTGATTTTCTACCCGATTGGCGGGCAAAATTGCTAAAACTTGCTCTTTTTCGTTCCGAATTATTAGCGAAAAATCCTCAAACTTGTGCGCGTGATAATCCATAAAATTGCGCTGGTGCAAAAAAGTCCCATTTTTAGCAGTTATTACAAAACTATCCCAAGCATCTTTATCTTTGGGTTGATATAAGCTGATTTTCAACATATTAAGGCTAAAAAAGTAGGGTTTAAAAAAGCAAATTTTCCACCAATTCGCATAAAATATGCCCGATTAAAATATGCGCTTCTTGTATTCGGGGCGTGTTGCGGCTGGGCATATTAAGCAACATATCGCAATGATTTTTCAACTCGCCGCCCGTTTCGCCCGTCCAAGCCACGCAAAAAATGGATTGAGTTTGGGCTTGTTTAGCCGCTTTTAGTATATTTTCCGAGTTGCCAGAGGTAGAAATTAGGATTAAAATATCCCCTTTTTGCAGCCAACCTTCCACCAAACGCGCGTAAATTTCCCCAAAACCGTAATCGTTGCCCACAGCGGTCAAATAGCTGCCGTTGCAATGCAAAGCTTCAGCAAATAAGGCTTTTCTGTTTTTGTAAAAACGCCCCGACCACTCAGCAGCCAAATGTTGTGCGTCCGCCGCGCTACCTCCATTGCCAGCGAAAAAAACTTTATGCCCATTTTTGAACGCTTCAGCGCAAAGCAAAGCTAAATTTTCCAACTTGTTAAGTAATTGATTATCAGCTAATAGTTTGGTTTTTACCGCTATACTTTCGGCTATCACTTCAGCGATTTTTTCCTGTGTGTTCATATAAAAATTAAAATTTTAGCGCAAATATACGCGCGTTTTATCCCAAAATAAGAATTATTTGCTAATTTTGCGCCGTTTTACAGAAAATAATTATGAAAATAGAAACTTGGGCTATAGGCGAAACCGCTTTTGAACATTTGGAGGAGGGAATAGCTATGTACAGCCAACGAATCGAGCGGCTTTTGCCCTCTTATGCGGCGCAGATAATCCCTGATGTCAAACAAGCCAAAAATTTGAGCGAAAGCCAGCTAAAAAGCAAAGAAGCTGAAGCCATTTTGAAAAAATTGGATAAAAACGACATATTGGTTTTGTTGGATGAAAACGGGCAACAGTTCACTTCGCGCCAATTTGCCGAAAAATTAGACTTTTGGCAACAACAACAGGGCAAAAAAATTGTTTTTCTTATCGGTGGGGCTTTTGGTTTTGATGAAGAAATTTATGAGCGCGCCAATGCTAAAGTGGCTTTGTCAAAATTGACTTTTTCGCATCAATTGGTTAGGTTGATTTGGGCTGAACAATTGTACCGCGCTTTGGCTATTCTAAACAATTTGCCTTATCACCACGATTAGGAGTTGATATAATTTATTTGTATAAATCGTTAAAAATCAATAAATTAAAAAATGGACTTATTAAATGTACAAGCCCTTTTTGATAAAGGTATTTTTACTGTCCCCAATTACCAGCGTGGGTATGCTTGGGAGCGCGAGCAAATTAAAGATTTTTTGGAAGATTTGGAAGAAGCGACTGATGCCAATGTTAAAGCTCATTACACAGGAGCTATAACTGTGGTAAATAAAGGGCAAAAAAGGATTTTTCCTAAGACTTTTGATGTTTTTGATGTGGTTGATGGGCAACAACGCTTAACCACGTTTTCTATTTTTATTAGTTGCTTTTGCAATCGTTTACGCCACTTGGGAGGGGTAGGCAGTCAAGAGGATATAAAAAGCATTCGCGAAAATATAGAGTTTAAAGAAATTCCCTTATTGGAATTGAATAATCAAACTAATGATTTTTATAAAAAATACATTCTAAAAGGTTTGATTAATCAATTGCCTGATAATTGTAGCAATAAAGCACAACAAAATTTAGCTGATGCTAAAAAACAGATTACTAAATTTTTGGAAAAATTTCAAATAGACCAAATACAAGAGCTTTATGAAACGCTAACAAGTAAGTTTCAGGTTAATTTTCATACACTTTCAAACGAAAATGAAGTGGGGGTTGTATTTGAAACTATGAATAATCGCGGTCTGCCTTTAACCCAGATGGATAAAGTAAAAAATTATCTAATTTACCTGTCTGGCCATTTGGAGACAGACGAAACTAAAAAAACGAAATTAGCAGAACACATAAACAGTTGTTTTGGTGCTGTTTTTGAAGAGTTAATGAAAATGCAGGCTACTAGTCTTAATCAAGAAAATGATTTCTTACGCTACTCTTATCTTGTCTATAGCGGCACAAATCAATCTGATGTGCATTATGAAATTAAAAAAAATTTGTTGCCCAAAAAAGGTGAATACACAACAATAAAAAATTTATTGGATTATGTTAATTTTTTAAAGAAAGCTGCTGCTGTTTATTCAAAATTAAAACGTGGAGATATTGCTAATGCAAAGCTGAAAACTTTGGTTCAAAAAATTATTTGGTTAGGTAACCCAACGAATTTTATACCTTTGCTTATATCTTTATTTATGCGTTACGACGAAAATGAATTATTTGAAGCTCTCAAGTGCCTAGAAATTTTTTCTTTTATGGTTTACAAAATCAATAACCATAAACCAGTTGCAGCACAAAAAGAATTGCATAAATTAGCTTTTGGTATTTTTTACCAAACAAAAAATATTTATGATATAACTGCAGAACTACCAAAAAATAAATATGCTAGCTCATTTTATTTTGTGGGGTTTTTAGAAATTGACGATTTCTACTTAAGGCAAGATAACCCTGCGATAGCTTATTTATTATTTGAGTACGAACAGCATCTGCACGAAATAGAAAAATCAGAATTTCAAAACTATAGCTTTGAGAAATTTGAAAGAGATTGGAACAGTGGCATTTTACAGATTGAGCATATTAGCCCCCAAACTCCATTACAGAATGACCCGCTCAAAAATGTTCATAAACTTGGTAATCTTACTTTGACTTTTCAAAACGCTGCGTTATCAAACAAAGAATTTCATAATAAAATAAAAATTTATGAGCATTCTAATTTGTTTATTGAAAAAAAATTAGCGAGAGAAACTAAATGGAATGGGACAAGCATCAACGCAAGAACGACAGAATTGGTAAGTTTTGCTAGGAAACGCTGGAATTTCGGATATGAATTTGATGCGCTTTTTAAATAAAAATGCTCCAATTTCTATTCTTTTTATAAACAACTAAAAATCAATAAATTAAAATTTATAAAAAAATGAGCAAAGAAGTTTTTATCGTGTCTGTAGCGCGCACGCCTATAGGCAGTTTGGGCGGAAGTTTGGCTGGATTGAGTGCTGTAGAATTGGGAACAATAGCTGTTAAAGCTGCTTTGGAGCGTTCTGCTGTGCCTGCTGAAAAGGTTACAGAGGTATTTTTGGGTAATGTTTTGTCCGCTAATACAGGCCAAGCACCCACTACGCAAGTTTCGCTCGCTGCTGGTTTGCCCGCAAGTGTGGCTTGTACGACTGTGAATAAAGTTTGCGCGTCAGGGATGAAATCGGTTATATTCGCGGCTCAATCTATCTTATTGGGCGATAATAAAGTGGCTATAGCTGGTGGGATGGAAAGTATGACCAACGCGCCCCACTATTTGCCCTCTATGCGCAACGGGGTAAAATATGGCGATAGCAAAGTGTTGGACGCTATAGTTCGCGATGGTTTGCAAGACCCGTATAATGGCGAAATGATGGGAAATTGTGGCGAATTGTGCGCTACCGAATACAATATCAGCAAAGATGCTCAAGATGAATACGCTTGGGCTTCTTACGAAAGAGCGCGTAAAGCTGCTGCTGCTGGTGTTTTTGATGCGGAAATCGTACCCGTAACTATACAAGTGCCTAAAAAAGCGGCTATTGTTATCAATAAAGATGAAGAGGTACAAAATGCTCGCGTTACTGATTTGGCTGGGGTAAAAGCTGCTCGCGCTGTGTTCAAAACTACAGTTTCTGCTGTCAATGCTTCCAAAATCAACGATGGTGCAGCTGCTTTGGTGTTGGCTGATGCCGAAACGGTGAAAGAGTTGGGTTTGAAACCTTTGGCTAAAATTTTGTCTTATGCTGATGCCAACCAAACTCCAGCGCAATTTACAACCACCCCATCTATAGCTATTCCTAAAGCGTTGGAAAAAGCGGGTTTGAGCCTTTCGCAAGTAGATGCGTTTGAAATCAACGAAGCCTTTTCAGTAGTGGCTTTGGCGAATATGCAGATATTGAACATCCCCCACGATAAAATCAACATTTTGGGCGGTGCTGTGGCTATGGGACACCCAATCGGCGTTTCTGGCGCGCGTATTATCATCACTTTGATTACTGCTTTGCAACAAATTAACGGCAAAATTGGCGTGGCTGCTATCTGTAACGGCGGCGGCGGTGCTTCTGCTGTGGTTATTGAACGTTGCTAATCGTTAGAATAGAATATAAATTTATAGAAACCAACTTCCGCGCTGTGGGGGTTGGTTTTTTTGTTTTGCACAATTTTGTTGCAGTTTTGATTAGATTTTGATAGTTTTTTATACAAATTATAAAAATTTTAATAAGCAACTATACAAAAGCTTTTGGTGATTTTTGTATGATGTAAATTATTAATAATTAGTGTGTTACAAAACATAATAAATTATACTACCTTAACAAATCTTTTTAAATAAAAAAATTTTTTATTCAGAATTTCCGATTTATTTTTGCAGTATAATTTTAAAATAATAATAATATGGATAACTACAGCCACTTGGAAAAAGCCAAAGAATTTGAACAAGACGCTAATTTGTTAGAAAGTGCGTTTCCTAATCAAATGTTAGGGTTAAAAACTACTTGTCTTTTCTACGCAGCAATGCATTATTTACACGCTATGGCTTCGCAAAAAAACAAAACATTAGGCGATACTCACGAGAAGATAAAAAATTCAATTAATCCTAACTCTCAGATAAAAATTTTTACGTTTAAAATTTACATATATGACGCCTACATTACACTAAAAGATTGCTCAGAATTTTACCGTTATGAAATTGATAATAGCAAAATTGTATATCAAAAACAGATTGAAGATAATTATGAAAAAAGCAAAGAACACTTCAACAACTTTGTCAATTATTTAGTGAATACTTGGGGATTGCAGAAGTAATTGGCGATTTTTTGGAAATTATTTTCTAAATTTTGGTTTTGGCTAGTCCGTTTTGGATTTTTTTTACTATTTTTGCAGTAAAATTATAGCAATATGAGTACAATAGCCAAAAATAACTTACAAAACCTACAATTATCTCACGTCAAAAACCCAGTAGAAACGTTGATTTGGTTGTTTCAACAATACCAAAAAAATGTAGAAATGGATATATTTGATAATGAGAAATTTTTTGAAATGGCGAATATCTGTTTTTTGCATCAGCCTATTGATGCGCAAGAAATAGTAGACAATTTTGTTAAAAAATTTTTTGTGGATAAAAAAAGCCAATTCCAAACTGTTTTTCAATATGCAAATAACGAAGAAACGTTGAGCTACGCTATTTTTTTGAATAGCAATACAATAGAAAACCAAGCAAATTGTAGACTATTTTTATACTTCTACGAAGAGTTGGAAATCGCTAAATTTATCCCAATCCGTTTCCGTTTTATACCTGTAGAAGTAGAACAAGAATTTATAGCGACTGAAAAATTGATACAGATTTTATAAACATAAAAACCAAAAGCCCCCACAAGAATGAACTTGTGAGGGCTTTATTATTTTGCCAAAATGATTTTGGTGGTTTTGCTGCTGCCTTTAGCTATGCTTTGCAGCCAATAAATGCCGCTTGGCTGTTGGTTTAGATTAATTTCTGTTTGGGAATTGGGATTATTTTGTTCATAAACCAAACGCCCTTGCGTATCAAAAATTCTAATTGTTTCTATAATTTCCTTACTTTGTACGTAGAAAATGCCCGTGCTGGGGTTGGGATAAATTTCCACCAAATCATTAACCCATACGGAAACGTTCTCTTCATCCATATTTTCTGTGCTTAATGGTTCGTTTCCAAAACTTATTTCCTCAAAACTAATATCTTCCGTGCTGGGTTGATTTTGAGGGTCTATATCTGGGCGCAAAGGGTTTTGTGCACAACCCGAATTAGAGCCGCAGCAAGCGCAATGGGCGGGATAACAGGAAGTATTGCCTTGGCAAAATGTGCTTAATTCTCTGCTAAATGCTTGTGTGGTGGAAGTAGCTCCCAAACAATTTCCTGTAGTAATAGTTACCGTTCCGCCGCCGCTTGAGCCTACGCCGTTATTATCACAACCAATAGCGGGTGAGACGAGGTTCATCGTTTGGGTATAATTGACGTTCCAAGTTACGCTTCTAGTGCGCGTGCCGTTGGGTAGTCTAAAATGCCAAGGGGCTGAAATTTGCCAAATTACCCGCTCCGTTTGTCTATAGGCTTGCCCTGTTATATAATTGTGGCTGTTATTAGCACAAAACCACCAACGATTGCAATGGAAATAGGTATAATCAAACTCGGCTGGTCTGTTTTGTACCCGAAAAGCGGCTACGCCGTCTCTAATTACATCTAAATGTTGGGTATCGGCAACATTGCAGGGGGAATTTGCACCATAATTTACATAAACTCTAACATCGCCCTGTCTGGGATTTGTACCCGTCCAAGCGGTAACGCTGTTGGTATTTTGTCCGTTTTGTATAGTCCAACCCAAAGGAAATTGCCAAGTGTAAGATTGCACCCCACAACTCGGTTCGACAGAATAAGTATGGGTTTCATTAGGGCAGATATTGTACAAAGCGTTGGGAATAGCCGATATATTTGCGCTGGGATAATACGAGGTAAGTTGCAATTCGCCCAATTCGTTGGGACGAGCAGGCGCAGCCATTCTATACGCGCGGCAGGAGATAGTGCCAGGATTAGGTCTAAGAGAATAGGGCGGAATGGCTACTATAGTACGCGTATTTTGTCCGCTTTGTATAGTCCAATCATTAGGCACAGTCCAAATAAAATAATCCGCATCGCAAAAATCGTTTGCTGTATAAGTCAAAGGTGAAGTACAACATTGTTGCACAGGATTTGGTCCCGATATGCGTGGTGGGCAAACATCTAGAACTTGCAGATAAATTTTTTGGTGAATATCTCTTGTTGATACATTCCCTTGCGCATCAACTGAAGAAATAGTAGCTCTCGCGGTAATTCGTACCCTTCTAGGTGTAAGGTGCTGCCAAATGATAATTGCGTTGCTGGAAGTTGCGGAGCTAAAAATGGTGCGACTAAAAGTTCCTCTTGCAAAGTTGGTGATTTGCCCATTGATGCTGCCTCCTGTGCCTAAATCTTGAGCAGACCAAGTCCATTGTGTTACGCTTTGCCCTTTGCTCAATTTGCTAACAGTTGCTGTAAAAGGGTAAGGTTGGCCAACTTCTAACGAGCCATAGTTTTGGTTGATGTTTACGTGCTGGGCTTGTAGTTGTGCGATAGCTAATAAACAGAATAGGAATAAAAATTTAATCATAGTGGAAGAAATTATTAATTTAGGAGTTGTTTAGTATGATTTTTATCTTTTAATTTCTCTATGTTGTGCGGGACTAAAGTCCCAGCACAATTGATATTTAGGATTTTTTCGCGCTTTTGGGGCTGAAGCCCCGCGCGTTTTATACTTTTATCGGTCAATACCAACGGGTTTTAACCCGTTGAAGGACAAAAAAACAATTGCAACAGACTTTAGTCTGTTGCTTAAAAGGCATAAACAGTTATTTTTCTTGATTGAAAATGTAAAAAAATTCTTACTAAACATCTTTATTTAGTAGAATTACATTTACCAACCAAAAAACGTTCCAAATAAAAAAAAGTATAGTAAACTAAATTTTTTTATAAAAAAAAGCCCCTAAGAATTAACTCATAAGGGCTTGCTGGTGTTTTTATTTATAAATCTCCTTGCAAAGGTCTTAGTATCATCTCTTCTACTACTGTATGCGCGCTCAAATCATAACAAGCCCATAAAGCTGCTGCTATGTCTTCAGCGGTCATAAACCGTTCTTTTGGCAATTCTGTACCAGCCCAAGAATCCGTAAGCGTTGCCCCAGGCAATAAAGCGGTAACGCGGATATGGCGCGCTTTTAGCTCTTCCCGCAAGACTTTGGAATAACCCAACATAGCAAATTTGGACACGCTATAACCGCTATAAGGCATAATGCTGGCTATAGAACAGATGTTGAAAATATGGCTCGTGGGTTGTGAGGGCATATATTTTAGCGCAGTTTGGGTGATGTAGTGCGTGCTGTACAAATTGGTATCCATCATTTGGCGAAAAGCGGCGTTATTATCGGGATTGATTAGCGCAGTGGGCAGAAAAACTCCCGCATTGTTCACCACTATATCAATATGCCCAAAATTGGATTTAGCAAATTCTACAAAAGCTACACAATCCGCTTCTTTGGACATATCGCCAGCGTGCGCAGCCACGATTATATCCTCGTTGATAGCCATCAGTTCAAAAGTCAATTTGGTTAGAGCCTCTTCACCTCTTGCGCAAATGGCGATATTATAACCTTTTTGAGCCGCAGCTATAGCTATAGCCTTGCCTATGCCCTTGCTTGCGCCTGTGATTAGTACATTTTTCATTATATAAATTGATTTTTTATTTTAAAAATTTGGTTTTGAACCAACGCCAACCCCGCACGAATATATTAGCACCATATACAAATAAAAAAATATGGCGGTCGTGCTCAAAATCAACAGGCAGTTGATTGCTGGGGTTTAAATTTTTTCCAATAGTTGTTAATTTTTGGTTGGCTAGGTGAGAAACTGTAGCGGTGTGGGTCGCATCAGCCCCAAAACCGATATTGGAAATCAAATTGCGGTTGGGCACTATACTTAGCCCTTTGTTTTGCCAAAGGCTAAAAGTCCATTGATAATCCCAAGTATCTAATTCATAGCGATATACGGCTTGCATATTTTTTAGAAATTTATTTTTAATAAAATTTCCCAACCCTAGCAATTCATTGGTGCGTGTAGCCAAAAAATTTGGCCAAGCTTGCATTTCTGCGTCGTACAATTGCCAAGCGCGCCGCCAAGTAGCCCAACCCCAAATATAAGGCACACGAGCATACAGATAGGCATCTGGTTGTGTTTGGTATCTTTGGGGCAATAATTGAGAGCCGCTAATATGCATTATTTGGTCATTGTGGCGATATTTATCCAGCATTTCTTGGCAAAAGCTAAAAAAACTTTGTTCGGGCACACAATCATCTTCTAAAATAATTCCCTCTTCTTCTTGCTCAAAAAACCAACTTATACCTGTAGATACAGAACGACGACAACCCAAATTTTCGCTTCTGAATAAAGTATATAATTCACAATCCCAATCTATTTTGTCCAAAAATAATTGCCGTACAGCCTCACATTTTTGCATTTCACCCACTTTGTGCGCCCTAGCGCCATCAGCCACTACATAGAGGCGACGGGGGCGAGCTTTTTGGATTTGCTCAAAAACTTTAGCGGTGGTTTCTATACGATTGAAAACCAGCATTAAAACGGGAACATCTAACATATTTTCTCTCTTTTGATAAAAAAAGCCATCAGCATAAGCGCATAAACCGTATAAATAAAGGGCAAAAATTGCGCTATAGGATAGTTATAAACCACAAAATTAGCGATTATATTGGAAGCTGACGCAAAAATAGCTAAGAAATAAGCCCTTTTGGTAAAAAACAACAACCCGCGCGCTGCCAAATACAACCAACAGGGCGCAAACATAAACAAAATTCTGTCCATATAATAGCCCCAAATGAGCGGAAATAGGCACAAACCCACAAAACCCGTGATAATAAAAGCCCATTCAGCGAAATTTAGCCCGTTTTTAGCCCTTATTGTTTGAATTATACCCAACCCAACCAAGCACCAACCCACATCCAAACTGCGAAAGGTTTGGGTAAAAAAAGCTTTGAGCGGGGATGCATATACTACGGCGTTGATTTGGTTAAAAACTATCCAATCGTAAAGATTATAACCGAAAAAATGGCTGGTTAGCAACAAACCCAAACTAAGTGCGGCGCAAAAAGCTAAACCTACAGCGCAGAGTTGGAAAAATTTGCTCTTGAGTGAATAATTAGGGCTAAAAATTATCATTAAAAATAAAAAAATGCCACTAATTACCGCGTTTTCTTTCACAAAAAAAGCTAATCCCAACCCAATCCCCAGCGAAAATAATCGGGGATAAGAGACATTTTTATCCGTATAAATCCACAAACTCCAACATATCAAACCCAACATCACAGCCCAAGCCCACATATCTACCAATATCGCCAAGCCATACACCCCAATAGCTCCACAGCCCGCATATAAAATACAAATCAATTGCGCCAATGGCACAGAATAGGAGAGACGGAAGGCGATTTTGTACAAAAAAAATAAAGCCAGCCCCAAAGCCAAATGCGATTGGATAAGCAAAGCGGCATAAGCAGAAAAACCAATTTTGTACAAAAATAACGGCAACAACAAACTTAACGGTTTGGAAAGTCGCATCAATCTGTCGGGCAAAGCCTCGTCGCCAGCCAACAAGGCTATAGCGTTGGCAAAACTGGGGCTATCAGTTTGGACTTGCAGCGCAAAAAAAGCCCCCATCTGCGTTATGTAGATGAGGACAAGAATGGATAAAAATTTTATCGTGCTTAGATTAGTCATCAATTTTTTCGGCGATAACCATAGATTGGGCTAATTTATTTTTGCGCCACCAGCCATAAATTTTACAACTTAAGCGGAATATGCTAGCACCAAACCATTTGGCTATTTTTTGGTAAAAAGGCGGCCAAGCATCGTACACATTGCGGCAGCTGATGACTTTGAACCCAGCTTCGGTGAACAAATTGCCCAAATTCATCGCACTCCAAGAATACAAATGATAATTGACATCGTTGGGGCGATAATCATAAGTATCAAAAGGCACCATAAAAATAATTTTGCCCCCTTTTTTGAGTTTAGTTTTGAGCAATTGCAATTCAGCCAAAGGCTGCGGCACGTGTTCCAAAGCGTGGCAAGAGATGATAACATCAGCCCAATTGTCAGCCACATCGGCTGTGTATTTATGGGATTTTATACCAAAAGAATCTATAGTTTGGCGGGCTATATCGTTGATTTCGACCCCCAATTTCTCTTTACATTTTAGATTATTGAGCAAAAAACCGCCCCCACAGCCAAAATCTATAACTGAAGAATCAGCGCCGATATGCGGTTGAAAAAAACGTAAATTTGCCCAGCCGCCAAAAGCGCCCATATTTTTTTGCCAATTGAAATAATCAGCATTATAGTATTGTTCGTTATTCATTATTTTTAACGATAGGCTTTATGTAGCATATAAGTAACTGAACAAAATAGAAGTAATTTTTACGCTTCAGTAAAAACTTGGGTTTTGGAAATTTTCTTAACGGCTTACGCCTAAAAATTTCTTTTCTTCGTACTTTTTGCAGGCGCAAAAAGTACCAAAAACGCCTTGTTTCAGGGGAGGGCTTACGCCGTTCTATAAACTTGTTCGCTCCGCTTGCTAACGCTGCGCTCCGTCTCACTTCAGACAGTATAGAAACTCAACGGATTGGTGCAGTTACGCGCTTCGCGCGATTATTTACTTTATTTTTGTCTACTTACTTATTAGCTCACTACAATTAGATATTTAAAAAACGTTCTAAGCTGCGATTGACTTTGTCATTTTTATAATATACCCGCTCCAAAAACAAGCCTGCAGAAGGGGCAGTAAAACGGGCTGGTTCGCGAGTTTCTTCTTTAGTAAAACGCTGTAAGTCAGCAGGTTGCAAATTGCCTTTGCCTACTTCTACCAACGAACCTACGATACGGCGCACCATTTTCCACAAAAAATGAGAACCCACCACGCGTATGATAATCAAATCACCTTTTTCATAAATATCCACGTGGCGCATTTCGACTGTAGTAGAAACTTGTTCCAAAGGATTTTTGTCCGCAAAAGAAGCAAAGTTGTGAAAACCGACCAATTGTTGGGCAGCTTCATACATAGCTTTGACATTTAGAGGTTCTTTGACCCACCAAATATGTTTTTTGCCAAAAGCAGAGCGTCGGCTGCTAATTTGGTAGATATAACTACGCATTTCCGCATCGTGGCGAGCGTGGAATTTGGCTTCGGCTGGCGATACTGATAAAATGTGAATATCGTGTGGTAATTCCTTATTCAGTTCGGATAAAATTTGCTCTGGGCGAAGGCGAGTTTCTACATCCAAATGTGCTGTTTGCGACAAAGCGTGAACACCAGCATCGGTACGGCCTGAGCCATAAATTTCTACCACATCTGTTTCAAATAATTTTTTGGCAACAGTGAGGAGTTCGCCTTGGATAGTTTTTTCGTATTTTTGAATTTGCCAACCGCTATAATTAGTGCCGTTGTATTCAATCTCTAATTTAAAACGCATATAAAAGTTATAAAGTTATGATTTTAACCCGTTATCAATAGCCGCTTTGCGCAAACGCTGCAAAAAGGGACTAGCGAAGATAAAATCTTGTAAAATTTCGTTGTTGCTGCTCATTACCTCTTTGCAATTGCCCACCCAAGCGAGGTTGCCGAAATAAAGCAGGTTGATTTTGTCCCCAATTTCCATCACAGAGTTCATATCGTGGGTGTTGATAACTGTAGTCATCTGATTTTCGACGGTGATATTGCGGATAAGTTCATCTATTTTGATAGAAGTGGTAGGGTCTAAGCCCGAATTGGGTTCATCACAAAACAGATATTTGGGTTTGAGGATTATGGCGCGGGCTATACCCACGCGTTTTTGCATACCGCCCGATACTTCGGAGGGATATTTATGATTGCTGCCTTTGAGTTCTACCCGTTCTAGGGTTTCATTGACACGCATCAACTTTTCTTTTGGGGTCAGATTGGTGAACATATCCAAAGGAAAGCGCACGTTTTCTTCCACAGTCATAGAATCAAAAAGGGCAGAACCTTGAAACAGCATCCCCATTTGGTTGCGGATTTCTTTGCGCTGTTTGACGTTTAAGTTGGTAAAATTGACATTATCGTACCAAATCGCTCCGCTCGAAGGCTGTACCAATCCCACCAAAATTTTGAGCAATACGGTTTTGCCCGCACCACTTTTGCCGATGATAAGGTTGGTTTTGCCCTGTTCAAAAACGGTATTTATCCCCTTCAAAACGTCTTGTTCGCCAAAAGTTTTCTTTATATTTTCTACTTTAATCATAAGGATTCTAATTTTGAGCGCGCAAAGGTAATTTTTTTTTACAAACTATTGACTTTAAATTTGCTGCTGGGTTAGTTTTTTGGTATAATTTTGCGCTCGCGTTGATTTTTAACCAAAAACTAATTAAATAAAATACAAAAATGTACGCTTTTTTCCTCTTTCTACACAGTTGGCTGCGCTGGTTGTTGCTGTTATTTTTAGTAATAAGTACTTGTTTGGCTTGGCAAGGCTGGCTAACCAAGCGCATATACAACAAATTGGATAGAATAACCGTGTCGGCTGCGACGGGATTGAGCCACAGTCAATTTTTGATAGGTTTTACCCTCTATTTAGCCTATAGCCCCTATAGCATAACCTATTTGAAAGGGGGCGATACGGGCGACTATCAAGTTTGGTTTTTCGGTTTTTTCCATATTTTGATGATGATAGCGGCTGTGTGGGTTATGTCAGTGGGGAGTTCTTTAGCCAAGCGGGCGGAAATAGACCAACAAAAGTTTAAATTTGTGGCTATATCATTTAGTATCGCTTTATTGTTAATTTTAGCAGCTGTGCCTTGGTTTAGGGGTTTATTCAAATTTTGGTAAGCTATTTTCAAACGATGAAGTTGTTTAGTATTAAAGTTAGCTCACGGATTTGACGGATTTTACAGATATGCACAGATTTGTTTTTCGTTTTTTAGTTTTAAATCCGTAAAATTGGAATTGTTTTATAAAAAAAATCGGTGTTAACCCGTTTTATCCGTCAAATCCGTGAGCTATTTTTTGTATTTTTTGAATACTAAACAACTTCTATTTTATCACAATCATTTACACATTTATAACACCACGAATATGTTGGCATTATTAACCACCCAATTGGGGCGTTTGCGCATTTTAGCCTTTTTGGAAGGCGTTTCTTTTCTGATGATGATATTTATCACAATGCCGCTGAGATATTGGGCTGGCTATGTGGCTTTGGGCAAAGTTACCGCTATGATACACGGTATATTATTTTTGCTATATTTGCTTTGGGTGCTTCAACTCAAAATAGAAAAAGATTGGTCTTGGTCGAAAATGGCTTTGGCTATGTTGGCGGCTATAATCCCCTTTGGTACGTTTTGGGCGGATAAAAAACTGTTTAGGGAATAAGCTGGATATTTTTCACAAATTGGATTGATTTTTCTATATCTTCGTACAAAGCACGGTCAGTTTGTAATGTTGGTACAATTTTTCTAAATTCGGTGTGCAATTGTTGTATAAAATCGGCTGTTGGGGCGTTGCGCAAAGATAGGGCTTGATTGGCCACCAACCATTCTATAGCCAAAACTCGCTCTACGTTGGCGATTACTTTTTGCAATTTTGTGCCTGCATTGGCTGCCATACTCACGTGGTCTTCTTGCCCCGCGCAAGATACGATACTATCCACAGAAGCGGGCGTGCATAATTGTTTGTTTTGGCTAACAATAGAAGCGGCTGTATATTGCAAAATCATCATTCCAGAATGAAGCCCAGCCTGTTGGGTCAAAAATGGGGGCAGTTCGCGCTGTCCGCCAATAAGTTGATAAATGCGCCTTTCGGATATATTTGCCAACTCGGACAAAGCTATAGCCATAAAATCCAACACCAAAGCCAAAGGTTGGGCGTGAAAATTGCCTCCAGACAAAATTTCCTCCTCATCGGCAAAAACGGTGGGATTGTCTGTAACCGAATTGAGTTCTGTTTCCAACACTTTTTCGGCGTAAGCCAAAGCGTCGCGGGTCGCTCCGTGTACTTGAGGCACACAACGGAACGAGTACGGGTCTTGCACAGCCAAGCGCGGGGTTTGTTGCAAAGGGCTATCTTTTAGATAATTGAGTATATTTTGGGCGGTTTTAATCTGCCCTTGGTGTGGGCGTATTTGTTGCAACAAATGATGAAAAGGAGACAAACGACAACCAAAAGCATCTATAGACAAAGCAGCAGCTACATCAGCAAATTCCAACAAGCGCGCAGCTTCCCAAAACGCATAAATGCCGTGTGCCAAACAAAATTGGGTGCCATTCAATAAAGCCAAACCCTCTTTCATCTGCAACTGCAAAGCGGATATATTTTCTTTTTCAAAAACGGCTGGAGTTTCCTGAATTTGGTTTTGATAATAAACTCGCCCTTTTCCCAATAAAGGCAGCGATAAATGCGCCAAAGGAGCAAGGTCGCCCGATGCGCCCAAAGAACCCTGTTGGTAGATAACAGGCACAATATCGGCGTTGTATAAACGCAATAATAAATTAGCCGTAGCGGGCTGGACAGCAGAATAACCCAAAGATAAGTTTTTGATTTTCAACAACATAATCAACTTAGCTATAGATTTATCCACCAATTCGCCCGTGCCACAAGCGTGGGAAAGGATAAGATTATGCTGCAATTCGCCCAACTCGCTGGGACTAATCCGCACGTTGCACAAAGAGCCAAAACCCGTATTTACCCCATAAACTAAGTCGTCGGAGTTGGCGATGCGCTGTTGCAAATAATCATAACTTTTTTGTATAGCCTGATTGACTTCAGGCGATAGTTGCAAAGGTTGGTTTTGTTGGAATATATTTTTTAGCTCGGACAGGTTGAGATGAGCCAAAGTCAGCAGATGATTAGATGGATGATGATTTTGCATATTGATAAAATTTGGGCGCAAAAGTAGTATTTTTTGTATAAAAAGGGATAAAAAAAGCAACCCTTACCGAAGTAAAAGGCTGCTTGTGGAGATAATTGGCGTTGTAAATATGCGCTACTGTATTTATTTAATCTGAATTTCGCTGGTAACTGTGGGATTTAACCCCAAATTGTCAAAACTGGTCAAATCTACAGTTTCGGTGCGGCTGTCGTCGTACTTGAGTAGTACAGAATCGCCCACTTGAGTGATTGGTAATTCGTTGGAAATTGAGGTTGAACCGATAAAAATTTTATTGGGCACGTTATCCAAATAGATATAATAATAAGAATTGCCTTGGCTAACATCTACAGATATACGCGATAATTTGCCCGCTACGCTATAGCCTTGTGCTGTAGGGGTTAGTTTGAAATCGCTATCTTTGCCGCTGCCGTTGTAAGCATCTTTGTAAGCGCGCACAGCAGATTTTAAATCATTGCCCACACCCACGATAGAATAATCTTCCACCGAAACCAAAGCTATCATTTTTATCAACCCAGCATTATCCTTGAGCGACATTACATAAGTAGGCACTCCGTTTATATTATAAAGAATAGGGAATGAAGCCGTATAACCTTTTTCTTGCACTTTACCCTTCGCGGATAATTGGGCAGCGTCTTCGGTTGCGCCCGCTTGTTTGTACCAAGTAGCGGATTTATTGCGAGTATCCACCAACACAAAACCTACAGTACCTTGGTCGCGACCCACAGAAGTTAGCCCCGCGTACCAATAAGAGCGGTTATCTGAGCCATAGACCAAAGAAATTCCGTCTGTGGTGGTCAATTTTTCCGCCCCAGAGAAGTTGAAATAACCGTTCACATAGTTGCCCCAAGCATTTAGTTGATGTTTTACAAACTCTTTGGGTTGTATTCTATCCACCCAAGCGGGCGCATCGTTAATACCGTACTGTTTTATCTCGCCCGTTTCCGCATTTACGACCGCCACACCGTAGGCATCAGCACCTTCAAAGCCGATTTTATTCGTGTAAAGCGTAACCACCCAGTAGGGATTGCCCTCGTCATCAATTTCGAACGTGTAATCGGTCAAACCCGTAGTAGCAAAACCGCTAAAATATAAGTGTCGTTGTAAATTATCCCCCAAAAAAGCAGCAGGTTGGTACTTAATTTTGATAGGGCGGCCTTTAATCTCCGTAACCATACGCACATCGCGCTCATTAGTAGCCGAAACGATAACATAAGCGGGCGTTCCGCTTCTATTGCTCAACCATTTGAAGTAGCCCGTATGCAATAGCGGAGCGACCCAAAACAGCCCATTTCCGACCTTTTGTATGTTGAAAGTACCCACCTCGCATTGGCTACCGAGCGCGGGCTTTTCCCCCAGCACTTTATCCCCTAATCTATCCGCTACTTCTTGGTCAACAATGCGAATATCGTCGAGAGAAATGGGGGCAATATCCTTAGAAAAAGACTCTCCCACTTTGATTTCGCCGATTAAATTGCGGTGCGCTGAAGTTCTGACCATTTCCGACGAAGCCAACCACATAATTAGGATATAAATAGCCGATAATAAGCTACTAATAATCGCCGAATACAGCAGCCAACCCGACTGCCGCCGCCGCAAGCCCATTTCCAAAGTGGCTATAAATACGCTCACAAAGAAAAATCCCGTCGCAAAACTCCAAAATGAATAATGCAAAACGGGCAAACTCATATATAAATAAAGCGGCGCGATGATAATGATTAAACCCGCGTATAAAAAAGTTTGGATTTTGGCCAATAAAGACCAATCAGAGACTGTACTGCTAACGGGAGGATTTTGATTAGACATATTTTTATTTTAATAATTTAAGATAGATATTTAAAATTGTGTAGTCGCTTAGGCAAATAAAAATAGAGAAATTTTATAAAAAAAACTACTATCAAGGGCAAAAATATAGTATTTTGTTGAAAGAATGGAAAAAAATACGAAAAAAAATCATTTTTTTAGACAAAAAAGCAAAAACCACCCACCAAAAAAATAATTGTTCGCATCTAAGCTTACAAATTCCCAAAAAAATAATTTTTTTTAGTAAAAAGATACGCATTTAGAAATAATTGCTAATTTTGCCGCAGTTTTCTAAATAATCATTTAAATTAAAAAAATATGAATTTTCCTAGCGAATTACGTTATACTCAAGAACACGAATGGATATCTGTTGAAGGCGATACCGCTACAGTAGGTGTTACCGATTTTGCTCAAAGCGAATTGGGCGACATCGTTTACGTGGACATCAGCAGCTTGGGTGATAGCTTGGACAAAGATGCAGTTTTTGGCACAGTGGAAGCGGTAAAAACCGTAGCCGATTTATTTATGCCCGTATCTGGTCAAGTATTAGAAGTGAATAAAGACTTGGACGGCGAACCCGAGTTGCTCAATTCTGACCCTTACTTGAAAGGTTGGTTGATAAAAATAAAACTTAGCAATCCCGCCGAACTAGAGGACTTGATGGACGCAGCCACTTATCGCGCCAAAATTGGCAAATAAATTGCGTTTTTTATACTTTTTGCCTTCGTTTTTGTGGGCAGGGTTAATTTTCGCCCTTTCTACCAACAATCCAGCACATTTGCCCAAATTCAAACTTTTGTCTTGGGATAAATTAGGACATTTAGTTTTTTATGCTGTGCTAACCTTATTATTGTGTTGGGCAACGCATAAATCTACAGCAGCTATAAATGCCAACAATCAATCAAAGTTTTGGCTTTTAATGGTGATATTGGCGAGTGTGTATGGTGCTTTTTTAGAATTTGTGCAAGCGAGTTTGCCTTATCGCAGTTTTGATTATGCTGATATGTTGGCCAATTGCTTAGGTGCAGTTTTAGCTATTGTAGCTTGGGCTTGGCTTTTGCGACACAAATTTATACGCTTTTAAACCAAATTTATCTTTACATTTTTATTTACTCACGCTCAAAACTAACAAAACAGTATGATTAGCCTAAAGTTATTTATGACAGGGCAGCTGTATTTGGCAGGGGTGAAAATCTTCACTGGAGGCGTAATTGGCGGAACTTTATTGACAATAGCTATACTTACTGGAGTTACTCTGGCAGTAAAAGCTTATCTGAATAATAAAGCCAAACAATTGCCCACCAAGTATGACGAAAGCCCAGAAAGTCAATCGCCGCTGGTACGCAAATATGATGAGGTGCAAACGGAACAACACCGCAGCTCTTTCTTTTTTGCAGGCTCTGTAGCTGCTTTAGTGGTTACGTTTTTGGTTCTCAATTGGACAACTTTCACTAAGTATGTCAAACCAGCAGAACAAGAAATCGTGCTAGCTGAAGATATAGCTATAGAACCCCCACCTACACCTCCATCGCCCCCGCCTCCACCACCACCGCCACCACCGCCACCACCAGCAGCCGTGCCGCCCAAAGTTGTGGATATAGAAATTGAGGAAAAAATTACCCCGCCACCCAAAGAAGAAGAAGAGCCAAAACTCTATGATGCCAATAATAATACAGGCAAGTTTAGCGATGATAGCAAAGAAATGTCTAAACCTGTAGAGGTAGAAGAAAAAGTGGAGGCTCCACCTCCAGCTGAAATTTTCAAAGTGGTAGAACAAATGCCTCGTTTCCCCGGTTGCGAAGATATGGCTGGTACAGACAAAGATAAAGAAAAATGCGCTCAAGGCAAATTGATGGAGTACATTTATTCCCAAATCAAATATCCGCCTATGGCTCGCGAGTTGGGTGTAGAGGGCAAAGTATTCGTTTCTTTTGTCGTGGATACGGACGGTTCTATTACTGACATCAAATTGGTGAAAGATATAGGCGGCGATTGTGGCGATGAGTCTATGCGTGTGGTTAAGTCTATGGCTAAATTACAAACCAAATGGACGCCTGGACGCCAACGTGGCAAACCCGTAAAAGTTTTGTACAACTTGCCCGTTCAATTCAAACTTAAATAAATTCTCTGTTATTTTTTGTATAAAAAATCCCCTTAGGTTTGGCCTGGGGGGATTTTTTTTGCTTTTTTATAAAAAAATAATTTGATAAGCCTGCTTTTCAACAAAATAAAGCTACTTTTGTGCCGTTTTATAAACAAATATATTTATAAATTCGTTATTCATTAAATTTTGCAAACCAAAAATATACATTTTTTATGGCAGATATTATCAAAATGCCCGCATTGAGCGATACAATGACCACAGGCACGCTCATAGCTTGGCACAAAAAAGTAGGCGACGCGGTCAAATCAGGGGATTTGCTGGCAGAGATAGAAACTGACAAAGCCGTTATGGAATTTCAAAGCCTATACGATGGCACTTTGTTATACACAGGGGTAGAAGAAGGAAAATCTGTGCCTGTTGATACAATTATAGCTATTTTGGGTAAGCAAGGCGATGATGTTAATGCTTTATTGAAAACAGAAGAAAGCCCAGCTGTAGAAACTGCAGCACAGGTTGTAGATAATCCAATTGCGGATACACAATCTATAGAAAAATTAACCGAACTTATCAGCAACCCAGCCAGCAGCGACAACAGACTAAAGGCTTCTCCTTTGGCCAAAGCCATAGCGCAAACTGAAGGGGTAGATTTGTCGCAAGTCAAAGGTTCTGGCGATGAAGGGCGTATTGTCAAAAAAGATGTGGAAGCATTTTTGGAGCAAAAAAATCAAGTTGTTGCCCAACCCGTAGCCGCCAAAACCGTTGAAGTTGCCCCAGCTGGTGCTTACGAAGATACGCCCGTTTCTCAAATGCGCAAAACTATAGCGCGCCGATTGAGCGAAAGCAAATTCTCCGCCCCACATTTCTACCTAACTATGGAAGTGGTTATGGATAAATGTATGGAAACTCGCGCTAAAATCAACAAATTGAGCGAAACAAAAATTTCTTTCAACGATTTTATCATCAAAGCTGCCGCCAAAGCACTCACTTTGCACCCTACAGTTAATTCTTCTTGGTTGGGGGACAAAATCCGCCAATATCATTACGTCAATATCGGCGTAGCTGTAGCTGTAGAAGAGGGCTTGATGGTGCCTGTGATTAAAAATGCAGATACCAAATCCCTTTCTACCATCACCAACGAAGTGCGCGAATTGGCTGACAAAGCCCGCGATAGAAAAATACAACCTGCTGATATGCAAGGGAATACGTTCACGATTTCTAATCTGGGAATGTTTGGTATAGAAGAATTTACAGCTATTATCAACCCGCCTGATGCTTGTATTTTGGCTGTAGGACAAATCGGCACTAAGTTGATTTTGGAAGAAGGTAATGTAAAACAAATCAATGTGATGAAACTTACCCTTTCTTGCGACCACCGCGTAGTGGATGGCGTATCTGGGGCAAAATTCCTCAAAACTATAAAAGATATTTTGGAAGAGCCTTTGCGCTTGATTATCTAAAAAATCGCTTATCCAATCAATAAAGCTCTGCCTAATAGCAGGGCTTTTTTTTTCAAATTACTGGTTTTCAAAAACTTATCCAACTTATGAACACCGAAAATAGCATAGCCAAAGATAAAAATATCCTGTTTGTGTTTTTCCAAACAGAAGCGGAAAAAACTCCAGAAATTGCCGATTTAATCCAAAATTTTTGCGGAATAGTGGTAGAAAATCCCCAAAATATAGACAGGCAGTTTCAAAACAAAAAAATCTACATTGGTGGCAATTTGGAAAATATACCGCTTGATTTTCAACCGTTTATGATAATAAAAGAACTTTCTTTTGGGTATGAAAATTGGGTTGGAAACGGGTTTAAATTATTATCAATAGGAGAAGTGCCGATAATTGTAGCCGATGCTGGAGTATTTTTTAGGGATTTTTTTGTAAAAAAAGATTATTTCGCACAAATTAGCAGCGCGCACCAATTCCAAGAACTCACCGAATCTTCCAAACCGAGTAAAGCGTTCAGAAAGGGAATTTATATAACCGAAGTTTGCCAAGAAATCAGCCCCGCGAATGAAGAAATGCTACATTTTCACCTGTTGAGATGCTCCAGCAATTTTTCGGGCGCAACGGACAATTTTCGCCAACCCGACCGCGAGATTATAACAGCTATAAATGAAGCCGCAAGCGCAGTTTTTGAACAAAAAACGGACTTAAACCACGTTTTGGCGCAGATTTATGAGAATAGTGTAAGCGCAGATTTGAAAGAGAAAAAGGCTAAAATTAAAGCCCATTCGGATAAAACCAAAGATATGCCCGCCAACGGCTTAATCGCCTTTTGCACATTTTACGATACAGCTGATTTTCAACCACTTACGCAATCTAAAAAAGATAATTTTGATTGGGTTTATAAAGAAATTAGCGGTTTTACCCGACTACAGTTTAAGCTAAAAGATGCAGAAAACAACCCAAATTTAGCCAAGGAATTTACCGTAATTTTATACCCAAATTCTGTGTTTATTATCCCCCTTTCCACCAATCGGCTCTATACGCACGAGATTAAACCCTCTATGCTGAATATAGATAAAATTCCCACCAGAATGGGTTATGTGCTGCGCTGTTCGGACAAAAAAGCCGTTTTTATCAACGGAGAAACCTTTGTAAAAGAGGGCGAAACGTGGGTAAAATTGTCCGAAATGAGCGATGAGAATATGTCCAATCTTAAAAATTCGTATCAAGAAGAGAACCAAACCACGCATAAAATTGAGTATGGAAAGGTTGATTTTAGTATGAATGAGGGCGATTATCAAAAACCCATTTTATAGCTTATGGATAAGTTCCCTTTTTATAAAATACAGCTTAATTTACCCGCTAATTTATTCGCGGAATTAGCACATTCCGTTGATTTTGAACAGTTTGCAAACGATAATAAAATAGCCAACTTGTTAGCTACAAGCGGCAATAAAGTCCCAATTTTGCGCACAACCAGCATTTATCAACAGCCAGCCCAACAATTCGCGCCCATTCATCAGTTGATTATAAAAAATATCCAAAATCAATCTGCGCAAGTAATTGATTTAGAACAAGATATAATTTTCAACCACGCTACGGCGGAAATATACAACCAAAACTATTTCAAGATGAAATACCATTCCGACCAAGGGTTGGATTTGGCTGCTAATTCATACATCGCGCTTTTTTCCTGTTATCAACAGCCCGAAAAACTACCTTTGGGGTTAAGAAGGTTGAAAATACAAGCCAAAAATGGCGAAGAAGAGCAAGAATTGGATTTAGAACACAATTCGGTTATTTTGTTTTCTACCCAAACCAACCAAGATTATCAGCATAAAATTATCCTTCCCGCAGAAAACCGCCCCAAAGCGCAAGAGGTTGATAATCAATGGTTAGGGATAACTTTCCGCCAATCCAAAACTTTTGTAGAGTTTGAAAACGGGCAGCCTTTTTTCCCCAATGGACAACCGCTTACTATGGCTACTGAAGTGCAAATTGCCGAATTTTACAGGTTAAAATCTGCTGAAAATCAACAACTTAATTACAATTATCCCGATATTTCATACACCATAAGCCCCAGCGATATGCTGCCGCCAAGGGTTAAATTTTAGCGTTATCTTTTCTAAAACCTCAACCACAATGCAAGTCTGTTTCGGCATCCAACAACTTCCCCCCATAAACGCCAGCGTAGTCACTATAGGCTCATTCGACGGCGTACATTTTGGACATCAACAAATCATCAAAAAAGTAGTCGCAGAAGCCCAAAAAAGGCAAATTTTATCCATTGTGGTCAGTTTTGAACCCCATCCGCGCGTATTTTTCAACCCACAGGAAAAAGTACCTTTGCTCACCAGCACAGCCGAAAAGGGCGATTTATTGGCAAATTTGGGTGTGGATATTCTGTTGGTAATGGAATTTAACGCCGATTTTGCCAACCTCTCCGCTGAAGATTATATAGCCGATTTTTTGGTTAAAAACTTATCCCCAAAGTTGATTGTTATCGGTTATGACCACCATTTTGGGCGTCAAAGGAGGGGAAATTTGGATTTTTTGAAGAATAGAAGCGAGTTTTTCGCTTATGAAGTGGAAGAAATTGCCCCCCGTGATGTGGATAATTTGGTCGTTTCCTCCACCAAAATACGAAATTTTTTATCCAAAAAACAGATAGAACAGGCCAATAAGTTATTAAATCATAACTTTAGCCTATCTGGAACTGTAGTAAAAGGGCAGCAAATTGGGCATAAAATAGGTTTTCCCACCGCCAATCTTTACATAGCTGAAAGTCAAAAATTAGTTCCGCCCGAAGGCATTTATGTAGCAATGGCTGTTCTGAACCAACAAAAATACAAAGCGATGTTATACATTGGCCGCCGCCCAACATTAGACAATAATTTAGCCCAAACTATAGAACTGCATATTTTTGATTTTGCACAAGATATTTATTTTCAACCACTTAGGATAGAATTATTGGCACATTTGCGCGAAGATAAAAAATTATCTAATTTGCAAGAGCTTACCGCGCAACTGGAAGAGGACAAGCGGCAGAGTTTGCTTTTTTTTGAAAATCACCAACTTTAATTTCATCTTTTTTATAAATTTTATAATTTAAAATGGCTTATATTTTATTGATAGAAACCGCTACAGAAGTTTGTTCGGTCGCTTTGGCACAAGATAACCAAATTTTAGCCATAAGAGAAAACCGCGAAGCCAACAATCACACCGCTTTTTTGACCCTTTTTATACAAGAATTACTAACTGAAACGGGGTTAAAAATGTCCGATTTGGATGCTGTAGCGGTGAGCAAAGGCGCGGGTTCTTACACGGGATTGCGTGTGGGTTTTTCTGTAGCCAAAGGGATTTGTTATGCGGTCAATAAACCGATTATTCTAATCAGCACCTTGCAAAGTTTGGCTTGGGCTATGCGCCAAAAAGTTGAAAATCCCAGCGATTATTTATATTTTCCCGCTATAGATGCGCGCCGAATGGACGCTTACGCAGCTTTGTATGATACTGATTTTCAATTAATTAAGCCCGTAGAATGTTATACACTTAGCAGCGATTTATTGGCAAATTACGACAAAAAAATCATCATCGGCGGCAATGCAGCAGAAAAGTATAAACCACTTTTGCCCAACAACGAACAGTTTGTTTTCAGCCCAATAATCCACAACAGCGCGGCGCATTTGGTCGGTTTGGCACAACAAGCCTTTGAAAAAAAGCAGTTTGAAGATGTAGCTTATTGTGAGCCTTTTTATCTCAAACCGCCTTTTGCTACAGTGGCTAAGCCTATTTGGTAGCGGATTTTTTAAGTTATTTTCTATTTTTGTGGAAAAAATTTGGTGGAGTGGATAAGATGTTGTATTTTTGCGGCGTGATTGATAGGCTATAAAACCTTCAATATTAATATCTAAAAAATACTTTCTAATTTTTTGAATTATGATTCTTAAAAGCATTAAATTTTCTCGTTTTAAAGGGCAGCCATACGAATGGTCAATGGAAGGCAAGCCGTTAAACGGAATTTATAATCAGCCTGTTTTTTTTCAAAATATCAATCTTATTGTTGGCAAAAATGCAACAGGAAAAAGTAAAACTATCAATGTTATAAGACAATTATCTGATTTATTGTCGGGAGAAGCAAAACTATCTCAATTAGTATATCATACATCTGCTTATGATTTGCTATTTGAAGATAATGGTAAAAAGATTACTTACTCTTTAGAATTTGCAGAGGGAAAAATAACAAAAGAAATCTTTACAATTGATGGAGAACCAAAACTCAATAGGAATAGTGAAAAAGGTGAAAAATTCTATCAAGAACTTGGTAATAATATGGCATTCCAAATGGAAAACGAAAAATTAGCAGTTTCACTTGTTGATAAAATACAGCAACCTTTCTTTGAGCCTTTACAAAATTGGGGTAAATTGCTTAGTCATTATCGTTTTGGTGAACAACTTGGCAAAAACTCTTACCTGCGGGATATAAATGCAGTCCAAGAAGACAAAGAAATTGTATTGAAAGATAGTGATGATGTGGCTGCAATTTTTATACAAGGCAAAAAGAAATTTCAAGAAAAATTCATTAATGCGATTCTTGATGATATGAAAGCAATTGATTACGAAATCAACACTATAGATGTTGACACGTTAAAACTTTTACCCATTACTGCTTTTGGTATGAGTGTAAAAGAAATTGATATTGAAGGTATTACAGACCAAAGAGAAATGTCGCAAGGTATGTTTAGAGCTTTGTCGCTTCTTATCCAGTTAAACTTTTCTTTGTTTTACCAAATCCCAAGTTGCATTTTAATAGATGATATTGGGGAAGGCTTGGATTATGAAAGGTCAAAAAGCTTAATTGACTTAATTATTGAGAAAGTAAAAGGCTCGTCCGTCCAAGTAGTTATGACTACAAATGATAGATTTGTTATGAATAAAGTTCCTTTAGAGTATTGGGCTATTGTTCATCGCGTTCCTAAAAAAACTTTGTTTTATAATTATCAAAATTCTCAAGAAATTTTTGACGAATTTAAAGAAACTGGACTAAACAATTTTGATTTGTTCTCTGGTGAATACTATGTTGATAATTTAGAGATTGCAAATAATTCTGCCGAATGAAAAAAATAGCATTTTTTGTTGAGGGGCAAACTGAGCAAATTTTTATCGAAAAGTTGGTGAGTGAGATTGTTAAAGAACAAAGTAGCAAGGGTAATGTAAAGCTCCATGTCATTTTAGAAAAATTTTTAGGCAAGGGAAAGTCCCCTAAAAACATTTCACCTAAAATACCCAACACTCCTGATCCCACTCATCACCTCTATATACTTGATTGTAGCAACGATGATGGAGTAAGAAATAGGATTTTAGAATTTTATAATTCGCCAACATCAACAAAAGTTAATGAAATTATAGGTCTGAGGGATTTATATCCTAAGCCCTTATCAAAATTGGTTGATTTGAAAGACGAAATTTTGAATGGAAAAACTCTTAAAGGAGGTAAAAAAACTCCCTCGTTAAGACCAAATACAAAATTCGTAATTGCTGTTCGGGAAATAGAAGATTGGTTTTTAGCAGAGTGTAATCATTACACTTGTATTGACCCTTCACTTACACTTGATGCGATACAAGTAGCAAGTTTAGGCTTTAATCCTTGTACTGACGATTTAACAACACGCACCAATGAAGCATCAAAGGATTTACACGATGTCTATCAGCTAGCAACCCCAAAAAAAGGCTATAACAAAAATAAAGACAGAGTTGAAAAAACCGTTGACTGTTTAGACTATACTCATATCCGCACAGGAGTACGAAGTAAATTTCCAGCATTAAATGAATTGATTGAAGTCATAGAGGCTTTTCTAATATAGAAAAGTATATCTCCTCACAACCTATTTGCCCAGCCAAGTAGGTTGTTTTTTTGTGTTTATGAAAAAAATATGCAAAAAATTTAGAAAAAGATAAAAACTAACAAAAAAGTTGCTACCTTTGCGCCCGCAATGAACAAAATAGCTTAAACGCTGTTTATCAACAATAAATTTATACAACTCTAATAAAATGTCAGCAAATAAAGGACGTATCAAACAAATCATTGGCCCCGTTATCGACGTGGCTTTTGAAAGCAACATTTTGCCCGAAATTCTTACCGCTTTATATGTGGTGCGTAGTAATGGCGAAAAAGTAGTATTGGAATGTCAAAAACACTTGGGCGAAAACAGTGTGCGCACCATCGCTATGGATAGTACCGAAGGTTTGAAACGCGGTATGGAAGTTATCAATACAGGCTCAATGATTGCTATGCCCACCAGCAATGAGATTAAAGGCCGCTTGATGAATGTAACAGGTGAAATGATTGATGGTATCGGCGATATTAGCAGCAACACGCCCCGCAGCGTAATTCACCGCAAACCACCCCGTTATGAAGATTTGTCAGTAACGCGTGAGGTGCTTTATACAGGTATCAAAGTAATTGACTTGATTGCGCCTTATCTAAAAGGGGGTAAAATTGGTCTTTTTGGAGGTGCTGGTGTGGGCAAAACGGTTCTAATTATGGAACTAATCAACAATATTGCCAAAAGTTATTCTGGTATGTCTGTGTTCGCTGGCGTAGGTGAGCGTACTCGCGAGGGTAACGACTTGTTGCGCGAGATGATAGAGTCCAATGTGATTAAATATGGCGATGCATTCAAACATAAAATGGAAGAAGGCGATTGGGATTTGGCTTCTGTAGACAAAAAGCAGTTGGAAGAATCTCAAGCAACGCTTATTTTTGGTCAGATGAACGAACCTCCGGGCTCACGTGCGCGTGTAGCTTTGTCTGGTTTGACTGTAGCAGAATATTTCCGCGATGGTAATGCTGAAGATGTGAAAGGTAAAGATATTTTGTTCTTTATTGACAACATTTTCCGTTTTACTCAAGCTGGTGCTGAAGTATCAGCGTTGTTGGGTCGTATGCCTTCAGCTGTGGGTTATCAACCTACATTGGCTACAGAGATGGGTTTGATGCAAGAGCGTATTACTTCTACCAAACGTGGTTCTATCACTTCGGTACAAGCTGTTTATGTGCCTGCGGATGACTTGACTGACCCTGCGCCTGCTACTACATTCGCTCACTTGGATGCCACTACGGTATTGAGCCGTAAATTGGCTGCCAAAGGTATTTATCCTGCTGTAGACCCGTTGGATTCTACCTCCAAAATTCTTTCTGTAGATATAGTAGGGGAATTGCAATATAACACAGCACAACGTGTTATGCAAATTCTACAACGCTACAAAGAGTTGCAAGATATTATCGCGATTTTGGGTATGGAAGAATTGTCGGAAGAGGATAAATTGGTAGTTTCACGCGCTCAACGTGTAGAACGTTTCTTGTCTCAACCTTTCCACGTAGCCGAACAATTTACTGGTTTGAAAGGCGTATTCGTTTCTATAGAAGAAACCATCAGAGGTTTCAATATGATTTTGGATGGCAAAGTAGATTACTTGCCTGTTCCAGCCTTCAATCTCGTAGGTACAATTGAAGACGCTATCGCTAAAGGCGAAAAAATGATTGCTGAAGCTCAAAAATAATCTTAGCTATGCTTAACATTACCATTCTCACACCAGAGAAAAAATTATACGAAGGACAAGCTAGCAGTGTTATTTTGCCTAGTGTTGATGGCAATTTTGAAGTTTTGACCAATCACGCTGCTGTTGTGGCTGCACTTGCTCAAGGCGCAATTATTATCACTGATAATACTTCCAAAAAGAATAAGGTAGAAATTTCTGGCGGTTTTGTGGAGGTGTTGAATAACGACATTTCTATACTTGTACAGCAATAACTTATTAACTGACCTTTCGCAGTATATTTTTCATTTTTTTTACAATTAGCTTTTTGCAGTTAAATTTTCCTATATGCGCTCAATAGCGTGGGGTTTTATACCCCGCGCGCTGATAAATTTTCCATAAAAAAATAGAAAATATAACATTTTTTACCATTTTTGTGCGTGGGGTGTAAAACCCCACGCTATTGAGCGCACACTGTTATTTTTTTCAATCCACCAAATTTTTTAACTGCGAAAGGTCAGTTATTTATTTGTTTGATAAAAAAAAGCCCTCACAAGTTATGCTTGCGAGGGCTTTTTTATCTGAAAGGTTTATATAAGTTTTGATTTTGTCCTCGCACAGCTAATAAATCAACAGCGAATAGCATTAATAACAAAATTATTTTTTAAAATATTAAATCCTTTCCCATACTTTTACGTCTTTATTCTCGTTATGACACTATAACGGTTTTGTAAGTATTTTATCAATTTTGTTTCTTGTTTATATGAAAATTGTTACCTTAGAAAAATTTGTAGCCCAACAGCAAAAAGAACACGGTGCAACGGGTGAATTATCGGGTTTGATATTGGATATAGCTACTGCAGCCAAAATTATCAGCCACCAAATCAATAAAGCTGGTCTAGTAGACATATTAGGCAAAATTGGCAACCAAAATGCTTCTGGCGAAGAGGTGCAAAAGTTGGATATTATAGCCGATTTGAGTATGCAAGAGCACCTCAAAAATAGTGGGCATTGTTGTGCTATAGCCTCTGAAGAAAATACCAATTTTGTAGAAATTAGCGATAGTAATAACGCAAAGTATGTGGTGCTTTTTGACCCGTTGGACGGTTCTTCCAATATAGATGTCAATGTCTCAATAGGGACTATTTTTGCTATCTATCAACGGGATACAGAGTTGGGGCAAGAGTGCCAAGAGCGCGATTTTTTGCAACAGGGTTACAAACAAGTGGCTGCTGGTTATGCATTATATGGAACTTCCACTATGTTGGTTTATGCTACCAAAAATGGTACTGTCAATGGCTTTACTTTGGATAATTCTATTTGCGAATTTTGCCTCTCTCACCCCAATATGCAAATCCCCAAAGGGCGTACTTATTCAGTCAATTATGCGAAATATGGCGAATTTGATGTAAAAGTACAACAATATATAGACGATTGTGTGGCGCAAGATATGGAGTTTAGATATATTGGTTCTATGGTGGCTGATGTGCATCGCACGCTATTGAAAGGGGGAGTTTTTATGTATCCAGCCACTCGCCCTTATCCTAATGGTAAGTTGCGCTTGTTGTATGAATGTAATCCGTTGGCTTTTATTATCAAAAAAGCGGGCGGTGCGGCTACTGATGGTTATACGGATATTTTGCAGCTCAAAGCGGGCAAATTACACGAACGCACGCCTATTTTTATCGGCTCGGCTGTGCATATCAATAGACTTAAGCAGTTTTTGCAATCTCAACCCGCTACTCAAAGTATTTAACTATAAAAAAAGTTATAGGTTGTACCTAAAATATATTAAGCCTTTTCTCGTTTTTATGGGATAAGGCTTTTTTGTTTTTTATCAAATTTATTAAATAAATATCTGTTGCTAAAGGCAGCATTTGGTTTTTTTATCCGTTTTAATACCATAAACACAATTTTTTTAAAATTAAATCATTTCACGATGCGAAATTTATTACTTGCTTCTATTCTGCTATTGGCTTGTTGTTTGGGTTTTAATTCTCAACTCAAAGCTCAAGCTACCAATGCTACCTGCCAAAATGCTTTAATGATAGGAGCTATCAATCCCAGCTATCCGCTGCCTGTCAATCAGCCAAGTGCGCCAGCAGGCAATAATTATAACTGTTTAGGTTCTCAACCTAATCCGCTTTGGTTTTATTTTCAACTGAATACCGCTGGCTCTTTGGAGCTCCTATTGAGTAATACAGCTAATGTGGATGTAGATTTTATTTTATACGGTCCGTTTGCGTCGGCCAACGCTGCTTTGGCGGGTTGCGGCAATTTGGGTAATGGTGGCTCTGGTGCTTCTGTAGTAGATTGTAGCTATTCTACAGCAGCCAATGAATTGGTGAATGTTAATAATGGTAATGCGGGCGATTTTTATTTGTTATTGGTTACCAATTTTTCCAATTCACCCACGACAGGCAATACTCAAATCGTATTGGGCGGCAATAGCACAGCTACAATGGTTAATCCTTATGTAGGTGCGCCTGTTATCACTGGCACTTGTTCCAACGCGATAAATGGAAGTATCAGCACAAACGTAACTAATGGCACTGCCCCCTATACTTATGTGTGGTCAAATGGGGCGACAACTAGTGGAATTAGTGGCTTGTCGGCTGGATTCTATAGTTTTACGGTTACAGATGCTACAGGCGCGACTTTTGCCAATAACTCTATAAATGTTCCGACCACATCAGCTATTAGAGTGAATATTGCTAATTCAATATGCACAGGAGATTCTGCTTTTATTTATGGACAATGGCGTTATGCTCAAGGTGTTTATTATGATACAGTCACCAATTCAGCAGGTTGTGATACTATTTTTGGTACTACATTAAATATTAATCAGTTTTCAGGATATAGAGATATAGAATTATGCGTTGGCGATTCTATTTTTGTGGGTGGAGCTTGGCAATACACGTCTGGTTATTATACAGATACAATAGTTAATCCCAGCGGTTGTGACTCTATCATAGATATTTATTATGATTTTTATATTTGTTCGCCAGTGTGGGCTGGCGATGCGGATGATAACTTAATCGTAGATGGCGATGATTGGTTGCAATTGGGTTTAGCCAACGGACTTTGGGGAAATATACGCGCCAATGCTTCTATCAATTGGGTTGCTCAACCTGCTATAGATTGGGGTTCAAATGTTGGTATGGCTGAAGCCAAACACGCAGATTGCAACGGCGATGGGCAAGTTGATGGGGGTGATAGTTTGGCGATAATTCAAAATTATTCGCTTACTCACTTGCGTACTGCCAATTCTACCGTAAATTCAGGCGCTGATGTACAGCTTGTACCCCAACAAGCCACTTATAATGTGGGCGATTTGGTAAAAATTGATGTGGTTTTGGGCAATAATACCACCGCGTTTACAGATGCTTACGGCTACTTTTTCAAAATAGATGTTGGTAATATCTTCCGCGCGGGTAGTTTGCAATTTACCCCAACCAACTCGTTCTTGGGTACAAACGCTGATGTTTGGACTTTGTCTAAAGAATTAGCTGCTTCCAATCAAATTGATATTGCTCAAGTTCGCCATAATCAAATGGGTATGAACGGTTTTGGTAAAGTGGGTGAAATTTCATTCATTTTATCCAATAACGCGGGCAATACTAGCCCTGTTTTAGGTTTTGTTAGCGATAAAATTATCAACAGTTCTAATATAGTTATCCCCGTTACGACCAGCGCGGCTACTTTCAACGTCAATCCAACCAGCGTGCAAAATAATGTAAATTATAACTTTGCGGCAAAAGTAGTACCAAATCCTGTTCAAAATCAAGCCTATTTGGAGTTTGAATTGGCAGAAAATAGCCCAGAAACTCAAATTCGCGTTATCAACAGTTTGGGACAAGTACAACACAATCAAGTACTTAATCCATTAAATGCGGGTACGCACAGGGTAGAGTTACAAACCAATTTGGCGGCTGGAACTTATTTCGTAGAAATTCGCAACCAAAACCAAACCGCGCGCGTTCCTTTTGTAAAAGTACAATAATAAATTTTATAAAATCATAGCGATAAAAAAAGCCCTCACAAGTTAATTCTTGTGGGGGCTTTTTTAATCTTTAACAAAAATCAACATATTGAAGTAAATTGTTGTATTTTTTTGACCAAGTAAAGCACCTAAACAGCCTGCTTGTTGTGTTACTGCTATACTCTCCATAGAATAAAAACTCCAACCTTGTATGGCTTCTTTGTTGATTAAATCGGCAAAGGAATGAACCGCATCATTATAGCCTTTTTTAGAGTTAATGATTATTTCTTTTTCTGCTGGCACGCATTTGTATTGTGGCATATTATTGTAGTTTAAAAAATTATTTGATTGAGTTAGCGTCTTCTCTTAAAAACGCCAATGTACTCTTCATCACCACCACCCCGATTATTTAAGTACCAAAGTATAATTACAATTACTATCCCTAACCCAACATAATCAGTTAAAGTAAGTTTTTTTTCTTCTTTTTGGGAAGGTTCTGATTTTGTTTTTAGTGTAGTTGTTTTTTCTGGTCTATTGGTATTTTTATATGAAGTTGAATTATTAGCTTTTGGAACTAAAGCCGCTTCGTGAACCCACCCAATAATATCAGTATTTTCAACTTGTACTTTTTGCCAATAACCAGTTTGTTCTACCCCGCCAAGTGTAACAATAGATGTATTACTAGATTTTTCATTCAATAAAATAACATCTTTGCCTTTTCTCAAATTATACAAAACCTCACTATCCAAATTAGGCAAACTTCTTACCCTTACTCCTGAATAGTTAGACTCAAAAATAGTATTTTGGCCGTTCAGGTTACAAATGAAAGTTAAAAAAACTACTATAAATTTAATATAATTCATAAATTTAGCTATTTTGTGGAAATTTAATTTTTTAGATACAGGGTATTGTTGTATCTTTGCGGCTGCAAAATTACTTCAAAATAAAATTTACTCAAACCGTGTTTTTATTGTTTGAGGGCGGCAAATTTTTGTATGAATAAATAAACAAAATAAAAAATATGAAAATAGGGGATAAAATAAGAAAAATTCGGGAGATAAAAGGATTAGAACAAAAAGAAATGGCTGAAAAATTAAATATTTTACCGCAAGTTTATTCTAATTTAGAGCGAAATAAAACTAAAATGGATGAAGATAGGCTTGAGCAAATAGCAAAAATATTGGGTATTTCGGTGGAAACTATTAGGGAGTTTGATACAAACAAGCTTTTCATAAATTCTACCCCCATTTTTGGTAATACAAGGGATGTAGCCAAAAAAATTATTAATAACTCAAAAAATAGCAAAATGATTGATTCACTTTTGCAAAGTAAAGATGAGTTAATAAAAAAACAGCAAGAAGAAATTTCGTTTTTGCGCATCCAAATAAAAGACCTTATTCACAAATTGCCAAAAAATGAATAAAAAAAAAGCCCTCACAAGTTAATTCTTGTGGGGGCTTTTTTATGAAGATTAATTCAAGCGAATTTCTTCGTTATTTTCATCAAAAAATTTGTATTCTACTAGAGGGTAATTGCTATCAGCTTTAATCCTTACCCAACGGCGATGTTCGCGCCACCAGCTAATTTGTTGCCAAAAAAAGCCTTTGCGTAGATAAGCATACAAAAAAGGGTGTACTACTAAGGTCAATCGACTAGGGCGTTGAGAGCGCATAATAAAATCCAAATCGCGGTTGATGTCATCAGTTACCAAAATGGTAGCATTTATTTTGCCTGTACCGTTGCAAGTAGGGCAGGTTTCGGCGGTAGCAATGGTAACCTGTGGGCGTACGCGCTCGCGGGTGATTTGCATAAGTCCGAATTTGGAAAGGGGCAAAATCGTATGTTTGGCTTTGTCATTTTCCATAAATGTTTTCATATCTTGGTACAATTTAAGCCGATTGTCGGGGTTTTTCATATCAATAAAATCAATGATGATAATTCCCCCTATATCTCGCAACCGTAGTTGTCGGGCTGTTTCTTCGGCTGCTTCTGTATTGACCCTTAGCGCATTTTGTTCTTGGTCTGTATTACTCATTTTGTGTCCGCTATTGACATCTATTACATGCATAGCTTCTGTATGTTCGAGCACAATATAAGCACCGCTTGGCATAGTGGCGGTTTTGCCAAAAGAGGCTTTTATTTGGCGGGTGACGCTGTATTGGTCAAAAATAGGGCGGCTGCTTGGGTTGTAGTATTTAACTATATTGGTTTGTTCTGGGGCTATTTTTTGCATTTCGCCCACTACTTCATTATATACATCTTTATCATCAACGACAATTCCCGTAAAAGTTTCGTTCCAAAAATCCCGCAGCAACGTTTTGGTTTTATTCAATTCGCTGAGGCATTTCATAGGAGCTTTTACGTTGAGCAGTTGGGCGTGGATTTCTTTCCATTTAGCCAATAATTGATTTATATCTTCGTGTAGTTCGGTAAGGCTTGCGCCTTCTGCTGCTGTTCGTACGATAAAGGTAAAGTTGTGAGGGCGTATACTATCTATTAGATTTTTTAGCCGATTGCGTTCTTCTTCGCTTTCTATTTTTTTGGAAACAGAAATTCCAGAGCCAAAAGGATTGAGTACCAAATAACGCCCTGGTAAGGTGATGTCACAACATAAACGAGGACCTTTGGTAGAAATGGGTTCTTTGAGTACTTGTACCAGCACATATTGTCCTTTGATAAGGACTTCTCCCATTTTTCCTTTTTTGGAAATTTCAGCCTCTATTTTAAAATCTTTGAGTAAATGGGAAGGAATGCCCCCTGTCATTGCTCCTTGGGTAAATTTGAGCGTTGAACGCAATTGGGGACCTAAATCCGTATAATGCAAGAACGAATCTTTTTCTGGCAAGCCAATATCTACAAAGGCAGCATTTAGCCCTGGTAAAATTTTGGAAATACGCCCCAAAAAAATATCGCCCACGTTTAGGTTGCTTTTTATTTCTTCTTGATGAATTTCCACCAATTTTTTATTTTCAAGCAGCGCTATATGTATCTCCTTCTCGGTCGAATGAATAATGAGTTCTTTTTCCAAAATTCAAATTCTTCTTCATTTGGTGGTTGATAAAATAGGATAGGGGCAAGCCTTTTAAAGCACTTGCCCTATCCATTGATTGGTACAAAAAGGCCAGATTAACGATTTTTCTTTTTGTGGCGATTTTTGCGTAGACGCTTTTTGCGTTTGTGGGTCGCAATTTTATGTTTTTTACGTTTTTTTCCGCAAGGCATATTGGAATTGTAAAATTAAAGGGTGAAAAAAATATGTGAAAAAAAATATTCAAAAAGTTAAACTTATTTTTGCTCGTAAGCGGCTTTGGCTCTTTGTAGTTGGGAGCGCACACCTTTGTCATCAGCCACAGCTATAGCTTCATCAAAATGGATTAATACTTTATCCTTTTGGTTGAGCTGTTTATAACATTCTGTCAATAAATAATGAGTATCTAATTTATCTGTTTTGCTTAGATTGGGAAAACTAAGTATGGTTTCTAAGCGTTTGCTGGCTTTGTTGAAGTCCCCAGAACGCTGCATAGATAACCTTGCTAAGGCAAAGTTGATTTCTATATTTTGGGGAAAATCTTTATCTAATGCCAATAATTTTTGCGCTCCCATCATAGGCGGGATGCTTCTATCCACTTCTGACAAATCTATATACATAACCGCTTCATTGATGCGATGGCGCACGCTGTCGGGTTCAATTTTGGCTGCTTCTTCAAAACATTTGATAGACGTTTGGGCTGCAAATTTCTTGACCGCTGGATTTTGGTCTTTTTGGAAAGCAATACCGTAAGTAGTACCAGCTATAGACCAAGCTTCTCCCGAAGGCAATAGTTCGGCTACTTTCTGCGCATAAAATCCGCCAGCAGCAAAATTATTCCAGCCATTCCACACTTTCGAAAACTCTTTATAAGTTTCCATTTCTTCTTTTATGTTGGTGGCTTGTGCTTTGCGGGCTTCTAAAGCCGAAAGTTGTTTCAATTGATTGCTGTCCAATGATTTACGCGCTTCCAACAAAATAGCCTCGCCATTGAGGGCGATAGTATCTTGAGAGCTGGTTTCTTGCCCTTTCTTAGTTTTTGGGACGCGCGTAGGAAAAAAATAGAGCGCAGCTAGCAGCAAAAAGGCTGCCCCTATAAGTAGGTACTGAAATTTGTTGAGTTGCATGGACGAATAGATAATTTAATATAAAAACGTATCGCCAGCGGCGAATTTGTTTGATTTATATACTTTTGAAATAGGTTTGTGGTATATCTTTGATTATTATTATTTATTGGTCTCTATTTTTTATAAAAAAGCGCAAACTTTGGTTTTCAAAAATTTGCGCTTTCCCAACAATTGTCTTGTATTTATTTTATAGTTTTGCTTGTCTTGCTGCGGGTTTTTTTGACCGACTTAGCTTTTTCGGCAGCAACAGGCAATTCTTTTACTTTTTCAGCCAATTCTTTGGCTGGTTTAAACGCTGGTATATAATGTGCGGGTATTTCTACCGTTTTACCAGCTTTAATGTGGCGTCCAACTTTATGAGCGCGTTTCTTTAAGATAAAGCTACCAAATGTACGCACGTAGATATTTTCGCCCGCGATTAGGCTCTTTTTCACTTCTTCGAAAAAATGGGATATTACAAAAAGTACATCACTTTTTTCGATAGGCTTATCATCCTCTCTTGGTTTGTAGGCAGGAGACGACATAATAGATTTGTAGATGTTGTTTATCAAATCCGTTTTTCTCATTGCAAGAACGTGGTCTGTATGTTATTAAAAATTTATTTTTATATATTAGGTTTCGCTTAGAATTTTTTAAAGCGGCTGCAAAGGTACAACGTTTTTTATATTTTTAACTTTTTTTTGGTTTTTTTTATCGCTTTTTATATTTTTTATCCGCTTTAGCTCAAATCAAGGGGCTAAACTGTATAATTCCACCCCACAAAACTCATCAATAAACCAAACCCGTAACCAGCAAGCACATCTTCTATAAAATGTTTGCGCAAAAACACGCGGCTATAGCCTACTGTTAGCACCACCAAAAAGCAGATAATTATTAGCCCAATGCTTTGATTTTGAACATAATGCAAATATCCCAAACTCGAATATACAAAACTTATCCGCGCTGCGTGAATACTGGGAAAACTTCCTGCGTCTATTTTTTCAAAACCGTCAGCAAATGATTGCGAGTTGGGGCGGGGCTTGTGCCAAAGATACTTTATCCCAGAACAGACAAATTCATTAATTAAAAACCCCCCAATCAGAACCCCCCAAATTTGGGTTTTGCTAAGCCAAAAATCGCCTTGTGTGGCAAAAAAGCTAATTAATAATAACAAAAAAGGATTTCCCAGTGCGGTGAAATCCTGTATATACTCGGCAAATTTTCGCCTTTTGAGTGGTTTGTTTTCCATAAAGGAGCTTAATTTTAAACTAAAATGGCTGCTATCAACCAATATAAAAATGCGGATAAACCAATGCAAACAGGCAAAGTAAGCCCCCACGCCAATGCTATATTGACTACAGTTTTGCGCTGTATGTTCTCTTTTCCCCCTTTGGCAAACATTGTACCCATCACAGAGGACGAAACAATATGGGTTGTGCTAACGGGAAGACTCAAGGCTGTGCTCAAAAATATAGTAGCTGAAGACACAAATTGCGAAATTAGCCCTTGCGAATAGTCAAAACCCGATTTGCCAATTTTTTCGCCTATGGTTTCTACTATGCGTTTCCAACCCACCATTGTACCCAATCCCAAACATAAAGAGATTAGAATAATAGACCATTGCGGCGCAAAATCAGTGTAGTTTTTTAGCGAGTTTCTTGCCGATTCAAGTGCTTTATTGTCAATAGTTTGTGTAGGGTTGTTGATTTCGATTTCTTTGCTTTTTTTGCTTAAACTTTTTACCGCTTTGGGGATGGAACCACCCAATTGTTTGCGCAATTGTATTTTTTTATCCTCTGGAGTCAATGGCTCATAACTAGTGGCTAGTTCTCGGGCAATTTTTATTTCTGTCAACAAAAGCGTAGCTTCAGTTTCCAACGGATGGCCTGTTTTGGCTACTGGTGCGGCTATATTTTCTATAGATTGTAGCGAACCTAAACAGTCTTTGGGGTTGAAATCGGGCACCAAAGCAAATTGCGCGGGCAAAAAAGCGATTAAAACCACCAACATTAAACCCACTCCTTTCTGCCCGTCATTAGAACCGTGGCTAAAACTTACCCCCACACAACCCAAAATTATCAAAATTCTTACCCACATAGGCGGAGGGGCTTCTCCTTTGGGTTTTTCGTACAAATCTCTACTTCGTACAAATTTGCGCATCAGCTTAAGCAAAAACAAAGCTATCATGAATCCTAAAAATGGCGATATTACCAAAAAAGTTAGTATTTCATAAACTTTGATGGTTTGCGCATCTGACAAACTACCGCTACCAAATACCAAACTTGCCCCTACCAACGCGCCTATTAAAGTGTGTGAGCTGGATGCGGGCAAACCCAAATACCAAGTGCCTATATTCCAAATAATAGCAGATAGCAATACCCCCAACAGAAAAGCTACGTTTTCATACAAAGACGCGTACATTAGCTCCGTTAGTGGCAAAATTTTCAGAATGCCCATCGCTACCCCCAAACCGCCCAAAATAACCCCCAAAAAATTGAGTACTCCCGACAACACAACCGCCGTAGTAGGGCGCAAACTGTGGGTATAAATAACTGTAGCTACTGCGTTGGCTGTGTCGTGAAATCCGTTGACAAATTCAAATACACAAACTGCTAATAAACAGATAATTAGCAAAATTAATGCGCCTGTGGTTAGATTTAATCCCCCCAACAAAAATAAATTCATTTTTATATATGTTTTTGATAAAATAATACAAGTCTTGACTTTCAAACGGCAAAATTAGCATAAAGTTGCAATTGCAAGTTTAAGAAATTGTTAAGTTTTTATCGCTCTAAATATAAACTACATATAGCCAATAATTTTTGTATATATCGGGCAGCCTGTTGTTGGATAATCGCTCCATTTTTCCATTGACTTTGAGCCAATTGGTATTGATTTAAGAGCGGCTTTTGCTTTTCTTCTTTGCCAAAAGTAGACAATTGCTCTGCCCTTGCTACGATATTGGTATCGCGGATGGCAAATTCACCCGCTTCCAACTGATTTTCAAAACTATAGTACAATAATTTTTTCCTCTCGTAGATAAATTGTTGCCCTTCCCAAAATTGGCTTTTATCAATCACCAAAATACGCACGGGATTTATCGCCACTGTCCAATCTTCGCCCTTTTCTTCGTCGGGTTGGGCTTGGGGGTTGATTTTATACCAAATCTGAACTTCTTTGTTCCCTGCGCAATTGCCCAAACTGCAAGTGTCGTATTGGTTGAGCGAAAAGCTGATTTTGCGCAAGTTGTGGGGACAAATGCCCTGTTCGCAAAATTTTATCTCCGAAAGTACATTCTGCACATAATTGCCCACGTATTCCGAATAGGCTTGGTCTTTGGCGTTGGGTTGGGCAAAAACTGCCGAAAATACAGCCACACAGCAGCATAAAACGAGTAAAAAACGCATCGAATGGAAAAATTGATTATTTGTAATGATTAAAAGAGGCTGAAAACGGCGCAAAGGTAGCCTTTTTTAAATAATCTACAAATAATAATAAAAAAAAGCCCGCTTTGTGAGCGGGGGCTAAATGTTAATTTCCCAAGATTGTTGGGCTTGTTTTTGTAGTTCGCGAATAATGCGTGTATCTGAGGATTTTCTCGGTGGAATGCCAGTAATAAGGGAATGCGCTAGATTATCCTCTTTTGGGTCGTGAGTAACACCAACAGAGCCAATACCTCTAACTGCTCCCGCAGTAAATGAAACAACAGCGTAATCTTGCGGATTTTTGTTATTTGCTTTTACTTGTACTTGAGTCTCTTGAGCGGATGAGTACTTAGACCAATTCACAGATAAACCATCAGGTATCTCTGGTGGATAAGGGGTTGGGTCAAATGCTCTAGGTAAAATATCACCTTCAGTATTGATAAGGTTTTTGTGAACGCGACAAAATAGCTTATCTTCGTCAGGTATAATTTCTATTGTACTCATTCAATAGGTGGAATAATTTTAGAAAAAATATTGTAATTTATGGTGTTCTCAGTGGAGAAAAGAGGAATATCATTCCCTTCAGAAATACAAAAGGATTTATCTTGTGCCGAATAGCTAATTTTTGAGACATCTTTATCAACTCGCATAAGTAGGTTTACATTCCCGTTCTTCCATAAAAAATCTATTCCTCCGTCTCTACCTGGGAATATTTTTGGTGGAAGAATATTTTGTTTCAAGTGTTCAAATACCCATTTAGCATATTGATGTAGGAAATGAATAGATTTGTCAAGAGTTTCTTTTGTGTAACCCTTGCTGCCAGCTTCATCCCAATTGTCTTTGTCATAAGGAGGCTTGTATATGTATGTTGCTTTTTCAATGGCAGACTGTAAAAAAGAGTTATCAAAATGGCTTCTTTTTCTTATAGCTTTCTTTTTGAATTGTTGTTCTTCTGGAAATCCCACAATTTCAAAACTAGATAGGCTATTATAAAGAGTGTTTCCGTTAGGAGCCAAATATAGCCAATTATTGCGTTCTAAATGGTATAAATATATTGCTCCTTGGCGTTTGATAGGAACTATGAAGCCGCTTGTTTCTTGGTCAGGAAAGTTGCTGACGATGCCGTAAGAATCATCCTCTGTTACAAGGGGATAGTTTCTTTTTGATAGTGTTTTTTCCATATCAGGAGTTTTTAAGGTTGAATAATAGCCGCATTTTCAAAATGTTTTTTAATTAATTTGGCTTGTTGTTTAGCTTGCCGCAAAGTATTTTCCAATACTTCTAAATCATTGTCATCTAAGGCAAGAAAGATAACTTTTTCTTCTGTTCCTGAAGTAGTTAACTTTAAATTGTATACGATTGAACTTCCCAAAAACTGGTTATTTTCGTCAAAAACAGGTTTTATACTTGGATAAATTTCAGATTTAGCAAAGTTGGTTGGATTATCAACCATTACAGATACAATTTGATTGCGTTTAGCTACAAGGATTGCACTATTGTTTTCTACAAGTTGTAAAAAATCTTGTGTATATGCTCGCAAGTTAGCTAAGGCAGGATTTTTAGCTCGTTCCAAACTGTCTAACGAAACGCTTACAGCCTCGCTGTTTGTGATTTTAAAATCTGCTTTAATTTGTAAAAGAAGCAAAAAAACGAAGACAACACTTTCGACTTCTTGTTGAGTTAGCTCTTTGATTTGCTTCTCAATTGTAGTTTTAACGTCTTGTATGGAAGATAGCGACGCATTGGGTTGGCGTAATAGGTCAAAAATCTGTTGTTTGAGATGAGCATCAAGATTAATAAATGTTAAAAATTTATTATGGTCTTTTACGAGAATATTGATTTGAGGAGTTGCCATTTTTGTTATATTTTTGTATTTTAGACTGTAAAACGTTGCAAATATACAAATAGTTTGCAGATTTATGTTATTTTATAATTTTTTTAGTAAAATTTTTTCATAAAAAAAAGCCCGCCTTGTGAGCGAGCTTTGGGGGTTTACCATTGATAATCTATAGTGAGCGAAAATTGGTCAAAATCCATAGTACGCGATTCAAACTTGTTATTTTTATTATCTCCCAACCAGTTTGGACTCCAAATGTAAAAGGTTTGTGTGGTAATGGGTTGGGTTTCGTTGTTTGGATAATCCAAATACTGCGAAATTTTAATCGTTTTTTGTTGCTCGCCAATATCAGGTACTATAGTTGTGGGCGTGCAGATGTGGTCATAAACTGTACGGCAGATATTAGTACATTCACTTTTGGCGTATAAATTAGCAGCAAAAAAACGACTGCCGTCTAAGTTATACAACTCCACAAGCATATCGGGAATGCTATCATCGCAAATTGAGCTAATGCCACTATAACTTCCCTTTATGCTAACGATTTCTGCTGTGGGTACTGGTTCTTTGCGACAAGCTGTTAATAATAATCCACTCAATATGGGTAAACATAAAAATTTAATAAAGTTCATAATCTTATTTTTTTTACCAAAAACGGGGCGATAAAATTAAAAGTTGGGTTATAAAAGTTAAAGAAAGCATAAAAAAAAGCCCGCCTTTTGAGCGAGCTTTGGGGTATAATTATTTATTCTTTTTTGCAACAAGCGGGCAATTTGGCATAAGCCTTAGCGTTGGCGGGAATTTCATCCGCATCATAACCGAGTAGGCTAATCGTTTTTTTGTAAAAATCGGTATCGCCGCCGTGTTGGAAAGTTATAGTAAAAATTTGCGTTTCTAAGTTCAAATCTACGGCTTCAACTTCGGGCATTTTAGAAAGGCGTTTTTCTAGTGCTGTTTTGCACATACCACATTGGGCAGAAGTTTTAATCTCTACGCTGTGCAAGTGCGCGCCTTCTGGGTGTTTGTCGGCTGGGATTGATTTGTGGCTATAAGATTCGTTGGCTTCGTGGTTGCAGGCTGAACGAACTTCATTTTTTCCCTTTTTTTGCGGGATAGAATAGCGGAAACCTGCGTAAATCATCGTTCCCATAACGGGCGCATACACCAAAGACGCGTCAAATGTAGCCGAGAACGGGTTTTGGTAGTTAATAATCGGATTTTGTTGTGTGTAATTGGTTAGATTTTCGCCCCCCAAATACACTTCCCAGCCATTTTTGAAAATTTTGGTAACTTGAGCCAGCATCAGCGCGTAAGGTTTGGAATAATTACTACTGTGCGGTAATCGTTGAGAACCAATGAATTGCGCGGTTATATCCACTTGCCAGCCAATTTTGGTGTTTTGGTATTGGGCGGTAATCAGCCCCCTGTGCTGCGGTTGCAAAATTTGCAGTTGAGTTTCGCCCGCCAAAGTGGTGCGCACATCGTTGAATTTGTAAGCAGCGCGCAGGTTGAAATTTTTGAACAAATCTTGGCTATAAGTGAGCAAAAAGCTGTTGGAATAAGATTTTCCGTTCAAATTGGTTAAAAAAACTTGCCCATTTTCGCGGTCTAAGTCCGCCACCAGTTGATTTTGGAAGTCGGTTCTGTACAAATCTATGTTCAAAGAAGCCGCTTTTAGCAAAATATAAAATTTATGGGTGTAATTGATACCATAATTCCAACCCTCTTCGGGCATAATGTACTCGTTCAAAACAAAATTTCTACCAGAAACCATATAACGCACATTTTCAGCCAAAGCCAAGGGCATACGCACCCCGCGCCCAGCTGAAGCGCGCAAAATGGAAGCTGAAGAAAGGTTATATTTGAAATTCAAGCGGGGCGAAAAGTACGTTTTTTGCACATTATTCATCAGCACAAAATGCGAAACGTTAGCCGTAGCGATTAAGCCCAAACTTTGCCCATTCTGCAATTTTTTATCAAATTCGTACTCTGCATATACAGCAGCTAGTTGCTCGTTTCTATTCAATGCGATATTTTCAAAATTTTCATTCAATTTATCAAAATTATACTGAAAGCCCGCGTTGATAAAATGCTCTTTGCTATTGAAAAGGTTGTTTTGATAAATCCCGCTCACATAAGCCGATTGCTGAAGTCCGTTGTATTTTCTATCCCCAATTTGCATATTTTGGTTGTAATGCAAAACGTTGTAAATCAAAGACATACTTTCGTTGGGACGGGGCGAACCGAGATAGCCGATTTTGCCAAAAAATTCATAACGTTGGGCTTGGCTATTGACTTGGTATAACTTGGCGGGGTGGCGATTGTATAAATGGTGGTAAATATCCACCGTTTGGCCGCCTTTTCTATCATCTTGTAGCGCGTGTAGGTTAAATTCTATATGCCATTCTTTACTCTGTTTGACCCAACGGTTGATAACATTCCATTGTTTTTTCTTGGTAATATCCAAAAAAGCGTCGTGGTTGTGGTCAATTTCGTTCTGAAAATAGTTGGTATGAACCAAAATCCCCACAGCCCAGCCTTTGGGCAAGCGGTAGTTGAAATTGGTGTTGAGTTCTGTTCTACCGAATTGGTTGGCGTACAAATTGATGAAAAATAAGGACGCTTTTTGCGGTTTTAGTAACTCTATGTTGATTTGTCCCGCCAAACCCTGCACGCCTGTGCGGGCAGAACTCGCGCCTTTGGAGATTTGTATGTGCTGAATAACCGAACCTGCGAGATATTCCAACCCAAAATTTCTATCCAAACGGTTTAAAACTGGGCGATTTTCTACCTGCATTTGGATATTTGCGCCCTTGAGTCCCAACATTTCAATCTCTTTGACCCCAGAAACTGCATCGGTAGCGTTCACATTCACAGTTCCGTTGGTTTCAAAACTCTCTGATAATGAGCAACAAGCGGCGCGTTTGAGTTCGCCCTCGCCTATAGTTTCTATGTTGAAATTATTGACTACAGAAACGGCTGTATTTTCGGCTTTGGTTTCTACCGTAACCATTTCTAAAGTTGTGGGCGCGGTAAGTTTTAGCTGCAAACTATCTTCTTCGGGTAGAATTTCCACCAAAACATCGTCATAACCCACGTAAGAAATTTGTAGATTATAACCGTTGATGCTATCCACTCGCTGAATTTCCATCCAGCCGTTTTCATCTGTAGTGGTGGCAATTTCTGTATTTTCCCAGCGCACAATTGCGCCAATCAGCGTGGATTTTTCCGCATCTACAATTTTTGCACGAAATAGATTTTTATTCTGTGCTTCTGCATTTTTTACCAATAAAAAAAGGCTAAAAATTAAAAAAAAGAATTTTTGCATATTATTTAAAGAGATTAGCATATTAAAAAATAAGGTTTTGAACACTTATTTTTTGGCTAACATCTATAAACTTGGCAGAAGTTCAGTAATTTTCTACCCGAAAGACTGGGCGGCGGCAACCAATTTACGAAATTGGTTTTTATCTCGTCCGTTTTAATTTTTATACGGTAAAAAAACTGTTGGGCAGTATTTTTGTACAAAAAACTAAATTTGGGCAGAACAAAAGCTATTTTATACGGCGAAAAACTGAACGCGGGTAATTTATCAATTTCTGTGCTGACGTTGCTGTAAAAAGATTCGGTTTCGCAGCAATCTTTCTTTTTCAACTGTTTTTTTTCTGGTTCAAAATCCGCTTTTGTGCAAATTTTGCCCGCAGAAAGGCAGCATTTGGGTGTATCTTCGTGCTTGCAGCATTGATTTTTGTACAAAAACGAAACAAAATTTTGCCCGCGACAGGTGCAATAACCAGCGTAGGCGTTCACGCCCACAGAGGACAAGAACACCAGCAAAGCCAGCCAGCACGCGATAAAATGTTGATAACGAGCCATTTGTTTAACGTTTTAGATTGAAAATATGCGCAAATATACGCACTTATACACTATCCAGCAAGTTTTTTAGCAAAAAAGGTTAGTTTTTGCAACCCGTTTGCAGCGTTTATAAAATCAGCATAAAAATTGCCATAATTATCATCAAACCATCTTCTATAATGGTAATTGTGGACATAGGCAAATTAAAAACTGAACCTAAACAAGCACAGCGAATTTTATTTTTATTAAATACAGATTGCAAAACGCCCAATAAGCTAACCGACATCACCACAGCGCAAATGATATTAGTAATAAAAGGTTGAAAATCAACCAAATAGGCTATTCCTAAAAATAACTCTACAAAAGGATAAATTAAGCCCCAAATGGGGAGTTTTTTAGCCACCAAATCGTACATTTGATAACTATCGGCAAATCCGCGCAAATCCAACATTTTAAAAAACGAAAATAAGAGGAAAAACGCTGCCATAAACGCGCGCATAAACAGCATTAAATCGAAATTCCCGCTTTGTAAGCCTATAAAGGCAGAAATTCCCGTTATGTAGCTGAATATCAACAGAATAGGCTTGTAAGTTTGCAACCAAGTTTTGGGCGTTTCTGCTGCTTTTTCGCTAATTTGGGGCTTGCTGATGCTGTATTTTGGGTAAGGTTTTAGCGTTTCTTCAAATTGTTGTATATCAACGCTTTGTGAGCTGAAAACGTCAGTTTTCCCCGTTGCTAAATCCACTTCTACCTGCTCCACATTGGGAATGTTGCCGAATAAATGCTTGATTTTATACTCGCAGGCTGCACAAGTGATGCCGTTGATGAAAAGGGTTTGTTGCATAATTTAAAATAGGTATTTTTGGGTTTAAAACTATTGAGGGCTACCATTTTTTGCCCAACAAGCGATTTTAGTGAGTACGCTATCGGGCAATTTTGCCGCATTTTTTGGCATAGCTTCATATTTTGATTTATGTTCCAATGAACCCCAAAAGCGAGCGTGTTGCACGTGTTCTTTTACGTTGGTGTAGGTGCTTAAATCTAAACCATCAGAAGGATTGCTTGCGCCGTGGCAATTCGTACAATGGGTAGTCATAATTGGCTGAATATCAGCAGTATAAGTAGGTATTGTGCTGCTGCAATTATAAGCGCTTAAATCGGCTTCGTGTTGCATACAAGCTACAAAACCGAGAGAAAATAAACTGAAAATGCTAATTTTTTTCATATTGATAGATTGAAAAAGTGGAGAAAATGATTAAATTTTATCTATGGCTTGGCGTGGTGGTTGTAGTTTTTTGAACTCGCTGACGGTAAAACCTGTAATTTTCTTAAATTGGGCGGACAAATGCTGTACGCTGCTATAATTCAAAATAATCGCAATTTCTGAAAGGGTTAATTCGTTATAAACCAATAATTCTTTGGCTTTTTCTATTTTTTGCAAAATAATATATTTTTCAACCGTAAGCCCTTCAACCAAAGAGAACAAATTGCTTAGAAAAGAATAATCGCGTCCCACATTTTTGGAGATAAAATCGGAAGCGTTGGGCTGTTTTTCTTTGTCGGGCAGTTGTAGCCAAGTTAAAATGGCTTTTTTTACCTGTTCAATCCATTGTGCTTGTTTGTTTTCTAGTAGTTCAAAACCCCATTTTTGCAAATTTTCGGTTAGAATCGTCTTTTTTTCAACATTTAATTCTTCAAAAAGCTCAATTTTTCCCAGTTCTATACGATTTATTTGGATTTGTAGTTTTTCAAACTCTTGTTTTACTACAGCCACACAACGCCCGCAGACCATATTTTTGAGGTATAAAATTTCCATACTTTGTCATAATTTGCTGCAAAGATACGCCAAAGGGCAGTTTGCGAGTTTATAAAATTTTGGTTTTTTGTTACACCTGAAATTTTCCCACTTTATTTTTGCAACATTGTTGCATTATTAAAAATAAGTTGTATCTTTGCGCCCTAAAATCAATAACCACAAGATATAAATTTTTTATGGAACAGGTAAAAAGAATCCCAGTTACGGTTTTGTCGGGCTTTTTGGGCGCGGGTAAAACAACTTTATTAAATCACGTGTTGAACAATCGCGAAGGTTTGAAAGTGGCTGTAATAGTCAACGATATGAGCGAGGTGAATATAGACGCGCAGTTGGTGGCGCAACAAACTCAACTTTCGCGCACAGAAGAAAAATTAGTCGAACTTTCTAATGGCTGCATTTGCTGCACTTTGCGCGAAGATTTGTTGGAAGAAGTGCAAAAATTGGCAAAAGAGCAACGTTTTGATTATTTGTTGATAGAAAGCACGGGTATTTCCGAACCTTTGCCTGTGGCGCAAACGCTAACTTTTAGCAACGAAGAAGGCTTAGATATGAGCGAATTTGCGCGTTTGGATACGATGGTTACTGTGGTGGATGCGTTCAATTTTTATAAAGATTTTGGTTCGGCGGATACGCTTTTGGATAGGGATTTGACCAATGACGAGGCCGACACGCGCCCTGTAGTAAATTTGTTGACCGAACAGATAGAATTTGCTGATGTGATTATTTTGAATAAAACGGACTTGGTGTCTTCTGAACAGTTGGCTGAATTAACGGGTATTTTGTTAAAATTAAATCCTAAGGTAGAAATTATACGTTCTGAATTTGGGAAAATAAGCCCAGCTAAAATTTTGAACACGCATAAATTTGATTTTGAAACGGCTTCTCAATCTGCTGGTTGGATACAAGAATTAAACAAAGCCGAACATACCCCCGAAACGGATGCGTATGGGATTTCTTCTTTTGTATTTCGCGAAAAACGACCTTTTCACCCGGATAGATTTTATGATTTTTTAAACTTCAATTTCCCGCGTAGTGTGGTGAGAAGCAAAGGGGTATTTTGGTTGGCGTCTCGCCCAGAATCTGCCATTAATTGGTCGCAAGCTGGGGGCTCTTTGCGGGTAGAACCAGCAGGGCGTTGGTGGGCAGCTATTAGCTTTGAAAAACGGTTAGAAAATGCTTATTATCTTGAAAATCAAGAGTTTATACAATCTAAATGGGATAAACAATTTGGCGATAGACAGCAAGAGCTTGTCTTTATTGGGCAAATGATGCACATAACAGGCATATTGAAGACGTTAAATGCTTGCCTTTGTACGGATGAAGAATGGGCTTTTTTCAAAAAAAATCGCGGTGCTGTGGATAAATTTCCTCAATGGTAGTGTATTATCCGCTTTATTGGGAATAATGCCACATTTTATAAAAAAAACCAAGTTTCTTGTCTATGAAACTTGGTTTTTTTTATTTAATTTTTGACCAGTACTTATTCGCATCGGGGAGTAGTTTCTTTTCGTTTTTGTCCCAATCATTTTTGGTATTATTGCCAAACGAGTTGTAGAAAAGATAGAGTTTATTATCCACAATTTTATAAGTGTTGGGGTTGATTTCTACCTTGCTACCGTCCAAACCGACGGCATAAGCACACCAGCCGCCGTATTGAGGTTCGTAAAAATCGGGTTTTTCTCTAAATCTTTTCAAATTTTCGTGGTTGGCAAAAGCGTATTTTATCCCTTTGTGGGTGAAAGTGATATTTTTGTTCCCTTTTAGGGGTTTATTATCAAAATAGCTCACAGGGTCGTAGCCGTCAGCAGCAAAGCCCCTTTGGAGGTTAAAATGCTTTTTGCGCTCGGCTTCAGTGCTGGGCTGTGCTTGGGTGTAGCCAACAGCCAGGAGAAGAAACAGAAAAAATAAGAGGTAATTTTTCATACACTTGTTTTTTAAGGTGATGTGGGTTGGGGTTTAAAAATCTGACGCTAATTATCGCAAATCGGTAATACGCACGTTCGGGTATTGTGATTTGTCAAAAACGAATTGGTTATCGTTGATATCCGCATTCTCCATTTTTTTAATATCTAAAGTATAGCGGCTGCCATCTTTCATAAATATCTTAATTTGTTGGGGTTCGTTTTTGGTTTTGCTAATTTTCACCCGCATTTTGGAGTATTCGGCGGACTTATCCAAAGGTTTGAACTCTATAGATTCGCTTTCTGCGGTGCGGTCGGTGAGGGCGCAGATAAATTTTTTCTCATTTTCGTAAAAATTCATCATTTTGGAGGGCGATAGTAGCTCTTCGTTATCTTCTTCAAACTCGGTAATTTGCACCTCATTTTGTTTTTTGGTGTACAACCAAACATTTTTGCCATCGCAAATCATCTCGTTGCTTTGGTTAATAACGCGAAATTTGTCCCCTTTTTGGCTGATTTTGCCCTGTTGGGTTTCTTTCTCATCGCCATTTTCTATCAAAAGGCTGTAATCTATCCGCATTGATTTGTAAGTTTTGTACTTATCGCGGAGTTTGTTGAGTATTTTTACCGCATCTGGGTCAGATTTCTCTACAAAAGGTTTGGGATTTTGCGCTTGGCTATTGCTCAATAACACGAAAAAAGCGAATAGCGCAGAGAGTATTTTATTCATAAGTTGAAACTTTGAGTTTATAATTTTTTTAATAAAAACCGTTTTGAGCGGATAAAGTTCTGCAAGGTTAGCAAATATCGTACCAAAAGGGGTTTTTATACAAAAAAATTACAACATTTTAGCCTTTTTTTCCCGAATCATTTTCAGTTGTTGTTCCAATTCCATCTCGTCTTGGATTAAAACACTGCGGGCTTTGCTCCCTTCGCTGGGGCCGACGATGCCAAAATGTTCTAATTGGTCAACGATACGCCCAGCGCGGTTGTAACCCAATTTTAGCCTGCGTTGTATCATTGAGGTTGAACCCTGTTGAGTAGCAACAATTAGGCGGGCTGCATCTTCAAAAAATTCGTCAATATCAGCCAACATTTGCGCGCTTTTATCCTTATTATCTTCAGTTTCTTCCGTTTTATACTCGGGCAAATAAAATGGTTCGGGATAACCTTTTTGTTCAGCAATATAATCAATCACCCTGTCTACTTCGGGCGTATCCACAAAAGCGCATTGTATCCGTATTACATCGCTACCAGCCGAAAGGAGCATATCGCCACGCCCTATCAATTGTTCTGCGCCCGAACTGTCCAAAATGGTGCGAGAGTCTATTTTGGAAGCTACTTTAAACGCCAATCGGGCGGGGAAGTTGGCTTTGATAACGCCCGTGATGATATTAACTGAAGGTCTTTGGGTGGCAATGATTAGGTGTATGCCCACAGCGCGCGCCAATTGAGCCAAGCGGCTTATGGGTAGTTCTACCTCTTTGCCCGCCGTCATTATCAAATCTGCAAACTCATCCACAATCAACACGATAAAAGGCATAAAACGGTGTCCTTTTTCTGGGTTTAGTCGCCGTTGTACAAACTTTTGGTTGTATTCGTTGATGTTTCTAACACTGGCTTTTTTCAATAAATTGTAGCGGTCGTCCATTTCTATGGTCAAAGAATGCAGCGTTTGCACCACTTTGGACGTATCAGTTACTATAGGTTCTAAAGCATCGGGCAAATAGCCCAAATAGTGATTGACGATGCGGTCGTAAATGGACAATTCTACCTTTTTGGGGTCAACTAATATCAATTTGAGTTGAGAAGGGTGTTTTTTATACAACAAACTCATTATAATCGCATTGATACCCACAGATTTACCCTGACCTGTAGCACCCGCTATCAACAAGTGGGGCATTTTGGCTAAGTCCGCTACAAAAACCTCGTTGGAGATGGTTTTTCCCAACGCTATGGGCAAATCCATTTTGGCTTGTCTGAACTTGGTGGAGGATAAAACCTCTTTTAGCGCGACTACTTGCTTGTTGCGGTTGGGAACTTCTATACCTATAGTGCCTTTGCCCGGTATGGGGGCGATGATACGAATACCCAAAGCTGCCAAACTTAGCGCGATGTCGTCCTCCAATGATTTAATTTTGGATATTCTGACCCCTGGCGCGGGTACGATTTCGTATAAAGTTACGGTTGGGCCTATGGTTGCCTTGATTTTTAGAATTTCTATCTTGTAATTTAACAGCGTTTCTATAATCTGGTCTTTGTTGGCTTCCAACTCGGCGCGGTCAATTACGGGTTTTTGGTCGTCGTAGTCTTCTAATAAGTCCAAAACGGGATTTTCAAACTGCGGCAGGTCTAAAGTGGGGTCGTAAGGCTCAAAATGCTCTTGATTTTCGGCGGTAATTTGTAGGTTGGTGGTGTCTTCTTCTGTGTTAATTTCCACCTCCAGCTCGTTTTCAGCCTGTGCAAAGGGAGATTCTACCGTATCGATATCGCCAGTATTTTCTTGCTCTTCTTTTACCGCTTTATTGAGGTCTAAATCAACCTGATTGTTGGTTAATTCGCGCACTTTTTGCTCTAATTCTTCTCTGGTTACGTCGGATTTTACTGGAGTGGGTTTATTCTTATCTTTTTCGGGCGAAACCTCACTAATTACATTAGTTTCGGCAGCTTTTACCGTGTTGGTTTTTTCTGTATTTTGGGCAGATTTTTGCGCTGCTTCGCTGGTGTTTTCGGCTGTGTCTGCGCCGTCTTCTTCGCCCGCTGCTAATTCAGGTTTTTTATTTCGGATAAAGTCGCCTAATTTGGGTCTTTTGGCTACCATATCGCGTAAAGATTCCCATAATACGGAGAAACTTAATTGGGTTTTTATCAAATTCCAATTCCACGTGCTAAAGTCTGGGTTTTTATTCCATACCAACATCCCCACCCCGATAAAAATTAGCACAAAAATAATCCCCGCCGAGCCTAAAAACGAGCTCGTTAGCCCCACTAATGCTGTTCCCCAAGCGCCGCCCCAATGAAATTCTGAACTTTGGAATATAAAAGCTAATAAATAACTCGTCCATAGCATCGTTATCAGCGATTGGCGGTACAAAGGCATCAAATCCGACATCTTTTTGCCCATAATATAGCCCATTCCCGTTGAATAGAGCATATAAACGAACATATACGAGGAGAAACCGAAACTGTAGTAGAAAAATGTATGCGAAATTACAGCCCCAAGTCTGCCCAAAGCATTGGCCATCTCAGTAGGACGCAATAAAACTGCCCAGTTGGCTTTACTCATATCTTCTTTCCAAGTGAATAGATAAGAGGTAAAAGCTACGAAACAGTATAGGGTAAAAAATAAAAATAATAAACCAATTAATTTTGGAAAACGGGCATCGTTGAAACCTATACGTAACGAAAATTGGGGCTTTCCTTTGGGTGTAGCCATAGTTAAATATCTATTTGTTTTTGGTCTTTTGCTTATAAATAAAGCGCAAAATTAGTATTTTTTTCCGTTTTTAAACCAAAATCATTTATTTTTTGTTTTGTTCTTGATAAAAAATATTACCTTTGCCTATAAAATTTTAATCATTATGCATAAGTTTTTATTGTTTATTATATTACTTAGTGGCTTCGCTCATCTAAAATCACAATCCAACAAAAATAAAAGTGGGCTAAAAGAAGAGTTTTCTGTGGGTTTGGGTATGATGGGTTTGGGTTTTAATAGCACAGCAGTTTATGGGCGAGTGACCCAACCTTATCGGACTACTTTATTCAATATAGATATTGCTGAATTACGCTCCAGTAAAGAACGCCTTCGCGGCAATAACAATAGAGGTTCTACCGCACAAAATACAGGCAACGCTTATGTTTATGGCAAGCGCAATAACTGTTATTTATTGCGTGCAGGTTGGGGCAATAAGCATTATATTTCCGAAAAACAAAATGACCAAAATATAACTTTAGCTTTAAGTTATCAAACTGGACTTTCTTTGGCTGTACTCAAGCCTTATTATTTACAGTTGTATTATCGCTCTGATAGCAGTTTTGTTGACAATTATCAATCTTATAGCCCACAAAATGCCTATTTGTTTTTAGACCCTTCTGTGATTCGCGGCACTGGAGGTTTTACGCGAGGTTGGGATGATTTGCAATTCAAATTGGGGCTTTTTGCCAAAGGTTCTTTGTGGATAGATTTTAAAGCGGAAAGTTCGTTTATTGCAGCTATAGAATTGGGTTTGTCTGCTGATTTTTTTAGCCGCCAATTGCCGATTATGATTGCCAATGAATCGCCACCTGTATTTTTGAATATACACGCCAATATACATTTGGGGGGACGTTGGTAACCTTTTTACAAAATTCAATACAAAAATTCTAAATTTCAATAAATTCGTATTATCAATATGATAGAATTACCCATTGTATCTCAACCTGAAAAGCGCAAAAAACCGGATTGGTTGCGGGTAAAATTGCCTATAGGTGAAAATTATCGCAAAGTGCGCGAGTTGGTGGACGAATATCAACTACATACCATTTGCCAAAGTGGGCATTGTCCCAATATGGGCGAATGTTGGGGAGAGGGTACGGCTACGTTTATGATTTTGGGCAACGTTTGCACCCGCTCTTGTTCTTTCTGCGCTGTAGCTACAGGTCGCCCTTCCGAATACGATTTGGACGAACCCCGCCGTGTGGCTGAAGCCATCCGCCTAATGGGGGTAAAACACGCTGTTATTACTTCGGTCAATCGCGACGAGTTGAAGGACAAAGGCGCTTTTGTTTGGCACGAAACGGTGAGATTAACCAAAGTCGAAACGCCCACAACGACTATAGAAACACTTATCCCCGATACGCGCGCCAATTGGGATGCTTTGGAGATGATGATTTCTGCTGGGCAAGAGGTCGTTTCTCACAATATGGAAACTGTAGCTTCTTTGTACAAAAAAGTTCGCCCTCAAGCTAAATATGAGCGCAGCTTAGAGCAAATCCGCCGCACCAAAGAATTCGGCAAACGCACCAAATCGGGCGCAATGCTGGGCTTAGGCGAAACCAAAGAGGAAGTTTATCAACTGATGGATGACTTGGTAGCTCACGGTTGCGATGTGCTGACGTTGGGACAATATCTCCAGCCTACCAAAATGCACATTGATATAGCTGAATACATTCACCCCGATTTATTCGCGCACTACAAAGAGGTTGGTTTGGCCAAAGGTTTTGATTATGTGGAAAGTGGCGCGTTGGTGCGTTCTTCTTACCACGCCGAAA
>JAAFIM010000019.1 GCA_013297745.1 Chitinophagales bacterium | reverse complement strand
GGGGTTGGTAACCTCGTTCCCGATGAAATTCTGGTTGGGAGAAGTTGCCGCCGAGAAGAAAATCCCGTACAGGTAGGCGCGGTTGCGCAAAAAGGTGTTGTAATCGCCATTTGCGCCGTGTGAGTCGTCTATAACGATATTACAGAATATATTAGATTCAAACAGATTGGCATAAGCTCTATTCCCGTGCAGGGCAATATCCCCAGCCGCATTGTTGGGGAAAGTAGACCAATAAGCATCACGGGAGTAATTGTAGGTGCTGACGTTCCCATTCGCACCAGATTGCAAGAGTATAGAATGGCGTAGGCGGCGGAAATGGTTATTTTCTACCAAACACTCGTTGGAAGTTTCCTGCATCACCACCCCGTAACCTTGCCCGCCACCGCCGAAAGCGTGCGCGTCGTGAAAGTAGGAATTTTGCACCACTATATTGCTGCTGCGGCTGATGCCGACGTGTGCGAAGTTGGTTAATTCACTTTCTACCCCTTTTAGCCAGCAGTTGGCAGCGTATAAAAAGGCTATGTTAGTGGTTTGTCCCGCGCTCGCATCCAAGCGTTTGATTTTCAGACATTCAATCCCCACGTTTTGGGCGGGTATGATTTTTCTAACGAAAGGAGCGCGGTTTAAATCGTAATCCAAACGCAGTTCGGAATCTAAGCTGATTTGGTTGCCATTGATAGCCACCACGCGCACGATTTGCCCATAAGTGCCATAAGCCCAAGTAGAGAACATCAAATTGCTATCGTTTTGGATAATATGCAAATAATCGCCCACCACGAAAGGGGAAGCGTTTAACACATCTATAGTTTGCGCGCCTTTAACTGCTGCTGCCGAAAACGAACTGCTGTCGTTGGGGGAGAATGTGCCTGAAATTTGCATAGCGTTGCGAGTGCCGCCTAAGTTAAAACTCAATTGGGTGCTGTCTGCGCCCGCGCCGCGAAAAAGGATATTATCGGGAATATCTATAGGATTATTGAACAAAAAATTGCCAGCGGGAAATTCTATAATAGCAGAAGAGCCGTTGAGATTGGTCAAAACGGCGTTGAGAGCTGCATCATTGGGGGTTTGTCCGTCGCCGACTAAGCCCGCAAATTGCATATTATAGTTGAAAGTATAGTTTGGCACTGTGCTTCTGTAACCAGCCAAACGCCAATTGACAGCGCGAGCGGCGGGCAAAACTTGCGCTTTAAGCGAATCTGCAATTCCAAACAATAATATAGAAAATAGTATAGGCGGGTAAAATTTACGCATATAATATAAGTTTTTGGTTGTATTTTGTACAAAAAAAGAAAAAAATAACAGAAAAAGAAAAAAAAAGCGTTTTTTTGTGTGTTTGAACCAACCTTTACAAAAAGGCTTGCGTTTTAGACCGCAAAAATAGCTTTTAAAACCGAACTTTCAACTTGAGTAGGGAAAAAATCCTTTTTTATTTCACTCTTCTTAATTTTTTTATCCGATGTCATATAGTAACCAAAGCACAGACCAAGAACTCATAGTAGGTTGCCGAGAAGGCCACCCGCTTGCGCAAAAGGCAATTTACCAACGCTATTTTGGTAAAATGTTTGGGATTGCGCTGCGTTATACTAAGCATCAGGAAGAAGCGATTGAGATATTAAACAATGCTTTTTTGAAAGTTTTTACCTGCTTGCACAAGTATGAAGACCAAAACAATTTAGCGGGATGGATAGCCAAAATTGTGTTTAATACGGCTATAGATTTTGTTCGCCAACACGTTAAGTATAAACAAGTTATGGATTTTGAAGTGCAACAAGATGCGCCCACACACAACGATGGACTTTCGCATTTGCAGGCAGAGGATTTATACAAATTGATACAACAATTGCCCACAGCCAGCCGCACAGTATTTAGTTTATATGTGTTGGAGGGTTATCGCCACAAAGAAATTGGCGAAATGTTGAACATTACAGAAGGAACATCAAAATGGCATCTAGCTTATGCTCGCCAAGAGCTGCAAAAAATGCTACAAACTCAATACAAAACGGAAAAAAAAAATAACAGCGACGGTAAATTCAGAATCGTGTTTTCATAGCTCAAAATACTAGTCTTTTATAAACAATTATACCTTTCAACTTTTCAATTCTGCGATTTTTATTTATATGAAAAATTTTTCTCCCGACGACGACCAACTGCGCCATTTGCTGCAAAATCACGAGTTTGAGTTTCTGCCTCAAGCTTGGGAAAATATGCAGCAAAAATTGCAACAACCGCATAAAAAAACAAGAGGTTTGGCTTGGTGGTGGGCTAGTGTAGGATTTTGTAGCGTTATAGGAATTAGTTTGGCTACTTATGCTTTATTATTTTCTAACAATACCCAATCTGATGTATTGCCCAACAAGCAAATAATTGTGCCTGTGGCTAATCCCAAAACTTCCCCGCAAGTTGCCAAAGAACAGCCTACAGCTGATTATCTAAATTCTAATAACAATCAAAATAATTCATCTATTGCAGAAAATTCTACAAATAATTCTTCTTCCAAAGCTTCAAAAACAGCCAAAATAAAGCAAAAAGCTAAGTTTCCCAAAGCTGTTTATCAGTTGGAAACGCCCAAATTGCTAGAAATTAAGCTAAAAGAAGAAAACAAACAGATTATAACCCCCCAGCCTTTAGCTTATAATAGCGATTTTTGCCCAGCAGAGGTCAAAGCGCAGGTTGTGGATTTTTTGCCTACTATCAACCAAGAACCTGAACCTGTAGTAATCGCTAAAAAACCCAATCGCCGTTTGCGGGCTCAAATTTGGTTAGGCACTACAGCCAATCAACCCAATGACAATTCTGTAGCTTTTGGCTTGCAGTTGGGTGCTGGGGTAGATTATCAATTGACTAAACGCCAACATATTAGCGCGGGTTTGCAATATAAACAAGTATTTACCAGCACAGATTTTATGGGTACAACCTTGCCTATGGCTGCTGCTTATTTGGATAGTTACGAGTTAGCTAATGTAAGCCCTTTGTATAATAAAGCGCAAATTTACGAGCTGCAAAGAATAGATTTATTAGAATTGCCTGTTTCTTACCATTACCAGCTTACATCCCGCCACAGTTTGAACGCTACCGCTAAATTAGGGTTGGTTTTTCATACAGCTACTCTCAATGCAAATGAACAACAGCCTATACAAATGACAGCTCAAGATATGAATTTAAGCCGCACGACCGCCGCTGTAGGTTTGGGTTATGAATGGCGGTTTGCCAAACAATGGTCTTTAGGGGTGCAAGCTAATTTAGGTTTGAATAATTTGGCGTTAAATTCGCAAAAATCATATCGCGCTTATACCAGTTATGCTGGTGAAGATGCCAAACAGGGTGAATTGTTTTTGATGCTAAATGATGATTCTGCCAAACCTTCTATGTTGCGTATCCCTGAAAGGGTGTACAACTCAGATTTGCAAATTGCTGCTAAATATACTTTCTAATTTTAATTTATAATATACTGGAGTTACGCTTAAGGTGAAATTTTAGTACAAAATAGTTGAAAGTTAAATTGAATAGAAATTTTTTTAACGGCTTACGCCTAAAAAATTTATCTTTCGTACTTTTTTGATGGCAAAAAAGTACCAAAAAAGCCAACGCCAAAAAGGCGTTTTTGCTTATTTTGCTTCATTTCATTGCGCAAAAAGTGCAAAACCGTCGCTACAAGCCGACGTTTTTTGCGTTGCAAAAAAGCTACTGCCCTCGCTGCGCTCGGTTGGTCGTCTTTTCGCGACATACGCTGGTTTTGGCGTCGCACGACGAAAATTTAGCTTTTGTACTCAACTTTTAAAAACCAAATAACATAAGCGTAACTCCAGTAATATAGCTAATCTTGAAAAAGGTTAGCTTTTTTTATTAAAAAAATCATATTGGGAACTTTTTGCTAAATTCTGCCCTTATGCCGTTTTTAGATTAAAACCAAAATTTTTTTACCAAAACAGCAAATTTTAGATGAAATTAGCTACTCTCGAACAGATTGTTTCCGTTTATCCCCATCCCAACGCTGATAAATTAGAACTGTGTAAGGTGTTGGGTTATCAATGTGTTGTGCCAAAAGGTGCGTACAAAAATGGTGATTTGGTTGTATTTGTGCAACCTGATACGGTTTTGCCCGATGACGAATGGGCAGCCGAGTTTAAAAAATACAGCCCCAAAAGGGTTAAAGCTATCCGCTTGCGCAGCGAATGGTCTGAAGGGATTATCGTTCCTTTGGCTTCTGTGCAGCCGCTCATCGGCGAATTGCCAACTATAGGCACAGAGTTAAGCGAACTGTTGCACGTAAGCAAGTACGTTTTCGCCCCGCCAGCCGATATGGAGAAGCAGTATTTGGAAATGTTGGGTGAATTGCCCTTCAGTATGCCCAAAACGGACGAAGAGCGGTTCGAAAATTTGGAAAAATTGCCTTTTGGCGACTTAGTGGATATTTCCCTCAAGATAGATGGGCAAAGTTGTACCATTTATTATCATCTCGAAGAGGATAGGTTTGGGGTTTGTGGTCGCAATTATGAGTATAAATTAGAGAGTGAAAATAATTACACCGCGCAAGCTTTGTTGATAAAAGATAAATTAATTGAGTTTTGCAAAGTGAATAAGGTGAGTTTGGCTTTACGGGGCGAAAATTATGGGATTGGCATCCAACGCGGTGCGCATAATCCCTACTCTTTCCTGCCCAAAGGTTTTGCCTGTTTCAACGTCTATAACCTATCCGAACGACGCTACGAGCGCAAAGGCAGCCCGCTTTATTTCGCCCAACTTTGCCCCCAAATCGGGGTGGAAACTGTGCCTTTGGTGGAAAAAGATGTGCCTTTGACCGAAGTCTTGTTGAAAAAATACTCTGTGGATTTAAAACAGTTGAATAATCAAAAATTTGAGGGGGTGGTGGTCAAACACGCCAATTTTTCGTTCAAAATTATCAACAAACATTACGATAGCGAGAAATAAACCTTATCTTTGCCCCGAAATGAGAAAAAACCAACCTAAACAAGATTGTTTAGATTGGTTTTTTTGTTAATCATCAAACGATAAAAAATTGGCTTATGACTAAATTGGTAAAACAAAGAAAAGATTTTGACGAGGAAGACACGCTAAAAGTTTGGAAAAAGGGCAAAAAAGCTTTCAATTGGACAGATTTTATTTTTAGAACTGACCGTTGGCGCAAGGATGTGTGCGGCGATTGGATGAAATTTTCTCATTATGGGAGAAGAGCGTCCAAATATGGTTGGGAAATTGACCATATTAAGCCTTTTTCTAAAGGGGGCAGTGATGAGTTGAAAAATTTGCAGCCTTTGCAATGGCAAAATAATGCTGAAAAAAGCGATACTTTCCCTTGGAAACCGCCAAGAAAGAAGTAAAAAATAGCTATTTCTTCACGTAACGAATGAAACCCCATTTATTATTCTTTTTGATAGCGACTAATCCATTGGAAAAACTATATGGAAACTGGGAATTTTCAAATTCTGGTTGGATAATCCAAACCCCTGTTTTATCTATAAACCCCCATTTACCATTTTGTTTAGCGGTAGCCATACCTTCAGAGAAGGTAAAAGCCACTTCATTGCCTGCAAATGTGGGTTGAATAATCCATTTGCCATTTCGGTCTATAAACCCCCATTTGCCATTTTGAGTAACGCGAGCTAAGCCGTCAGAAAAATCGAAAGCGCCCTTAAATTGAGGCTCAATAATGCATTTTCCCGTTTTATCTACAAAACCCCATTTATTATTTAGCCTAACTTTTGCTAAGCCATCAGAAAAACTATTAATAATATCAAATTGAGGCTCAACAACCCAATTCCCTGTTTTATCTATAAACCCCCATTTGTCATTTTGTTTTGCAGCGGCTAAGCCGTCATAAAAATTAGTAGCATCATCAAATTGAGGTTTAATGTGATATATTCCTGTAGTATCAATAAAGCCCCACTTGCTATTTTGTTCTACGCAGGCTAAGCCGTCAGAAAAACTATTAATAATATCAAATTGAGGTTCAATAACCCACTTACCTGTTTTATCTATAAATCCCCATTTACAATTTTTTTTAGCTTGGGCTATACCTTTGTAAAATGCTCCAACTGATTCAAATTTAGGCTCAATAACCCATTTCCCTGTTTTGTCAATAAAGCCTTCTTTATCATTTTTTAGAACAGCAGCCAGTCCTTCAGAAAAATCATCAGCATATTCAAATTGAGGCTTAATAACCCATTTTCCTTTTTTATCAATGTAGCCATATTTTTCTTTTTGTTTTATCGAGGCCAAATCTTCAGAAAAATAATAACCCAAACCAAAGTGGCTACTCTCAAATTTTGGCTTTATAGCCCATTCCCAGTTTTTGCCTTGCGCAAATGCTGATATTTGAGTGATAAGTGCAAAGTATAACAATACTTTTTGCATAAAAATAATTTTTAGGATTGAAAAGTGAAAAATGATGAAAAAAATAACTTATTCGCTCTGGAACACCTGCTGTAGTTTTTGTAATAATTTGAACAGCCTAAAATTAAACGCGGGGTTGATATTGATATAAATATCGTTCAAATGTAGGTAATTATGGAAATTTTGAACCGTTTGTATGGATTTATACGCAACTGAAGCGGGGCGATGGAAGGGAATTTTCCAATAAATGGCATATTCCGACAACAAAATCCCGTGATTTGGCGACTGTTCTAGGTAAAAAATGGGCGTTTCGCCGCTAATCAAAGGTTTGAAAAAACTATTTTGGGCTTGTTTTAGCCTTTGTAGGGGAATATCCACCACGTGCAGGTAAAAATTATCCTCCAAGCCGCGAAAATAATCGGCTACCAAGTGCGCCAAGTTGATGTTATTGACCAACGCGTGTTCGTATTTTACCACTTCAGGCGGTAGCGAAAGGGGCAGATTGGGCGCAGCAAATTCAGCACAAAATTGCAAATAAGCAGCCGAAAAATGCAAAGATAAAGCCGTTTCTATCCTCCAAAGCGCGTTTTTGCCCAGCGAATTAATCCATTCTTCAGCTTCGGCAGCCCATTCTATAGATTTTTCCTCAAAATACTGCTGTCTAAACCCCGATTGTTCAAACAACAACAGCGTTTGGTCGGCGTAAGCACTAAAACCATCTTGCAGCAAAGCCATTTTGAAAAAATTTAAAAAGGCGGTTTTAAACTGCATAGGCAAAGTGGCTAAGTCGTTCAAATCCAAATGATAGCGGTTGTGAATAATTTGAGTTTTGCTGGCTTGCATTTTATTCCCGCATTGGGCGCAAAATCGGGCGTGGGCTGGATTTTCGGAGGCACAAACGGGGCATTTTTGCAACTGCGGGCTGCATACTTCCCCACAGTTATGACAAAATCGGGCATTATCTAATAAAGAAGTGCCACAGTATAAACAAAATTTGGGCATAGTTTTAGTTCAAATTAGCATCTTGCAAAGCCAATTCCAACTCTTCTAGCCGCTGCTTGAGGTGCAAATCGCTAACTTCTTGCGCTTTGGCTTGGCGCAGATACTCGCGCGCTTCGGGCTTGTTTTGTTGGTAAAAAGCGGTGTGGGCTAAATTGAAGTATACAATCCCCAACTCTTGTTTCCCACTCAAACCTTCAGTAATGGATTGTTTCAAAAATTTGCTGCCCTCATCCAAATCTTTGTTATAAAAACAAATCAAACCTTTGGCAAAATAATAATAGCCGCGATAGCGCGGGGATAAAAACTGTGGGTTACGGGTTTGTGCTAATAAAGATTCGGCTTTGGGTATATCTCCCCGCTGTAGTGCGAACAAAACCCCTAGAATAGAACCGTGTCTGAAGTGCGAAAACCACAACAATAACCCCACCGACCACATCAACAGCGGAATTGTCCAACCGCCTATAAAAGAAAGGTAAACAATCCCGCCCACAATCAATAATAAAATGAGCAAAAAACGCCCGCGTGCTGATAACATAGATTAAAGAAATTTAGAATTTTCCCTTGATTATTATTCAAAATCATCGGGATTATAACGGCATAATTGCAAACTTTTTTCTAAAACGGGCTTTTTCAAATTCTTACCAATAAATACTATCCGCGACTGGCGTTTTTCGGTTTCGCCCCAAAGGCTACCGTATTGAAACTGAAATAGTTGTTGGACAGACTGCACGACCATTCTATGCTCTTCCCAAGCAAAATTGATAATGCCTTTTATCCTATAAATTTGCTGGTTTTGTATCAATAAAACCACCCCCAACCAATGTCTGAATTTTATCAAATCAAAAGGCTCATCGAATACGAAACTGACTGAATTGATGTCGCTGTGGTGATGATGTTCGTGGTCGCAATGTTCGTCGCAAACGTGCCCTTCTTCCCCGTGTTTATGCTCGTGATGATGATGTTCGTGGTCGCAATGTTCATCGCAAACGTGGTCTTTTTCCCCGTGCTTATGTTCGTGGTTATGATGTTCGTGTTCGCAATGTTCGTCGCAAACGTGGTCTTTTTCCCCGTGCTTATGCTCGTGGGCGTGTTCGTGCTTATGCGTGTGTTTATGTTCGTGCTTATGCTCGTGTTTTTTGGTTTCTTTGACTATAGATTTTTCCAAATTAGCCGCGCTGTAAGCCTGTAGAGATAAAATATCAGCTTCAGTTTTGCAATAATCGGCAGTTTCTATCCGCGCCAAAGGGTTGATTTGTTTCAATAAGCGTTGAATATCTTGCAAATGGGCTAAACTCACCTCGCTGGCTTTGTTGATAAGGATAAAATCGGCAAAAGTGAGCTGTTTTTTGGCTTCTTCGCGCTCTTCCAAAATATCCACCACAAAATGCGCATCGGCTACAGCCACCACAGAATCCACGCGGAAGTATTGTTGAATTTCTGGAGTTGCCAAAAACGCTTCAGCTACCCCGTCGGGTTCGGCTATGCCTGTAGTTTCCACCAATAAATGGTCAAAATCGTAATCGCTGCCCAATAATCGCTGCAAAGCCTCCACCAATTCGTCGTTGAGAGTGCAACAAATACAACCGTTGGATAATTCCACTATCCCGTTGGCGGGGCGGATAAGCAGGTCGTTGTCAATGCCAATTTCGCCAAATTCGTTCTCAATAATAGCGATTTTTTTGCTTGGATTGCGTTGGGTTAATTCGTTCAAAAGGGTGGTTTTGCCCGCACCTAAAAACCCTGTTAGGATGGTTACGGGTATGCGGCTGTCTTTGGCGCTCATTGGTAGGTATAAAATTTATAAATTAGTTTGTAATAAAAGCCCACTGGCTAAAAGTAGGGCGCAAAGATAAAAAAAAATCCGCACTTTAGGTTGAAATAAACAATTTTTTAGCATAAATTTACACTCAAACTGGCAAAGGCAAAATTAGATTACTTTGATTGATATTTCTAAAAAAGCTAATTTTTATACTCCTAAAAACAATTTTCTAATTAAAAAGGTCTTAAAATAGTCATTTTTTTTTTTTTACATTAAAATCTACGTTTTTTAAACCAAATAATTTATTAGCTGGAGTTACGCTTGAGGCTTAATTTTAGTACAAAATAGCTATAAGTTAAATTGAGTAGAAATTTTTTTAACGGCTTGCGCCTAAAAAATTTATTTTCTGTACTTTTTTGGTGGCAAAAAAGTACCAAAAAAGCCAACGCCAAAAAGGCGTTTTTGCTTATTTTGCTTCATTTCATTCCGCAAAAAGCGCAAAACCGTCGCTACAAGCCGACGTTTTTTGCGTTGCAAAAAAGCTGCTGCCCTCGCTTCGCTCGGTTGGTCGTCTTTCCGCGACATACGCTGGTTTTGGCGTCGCACGGCGAAAATTTAGCTTTTCAACTTGACTTTTATCAAACAAATAGCTGAAGCGTAACTCCAGTTATTAGGTATAAATACTTAGCTTATTTTTGCAACGAGATATGATTTCTTTAAAACCTCCTAACCCCCTTCTAAAAAATGGCGATATTAGATGAATTAAAAGCTAAACTCCAAAGTATTATCAACGAATACAAGGCAGTTAGCAAAGAAAAAAACAAAGTTTTTGGCAAAACTGCTGCGAATATTGATAAATACTATTTTATCATTCAAGATGGCCAACTTTCACAAAATGCGGCTGGGCAATGGACAGCAAAACGCACCATAACAGCAATGGTAGTTACAGATGTAACTCAAAAAAACGGTTATTCAAACGTTTATGCTGAAGTTTTGGGTGCAAATGGTCAACCTGTTTTAGTTTCACCAGCCCAAGCGGATGGCGAAATACCAGCTACTGCCAAAGATGCTAAAGATAAAAATTTACTTGCTTTAGCTGCAAAACTTAAAGAAAATAGCAGTACTTCTTACACTTTGGATTTAATTTGGGATATAGCCAATCCAAATGATAAACCAAATCCCAATCCACAAGAACCTTTTTACTATGAAATCGTGGATAGCGATTTTAAAGAAGAAGTAAAAGACCAAAAATGGACAGCCAAAAGAACCATTACCAAAAAATCTGCGGCTGCTCAAGGTGCGAAAAATGTTTATAAAAACGTTTACACTTCCGCGCTTGTAGGTGGACAACCCAAAACTTTAAATGGTGAAGGCGACTTGCCAAACAGTGCAAAATCTCGTAATGGTAGAAACTTTAAAGACCTTATTCCAAAAACGAATGGGAAAGAGTCTTATACAGTGGAATTGGAATGGGAGAATCACAAACCTTCAGATGAAGAGATACAAAAAGCGAAACAAATTTTAATAAATTTAAAATCTTTGTCTTCTATTGTTATTGCCTTACCAAATCCAAATGAAAAACAACAGTATCCTGTATTAATTGAAGCACAAGCTCAAACTGAGTTGGTGCCAATTATTGATGCTATGATTCTTTTAAAGCGTTCAATAAATAGACCTTTTACAATAAATCTAACTTGGACTGTAACCCCACAAAAAGAGAGAACACTTTCTAACGATGAAGTAAATAAAGCGGCGCAAATATTCTGTTCTGAGTTCGTTCGTGGGTTAATCAAAGGCTCATCAGGACGATTGAGTGACAAAGATTTTATTATCAATTCTCAAGGTTATCTGAGCCAATCACAAGGGTTCATATTCAGAATAACTGCTCCCTAATTCTAATATGCTTAGATTTTATATCGCTATAATATTGTTTGTGAGCTGCCAAACTGCTGAAAATCAACCCGTTATAACCGAACTGCAAGGCGAAACATTACAGATGTATGAAAAAGGAAAGGAGTTGTTTTTATCAAAATGTGCAGCCTGCCATAATAATGATATGCTAACTGCAAGCACAGGTTCTGCCTTAGGCGGTATAACCCAGCGTAGAACAAAAGAATGGTTGCGTAGTTATGTCCGTTCTCCCTTGGCAATGTTATCAAACAAAGACCCACAAGCGTTAGAGGTGCAAAAAAATGCGGTGGCTGTTATGCAGGCTTTCCCAATCTTACAGATGAAGAAATAGACCAAATTTTGGTTTATATAGAAGGAACTTATCATAAAAACAAAATCCGCCTACGTCCTGTAGAGCGATAAAATAAAAGCTGCTTTTCATAACGAGAAGTAGCTTTTTTTCGTTTAAAACCTGTATATTTGTAGAAAAATAAAAAAATTATGAATAAGATATTTAGTTTTTGCTTATTGTTATTTGCAGTGGTGAGCTGCCAAACTGCTGAAAATCAACCTGTCATAATCGAACTGCAAGGCGAAACGCTACAAATGTATGAAAAAGGGAAAAAAATATTTGGGGAGAAATGCTCTTCTTGTCATAATGAAAATATGATAACAAATAGCACAGGTTCTGCCTTAGGCGGTATAACCCAGCGTAGAACAAAAGAATGGTTGCGTAGTTATGTCCGTTCTCCCTTGGCAATGTTATCAAACAAAGACCCACAAGCGTTAGAGGTGCAAAAAAATGCGGTGGCTGTTATGCAGGGTTTCTCCAATCTTACAGATGAAGAAATAGACCAAATTTTGCTGTACATAGAAACTAATTATCAGAACAATAAAATCCGCCTACGCCCTGTAGAAAGATAAAAAAAGCCCCTTCTCCAATTGGAAAAGGGGCTTTTTTATGTTATTAAGCTGCTGGCGCATCAGCTGCATCGGCGGCGGTTTCGGCTGCCATACGCGCTTTGTTGATTTTTTCTATTTCTTTGTCAATGTAATAAAGCGATTGGCCGCCTTCGCCTATCAATTTAATTTTGTCAAGGATAGAACGCACCAAAGCCTCTTCTTCGCGCTGTTCGGTGATGTACCACTGCAAAAAGTTGTGGGTAGAATGTTCTTTGGTTTCTATAGCCAACGATAGCAAATCGTAGATAGCGGCGGTGATTTTCTGCTCTTGAGCATAAACCAATTTAAACACTTCTTGGATAGATTTGTACTCTATGGCGGGTTGGGGAACGGCTGGAGTTACAGCGTGGCAGTCCATTTCGTTCACATAATGCAAAATTTTGAGCATATGGACGCGCTCTTCATCCGATTGGTTGTAGAAAAAGTCAGCGCAGCCTTTCAACCCTTCTTTATCGCACCAAGATGCCATCGCCAAATACACGAATGAGGAATGAGCTTCCAACCCGATTTGGGTATTGAGCGCATCGAGCAAATTTTTGTTTATCATAATAAAAAATTTTAGCTAATTTTGAAGTTAATTACAGCACAAAGAACAGTCTTTTTATCCGAATTGTTTGCTTTTTTTTCATTTTGGTAGAAATTTGTAAACAGTCTAAATTAAATTTATCGATAATATAACCGCTTACATTTAGCTTGAGGGTTGGTTTTCGCTGCTGATAGCGGCTAACTCGCTCGGTTCGAAATTTAACCGTTCTAGGATAGAAACGATAAACTCAGTTTTGCCCGCCGTGTATAGTTCTCGCTGTTCTGCGTGTGTGGCTGCTAACTGTCTTTTGAGTTGGGCGTATGCTTGCGCTGTGTCTGGATTTTGGCGGAGAAAATCGCGCAGGGCTAAATGATTTCTCAAACTCACGCTGCCCGCAACGCAAACGTACAGATTGTGTTTTATCCATTCGCTGCCGCTTTTGTCTATGGGTGTTTGTGCTGATTTGCGTTTGAAAACGTCCCTGCCCGTTATGCCCCAATCGCCTTGATGTTCGTAACCCAATTGCTCTAACTTTTCCACTATCAAATGGAAATTGCTTTTGTTAGTAACGATTAAATCTATATCCAAAATGGGTTTGGCGGCTAATCCAACTACAGAAGTGCTGCCTACGTGTTGAATATCGGCTACAAATTCGCCCAAAGTGGATTGATAGATTGATTTTAATCGGTTGAAAACTGTTGCCCATTCGGGGGAATAATCTTCAATGCTGATTTTTTCGCTGGGATTTTTGTCCATTTTATAAAAAATAAAAAGTTTATAAAAAATAAAAAGCCGCCCACCGAAGCGAGCGACTTATGTTGTTTATTATTTATCAAAATTGTACTATTCTGGTTCAAAACCTAAAACGATATTGAATGTACCGTAGTCAAATATATTGCGGGCGGTGATGTTTTTGTCAAAACCTATCCCATAATCAAAACCAAGCGTACCAAACATAGGCAAGAAAGCGCGCAAGCCCAAACCTACAGAACGGCGCATTTGGAAGGGGTTAAACTCTTTCATATTGTTCCAGGCGTTGCCCGCTTGTGCGAAAGCGGTTACAAAAATGGTAGAAGAGGGATTAGGCACAACCAAGTAGCGCAATTCTGCGGTAAATTTATTATAAATAGCTGCTCCAAATCGGTTGGCTTCTGATACTTCAGTAGGCAGTTTGTAGCCACGCATAGAGATTATCGTTTTGCCCTGCAATCCTACAAAGTTGGCTATACCGTCGCCACCCAATTCATAACGCTCAAATGGAGAAAGTCCAATATCATCGTTATAATAACCCAAAAATCCCATTTTAGCATTAACACGGAATACCAAATTTTTGCCTAAAGCTGTGTACCAATCTGTTTTGAAATCCCATTTGTGATATTCTACCATTTTGAAGCGGTCTTCGGGCAACATATTGGCATAATCACGTTTCATAATCAAAGAATAGGGCAAGGTCAATTTCATACCCAATGACATAGACGCGCCACTGGTAGGGAAGGTCGGATTGGAGATAGAATTGCGGCTGAAGTTGAGGTTGAGGGCTAAGTTGTGGAAATTACCCGTGGGGATGATAAACAAAGGCTGGTTGATAAGTTGCATATTTTGATAATCTACTGATGCTTGTAGCATAAAATAGTCATCGGGAATACGCAAGCGGGTGCCTATACCTAAAGATGCTCCTGTGATAAGAAACTGTGCAAAGGCGGTGGATTCTTTTTGAAAGCCGTTGTTTTGGCGTTGGTGATAAGCCGAAAAAGACAAAGCCATAGGGCGGCGATTGCCCAACCAAGGTTCAGTGAAAGAAAAATTGTAAGATTGGAAAAAAGTACCGTTGGTTTGACCCCGCAAAGATAACCTTTGACCGTCGCCTTGTGGTAGGGGAGACCAAGTTTTTGGTTTTAGCATATTGCGGAGGGAGAAGTTGTTGAAGGTAACCCCCATAGTGCCAATAACCCCGCGGCCTACACCACCCCAACCAGCAGAAAGCTCTAATTGGTCTGAAGGGCGTTCTTCTACCCCATATTCTATATTGACTGTCCCATTTTGCGGATTAACGGGTGTATTGATGCTCATCGTTTCTGGATTAAAATAATTGAGTGCCATCAATTCGCGTTGGGAGCGGATAATATCGCTACGGCTAAATTTGTCCCCTGGTACTGTGCGCAATTCGCGGCGGATAACGTGCTCGTGGGTGCGGTCATTACCTTTGATAATCACCTTGTCGATAGTGGCTACAGGTCCTTCACTGATGCGAATTTCTACATCAACGGTATCATTAATAATCCCTTTTTCTACGGGGTCGGCTCTAAAAAACAAATGCCCATTATCCATATACAAAGTGCTTACATCTCTGCCGTTTTTATCAAATGATATGCGGGAATTAAGCAACTCGTTGCTAAATACATCACCACGTTTGATGTCCATCAAAGCCAATAAGTCTTTGCTGGGGTAGCTGGTATTGCCTCTAAAAGTTATATTGCCAAAATAATAAGTACTACCTTCGTCTATTTTTATCTCTATTTGTACCGATTTTTTGCCTTTGGCATCAGTAACGATTTTTACAGAATCATAAACGATTTGAGCATCTCTTATCCCTTTGGATTGGTAATAAGCTATGATTTTATCTTTGTCGGACTCATATTCTTCATCTATTAATTTAGATTTTTTGAATATGTTGTACCATAAATAACGTTTGGTTTCTTTCATCAAACGGCGAAGTTTGCTAGAGCTTACTTTTTTGTTGCCAATAAAGACAATATCTCCAATGCGCATACGTGCGCCTTTATCAATTTCAAAAATTAGCTTGGTATAACCATCCCCATATACTTCGTCAGGATATTGGTCTATGATATTTACTTTCACGTCAGGATAACCTTTGTCTTCATAAAAGGCTTCTATTTCTGAGATACTATTGCGGCGCATCGCTGTATTGGCTACTCTACCTTTGACCAAATAACGATTTTGTATCAATTTATTAATATCATCGTGTTGGGATTTGGGTATGCCTTTGAACGCGTGGCGGCTTAAGCGCGGGGCTTCGGCGACAGCTATTTGTAAGTAAATCCCATCGCCTACGATTTTTCGCACATTGACGCGAACATCAGTGAAAAGGTTTTGTTTCCAGATGTTGCGGATGGCGCGATTGAGGTCGTCGCTTGGTATGCGAATTTTGTCCCCTGTTTTCAGCCCAGAAATGCTGACTATAGAAGCTGAATCAGAAAGTATAAAACCTAACGCGCTCACTTCTTTGATTTCGTACTCTTGTAGCTCTTCTGTGTCGGGTTCGGGTGCGAGTTGGGCTTGGCTATTGTTGGCTAAGGCCAAAAAACTAGCCAGCAGCAAAAGATTGGATAAAAATGGAAAGTTCATTGATTATAATTAGAAAAGATTTTGGTGAGAACAATAAGTGAATTAATTTTCTTAAATCATTGAACTTGTTTAGTAATTAAATTTTGCTCACGGATTTCACAGATTAAACAGATAAATACGGATTAAATTTCTTTCTTTAAAGCTAAAAAAATCTGTGAAAATTCGTTTAATCTGTAAAATCCGTGAGCCATTTTCTATAATTTTAGAATTACTAAACAACTTCATTCTCAAAAACGGATACAAAGAAAAAAAAGCAGGGGAAAAAAGTTATTTTTGTCAATTTTTTATCAACTTTAACTCCCTATTTGCTCGCCAGTCATACCAAATCGCCGTTCGCGCTGTTGATAATCCCAAATCGCTTGCCATAAATCCACTTTTCTAAAATCTGGCCAAAAAATAGGGGTAAAATATAACTCTGTGTACGCGATTTGCCAAAGCAAAAAATTGCTAATGCGCGTTTCGCCGCTGGTGCGTATCAACAGCTCTGGGTCGGGTATGTTTTGGGTGCTTAAAGCGGCATTGATAGTGGCTTCGTTAATATCTGCGGGAGCCAATAATCCCAATTTGACCTGTTCTGCTATGCGTTGGGTGGCTTGTACGATTTCCCATTTGGAGCTGTAGCTCAAGGCTAAAATTAGGGTCATTCTATCGTTGTGTTCGGTGGCGTTGATGGCTTCTTGTAGCTCTTGGCGGGTTTGCTCGGGCAAAGATTGGGTGTCGCCTATGGTTTGGAGGCGGATTTTATTCTTTTGCAACGTGGGTAATTCCCCTTTTATGGTGGCGACCAGCAAAGACATCAATCCTTCTACTTCAGCCTGGGGACGATTCCAGTTTTCGGTGGAAAAAGCATACAAAGTGAGATATTTTATCCCAATCTCGGCGGCTGCTTCTACAGTGTCGCGCACAGCCTGCACGCCGTTGTGATGCCCATAAAGGCGGTTTTGTCCCTGTGATTTTGCCCAACGCCCGTTGCCGTCCATAATTATGGCTATGTGTTGGGGGAGTTTTTCGGGGTCAATTTCTGATTGAAAATCGTTTATATTCATATTTTTTCGTTAAAAATCGCTTTTTTTTGCTTAAGCCTTAAGTTTATGTTTATCTTTGCGGGCGCAAAATTACATATAAATTTTTAGATTTTGACCTATAAAATAAAATTACCCGTTTTTGAAGGTGCTTTTGATTTATTGCTCTTTTTTATAGAACGGGACGAACTGGATATTTATGATATTCCTATAGCCCAAATTACCAACGATTTTTTGGCTTATATCACCGATTTGGAACGATTGAATATAGACGTAGCTAGCGAATTTATCCTTGTTGCGGCTACTTTGATGAGTATAAAAGCGCGTATGTTGTTGCCTCGTCCTGTGTTGGACGAAACAGGGCAAGAGATTGACCCCCGCCAAGAATTGGTCAATAAATTGTTGGAACACAAGCGTTTGCGCGCTGCTGTAGAGGAACTGCAACAGCTAGAAAATCAACGCAGCCAACGCATAGAACGGGGCAATACTATAGATGAGTTGCAAACCATAGCCAACTTGGTGATGGCTGATGCAGAGTTGGAAAATTTGACTTTATACAAATTACTGAAGGCTTATGAGCAGGTTTTAGCTCGCTTCAAACTCCAAAACGAAAAAGTTATTCACACGGTGGTTAATTTCAACTATTCTATGGAAGAACGGCATATTTTTTTGTTAGAATTTGTCAGCCAGCACCGCCGCGTACATTTCAAATCCATTTTTGATACCTGTGAGAACAAAATCCACGCTATTTTTACCTTTTTGGCTTTGTTGGAATTGCTACAGCAGGAAAAGCTGCTGGTTGTTGTCGGGCAAGATTATAACGATTTTGATGTGCTGATAAATTTTTTATAAGAATAAAACCCAACTTTATAAAATATAGCCCGTTTTAGCCCACAATAATTAAAACGTGCAAAATGATATTTAAAACAATCTCGGCTTGTCTTGAATTTTTAGGCAATCCAAAAAAATTAGCTTTACTCAACTCTATCTTCATTGTGCTGATGGTCTTGGGTAATTTTTACACTCAAGCTTTTTGCATACCCAGCACTTGGGCGGCGTGGTTGGTGGTGGTTTGTTTTGCTCATACTGCTTTTTCGCCCTTGTTGCAACCAAAGACGATGTTTGCGCCACTTAACGGGATTTTGAACGGACTTTCTGCTGCTTTTTTTATCTATTGTGTTCTATTTTTGGGCAATGTAGTGCTTCTTGCTTGGATTTCAATTTTACACCCTGCGTTATGGGGGGGACTTTTAGTCTATGTTCCTTATTTTTTTATTGTACAATTATTTTGGTCTAATTGTGTAAAACCCAACTCAAAAGTTGCCAGTTTTTTCTTCATTACCACGCTAACAGTTTGTTTTGCTATCACTTATAAAGTGGGAAAAGATTATGAAATGGCTTTACAGGATATAGAAAAGTTTAAAAATAGCAATTATACCCAATTAGAGCGAAATTTTTACACGGAAAAGATATTAGGAATGCACTTTTTGTACCATACTGATTTTTGCTATTTGGATGGCTGGCGGCCGCCTTTACACGAGCCTTTTTTGGTGATTGGGCATTGGTGGAATGGGGAAAAAGACCCTTTGAAAATGCCCTTGCCGCAGCGTTTGGGCTTGTACAAACAATTTTTTCCCGAAAAACCCTTCAAATTAGATTGTAGCTGTGCATATTCTTACAGCCGAAATTATCACAATGACCCACTTTGGCGTTAAAGCGAATTTATATTATTCTCTACTTTAAAATTTTAAACGCATATTTTTTAACTCACTCAACATTATGTCAGACGAAAACAAAAATCAGCCTCTTGACAACCAACAAACCGACTATTCGGAAAAAGATTATCAAAATCTGCTCAATTCGGTCAGCCCTTGGAAAATAGCCATTCCTATCATTTTGGGTTTAGGGGTGGTTGTGTATATGTTCCTTACCAAGTTTAAAGCTGAAGAATTTGCCAAAATTTCTTTTCAAACGCACACCTATTTTTGGATTTTGATGGCTGGGGTGTTTGTTTGCATTCGCCATTTGTGTTATATGACCCGTTTGCGGATTATCACGGAGGGGCATTTTAGCTGGTGGAAATGTTTTGAACTCATCGTGATTTGGGAGTTTAGTTCCTGTATAACGCCCAGTAGCGTGGGTGGTTCGGCTGTGTCTATGTTCGTGATTTCGCAAGAAAAGGGGATGACTGCGCCGCGTACGGTGATGATTATCTTATACACGGTGGTAATTGATACCTTTTTCTTCTTAACTGCTTTATTGCTATTTTTCCTAACATTTGGGCCTATAATGATTTATCCTGGGCTTACTGATATTAGCAATATATTTGGGAACGTTTGGACTTCAGCGTTTGCGGTGGCTTATCTGTTTATGTTGTCTTATGGCTCTTTGATTTGTTATGGGGTGTTAGTCAATGCGGGTGCGATGCGGGCTATACTCAATTTTTTGGGCAAATTGCCTTTAATCAACCGTTTTAAGGATACTTTGGCTAATTTTGGCAATGATATGGTTACGGCTTCTGCCGAGTTGAAGGGCAAAGGTTGGAAATTTCACGTCGGTTCAATTTTGGCGACTATGGGCGCGTGGATGTCGCGGTTTATGATTTTGAACTGTTTAATTTTGGCTTTTGTTACCTTTTCGGATAGCCCAGAGGTCAAAAACCATTACGATAGTTTATTCACAGCCGCCAACGGGTTGGAGTTGAATGTAGTAGAACAGCAATTTTTCATCTATGCGCGCGAGCAAGCTATGTACGTGTTGATGGCGGTTAGTCCTACTCCTGGTGCGGCTGGTGCGGCTGAATTGGCTTTTTTGAGTTTCCACAACGACTATATGCCCGATGAAAAAACCAACGTAACTTTGGCTACCATTATCGCTACGGTTTGGCGGATGTTCACTTTTTACTCGTATTTGTTGTTTGGGGCTATAGTAGTGCCGCGTTGGGTGTCGTCTGTCATCGCCACGCGCAATGCGAATGCTGCTGGCAGCCCAGAAAAAACGGCTTAAATATGCTCAAGTTTAGAACTTTACTTGGTTTTTTGTCCTGTGGTTTAGCTTTGGGTTACTTAGTTTTTACCTTTATCGCTTACGAAAGCAAGGGTAGAATTAGCAATAGCGAATTTATGCAAGCGAGTGCGGTGATTTTTACCATAGCTTTATTAATCTCTCTTTGGGCTTTTTGGCGGGGGGATGATGAGGACAAAAACGATAAAAAACGGGACGAACCGAATATATTTTAATAAGATAACTTGAGTTACGCTTATGGTTTAAGTAACTGAACAAAATGGAAGTAATTTTTATGCTTCAGTAAAAACTTGGGTTTTGGAAATTTTCTTAACGGCTTGCGCCTAAAAATTTCTTTTCTTCGTACTTTTTGCAGGCGCAAAAAGTACCAAAAACGCCTTGTTTCTACAAACTTGTTCGCTCCGCTTGCTAAAGCTGCGCTCCGTCTCACTTCAAACAGTGTAGAAACTCAACGGATTGGTGTAGTTACGCGCTCCGCGCGATTTTTCACTTTGTTTTTGTCTACTTACTTAATTTTTTAGTATAAATAGCTAAAGTAACTCGTTTAGAAATTTTTTTGACGGCTTACGCCTAAAAAATTTATCTTCCGTACTTTTTTGATGGCAAAAAGCGCAAAACCGTCGCTACAAGCCGACGTTTTTTTCTACGAAAAAAAGCTACTGCCCTCGCTATGCTCGGTTGGTCGTCTTTCCGCGACATACGCTGGTTTTGGCGTCGCACGACGAAAATTTAGCTTTTCAACTTGACTTTTATTACAAAATAGCTCAAGCGTAACTACAGTTAATAAAATAAGCAAATTTCATCTTAGCCTCTCGCGATTTGTGAGGGGCTTTTTTTTATTGATTTTTATAATAAAAACTACCTTTGCAACCTTTTTGCGCTTATTGGCGTAAATAATCGTTATTTTAAAATTTTAAATTTTGCTAAGTTGTTGAAAACTGCGCCTACTTTTCCCCTGATTTTATTCCCGCCTTGTGTGGAGATAACTTTCAAACTATCCGTTCCCCCGCTTCGTCCGCCTGTAGAGCCGCTCGCGCCTACGCCCAAAGTGGTTTCTGCCAATTGGTTGTTTGCGCCCGTGATATTTTTTTTGATGGTTATTTTTTTGAACGTTTTATCCAATTATCGCCTTTTTGGGGGATTTTTTGCGCTTTTGTTGTTGGGGGCGGCTATTCCTGTGGCTTATTTTGTATTTTATCTGCCCCAGCAGAAAATTGTAGATGCGCAAAATGTGGAAATTCAAAAAAATTACGAGCAAAAACTCCGAGCGTATAAAATAGCGTTGAGGCAGTACCAAGCCAAAAAAGATTTGCCCATTCCCGCCCATATTCAGCAAGAATTTTATCAAAAACAGTTGCAGGCAGCTTTGGAGTATGCGGCGAAAAAGCCCAGCAAATTGCGCCGTGCTGTGCAAAAGGGTAGAAGTGAAGAGCATTTTTTGCCCTATTTATACCAGCATTTTGGCAAGGCTTTTATCAAAAACAATCTACAGTTGGGCAAATTTGCGCTGCCTTATGTTCCCGATTTTTGTTATATTGATGAAGAAAAATTTATTTATATTGATATAGAAATTGACGAACCTTATGCGGCTTTGGGGGGAGAACCTATCCATTATTTGGGGGCTGACGATGCGCGCAACGATTTTTTTATCTCGCAGGGTTGGACTGTGGTTCGCTTTGCAGAGGAGCAAATCGCCAAATATCCAGAGGCTTGTTGTGCGACTATAGCTCAAGTTTTAGATTATTTGCGCGCCAAAACGGATAAAATTAGCCCCAATGTGCCTTTAATCCCCTGTTGGGATAAAAAAATGGCTATAGAAATGTCCAAAAATCAGCACAGACAATATTATAAATAAGCCCGTGAGGAAAAAAAAACTAAAACAATTGCCCATTTTAGCAAAAAAAACTATTTTTGCGCCTTGATTGGTATAATCGTTATAACTATAGCTATTTTTTTATGTTAGAACAGATAAATTATAACTCAGCTGCTTGGGATGCTGAATTTAAGTGGTTGGAAGAGGTGGTCAATGTACGTTTTGATTTACATTTGGGCTTATCTACCATACGGCGAAGTGTTTATGAATGTAGCCCACCTGATTTGAGCCGCGATATGTATTCGGGCTTGGCGCAAGCTGTGCAGCGTTTAAGTTTAGGTTTTGAAGAGCGGATAATTTTGGCTTTGGCTATGGCGCCACATTTGCGCCCGCAATCGCTGGATATGTTTTTCACCCGCAACGAAAAATACGACCGCACTTATACAGAAGCGGGGGGATTGAAAGGGCGTTTTCACTCTGGTTTTTTGCCTACGGGCGAAACTGCGGCTTTTATATTGGCGGGCAAGGATATTAGCAAAAGGATACAATTGGTGGATATTTTCCGCCCCGAGCACGCATTTGCCAAATTGAATATCTTAAAAATCAACCGAAAAGAAGCTACAGAGCCTTTGTTGAGTGGTGCTTTGGAGATGACGGAAGAGTTTTTGACCTTCTTTACCACTTCCAAACAATTCAAACCCGATTTTGCCAGCAATTTTCCTGCTAAACTGTTGCAAACGCGCTTGTCGTGGTCGGATTTGGTCTTAGACCCGCAAGTATTGTCAGAGATTAGCGAATTGTCAGCTTGGATTCAGCACCAAGAAAAAATTATGGTGGATTGGGGTTTGGGCAAGCATCTAAAACGGGGCTACAGGGCTTTATTTTATGGACCTCCTGGCACGGGCAAGAGTTTGACGGCTACTTTATTGGGCAAGCAGATGGGATTGGATGTGTACAGAATTGACCTTTCGCAGGTGGTATCAAAATATATAGGCGAGACGGAGAAAAATTTGGCGGCAATTTTTGACCAAGCAGAGAATAAAAACTGGATTTTGTTCTTTGACGAAGCAGACGCGCTTTTTGGCAAACGTTCGGCTACTTCAGACGCCAAAGACCGCCACGCCAACCAAGAGGTCGCTTATTTGTTGCAGCGGATTGAAGATTATTCAGGAGTGGTGGTATTGGCTACCAACCTCAAAGCCAATATGGATATAGCCTTTACCCGCCGTTTTCAATCTATTATTTATTTCCCGTCGCCTAATTTTGAACAAAGGCTTAAGTTGTGGGAAAATGCTTTCTCGCAAGGGCTTAAATTGTCGGATGATGTAGATTTTAATAACATAGCCAATACTTACCAAATCACAGGGGGGAATATAATTAACGTTTTGCGTTATTGTTCGCTTACTGCTTTGCGGCGCAATAGCGACACTATAGAAATGGAGGATATAGAAGAAGGGATTAAGCGCGAACTGCGTAAAGAGGGAAAAACTATGTAATTTTTATAAAAAATAAAACCACTTTGTACATAATATACAAAGTGGTTTTATTTTCAGCCTTTTTCAGCCCTTGCTTTTTCAATTTTAGCTTCAAGTTGCTCTGCTTCAGCAATTTTTTCCGCATATAAGCGCAAGTTGCCCGAACGTTGGATATCGCGGGCTTCGGTCAATAATTTTTTGTGTTGTTCTTCCATCGTTTTGATTGGGTCTTTTTTGCCAAAAAGCCAGCCAAAAATCATTAATTGATAAAACATAAGTATTACAAATTTGTTGGTTTGGGATGAAATAATCCAAACTTAAAACATTATTTTTGATAAAAGGTTGACAAAACAAAATAAAAAAAAGGCAAGCTCTTCACGAGTTGCCTTTTCTGATTGTAGCGACTGCCATCGGCTACAATGATGCCTTTTTTTAAATTGCCTTTAATCACGAAAATGATTATATACTTCTATAACGCGGTTGGGGGATAAAACGCTGCTTGGGTTTTATTTTTTTTATAAAAAAAATCTTTTTTGTTTATCTTTTTGTTTGTTTTGATAAAAAATTGCAGAATTATGCTTATTATTGCGGCAAAATTATAAGTTTTTAGGTTAAGAATTTCCTGATAATTAAAATGTGTGTATATGAAAATTAAGTTTATTTACCTTTTTGCGGTAGCCATATTTGCTTATATAGTATTGAGTAGCCAAAGTGGAGGAACAGCATCTACCGCCAATATTCCCAGTTCAGGCGCGCCTGGCGAAGGGCAGTGTCAAGATTGTCACGCGGGGGGAGCTTATAGCCCGTTGATTTCTATTCGGCTTTTGGATAGTGCTACGGGTGTAGCCGTCACGGATTATACAGGTGGGCGAAGATATAGGTTGGAGGTTACCATTTCAAGCGATACACCCACTACTGCCCCCCGTTTTGGAGCACAAGCCACTATTTTGCAAACTAGTAATAATATCACAGCAGGGATATTGTCTAATCCATCCGCCAATGCAAGATTAGCTAATTTGAATGCTCGACAGTATTTAGAACAAAGTGTAACTACAGCAACTGTTACAGCAACTGCACCATCAACCGTGCGAAGTAGTGCTACATATACTGCATCTTGGATGGCTCCACCTGTGGGTAGTGGGCCTGTGCGTATATCAGCGTCAGGGGTGACTGCAAATGGGAATGGGAATACAATTGGGGATAATTCAATCACGGCAAGTTTGCTAATACCAGAAATTGCACCAACAACTATACGCTATTCCCGCGATAGCTTTTGCTTGGTGGGTATCCAGCCAGTACCTACTATAACAGGCGTTCCTGGTGGGGTGTTTTCTTCTACACCAGGTTTATATTTTATAGATATTACCTCTGGGCAAATTAACCCGCTCCTGTCTTTGCCTGGGGAGTATGTGGTGAGATACACATATAACACTCCAGCAAGTGTGGTATTTGATACTATAGTTATTGTTCAGCAAGACCAAGCCATTTTTAATTATCCAGCCACTGTTTGTAAAAATAATAATACTATACTTCCCTCTTTTGCGGGTACAGCCAATGGTACTTTTACCAGCCCCAATTCAGGCATAGTTTTAGATAATAGCACTGGCGAGATAGATTTAGTAAATACAGAAGTTGGGCAGTATTCCATCATTTATACCACACCTAATGTTTGCGCAGATACACAAAGTGCCTCTATAGAAGTTCTTTATGTGCCCACAGCAACATTCACTTACCCCAGCCAAATATATTGCGGCAATAATAATGCTCCTCCTTTGGTGCGAAGCCCCCCACCAACTTTGTTTACCAGAGACACGCTTCCGGGGAGAAACACGAGTGCTGAGGGGGGAGTTTATACTATCCAACCAACTGGTACGCAAGTAGATGCTAATACAGGGGTGGTATTATTGAATGTGAATGCTCCTTTTGGCCGCGCTGGTGTTTATCAAGTATCTTATACCACCACTGCTACTTGTCCTTCTACCTCAACTTTTATGATTACTATAGAATCGCCTAGTACGGGCGAAATCAATTATCCCCGAGCTCAATACTGCGAAAATGCTTCTAATCAAGGTGTTACTATTCTAGGGGCACAAAATGGTAGATTTTTTAGCCCTACTGGGGCAGTTGTTGATTTGAATACAGGAGAACTTAATGTACAAAATTCACCAATAGGCAACCATACCATAGCTTATGTTCCCATATCACTTTGTGCTGATACTACATTTACCAATGTGCTTATAGAAGAAAGGCGGAGTGTATTTTATGAATATCCAAGTGTGGGTTATTGTTTTGCACAACAAAGTACTAAACCTGATAGCAATACTATGGCAGTGAACTCACGGGCTTATTTTTATATCAATACAAGCGACCCCGTCATTGCTAATAGGATAAATCCAGGTGATGGTACATTTGATTTTCCTGCGATGCCAACAGGTGTAGATTCTGTGATTTATATGGTGATTAGAAGAGATAGTTTTTTGTGCGGAAGTTCAGATACCACTAATTTGACGGTATATCGAAATGGGAATGCTCATTTTTATTATCCTAATGATACGATTTGTGATAATGCAGCTACCCAAATTTTGCCTTATATTGGTGGAGTAGCTGGCGGTAATTTTAGAATTAGCAACAACGCTTTCATAGATACATTGACGGGTGCATTGCATCCAGATAGTATGTCAGTAGGACAGTATTTGATTACCTATCAAGCTCCACCTGTTTGTGCGGCAACAGCATCTCAACTCATCCAGTTTGTAGAGGCGGATGATATATCATTTAGTTATACAGATTATCCCCTTTGCATAGATGGGATTGGTATCCCCACTATAACTTCAGCGAGTGGTTCATCTATTGCGGGTTACTTTTCTGCTAGACCATTGGATACTTTTGCGAGAAATCCGTTGGTGTTTTCAAACACAACAACAGGGGAAATAAACCTCTTTTTCCTCAACTATTTAGCCAATAGGGCTATTCCTGATGGGGACTTTTTGGGTCGTTATGAAGTTGCGTATAATATATTAGGCAGTTGTCCAGAAGTTTTATATGATACCATACAATTAAGAAATTGTGTGTTTGTAAATGAAAATATAGACAATAATTTCACATTTTCTTTATATCCCAATCCAGCCCAAGATTATGTTGCGATACGAAATGCTAATTTTATAGGCGACTTATACATTCGGGTCTATGATTTATTGGGGCGAAGCCTTAGCCAAAAACAGCAGTATTTTCAACAACAAATGCTTATGGATTTATCTACTTTTGAGCCTGGGGTTTATTTGGTAGAAATTAAAGACGGTCTAGGTAATTCGTACACCCAAAAAATTTTAAAACAATAACTTTTTTTATCTAAATTATAAATTTTTTATATGAAATTCAAAACTTTGTACGGTGCTGCAGCACTTCTATTTTTATCCTTGATTACTATGTCCAATAGGTCAGGTCCTGCTTCTAGTGGTAACGGCGACCGTTCTGGTGTAGGCGCAAACTGCGGGCAGTGCCACCAAGGCACTAGCGCAAATGCCAGCATCAATATACAGTTTGATGCTGAAGATGGCTTTGGCGTACTCACTCCAGCTACCTCCTATGTTCCCGGGCAATTATACAGGGTAAGAATTACTATGACAGGGGCTAGTGTGCATGGGTTTAACTCTCGTATCGTGGGTGCAGCCAATACCAACGATGTGGGTACTATGAGTGCTGCAAATTCAAATGAGGTGAAAATTACCACTTTAGGTGGTAGTGTGAATATCGCTGAGCACCAATTCCCACAAGCAGCTGGAGAGGTGTTTTTTTACCGTTGGACTGCCCCAGCAGCGGGCACGGGCAGCGTGCGTATTTTTGCGGCTGGAGTAGCGGCTGATGATACAGGTTCTTCAAATAATGACTTCCACATGGAAAATATGCTAACCATTACCGAAAGTACAGGGGTCGGGGTAGAAAATATAGCCACCCAAACATTAAATATATTCCCTAATCCAACCGCTGGACTGCTAAATGTCAACAGCAATATCACAGAAGCGGCTGATTATCAAGTAGATGTGGTGGATATGTTGGGTAAAATTGTGCAACAACAGCAACAAAATCTACAGGTTGGGGCGCAACAAATACAATTAAATGTGCAAAACTTACCCGCGGGTTGGTATCAATTACGCATTAGCAACGGAAAAAAACAAATTACGCAGCCGTTTAATAAATTCTAGTCAAAATTGCATAAAAAAAGAGATAAGCTGTACAACTTATCTCTTTTTTGTTTTAATTGAGGGAAAATGGGGTTATAACTTCTGCTGTATTATAGAACATAAGCGGTTGTATGTTGGGGGTTAACCATTCAGCCAACGGCATATCAGCCACCAAAGCCAATACAGCCCATTCGTCCTTAGCTATTGTTACCATCCACAAACGGCTTAAGTCAGCCGAAACAGCATAGCTTTTTATGACGCCTTCAATCATTTTACCGTTTATAAATTGGCGTTGTTTTTGAATTTTAGCCATAAATTCGCTAGGAAAAGGTTGAGGTAGATTAAACTCAGCTATAAATAGTTGCTTGTTTTTTTCCATTTCGGTATATTTTTATTTATAAACAAATTTTGATAAAAAAGGTTATGATAAAATTAAAGATTTTAAATGATATGAATTTTTTTTAAATTATGGAACAAACTCAAGTGGTTAGTCGCCGTTTTATCGCTTGCGTGGAGCAGTTGAAAGCACAAAAAAATATCCGTTCTTATCGCCAGTTTGCTTCCCAGTTGGATTATTTGCCTCAGAGTTTGAGCGAAATAATCAACGGGCGGCGCGATGTGACTGTAGATGTATTGCGAAAAGCTATAGAAATTTATGGGCTAAATCCTATTTTTTTATTTACAGGCGAAGGGGATTTTTTTATAAATAAAGACCTCGACAATCACCCCAACCCTTTATATGAACAGATAATTTGTGTGCCAGCAACTGCGCATACAGCTTATGCCCAGTTGCACCAACATAAAAAATTTTTGAAAGAATTGCCCACTTTTAGCTTGCCTGATTTCAAATATAAAACCACTCTGCACAGAGCTTTTGAGGTAACTGGCGATAGTATGGAAACAACTTTATTTGAGGGGGATAAAGTTGTGGCTAATTTTATAGCAGCAGATTTTTGGTTGGATTCTATCAAAAATAATTATGTCTATGTGGTGGTTACCCGTAATGAAATTCATATTCAGCGGGTTAATAATCAATTGGTGGAAAAACAACAACTTTTGATTATACCAGACAACAACTATTATCAGCCTTATACTATAGCGGCAGAAAACATACGCGAAATTTGGTATGTAAGGGCAAAAATTAGCCCATTTTTACCTTCTCCGCAACGTATACAGAATAATTTGACCCAAGAAATAGCCCAACTGCATCAAACATTGCAAGCCCAATCCTTGATTATTCAAAATTTGACCCAAACCATATCAAATTTGAGTCAAAGATAACTTTTCAAATTTTATACCAAAGTCAGCTGGTAAAAAAAACAGCAATTTTGTCGCAAAAAACTGACTTTTTGTCAAAAATGGATAAAAAAAAGAGCTAACCTCAACAGAAGTTAGCCCTTTTTTATTTCAATAATTAGCTTATTGTTTGATAATACGTTGTTGGTAAGTATGTCCAGCATTACGTACTTGTACGAAATACACGCCAGCAGGCAATTGTTGCAAGTTCAAAGTTTTTTGCAATTGTGCTTGTGCACCCAATTGTTCTGTGTGAACCAATTTGCCTTCAATGTTGCGCACGCTAATTTCTGCATCAGCGCTAGCGCCTAAATCCATTTGTACGGTAAAGCTACCATTATTGGGATTGGGGAATACTTGCAAGCTATTGTTGAAAGTATTTTCCTGTACGCCAACCACCAAAGAAGAAGCAAAATTTAAACGGACTTGGAAACTAATCTCAAAAGGCGGATTTCCAAAGTCCTCTGCATTAGACCAAGCGGTAGCTCCATTGGGATTGGTAGGCCATTGTATCCAAGTGTTATTAGGATAGAAATAATTAGCGTTTCTACCAAGGGTTAGAAGTGAATCAAACTCTATAGCCAAAACAGCATATTTAGTATTCGCATTCAATACCGTGTTGGCAGGCAAGCGCAAGTGTTTCCAACCAGGAGTACCGTTGTGCATCATTGTATCAGTAGCAGCGAGTAGAGTTGTGGGCGGATTATTACCAGCAGCATCTGTATTATAAATAACGGCTGCATATCTTGTGCCTGTAAAACCTGAGTCTACATAGATAGATATAGAAGTTGCGGTATCTGCGTTATTGATGAAGAAGCTTTGTCCTAAATAACCACCATCACCTGTACCTATACCCAAAGTTCCTGTATTTGCACCCATTTCTAGAGCATAAACTGAATCGGTGATAGCAAACATAGCCATAGTTGTATCATTTGTTGCATTGCCATCACCAGCTGTTGTATTAAGGGCTTGTATGGTGTAATTACCTAACATTGTAGGCCAAGTAAGTGGAGAGGTAGAACTGACTTGATTAACACTGCCTGTGTTGGGAAGTCCTTGTCCTGTGCCTGCTACAGAACTAAGCATATTGCCGTTGCTAGCCAATAAACTAAACATTACTGTAGGAGTCATTACGGCTGTAGTACCTAAATTAGTAGCTTCTACGCTGAAAGTTGTACCAGCAGCAGGAATTTGCGACATTGGATACATAGTAGCTACTACTGGAGCTAGGTTATCAATAGCTACATCTGTAGAGGGCGAAGCCACCAAAACATCGTCTATTTTTAAGATAAAATTATCATCGGAGATATTTCTAAATCCTATATACACCGTTTGCCCTAGATAAGCACTCAAGGAAACGGAGTGGGGGGTAAAACTAGCAGGCTCATCAACGATGGATGTTAGCAAAGTGGCTGTATTTAGATTGCCGCTAGTAGGTGCTGCAGTCATAATATAGACTTCATAGGACTCTGCAAGAGTAGGGTCTACGTCTTGAGATGCACCTTTCCAACTCAAAGTAAAGTTGCCAGTAGCTGGGATAACGATAGCGGGGGTGAACATCCAGTCGTCTGATTGGTCGACAGGGTCATACCAAGAATTAGATACAGCACAACCTCCAGTTGTAGACCCAACATTCAGGTCTTGTACTTGCATCCAAGCATCTGTATAGGCTGCAACATTACCATTAGGGGTGAAGCCATCTATGTCAAAAATTGACCAACCTGCAGGTAGAGCTGATGGTATTCCATTGCCTGTAGCGCCTGAGAAGTCTTCGCTAAAAAGGGTTTGAGCTTGTACGGAAGTGGCTAAACTCGCCAGCAAGCCCATAGATAGGAAAGTGTTTTTTAACAATTTCATAAAATTTGAACTGTTTTTGTTGTAAAAAAAGATTTTAAATAAAATTCGGCTGCAAATATACAATATTTTAATTATACCACAGCACAACAAAGCAAAAAAAATAGACTTTTAGCAAAAAAAAATTTATTTTATTTTTTATAAAAATACTCGTAAGTATCTTCTTGTTTGGGCTGGTTATTGATAGTGAACGTTTTACGGGTTGGATTTCCGTTTAGGTTGTAGTCGATAACCGTTTTCCATTCATTGCCGCTGGTTTTGATTTCCAACTCCAAATACTGCTGAATTTTGCCTGCGTTATAAATCCATTCTTTGGCCAAACGCACTTTGCCATTTTCTGATTCTGTATAAGTTAGTTGTCTGGTACCATCATAAGTGCTGGCTTTTCCAAGCACTACAGTATTTTTGGTTTTGCCTTCGTAGGTGGTCAAAGTTTCTTGAGTTAGATTATCAGCGTGGATAAAGGTAGAAGTGGATACTTTTTTACCTTTTTCAGTTACTGTGTTACTTTGCACTTTGCCATTTTTATATTTAGCTATGGTTTTGCTATTGAAAATTATCTTAGCATTATCTTGGCGATAGCCTGTTTGGGTTTTGCTGCTGACGAGTTGATTTTTTTTATCGTATTTATTAACCGTTTCGGTATAATTATTATAAATATAGCCTTTGCTGGTCAATAAATTGGTATCCAAAAGGTAAGTTATTACGACTTCTCTGACTTGGCGGCGTTGGCCATTTTCTTCATCATAAGACCTCCAAGCGGTGATTTGGTTGGCAGGGTTGCGTTCTATGCTTTCTGTGTGGGTAATTTTAGAAACTCGGTCTTCGCTGCGACTATCCAACAAGAAATTTTGATTGTTGTAAGTATATTGGCTATAGATAGCAGTTTCTTGCTTATCGTTGAGTACTTTAAGCCATTCGTTGTCTTGGTGATTGGCTATATTTTTGAACTGGCTGCTTTGGCGGCTATAAACTGATTTAGGATTTTTGGGATTGGCAAACCGCTCGTGAAAATAATTGCCCAATCTGCTGCTGGGTTGGTATTCATAAAAATAATAATTGGATAAAAATGCGCCCGTATCTAAGGCTACAAAACTGCGTCTGTGCTGCAAAACGAGCAATTGATTGCTATCGAAATGGCTTTCTTTTAGCACGGTCAAAAAACGGCTACCATCTGGTCGGTATTCGTAGGTGTTTTGTACAATTTTGGTTACACTGTCCAGCCATACTTCTTGGGCTTGGAGTTGGGCAGCCCCCAATAAAATTAGAAATACAAATAAAGTACGCATAAATAATAATGTGGGTTAATAGCTGGAGTTACGCTTGTGGCTTTATTTTAGTATAAAAAAAACTAAAAATTAAATAGGTTAGAAATTTTTTTGACGGCTTACGCCTAAAAAATTTATCTTTCGTACTTTTTTGATGGCAAAAAAGTACCAAAAAAGCCAACGCCAAAAAGGCGTTTTTGCTTATTTTGCTTCATTTCATTGCGCAAAAAGCACAAAACCGTCGCTACAAGCCGACGTTTTTTGCGTTGCAAAAAAGCTACTGCCCTCGCTGCGCTCGGTTGGTCGTCTTTCCGCGACATACGCTGGTTTTGGCGTCGCGCGGCGAAAATTTAGCTTTTCAACTTGACTTTTATCACAGAATAGCTCAAGCGTAACTCCAGTAATAATGTGGGTTAATAGGATAGCTAATACTGGAGTTCTATGTCCAAACGCTCCGAAAACCGCTTGTCCAAAACCTCCAACAATAAACTCAAGGCTTCGTTTTTGGCTACTTTGCGCTTTTTGAGGTCGTAAATATGGTCTTCAAACGCATCTTTGTGGAATGTGCGGCGAGGGCGTGCCAACCAATGGCTTGAGTTTTTGCGGTGGATGTCATTGGGGGCTATGTGCTCTTGGCGGGCTGCCGAAGCCACCACCAAAACTTTATGGTAAGCCGTATCACTTTCTTCGTGCTGAAGGCGTTGCAAACCTTGCTCTTCTTCCAAAAATATAGCCACTGCATAACCCATAATTAGTATTTCTATCCCCAAAAAAATATCGCCTTTGGCTTCAGCTTTAAAATTATTGGGCATTTCTTTTTCGGGCAGGTTGGGTAGGTATTTTTTCTTAAAATACTTTTTAGCTTGTACTTTTTTGGGCTTGTCTATTATCGTTTCTTCGTTTTCTAGCACATAGACATTTTCATTTTCAATATAACCCACTTCTGAGCTTATTTCTATCATTTCTTCGTATAGGCTAGCTCTGTACCAAACCGTTTTGGCTTCCCAATCGTATTTTTTTTGCTCACAAATTTGTTGATAAAATTTGAAAATATCTTTTGATTTTTCCCCATAAATACCCAATTCAAAGGTATTAAATTCTGGTTTCAATAAACCCAAAAGTTCTAATTTTAACAAAAAATAATCGCTGTCCCAATTTTTAATCTGGTCATAAAATTTGGTGTTCAAAGGCTTGAGCGCCATAGATATTAAAGCCATTTCTGTTTCAAAATTATCCATTTCTTGTTTGGCTTTTTGAAACCGCTCTTCCAATGCGCTATAATAAGCTAACTTGCGAGGGCGGTCGCCACTATCCCAAAACAGTTTGGGGTTTTCTTTTTGCTCTCGTTTTAAGCTATTGATTTCAGAAGCAAATTGTACATAAGTATTGCCTTCAAACAGCTGATAGATTTTATACCGTAGATTGCTGGCATAGTCCATAAACTCGTTTTGGGCGAGTTCTTCCAACATCAAATCCATTTTTAGCTCGTGCACAACTATATTAATATCTATTTGATTATCAACGATTTTAATCGTTAGTACCAGTTGTTCATCAAAACTATATTCGTTGAGTTGTTTGCATAAAGGGATAGTAAGCTCCTCGCGCATCGTGCGCTGCAAAGCGCGTGCGCCATATTTGGGATGATAGCCTTTTTCGCCCAAGTATTGATAAACTTCTTCTTGAAAATGCCAATCCATTTTTCTACCCAAAATGCCCTCTCTATTTTTGAGCTGGGCTATTTCGCGCGCTACTACGTGGCGAACTACGTTCATATTGAGCGGGTGAAAGGCTACAATTTGGTCTATGCGGTTGAAAATCTCAGGGCGGAAGTTTTTGCGGGCTTCGTTTTCAAAAAAGTCGGCTATTTCTTGCCCGTTGAGTTCGGCGTTCCAGCCTATATTTTGGGTTTGCAATTTTTGCGCGCCCATATTGGAGGTCATAATGATAATCGTGCTGCAAAAATTGACCACTTTGCCCTGACTGTCTGTCAAACGCCCCTCGCCCAACATTTGCAACAATAAATCGTTGAAATCTGGGTGTGCTTTTTCCAACTCGTCAAACAACAACACACAAAAAAGCTCTCTGCGCACGGCTGAAGTGAGCAATCCGTCCGAAAAATAACTTTCGCCGGTCAATCTGCCTATGCTGTACGCGCTGGAAAATTCGCTCATATCAAAGCGTATCATCTTATCGCGGCTACCAAACATAAAATCGGCCAATACTTTGGCTAATTCGGTTTTGCCTACTCCTGTGGGGCCTACAAATAATAAAGAGGCTATGGGTTTGCCTTGGCGCAAAACAGCAGCTTTGATAGAAGCTAATATATTGACCAAAGTGGCTACAGCTTGAGTTTGGCCAAAGACATTTTGATTGAAATTTTTTTCGATAGCCAATAAATCCATATCAATTTGTGGATTGAGCATAAATTCGGGCATACCTGTTTCATAACAAAAACTTTTGAGCACTGCCGAGCGGTCTAATACTGTATTATTTGCTTGTTGGGCTAAGGTTTTGGGATTCATCAATATACTTTCCAAAAAACGGATAGGTTTGCCCGGAAATCCAGAATAGGGGGTGTATCTTCTATTGAGGCGGACGGTTTCGCGCACAGCTTCGGCTTCCAATTGTACTTTTTGGGTTTTGGCTATCAAACTTACCTTTTTTAGTATAATATCATCCATCTCTTTGCTTGGTTCTTCTATCCGCAAGAGGGTAAAAAGTTGGCTAAAATTGGGGTTGCGCATATCTATCCGCGCCAATTCTTCGTCTGTACATTCGCCCACCAAAGTGACCTCCCCACGAGACACGTACTCGCGCATATATTCAGCCATACTGATGCTATTGCCTTCGTATTGACCCACTTCAAACAGTTCTAACAAATTTCTGACGAATAAAATATCCCCTGCTTGGCGCAATTCTTGACACAATAGGGTTAAATTTTGTTGCCAGCCTGTGTTTTGTGTGAGTTCTTTTATCAGCACAGAAGCTGTAGTTTCCCAGATGCGGGCTTTTAGTCCCAATTTATGCTGCTGGCGGGATAATTCCCACATTAGGCAGGTTTTGCCCACGCCTGATTTGCCCACCAAAATAGTACTGCGGTTGTATTGTCCTTTTAAGGTGTCTGCCAATTGTTTTAGCTCTGCTTCATACCCGAATAATTGTTGGGTTTTTATCTCTAATAGTTCGGCTACAGTAGGCAACATACTTTTTTTCTTACTTTCTTTCAAATTATCTAATTCTGAAAGGGTGTAAGTGATAAGGTCTACACTTTCTTTGACCAACTCTATTTGTGGTTCATACCAAATCACCGAGATGACATTTTGTAAATAATCAAAGCGTTTATTTTTGGCAAAATCTAATTTTATCGCTTCTTCTGTTGCGGCTTCTATCTCTTCGGGCGTAGCTGCAAAAGTTTCGGTTTGTAGTATGGGGATATTTATCCAATAGCCGCGTTCGTGGGCTTGGACTAGATAGGCAAAATTTAGGCTAATTTCTTTATAAGCTATATTTTTGGTGGCGGTAAATTTGATTTGTATGGTTTTCGCCTCCCATTCTCTTTGGTTGTAGTAGGGCAGCAACGCCATATAATCGCCTTTATCCAAAATTTCTGCCTGAAATAAATTAGCGAAGTTGCCTGCTAAAATAAAACTACCATTATCAATCCGCACAGCTCGCTTGTCGTGTAGGGCTAACATTAGCTCGTTGGGATTGGTGCTCAGCAAAAATTTTAGTATTGGATAATCTATTTTGATATTTTGCATTATTTTTTTACAATTTGGGGGCAAAAATAGTTTTTTTTTACTTGATGCGTTTATATTTGCGGGATTTTTGATACTTTAGTTTAAAGTATTTGGTTTTATCTATCAATAACCCTATTATATTTTTATAATGATTTTATTTTTTACCATTTTTTACCTAATACTTAATGTAGCTATTGGACTTTGGGCTGCTCGGAAGGTCAAAAACTCTGCGGATTTTGCTGTAGCTGGGCGCAATTTGACCGTGTTGGTAGCGAGTACGAGTATATTTGCCACTTGGTTTGGGGCAGAAACGATTATGTCCTCTGCGGGTTTGTTTGCTAAGGGTGGTTTTGCAGAAGTGATAAGAGACCCTTTTGGTGCTGCGGTTTGTTTGGTATTAATGGGGATAATTATAGCCCGTCCTATGTATAAATTGGGGGTGATTACCTTTTCCGATTATTTTGGGGCTAGATATGGCAAGTCATTGGAATTAATTTCAGCGGCTTTGATGGCTTATTCTTATTTGAGTTGGATTGCTGGGCAATTGGTAGCGATGGGCAAAATTTTGCAAACTATGTGTGAGCCTTACGGTTGGGCTTTTCCTGTGTGGGCTGGGGTGTTGATAGGGGCAGCTATTATTGCTTTATACACTTGTGTAGGGGGGATGTGGGCAGTATCTTTGACGGATTTCCTACAGGCTGGGGTTATTTTGGCGGGGTTGATAATGTTGCTGTTGAGTTTATTATATGCTGCTGGTGGGTTTGCGCCTGTGGTAGCTGCTCAGCCAGAAGGGTTTTTTAGTTTTGCGCCCAAGCCTGCCGACGCCGCTGTGGGTAGGACGAATACGGATTGGTTTCTATATTTAGCCGCTTGGATGACTATAGGTTTTTCTTTTGCCCAACAGGACGTTTTGCAGCGAATAATGTCAGCCAAATCAGCCAACGAAGCCCGCCGTTCTTCCATCACAGCTGGATTGATGTACGTTATTATTGCTTTTTTCCCGCTAATGATAGGTATGTTGGGATTGTATTTATATCCTAATTTATTAAACCCTGCTGAAGAAAATTCACACGAAGGGTTGATTTTAAAAATTGTAAGCCAACATTCTGGTTTATTTTTACAAATTGTATTTTTTGGTGCGCTTACTTCGGCTATTATGAGTACGGCCAGTGGTGCGATTTTGTCGCCTGCTACAGTGATAACAGAAAATTTAATCCGACCTTTGTTTCCCAAAATGAGCGACAAAACGATGCTTTTATTGCTTCGTATTTCTGTATTAGTCGTTACGGCTTTGGCTGCTGTGTCAGCTATGAGTGGCAAAAGTATTTACGAACTCAACGCAGAAGCCTCTGTAATTTTGTTGGTTACTTTTTCTATGCCTATTTTGTATGGCTTGTATTGGCATCGGGCTGGATTTATATCTGCTGTGGCTGCTATGTTGGGAGGTTTTTTGGCTTGGTTGTTATTTTTGACTTATGCTGAAAAATGGGGTTATCCTGAAGAGTTTTCTCTTTTTGCTGGTTTAATATCTAGTGCTGTTTTGGGTGCTTTGGGTGCTTTATTTTTTCCCAATCAACAGCCCCCTTTGCAGCGCATAGAGAATAGAGACGGGGTTGATGAAGAGGGAAAAACTGTTTTAGAATAGTTATACAGAGTTTAAAAAGTAAGTGTGTAATAAGAGCTATTAAGCACTATAATTATAAAAGTAAGCGAGAGCGTGGGGTTTTATACCCCGCGCGGTGAAAAATCTTATTAGCGTTGGGTTTCGCTTCGCGGTTCTACCGATTTACACCCAACGCAAGAATAAAATTTTATAACATATTGGAGTTGTTTAGTATGATTTTTATCTTTTAATTTCTCTATGTTGTGCGGGAAAAACCGAAGAGGCAGCAAAGCTGCATCAAGCTGCGCGTAAGCGAAAGTCCCAGCACAATTGATATTTAGGATTTTTTCGCGCTTTTGGGGCTAAAGCCCCGCGCGTTTTATACTTTTATCGGTCAATACCAACGGGTTTTAACCCGTTGAAGGACAAAAAAACAATTGCAACAGACTTTAGTCTGTTGCTTAAAAGGCATAAACAGTTATTTTTCTTGATTGAAAATGTAAAAAAATTCTTACTAAACATCTCTATTGTATATTTTTGGTGTGTTGGGTGTAAAACCCAACACTAATAAGGTTTATTTTGTCTACCGCACGGGGTGTAAAACCCCGTGCTATTGTAAAAATATACACTCTTGTAACTCCAATATCTTAAATAATTTATGCTGCTATTACACACTCACTTTTTAAATTCTGTATTATTTTAGTACAAAGCTCGCTTCGGTGGGCTTTTTTTATTTTTTCATTTTTTTGTGTCGGATAGGTCGCTAAAGTGCTCAACTTGCCAACCATGCTTAATTTGGGGGGATAAAATTTTATAAAAAAAATGGGTAGCTTTTATAAAACTACCCATTCATACGGTGTAAAACCAAAAAGGAAATAAATTATTAGTTGGCGGTCGCGCTATAATTTGCCACTTTTACAGTGCGGGCTGAATCTGCGGGGTCAAAAAATCTAACTTTGGCTGATGCAGTACCTGCTGTAGCGCCAGGGCGAAAAACAATTTTGAAATCAAAAGAGTCCATCGCATTAACGGTAATGGTTTGTGAGGTAACTATAGGCGCGTAACAGGTTACGTTGTCGCACGTGGCAATTTCCCAAGCGGCGGGTTTGACCTCGTCATAGCGCATCCATTTGATAGAAATGGTTTTGTTCTCTAAGTTTTTAAATTTTAGATACGCATCCAATTCAAACGAGCTTGCGCGTCCATCTACACTAGCGCTATCGTTTGATAAGCTATATTGTATAGCTGCTACTGGTTCTGGTTCTTCTGTTTCGTCGCAAGCGGTAAAAATAGCAGCTGTGGTAGCCAATAACATTAAAATTTTTTTCATACAAGAAAAATTGTGGTTGAGATGAAAGGAAATTATATAGTGGGTGATTTTTTTTTAACTGTTTTCTGGATTTGTAAACCAACTTGCGTACAGCGTATAAGCGTTGGCTATGCGCAAAATTTCGTTTTGAAACATTTCTGGGCTAAGTTCTTTGACCCTTCGGGCTGGTACGCCAGCATATATGCCGTTTGTTTTGAGTATGCTATTTTCCAACACCACAGCCCCAGCAGCTACTAAGACATTGTTTTCTATAACTACATTATCCATCACTATAGCCCCCATTCCTATTAGCACTTCGCTGCCTATTTTGCAGCCGTGTATCAACGCACGATGCCCGATGGATACATTATCCGCTATTTCTACTTTTGTTTTTTGATAGGTGCAATGCAAAACAGCCCCATCTTGTATGTTGACTTTATTGCCGATGCGTATGCTATTGACATCTCCCCGTACTACAGCCTGAAACCAAACGCTACAATCGTCGCCCATTTGTACATCGCCAACCACGGTGGCATTGTCGGCTATAAAATTATTTTTACCAAATTGGGGATAAATTCCCTTTACGGGCAAAATTAGAGGCATAGATTATAGAGTTGATGATTTAGTTTTATAAACGTTGAATTACGGCACAAAGATAGAGAAAAAGACGCAAAAATTTATCTAATGCGAAAAAAAAGCGCTTTTTTAACCTATTTTTTAAAAAAATATTGTAAATATAAAACTAAGGCTTATCTTTGCGCGGAGTTGGGGCAAACCCCACCACTCTACATAAAAACTAAATAATAACCCTTTTTTAATAACTTTAATCACATTAGAACAATGGAAAAAAACGAATTGCAGTCGCTATTGGCTACTCATTTGAATGATAGTAATCAATCTGAATTAGAGCGCGTAGCGCGTGAGGCTGTGGAGGCTTATCCTGAAGATGCGTTTGGTTATGCATATCTGGCTGAAGCTTTTTTATTGTTGGAGGTTGTTCCTTTTGATAAGGTTGAGATTTGTTTAGCTAAATCTATAGAATTAGACAAAACAAATACAGCTTATATGCTTCGTTTTGCTTATGTCAAAGAGATACAGATGGAGTTTGAGGATATGGATATGATTTATGGCATGGTGTTGGAGGCTGACCCCACCAATGCGGATGCTTTGAGTTCTTTGGGTTTGTATAACTTACGAGCTTTGGCGAATGCTGATTTTGCTTTAGACTATTTTAATCGGGCGATAGAGGGCAATCCCGACAACGCTGCCTTATATGGTTATAGAGCAGAAGCTTATCAATCTTTAGACCAAGTGGATGCTGCTTTATCAGATGTTGACAAATCGCTGTCTATGCAGTTTGATGAAACCGTAGCTGTGCTGAAAATATCTATATTGAAATCCCTCAATCGCACCAGCGAAACAGAAGCAATTTATAAATCGCTGATGGAGGCCAATCCATATTCATTCACTTATCCTATGGATTTGGGGGTGGATTTATTTGGTGCGGGGCGTTCGGCTGAAGCAGAGGGTTATTTATTGCAGGGGCTTGATTTAGTACCTGAAGAGGAACGTGGTTCGGCTGTGTTCCAACGCCCTTTGGGTGAAGTTTATTTGGCTAATGGCAAGTATACAGAGGCATTAGCTATTTTTGCCAAATGTGCCGCCGAAGACCCAGAAGATGTGTCTATTGCTTTGTTGGCTGTGGATGCCAAAATAGGCGCAAAAGATTATATTGGGGCGATGACCGACGTGGATAAAGCGATAAAATTGGCCAAAGACGATGAATTTTTTGCTGATAGTATGCGCGTACCCAAAGCTGAGATTTATATCGCTATGGGCAAATATGAAGAAGCGAAAGCTATTTATGCTAAATTGGAAAAACCGCTTTACGAAGCAGAAGAACAGTATGGCTTGGGCTTGATAGCGCATAAAGGCGGAAATATGCAAGTTGCTTATCAGCATCTCAAAAACGCAAAATCTTTGTATCCCAAAGCAGCCCAATATATACAAGCTCATTTTACAGACTACTTGCGGGATACCTTGCAAAACTTAATCAACGACAACGCTGCCGCTTTTGCCAAAAATGAGCAATCTCCTATGGGACAAAAACTATTGCAATCCGTTTGGCAGGTGCAATCTATCAAAATCCCTTATTATGAGGATGCACCTGAAGAGGTAATGCAAGAAGTCAATCAAGAATCGCGTAAATATGCTGCTATTTTCTCCAAAAGAGCTATGCTTTTATCTATGGGAGAGGATTCTATCTGTTGCTTTTATACAATAGACAAAGAAAAAGAAGGTTTGATTCAAGTCAATTTATTGCCAATAGATGGAACCACGCCTTTGGTTTCTAAACTTAAAATGGATGCTGATATTTTGACGATTAATTTGCGCGAAGGTGAATTTTATCGCACCAAAAAGAATGCAACCGCTCCTGATGTGGTCAAAAATGAGTTGAGAAATCAATTTGCCAAAGAGGAACTGTCTTATATGGGCGCTGATGCTGAAGCCATACTAAACACTATATTCTAAACGGATATTAGATAAAAAAAAACCCTAAACTGTAAAAGTTTAGGGTTTTTTTTTGTAAATTTCATTATTTACGGAAGCCTTTTTTGAGTGCATCAAAGCGGGCTTTGAGTTTTGGATGGATTCTGCAAGAGAAAGAACCAGTTTTGCTAGCTGAAAAACGTCCTTGCGCTATGCTGAAAGTAAGCGAATAAACGGGAGTTTTGATAATCAAAAGTTCCATTGAACCCAACGGATAATTAAGTTGGTTGCCTTTTCTATTTGAGCCTTTTAGGTTAGGCACTACAAATTTATCTACCAATTTATTTACACCCCAATTGATAGGTTTGCCAAAAGACCATTTGAGATATAAAGCAGCGCTTGCGGTAATTTCTATATCTGCTGGGTTCATACTGGCACTAAGGTCTGTTCCTGCTATTGATAAAGTAATAACAGATTTGCCTACAGCACTAGCGGAAACACTGATGCCCCCTTCTATGCCAATTTGTTTACCCAAAATTTTTATACCAACAGCCACACCTATCTGACCAGTAAATACACCTGATAATGTAGCTTGGCTGGTGATGGTAGCTCCTGTACGTTTGGATGCGAGTTCGGCTGACAAGACGAGTTGTGCGCTACCCGATATGGTGATAAGTGGTATACCAAGAGGGAAGGTCAAAGAAAATTTGGGGGTTTTAACGACCTCAAATTTCTTATTGCCATATTTTTCCAAAAACTTATCAACAGCAGAAGCTACTTTATCTGTGGCTTTGGCTATAACTTTATCTGCGCCTGGTATTTGTTTAATTAAGCCTGCAGCAGCAATAATTTTATCCCCTGTTGATGTTTTATTAGTTGAATTAGCAGAATTTTCGTCTTGTGTGGTTTCTTGCTGACTTTCTTGCGTCTCTTGTTGAGTGGTCTCTTGTTGAGTTTGTTGTGCTTCTTGCGATGTGGTTTCGAGAGGGCTTTGTTGTGTTGCTGCTCTTTCTGCACCAGGTCTGGTTTTGACCAAATCGGCAGCTGATACTAATTTTTGCAACGCTCCTTTTGCCCCTGATATCCGAGCATTGACATCATTAAGCACAGTTTGAATCCCTCGCTGATAATTTTCGTCACTTTCTTGACTTAATCGGTCAGTAAGCATTCTTTTTTGCTGTTCCAACATTGCAATATGGGCTTGCGCATTTTGGACTTCTTGTTGTTTTTCAGCAGAACTAGACTCGCTTTGTTCCACCGTTTGATTTTCTTCGTTTGCCATTATGATAGATGAGATAGGTGTATGAATAAAAAAGCAATACTATGAAAAAACCACCTATTATGATATAGGTGGTTTGTATAGAATTGTTGGACTACAGCCCTAAGCCTTTTTTGAGCGCGTCAAGGCGAGCTTTTAGTTTGGGGTGAATACGGCAAGAATAACCACCTTCTTTACCACCTGAAAAACGAGCTTGTGCTATGCTGAATGTAAGTGAGTAAGTTGGTGTTTTAATAATCAATAATTCGGCATTCCCAAGAGGATAGTTTATTTGATTACCACTAAGGCTCGCACCTTTGATATAAGAGAGTACAGTCATTTTAACAAATTTCTGAATGCCTGAATCTATTAATCCACCTAAAGAACCCCATTTCAGATACAGCGAAGCACTTGCTGAGATGTTAATATCAGCAGGGTTGAATTTTGCACTAAGGTCTTGGCCTGATGCTTGGAGCGTAAGTACAGTTTTTCCAGTAGCATTGGCTGAAATATTTATTCCGCCTTCTAGACCAACTTGTTTACTACCAACTATAGGTATATTAACTTTAAAACCAACAGTAACAGCTAATGAGCCTTGTAAGCTTCCTGATAATGTCGCTTCGCTGGTAATGGTAGCACCATCTCGTTTAGAGCTAAGTGCGCCGCTTAGAGTCATATTTGCACTGCCTGATATACCTATTAAAGCTACAGGAGTAGGAAAAGATACAGAAAATTTAGGGCTGCGAACAATTTCGAAACTTTTATTCCCATATTTTTCCAAAAAATTATCAATTGCTGAACCAACTCTTGCACCAACTCTATCAATAGCTTGTTGGCCGCCAGGTATTTGACGAACTAAATCGACGGCTTGTCCCAATCTTTGCAGAACGGTTCTTGCACCAGCTATTCGTTGATTGACTTGGTCAATCGCATTTTGTATCTCTCTTTTAGCATTAGCCTGAGCTGTTGCTAAACGGTGTGTAAGTTGACGTTTGGTAGCTTCAAAATTGGTTATTTGTCTTTGTGCATCTTGCACAGCTTGTTGTCTATTGGCTGACATAAAAAAAAGAAATTAAGGGGTTAAAAAATTAGAGAGTTTTGAGTAGTTCTTTACCACCTGCGATAGGAGTAGCTGGGGTTTTTTTGACGTTATCTAGTGCTTTGTCAAGCGCGCCACTAGTTTTTTTCACACTAGCTTCCATTTCTTTTAGGAATTTGTCAAGGTCGTCACTTGAAGCTGAATCAGGACTACCACCACCTGCCAAAGCTGCTTTAATTTTCTCTAATGCAGGAGCTTGAGCTACAACTTGCTCGTAATTTTTTGCTAATCCAGTTTTATCTTCATCAGACAAGGCTGCAAAGCTAGTTTTGAGCGCTTCCAATTTACTAATAGTCGTCTCAATAGTAGCAGCGTCAGTAGCGGCAGTTGTTTTAGCTTTGATATTAGCAACGATTGGAGCTACACTAGTTTTTAGGAGTCCACTCATTTCTTTAATCATCATAATAACACTTTTTGCATCTTTTTTGTCACCACTAGCTTCTGCTGGAGCTTCTGTTTCACTTGCCGCAGCTTCTGCTGGAGCTTCTGTTTCATTTGATGCAGCTTCTGCTGGAGCTTCTGTTGCGTCAGCTGAACCTACTTCTGCTTCGTCAGCAATGTCTTCCATTTTTTCAGCAGCTTCTGCCAATTTTTCAGCAGCTTCTTCTGTAATAGGCGCACCAACTTTGAACTCTGCAAAAGCAGGAGTAAAAGCATCTTTCATTGCTTTTTTCAAAATAGCTGTTTTGCTTTCCAATTTACCTTTTGAAGGTAACAGATTAAGCGTTGTTTTGCCTTTATCGTCAGTACTTACGAAGGCTACACCGTGCAAATGTTCTGGGCCTTTAAGGGTTTTAATTTCAGCTTTTACTTTAGCTAATTTGCCAAATAAAAACAAAGGACCTTCTTTGCCATCAGGGAATTTGTGTGCGGCGTTAATAAAGAAAGGTAGGGCAGTAGCTGCGTCGATTGCTTTTTTACCAAGTTTTTGAATGTCTTTTTTAGATACGTCAGCTTGGGTGAGCGTTTTGAGAGCTCCTTTTGGATTGAATGCCATTTTTTTATTTTTTTATTGTGGAATAAATGCTATTTGATTTCGGGCTGCAATATCTGTTGTTTTTTTGTATGCTGCAAATGTTTTTGAAAAAAAATCAACTTTATTTTTCAAAAAGTGAAGAATACTTGAAAATAGTTTGGCGAATAAAAAAATATAATTATCTTTGCGCCCTTTTTTAAAAAAATTATTTTTATAGTTATAATTAGTTGATTTTCAACGACTTATGAGTTTTTAGTGTTAATTTAATTTTTTTTAAAAAATCATAAAAAAAGCCCCTGCTAAGCAGAGGCAAAAATAATGGCTGAATAAAACGAAAAGAAAAAACATTAGCAATAAATTAGATTAAGTTATTACCTTTGTCCCCGTTTTTGATGTTTAATTATATTTTTGTGTAGCGATAAGCTCGAAAATGGGGATTTCCACCTTAAAAGTATCTTCTGTCCAGGTATTTTTCATTAAGTAATGTCCGCGCATATTGCCCATTTCGGTTTGTAGCGGGCAAGCTGATACATATTGGAAAGAGTTGTAAGGTGCTATTATAGGCTGTTGGCCGATAACGCCTTCACCTTCTACACGGCGGGCTATATCAGAGCTGTCCCATATTAGCCAATAACGATGTAATAATTGTACGGGAAAATCGTTAAAATTTTCTATTGTGATGCGATAAGCGTGCACAAATTCGTTTTGGAAGGGTTTGGAATAGTGGGGCTGGTACATTGTTTCTACCGAAACCCTTACAGATTGGGTGGTGGTGTTGGGCATGTGAAGTAGAATTTTAGCAAGTTTGGGAATGTATAGTTAGGATAATTGCATAATTTGTCCAGTTTTTATGAAAGTATCGACCATTTCGCTGGCTTGTTGTAGCGTGTTTTCCAGCACATCATTGACCAAGGATATATCAAATCTGTTTTCATATTGTACTTCTTCTTGCGCGCGGGCTATGCGTCGGCGCAGGCTTTCGCTGTCTTCTGTTTTGCGGTTGCGGAGGCGTTCAAACAATAATTCGTTGCTGGCTGTTTTTACAAAAACGGCTAAACTATTATTTTTGTATTTGCGTTTGATATTGTCGGCGCCTTTCACATCTATATCAAAAATTACGTGTTTGTTTTCTGACCAAAGTCGTTCTACTTCGGAGCGCAATGTGCCATAAAATTGTCCATCATAGACTTCTTCCCATTCCAAAAAATCTCCCTGGGCTATTTTCTTTTTAAACTCGCTTACAGACATGAAGTAGTAGTCCATTCCATTAATTTCGCCATATCGTTGTGGTCGGGTGCAGGCTGATATAGAGAAGGCCAAATCTTGGCGGTTTTTGAGCAGATGTTTAACGATGGTGGTTTTGCCCGCTCCTGAAGGGGCGGTAAAAATGATAAGCTTATTTGCTGACATGATGCAGTTTTTTGGTATATTTCAAAACGTGCGCGCAAAGGTATAAACTTTTTTTGAATATGGATATTTTGCTTGTATTTATTTTTTGCTAAAAGCGAATAAACTCCAAAGGCACTTCTTCAGCCAGCCACACACCGTTATCGGATTGGTAGAAATTATAGCCTGCTTCGCTCATTTTTTGGGCTGCTATAGTTAATATGTGCGGTACGCCGTGTCGGCTGCCTACATTGGTGGCTGTGGCTATATCTGCGGAAAGATGTACGTGCTGGCGACTGCGTTTTTTCAACCCTGTGAGGCGTATGTCATTGACGTATCTGGTGGCTGTGCCGTGGTACAAAAACTCTGGGGGCGTTCGGGGCTGAAACTCCATATCTACTTGTATAGAATGGCCTTGATTGGCACGTATTTTGTTGTTGGCGAGGTCTAAATTATACCGCTGTTTTGGGCATTTTTCAGCGATTTCGGTTATTATTTCTACCGTAAAATTTTTATCCGCTGTTTTTGATTTTTCTATCAATTGGTCTAAATTTGCCCAACCATTTTTATCCAATTCCAACCCAATCAGTTGGGGCTGGTGGCGCAAAACTAAAGATAAGAATTTGCTCGAAGAGGTGCGTTGTTTGTCTGTCATTTTGAAATAAATATAAAAATTATAATAAGCCGCTACAATTCGCTTGAATGGCGGCAAATGCTAAACTCTTTAATTTATAAAAATAGTTCCATGAATGCATACTTTTGGCTGTTGTTTGCCGTTTTTTTTATCGGAATGCCTGGTTTTTCATACGCTCAACCTACCTATGCGCCTAATGAGTCGGATGCCAACGGGCAAAAAACTGGTTATTGGGTGAATAAAGATAGCGAAGGGCGCATTGTATCTCGAGGCAATTATGTGGAAGGGCGCAGAGATGGGGATTGGCGTTTTTATATATCTCCTATATCACGCATATCCAAAGGGCAAGAACCCGATGTGGTGGGGTTTTATACCAATGGGGTCAAGTCAGGGGAGTGGCAGTATACCGAATCGCGTTCCAAAGTGATATTGAAAGGCTCTTTTTTAGATGACCAAATGTCGGGGCGCTGGACTTTTTATGACCAAAAAGGGAATAGATTGGCTGAAGGCGGTTTCAATAACGGGGTCAGAGAGGGACTTTGGGGCTTTTATCGCGGCAAGCAAATTATGTCGGCTGGTACTTACTCCAATGGGCAAAAAACAGGGATTTGGCAATCAAATTATTATACTGAAGACAGCAGTACCCATATCGTGGGTGCTTATGACTATTCCAATGGTTCCAAAAATGGACGTTTTGAACACTACAAAGTGGTAAGACACAAAAAATTTCCCACTACAGAGGTCTTGGTAGGCACGGGCACGTATTTGAATGGTAAAAAAACAGGGCGTTGGATTGAGTATTCGGGTGGATTGCGGGGCGAAAAGGTAGAAACGGGGGTTTATGACGGTTCGGGTACTCGTACTGCACTTTGGGATATTACCATTGATGGCAAAAAATCGGAAGAAATTAGCTACGCCAACGGCAAAAAACAGGGTTCTTATACCGCTTATCACGATAATGGCAACCCGCGCTATGTCAGTAGCTACGAACGAGGACGCGAACAGGGCTTTTTTACCCTTTATTATCCTTCCAAAATTATGAAAGAGCGCGGTGCTTATACTTTATTGGAGAAATCGGGCGAAGCGGATACCATTTTTAAGAAAATTTTGCTGCCTTATGAATTTGCTTTCCGTTTGGTAGATATTGAGTTTGAAAACTATAATTATAATGCTATAGAATGGATTGAGGATATAGATTATTCTGCTGACGGCAACGAATTGATTCGCCGTTATGAGGATTTTCTAACCTATGGGCAGGGCAAATCGCTACAAGTGGATAAAATTGTCCGTACTGACTTGCAAACTGTGCGCGTGGGCGATTACAAATCTTATTATGAGAACGGAAAAGTGAAATTGGAGGGCAAATATCTACCCGAAATTTATACCACGCGGATAGGGGATATGAATTATACGGATTATGCGCGCGATGGCGAATGGATTGAGTATGATGATTTTGGCAACCCGCTCCGTATTTTTACTTATGATAAAGGTGAGTTGAAAAAAGTAACCGACGGGAACAAAAATGAGTTGCCTTTGGAGCAAAATAGGCTGAAATAACATAAAAAAACGCAAACTGTGAATAGCTACAGTTTGCGTTTTTTATTAAAATAATACTGATTTGATAAAATAAGTGAGTAATAGCAGCATAAATTATTAAAGATAGTAACTGACCTTTCGCAGTGAAAAAATTTGGTAGATTGAAAAAAACAACAGTGTGCGCTCAATAGCGTGGGGTTTTACACCCCACGCACAAAAATGGTAAAAAATGTTATATTTTCTATTTTTTTATGGAAAATTTATCAGCGCGGGGTATAAAACCCCACGCTATTGAGCGCATATAGGAAAATTTAACTGCAAAAAGCTAATTGTAAAAAAAATGAAAAATATACTGCGAAAGGTCAGATAGTAATTATAAAAACTTGGGTTTTGGAAATTTTTTTAACGGCTTGCGCCTAAAAATTTCTTTTCTTCGTACTTTTTGCAGGCGCAAAAAGTACCAAAAACGCCTTGTTTCTACAAACTTGTTCGCTCCGCTTGCTAAAGCTGCGCTTCGTCTCACTTCAGACAGTGTAGAAACTCAACGGATTGGTGTAGTTACGCGCTTCGCGCGGCACGTTTTTATTACACACTTACTTTTTAAATTTTGTATAATTCTTCCAACTCTTCCAAACTGCTGTCAATATCCGCTATCACTTTCTCATAATGCGCGCCCACCTCGCTCTTGGAGTGGAAGTTGGTTTTTGCCAAATACTCCAGCAATTTTATAATATGGATTTTATACTGGGGCGAATGTTCTATGCAATTAATCATCGTTTCGGCAGCTTGTCCGAATTTGCCCTGCACTGCGTATATTTCCGCCAATTTTACATAATAACTTTCCGTAATTGGTCTGTGTTTTATCCCCTCGAATAACACCGCTATAGCTTTATCCATTTTATCCTCCAAAATCAACACGTTGGATTTGGCTTCCAAAAAACGCTTCTCTTTTGCCCCCACTTTTAACTTTTTGTAATAAAATTTAGCCTTTTTCAAATCTTTGCTTTCAGCCGCCCAGCAGCTTAAATTTTGGTAAATATCGCCATAAATTTGCTCTCCCGAATCCAATAAATGGGGTCTTTCGTCCGCCCAAGCGAGCAGATTTAGATAATTTTGTTGAGTTTTTGCCCTTTCGCCCGCCGCTTCGTCCAATAATCCCTCCAGCCAACTGATGAAAAAATAATGCCATTCGTCCCTTTTTTGCCCCAAATTGGATAAGCATTGCGACTTGAACGTATTTATCCAAGCCATCATAGGCGCGCGCAATTTTAATAAACTGCCGTTGGGAAAATGGTAATAAACCAACAACCGCCCCAATTCCACCATCGTTTTATAACTATTGAAACGTTTGTACAAAACCGCCGAAAAGTGCGTAGCGAGGATATAATCGTTGTCGTTGTACATAAAATGGCTGGACAAACGCGCATAAAGTTCTTCCAACTCGCTGGATTTCAATAAAGTGGGTTCTATTTCATCCAAAATGTCCAAAAACTCAATTTTAGCGGTTTCGTAACTTTTGGGGTTTCTTTCTTTTGTGTTCAACAACCACTTTTTGCCCGACAAAGCCCAACGCAGCAATTTAAGCTTTTCTTCCCATTCGTACAAATCATCGGGTAGGCTGTGTTGTTTCAAAAAAGTAGTCAAATTTTTATGTTTTCGGAGTTCCTGCTGGCATACCAAAATGGGTAAAAATCCCCTAACTTGGCTTTTATTCTGTTCCAAAATAGCCAGTCCCAAATCCAAAGTGTCTGTGTCGGCACTTTCCAACAGTTGGCGCAAACTCGCTAATTCTTCTCTTGATAACATTTATACTACTATTTTAATGATGAAAAAAGCCCGCTTTAGGCGAGCTTTTATTGTTTTAAATTATTTCCATTCTTCGGGTTTTATCGTCTTAATCAGTTGATAATTAAGCCCTTGCACAGTTTCATCTTCGCTAAATCCGCCCTCATACACCTCTATATTTTCGCCTTTTTTGATAAGGTATATTTTGCTATCAAATCCTGCCCAAAAGCCTGAACAAGCCGTAAAAGCATCGGCAGGGATGGAGTATTCGCGGTTTGCCCATTCACTTTTGGGGATTTCTTCGTAGTTGAGGGTGCGTTCTTTGAAAATTTCCACCTCTTTGCTGTTGATAAGCACAGCCACGCGACATTTGGGATTAACGCTGTCTGCATCCATTCCGTTTGCAATTTTCCACTTCACTTCAAGCGCAGCGTTGTTGCTGGTTGAGGGCTGGGTTGTAGTGGGTGTATTTGTATTGGTGCTGTTGTTGTTTTTGCAACTGCTGAAAGCCAAAGCGACCACAAATAGGGATAAAAATCCAATTCTTTTCATTTATTTTATTTTCGTTGCTGTGAATAAGCTTATTTCAAATCGGCGGCGGTAATAGTTTTTACAACTCTATAACTAATCCCTTCGTATTCGCTACCTTCTTCAATATCCGAACCTTCAGGATGCGCGCCCTCAAAAACGACCAATTTGTCCCCCTCTTGGCGCACATACATTCTACAATCCCAACCCGCCCAAAAACCTCTACAAGCTAAAAGCGCATCGTTGGGTATTTTATCGGTATCTGTACTGTCAAAAGGCGGTTCTATTTCCGCCAAATTGATATCCATTCCTTTCTCCACCAAAATATCCTTGCCGTTCACATTGAGGTACAAATCGCAGGATGGGTCTGAATCGTCAATCATTTTGTTGTCAAAACGCCATTTGACGTTCATTTTTTCGGGTACGCTGTTGCTGGTTGAAGGCTGGGTGGCGGTGGTGGTTGCGTCGCTGCTGCTGTTTTTATTTTTGCAACTGCAAACCAAAGACAAGAGCAAAAGGGTTAAAATGCTAATTTTTTTCATTGGTATGATGTTTAAAAGGAAAAAATGGCGCAAATATAACCAAAAAAAATCTAATTCAATTTTTTTTTGCAAAAAAAAGGATAAAAATAACCCATTTATTAAAAATAAGCTATTTTTGCGCGCTTAAAATTATTAAAAATAACTCAATGAAACAGGAAGAGATAGATTTAGCTTATAATCTAAACGAAGACTACCATAAATTAGCACTGCAAAAATTACGCCACTTGCAATCACAAATTGCGCTGGGCGGGGGCAAAAAACGGTTGGAAAAACAAGCGTTGGAGGGCAAACTATCAGCCCGCGAGCGGATTGCTTATCTGTGCGATGAAGGTAGCCATTTTGAAGAGATTGGCGCGTTTGTAGCTTATGAAATGTACGCTGAACACGGCGGTTGTCCCGCAGCTGGAGTGGTGGGCGGCATTGGTCGCGTTCAAGGGCGGCTTTGTGTGATAGTAGCCAACGATGCCACGGTTAAAGCTGGGGCTTGGTTTCCGCTCACAGGAAAAAAAAATCTGCGCTTTCAGGAGATAGCGATGGAGAATAGATTGCCGATTATTTACTTGGTGGATTCTGCTGGGGTGTATTTGCCTATGCAGGACGAAATTTTCCCCGACAAAGAGCATTTTGGGCGTATTTTTAGAAATAATGCCAAAATGTCGGCTATGGGTATCACCCAAATTGCGGCGATTATGGGCAGTTGTGTAGCAGGAGGGGCGTATTTGCCGATAATGTCGGACGAAGCGTTGATTGTGGATAAAACAGGCTCTATATTCTTGGCTGGTCCTTACTTGGTCAAAGCTGCTATAGGCGAAAATGCGGATAAAGAAACCTTGGGGGGCGCAACTACCCAATGCGAAATTTCGGGCGTAACCGATTATAAAATGGAAAATGATAAAGTTTGTTTGGATACGATTAAACAACTTATCAACAAATTGGGCGAAAGCCCCAAAGCGGGTTTTGATAGAATAACTCCAGCAGCACCAGCCAAAAACCCTCAAGATTTGTACGGAATTTTCCCCGCCGATAGAACCAAACCCTATAATATGGTGGATATTTTGCACCGCTTGGTGGATAATTCCGAACTTACCCAATACAAAGAAAATTACGGTAAAACAATCATTTGCGCTTATGCGCGCATAGACGGTTGGGCTGTGGGGATTGTAGCCAATAATCGCCAAGTGGTCAAATCCAAAAAGGGCGAATTGCAGTTCGGGGGGGTTATCTACTCCGATTCTGCGGATAAAGCGGCTCGTTTTGTGATGAATTGCAACCAGAAAAAAATCCCTTTGGTGTTTTTGCACGATGTAACGGGGTTTATGGTTGGCACGCGCTCAGAACACGGGGGAATTATCAAAGACGGGGCGAAAATGGTAATGGCGGTTTCCAACTCTACAGTACCCAAATTTTCTATAGTGATGGGCAACTCCTACGGAGCGGGCAATTATGCGATGTGTGGAAAAGCGTTCGACCCGCGCTTGATAGTGGGTTGGCACAGCGCAAAAATTGCCGTTATGGGCGGCGCGCAAGCAGCGCAAGTACTATTGCAAATACAAACCGCTTCTGCCAAAAATGAAGAAAAGCTAACCCCAGAAGCTGAAGCTGAAATGCTCAAGCAAATCACCGCCCGTTATGACAACCAAACCACGCCTTATTATGCGGCAGCACGCTTGTGGATAGATGCGATTATAGACCCGCAAGAAACCCGCCGATTGATTTCTACAGGGATAGAAGCTGCCAACAACGCGCCTGTGGAAAAATTTAACGTGGGTATTTTACAAACCTAAGCCCACCGTTTATACAGTAAGTAAAAACTTAAACCCTTTTTATAACCATTAAATTCTAAAACAAAATGAGTACAATTACTCCCGAACAGGAAGTTATTTCCAACCCCATTAAGCGTATTTTTTTAAGCGAGGGCTTCGTTTTTACCTTGATATTGCTCAATGCGATATTGATATTCGTACAAGGCTACAAATTGGAAGCTTATCCTGAAGCCAAACATTATCTAGAATTGGCTGACGATGCGATGTCGTTAATTTTTTTGATAGAAGCTGTGGTAAAACTAAATCACTTAGGTTTTAAAGAGTATTGGACTTCCAACTGGAATAGATTTGACTTGTTTTTGGTGCTTATATCTTTGCCTTCTATTGTATTTAGAATGATACCAGGTATGAGCTTAAATTTAGGTATTTTGTTGATTTTGCGGGTATTCCGTGTGTTCAAATTCTTTAGATTTATTAAATTTTTCCCTCAAGTAGAGCATATTTTCAAATCAGCCCAACGCGCGGTAAAAGCCTCTTTTATGGTATTGGCTGGCTTCTTTGTGTTGGTGTTTATTATGTCCATTTTATTCTGCTACTTGTTGAGAGATTATTCTCCCGTTTCATTTGGCGACCCGCTAATATCTTATTATTCTACTTTTCAAGTATTCACTATTGAGGGTTGGAACGCTATTCCTGCTGCTATCGATGCTGAATCTGTTGCCAACAATACACCTTTGTCAGCTACCGCTACTTTCTTTATGCGGATTATGTTCATTTTCACCTTCATTATAGGCGGGGTGTTTGGTTTGTCAATCGTAAACTCACTTTTCGTTGATGCGATGGTAAGCAATAGCAATGAAGAGGCAGAAGAAGATGTAGAAAGAATACGCGCAGAGTTGAACGTTTTAAACGCCAAATTGGATAGAATTATCGCCGCTACCAATGCCCAACAGGTGGATGCCGCACAATTGCGCGCTGACGCTCAAGCCCAAATGGATGCTGAACACGCCGCGCGTGAGGCTGCAGAAGAAGCCGAAAAAGAACGCCAAAGACGCGAGTACGGCAAATAATTTTTATTCTAAATAATGCAACACACACAGAATTTTATCCCAGAGTCCGAGTTGATTATCAACCCAGACGGAAGTATTTATCATCTCCATTTATTACCGCAACAGCTTTGCGATACGATAATCACCGTGGGCGACCCCGACCGAGTGCAGGAAGTTTCCAAACATTTTGATGTGGTAGAAGCAAAAATCCAAAAACGGGAGTTTGTGAGCCACGTTGGCCGCCTCAATCAAAAACCTATAATGGTGATTTCTACGGGTATAGGCACAGACAATATCGATATTTGTTTGAACGAATTGGATGCTTTGGCCAATATCAACTTCGATACGCGCCAAGCCAATCTCCAGCATAGAAAACTGAATTTTATCCGCATCGGCACTTCGGGCTGTTTAGACCCTAACTTGGAGTTGGATACACATTTAGCATCCCGTTTTGGGGTGGGTTTGGAGGGTTTGTTGTTGTTTTATGCGCGCGAGATGCAAGCGGATGAGAGCCAATTATTGGCTGATTTGCAAGCCTTTGCGCAAACTTATAACATACAATTGCCCATTCAACCTACAGTAGCTGCTGCTGGTGATAATTTACTCACCAAATTTGCAGATTTTCAACAGGGCATCACACTAACCGCTACGGGATTTTATGCACCACAAGCGCGCCAATTAAGAGCAAAATCGTTATTCCGCAATGCTTTAGACCATTTCAACCAGTTTCAATACGGACAATATCGGGTTAGCAACTTTGAGATGGAAACGGCGGGAATTTACGGTTTAGCCAATTTGTTGGGACACGAAGCGATTTC